>NZ_JBIWLU010000030.1:0-4811 GCF_044766365.1 Streptomyces sp. NPDC102279 | reverse complement strand
ACTCCTGCCTGCATGGGCGGGGGTTAAAAGCTCCGGCGGTGAAGGATGAGCCCGCGGCCTATCAGCTTGTTGGTGAGGTAGTGGCTCACCAAGGCGACGACGGGTAGCCGGCCTGAGAGGGCGACCGGCCACACTGGGACTGAGACACGGCCCAGACTCCTACGGGAGGCAGCAGTGGGGAATATTGCACAATGGGCGAAAGCCTGATGCAGCGACGCCGCGTGAGGGATGACGGCCTTCGGGTTGTAAACCTCTTTCAGCAGGGAAGAAGCGAAAGTGACGGTACCTGCAGAAGAAGCGCCGGCTAACTACGTGCCAGCAGCCGCGGTAATACGTAGGGCGCAAGCGTTGTCCGGAATTATTGGGCGTAAAGAGCTCGTAGGCGGCTTGTCACGTCGGTTGTGAAAGCCCGGGGCTTAACCCCGGGTCTGCAGTCGATACGGGCAGGCTAGAGTGTGGTAGGGGAGATCGGAATTCCTGGTGTAGCGGTGAAATGCGCAGATATCAGGAGGAACACCGGTGGCGAAGGCGGATCTCTGGGCCATTACTGACGCTGAGGAGCGAAAGCGTGGGGAGCGAACAGGATTAGATACCCTGGTAGTCCACGCCGTAAACGGTGGGAACTAGGTGTTGGCGACATTCCACGTCGTCGGTGCCGCAGCTAACGCATTAAGTTCCCCGCCTGGGGAGTACGGCCGCAAGGCTAAAACTCAAAGGAATTGACGGGGGCCCGCACAAGCAGCGGAGCATGTGGCTTAATTCGACGCAACGCGAAGAACCTTACCAAGGCTTGACATACACCGGAAAGCATTAGAGATAGTGCCCCCCTTGTGGTCGGTGTACAGGTGGTGCATGGCTGTCGTCAGCTCGTGTCGTGAGATGTTGGGTTAAGTCCCGCAACGAGCGCAACCCTTGTTCTGTGTTGCCAGCATGCCCTTCGGGGTGATGGGGACTCACAGGAGACTGCCGGGGTCAACTCGGAGGAAGGTGGGGACGACGTCAAGTCATCATGCCCCTTATGTCTTGGGCTGCACACGTGCTACAATGGCAGGTACAAAGAGCTGCGAAGCCGCGAGGCGGAGCGAATCTCAAAAAGCCTGTCTCAGTTCGGATTGGGGTCTGCAACTCGACCCCATGAAGTCGGAGTTGCTAGTAATCGCAGATCAGCATTGCTGCGGTGAATACGTTCCCGGGCCTTGTACACACCGCCCGTCACGTCACGAAAGTCGGTAACACCCGAAGCCGGTGGCCCAACCCCTTGTGGGAGGGAGCTGTCGAAGGTGGGACTGGCGATTGGGACGAAGTCGTAACAAGGTAGCCGTACCGGAAGGTGCGGCTGGATCACCTCCTTTCTAAGGAGCATCTAGGCCGCCAAGCTTGCTTGGTGGTCCAGGGCCATTACGTCGGCATACGTTCGACGGTGGTTGCTCATGGGTGGAACGTTGATTATTCGGCACTCTCAGTCATCTCGGGCTGCAAGTACTGTTCTTCGGAGCGTGGAAAGCTGATCATGAGTGGCGAGGGTGTCGGGCACGCTGTTGGGTGTCTGAGGGTTCGGCCGATGGTTGGCTGCCTTCAGTGCCGGCCCCAGTGAACTCCGGTGGTTACCGGGGGTGATGGGTGGTTGGTCGTTGTTTGAGAACTGCACAGTGGACGCGAGCATCTGTGGCCAAGTTTTTAAGGGCGCACGGTGGATGCCTTGGCACCAGGAACCGATGAAGGACGTGGGAGGCCACGATAGTCCCCGGGGAGCCGTCAACCAGGCTTTGATCCGGGGGTTTCCGAATGGGGAAACCCGGCAGTCGTCATGGGCTGTCACCCACTGCTGAACACATAGGCAGTGTGGAGGGAACGCGGGGAAGTGAAACATCTCAGTACCCGCAGGAAGAGAAAACAACCGTGATTCCGGGAGTAGTGGCGAGCGAAACCGGATGAGGCCAAACCTCAAGCGTGTGATACCCGGCAGGGGTTGCGCTTGGGGGGTTGTGGGATCTCTCTTTCACAGTCTGCCGGCTGTGAGACGAGTCAGAAACCGTTGATGTAGACGAAGGACATGCGAAAGGTCCGGCGTAGAGGGTAAGACCCCCGTAGTCGAAACATCAACGGCTCGTTTGAGAGACACCCAAGTAGCACGGGGCCCGAGAAATCCCGTGTGAATCTGGCGGGACCACCCGCTAAGCCTAAATATTCCCTGGTGACCGATAGCGGATAGTACCGTGAGGGAATGGTGAAAAGTACCGCGGGAGCGGAGTGAAATAGTACCTGAAACCGTGTGCCTACAAGCCGTGGGAGCGTCGCGCATCGAGTTTACTCGGTGCGTCGTGACTGCGTGCCTTTTGAAGAATGAGCCTGCGAGTTTGCGGTGTGTTGCGAGGTTAACCCGTGTGGGGAAGCCGTAGCGAAAGCGAGTCCGAATAGGGCGATTTAGTAGCGCGCTCAAGACCCGAAGCGGAGTGATCTAGCCATGGGCAGGTTGAAGCGGCTGTAAGAGGTCGTGGAGGACCGAACCCACCAGGGTTGAAAACCTGGGGGATGACCTGTGGTTAGGGGTGAAAGGCCAATCAAACTCCGTGATAGCTGGTTCTCCCCGAAATGCATTTAGGTGCAGCGTCGTGTGTTTCTTGCCGGAGGTAGAGCACTGGATAGGCGATGGGCCCTACCGGGTTACTGACCTTAGCCAAACTCCGAATGCCGGTAAGTGAGAGCACGGCAGTGAGACTGTGGGGGATAAGCTCCATGGTCGAGAGGGAAACAGCCCAGAGCATCGACTAAGGCCCCTAAGCGTACGCTAAGTGGGAAAGGATGTGGAGTCGCACAGACAACCAGGAGGTTGGCTTAGAAGCAGCCACCCTTGAAAGAGTGCGTAATAGCTCACTGGTCTAGTGATTCCGCGCCGACAATGTAGCGGGGCTCAAGCGTACCGCCGAAGTCGTGTCATTGCAGCAATAGGGCCAACGCCCGCTGTGATGGGTAGGGGAGCGTCGTGTGCCGGGTGAAGCCGCGCCGGAAGGCAGTGGTGGACGGTTCACGAGTGAGAATGCAGGCATGAGTAGCGATACACACGTGAGAAACGTGTGCGCCGATTGACTAAGGGTTCCTGGGTCAAGCTGATCTGCCCAGGGTAAGTCGGGACCTAAGGCGAGGCCGACAGGCGTAGTCGATGGATAACCGGTTGATATTCCGGTACCCGCTATGAAGCGTCAAACATTGAACCAGGCGATGCTAAGTCCGTGAAGCCGTCCCGGAGCCTTCGGGCAAAGGGAAGTGGTGGAGCCGACGGACCAGACCTGCAGTAGGTGAGTGATGGGGTGACGCAGGAAGGTAGTCCATCCCGGGCGGTGGTTGTCCCGGGGTAAGGGTGTAGGCCGTGTGATAGGCAAATCCGTCACACATCAAGGCTGAGACCTGATGCCGAGCCGATTGTGGTGAAGTGGATGATCCTATGCTGTCGAGAAAAGCCTCTAGCGAGTTTCATGGCGGCCCGTACCCTAAACCGACTCAGGTGGTCAGGTAGAGAATACCGAGGCGTTCGGGTGAACTATGGTTAAGGAACTCGGCAAAATGCCCCCGTAACTTCGGGAGAAGGGGGGCCATCACTGGTGATCCGATTTACTCGGTGAGCTGGGGGTGGCCGCAGAGACCAGCGAGAAGCGACTGTTTACTAAAAACACAGGTCCGTGCGAAGCCGTAAGGCGATGTATACGGACTGACGCCTGCCCGGTGCTGGAACGTTAAGGGGACCGGTTAGTCACTCTTCGGGGTGGCGAAGCTGAGAACTTAAGCGCCAGTAAACGGCGGTGGTAACTATAACCATCCTAAGGTAGCGAAATTCCTTGTCGGGTAAGTTCCGACCTGCACGAATGGCGTAACGACTTCTCGACTGTCTCAACCATAGGCCCGGTGAAATTGCACTACGAGTAAAGATGCTCGTTTCGCGCAGCAGGACGGAAAGACCCCGGGACCTTTACTATAGTTTGATATTGGTGTTCGGTTCGGCTTGTGTAGGATAGCTGGGAGACTTTGAAGTCATGGCGCCAGCCATGGTGGAGTCGTCGTTGAAATACCAGTCTGGTCGTGCTGGATGTCTAACCTGGGTCCGTGATCCGGATCAGGGACAGTGTCTGATGGGTAGTTTAACTGGGGCGGTTGCCTCCTAAAGAGTAACGGAGGCGCCCAAAGGTTCCCTCAGCCTGGTTGGTAATCAGGTGTTGAGTGTAAGTGCACAAGGGAGCTTGACTGTGAGACCGACGGGTCGAGCAGGGACGAAAGTCGGGACTAGTGATCCGGCGGTGGCTTGTGGAAGCGCCGTCGCTCAACGGATAAAAGGTACCCCGGGGATAACAGGCTGATCTTCCCCAAGAGTCCATATCGACGGGATGGTTTGGCACCTCGATGTCGGCTCGTCGCATCCTGGGGCTGGAGTCGGTCCCAAGGGTTGGGCTGTTCGCCCATTAAAGCGGTACGCGAGCTGGGTTTAGAACGTCGTGAGACAGTTCGGTCCCTATCCGCTGCGCGCGCAGGAATATTGAGAAGGGCTGTCCCTAGTACGAGAGGACCGGGACGGACGAACCTCTGGTGTGCCAGTTGTCCTGCCAAGGGCATGGCTGGTTGGCTACGTTCGGGAGGGATAACCGCTGAAAGCATCTAAGCGGGAAGCCTGCTTCGAGATGAGTATTCCCACCCCCTTGAGGGGTTAAGGCTCCCAGTAGACGACTGGGTTGATAGGCCAGATCTGGAAGGCGGGTAACCGCTGGAGGTGACTGGTACTAATAGGCCGAGGGCTTGTCCTCAGTTGCTCGCGTCCACTGTGT
>NZ_JBIWLU010000029.1:0-22729 GCF_044766365.1 Streptomyces sp. NPDC102279 | reverse complement strand
TGAAACTGCTGCCCAAGGGCGGCTGGACCGCCTTCGTCTTCTCTTTACTGGTCACTTTCAACGAATCTCCCGAGAACGAATACCTGGACAACTACGGTGAGACGGAGAGAACACCCCCGACGGGGGGAGGGAAGAGCTCAGGCCTTGCCATGCTTTCCCGCGTTAACGGCGAGCTTTGCGGCCAATATCTGTCCTATCTCGGACAGTGGGCGGGGCTGGGTCATATCCCCATGCACGCAATCGATGGCGTGTACTTCGACGCGTCCGTTCGTATGCGGAGCCCAGACATCGGGAGCGAGTTCACTGCCCGCCTTGTCGGCAGCCGCGGCAAAGAAAAGTATGTCGCCCATGAACTTGCCGACACTGATGTGATCGCTCAAGTTGGCGATATCCACGAAGACTTTGACCAGTGCCGAGAACCCGTCCACGCCAAGGCCGGCGAGAGGGCTTTCGGGTGATGTCGGGTCATGTCCGATGGACTCGACGATGGCACTCAGTGCTTCCGGGCTGTCGTACGACAGCCGCTCGCTCTCCCAGCCGTCAGTGGGGAGGTAACTGTCCATCATCGCGAGCAGAGCGACTTCCTCGCCTGCCTCCTGGAGGCGGACCGCGACGGCGTGAGCCACGATGCCCCCGAAGGACCAGCCGAGGAGGGAGTAGGGGCCGGCGGGCTGAACTGTTCGGATCTCGTTCAGGTAGTCCTCGACCATCTCCTCCAGACCGGGTGCCGCGGCGTCCGGCTCGCTGAACCTACGGGCCTGCAGGCCGAAAAGAGGCTGCTGACGGTCCAGATGGCGCAGGAGGCCGGAGTACGCCCAACTGAGCCCGATCGCCGGATGGATACAGAACAACGGGTCGAGATCCCCTTCGGCGCGCAGAGGGAGCAGGACCCCGAACGAGTGCGCGGACGAGCTTCCCGGCGTCCGGTCCAACTGCCCGACAAGGGTGGCGATGGTGGGGGTTTCGAAGAGGGCGGGTACCGGGAGTTCGACGTTCAGGGTGGTTCGTATGCGGCTGACGAGGCGGGAGGCGAGGAGGGAGTGTCCGCCGAGGGTGAAGAAGTTGTCGTCGATGCCGACGGTGGGCAGGTCCAGGACCTCGGCGAACAGTCCGCAGAGGATCTCTTCGCGGGGGTTCCGCGGGCCGCGCCCGGTTCCGGCGGTGGGCAGGTCGGGGGCGGGCAGGGCGCGGTGGTCGACCTTGCCGTTGGTGGTCAGGGGAAGCCGGTCGAGCATCACGAACGCGGAGGGGACCATGTATTCCGGCAGCAGACCGGCCGCGTGCGCACGTAGAACCTCGGTGTCCAGGGTGTCGTTGCCGGCCTGGGCGACCACATAGGCCACCAGGCGTTTGTCGCCCGGCTGGTCCTCGCGAGCTATGACCGCGACCTGTGCCAGGCCCGGGAAGCGGCTCAATACTGTTTCGATTTCGCCGAGTTCGATGCGGTAGCCGCGGATCTTGACCTGGTCGTCGGCCCGGCCCACGAACTCCAGGAGGCCTTCGTGGGACCAGCGGGCCAGGTCGCCGGTGCGGTACATGCGGCTGCCGGCGAGGCCGAAGGGGTCGGCCACGAAGCGTTCAGCCGTCAGATCAGGCCGTCCGAAGTAACCGCGGGCCAACCCCGCACCGGCCAGGTAAAGTTCGGCGGCCACTCCTGCCGGAACCGGCTGCAGGTTGCTGTCCAGGATGTAGGCGTGCATGCCGTCCAGTGGGCGTCCGACGGGTATCGGTGCGGGCACGGCGTCGTTCGCGGTCCAGGGGGCCTGGGTGGCGAACAGGGTGGTCTCGGTGGGGCCGTAGGCGCAGCGCACGATGGTGTCCGGGCAGTGTTCCAGTACCCGGCGTACCGCGGTGGGGGAGATGAGGTCGCCGCCGGTGATCACTTCGCGGACGTTGGCGAAGCAGCCGGGGTCTTCTTCGGCCATCAGTCGGAACAGGCCTGCGGTGATGTCCAGGCCGGTGATCTCCTCCTCGGTGATCAGCCGGGCCAGGTCGGCGACTCCGAGGTCGCCGTCGGGGGTGATGACGGTGCGTCCGCCGTGCAGCAGCGGTACCCAGAAGGCGTAGGTCGAGGGGTCGAAGGCGTATGAGGCGAGCAGCAGGACCCGCTCGTGGGCGCCTGCCCCGAACATGCTGTCCACGACGAGGTCGAGGATGTCGCGGTGGGTGACCGCCACGCCCTTGGGACGCCCGGTCGAGCCGGATGTGTACATCACGTAGGCGAGTTGGTCGGGCCGGCTCTCCACGCCCGGGTCACCGACCGGCAGCCCGGCCAGTTCCTCGCCCGCGTCAACGACCACCAGGGCAGCGCCAATGGGCAGGCCGCGGGCACGCATGGCCCGGTCGGTCAGCAGCACCGGCGCGGACGTCTCGTCGACGATCCACTGCATCCGCTCCAGCGGATACCCACTGTGCAACGGCAGATAGAACGCCCCCGCCTTCAACACCGCCAGCAGCGCGACCACCAGATCGACCGAGCGCCCCATCAGCACCGCGACCGGCGCCTCCGGGCCCACCCCCAGGCTCACGAGCCGGTGGGCCAGTTGATTCGACTGCTCGTCCAACTCCCGGTAGGTCAACTCCCGTCCGGCGCACCGCACCGCCACCGCACCCGGGGACCGCAGTGCCTGGGCCGCGAAAGCCGCCGGCACCGAACCCGCCGTGACCTCCTCACGGGACTCCGCGCCGGCCGACAACTCCAACAACCGCGCACGTTCTGTCTCGGACAGAATTTCGGCTTCACCGATCCGGCGGTCGGGAGCGGTGCTGAGCTGTGCCAGCACCCGTACCAGCTGGGCCACCAACCGTTCGGCAGTGTCCTTCTGGAAGACGTCGGTGTTGTACTCCAGCATTCCGTCGAGCCCGGCCGGACGGCTGTCGGCCTCGTAGTGCTCGTTGAGGATGAAGCCAAGGTCGAACTTGGCCGTACGGGTGCTGAATACCTCGGAGGCCTCCGTCACCACGCCGGGCAGCGACAACTCGTGTCCACCGGTGTTCTGCAGGACCACCATGACCTGGAACAGCGGATGCCAGGACAGTGAGCGCGTCGGATTGACCGCCTCGACCACGCGCTCGAACGGCACGTCCTGGTGCACGTAGGCGGTCAGGGCGGTTTTGCGGACCTGCTCGAGAAGTTCCCGGAATGTCGGGTTCCCTGAGGTGTCGGTCCTCAACACGAGCGTGTTGAGGAAGAGACCGACCAGATCGTCGAGGGCCTCGTCGGTGCGTCCTGTGCTCGGGGTGCCGAGAGGGATGTCCGAACCCGCGCCCAATCGACTCAGCAGGGTGGCGACAGCGGCCTGGAGCACCATGAACACGGTGGTGTTCGTGTCCCGGGTCAGGTCGATGAGCGTGCGGTGCAGTTCGGCGCCGATCCGGACCGGAACCATGTCGCCGCGATAGCTGGCCACCTTCGGCCGGGGGCGGTCGAAAGGCAGCTCTAGTCGGTCCGGGCTGCCCTCCAAAGCCGCTGTCCAGTAGGCGAGTTGCTTGCACAGCAGGGACTGGGGGTCTTCTTCCGAGCCGAGGAGCTGTCGCTGCCACAGGGTGTAGTCCGCGTACTGCACCGGGAGCGCGGGCCACGTCGGGGCCCGACCCTGGAGCCGGGCGCGGAACGCGGTCTCCAGATGGCGGCCGAGAGGCCCCATCGAAGCACCGTCGCTCGCGATGTGGTGCATCAGCAGCAGCAACACCCGCTCCTTCGGGCTGACGGTGAACAGCGTTGCCCGCAAGGGCGGTTCGGCGGACAAGTCGAAGACGTACTGTCCGGCCGTCCGCAGCGCGGCATCCATTTCCTTTTCGCCACAGCTGACGTGGTGCAGCTTCAGGTCGACGGCGTCCGCTGCCAGCACCGTCTGTACCGGGGTTCCGTCGATCTCCTGGAAGACCGTCCGCAGGCTCTCGTGCCGTACCACCACATCGTTCAATGCCTGTTCGAGAGCATCCGAGTCCAGGTCCCCGCTGATCCGGAACGCCACCGGAACGTTGTAGGTGGCACTCGGCCCCTCCAGCTCGTTCAGGAACCACAGCCGGTTCTGCGCCGGCGACAGCGGAACCAGCTCCGGACGCTCCATCACCGTCAACGCGGGCCTGGCCGAGCCGGCCTCCGCGACGCGACCCGTCAACGCCGCAACCGTGGGAGCCTCGAACAAGGTCCGCACCGGCAACTCGACACCCAGGACCGACCTCATCCGGCTGACCACCCGGGTCGCCAGCAGAGAATGCCCGCCCAGCTCGAAGAAGCTGTCGTCGACACCCACCGCCGGCACGCCCAGGATCTCCGCGAACAGCCCGCACAGGATCTCCTCCTGCGGAGTCCGCGCACCGCGCCCGCCCACCTCCGTCTCGTACACGGGCGCAGGCAGAGCCCGCCGGTCCAGCTTGCCGTTCGTCGTCAACGGCAAACGGTCCAGCACCACGAACGCCGAAGGAACCATGAACTCCGGCAACAGCCCGCCCACATGAGCACGCAGGGCATCCCCGCCCGCCCCATCGCTCCCGGACCCGGCCACCACATAACCCACCAGACGCTTGTCACCCGGCCGGTCCTCCCGCACCACGACCGCAACCTGTGACACCGCCGGGTGACGACCCAGCACCGCCTCGATCTCGCCCAGCTCGATGCGGAAGCCGCGGATCTTCACCTGGTCGTCGACCCGGCCGACGAACTCAAGCTGGCCGTCACCGCGCCACCGCACCAGGTCCCCGGTGCGGTACATGCGGCGTCCGGCGGGGCCGAAGGGGTCGGCCACGAAACGCTCCGCCGTGAGTCCCGGGCGACGCAGGTACCCCCGGGCCACGCCCTCGCCCGCGATGTACAACTCTCCCGGCACCCCTCGCGGAGCCAGCCGCAGCCGCTCGTCCAGGACGTAGGTCCGGGTGCCTCTCACCGGGGCTCCGATGGGGGTGGACGCGGACGGATCGGTGCCGGACAGCGGCTCGCTGGCCGTCGCCGAGATCGTCGACTCGGTGGGCCCGTAGAGGTTCAGCATCCGCCGTCCGTCCGCCCAGCGCGCGGTCAGTGCCGGGGGACACGCCTCGCCGCCGACGCTCAGTACGCGCAGGGCGGGGAAGTGCCGCGCCGGCAGGGTGGCGAGCACGCTGGGCGGCATGTCGGCGCAGGAGATCCGGCGTTGTTCCAGATAGTCGCCGAGAGCGTCCCCGACCAGGGGGCCGGGCGCGGGGACGACGAGGGTCGCGCCGAAGCAGAACGCCCGGAGGAAGTCCTCGAAGGCCATGTCGAAGCTGATCGAGGCCAGCTGCAGGACACGGTCGTCGGGCCGGACCTGGTACTTCTCCGCCACTGTGGCGGCCAGCGCGCAGATGCCGCGGTGGGTGACGGCCACGCCCTTGGGCGTGCCGGTGGAGCCCGATGTGTAGACGGTGTACGCCAGGCCGTCGGGCCGGAGCCGGGAGGTCCGCTCTGCATCCGTGGGATTGGCGCCGTCGAGTCCGGCCAGGGCCACCGCGTCGTCGAGGACCAGGGTGGCCGGGCCGTCCTGCGGGAGCCGCCCGGCCATCTCTCGGCTGGTGAGCACGCGGACCGGGGCGGCGTCGTCGAGCATGAACGCGATGCGGTCCGCCGGGTACTCCGGATCGACGGGGAGGAAGGCGGCGCCGGCCTTCAGGATGCCCAGCAGTGCCGCCACCATCTCCACCGACCGGGGCACCGCCAGCGCGACCAGTTGCTCGGAGCCGACGCCCTCCCGGATCAGCCAGCGGGCCACTTGGTTGGCCCGCGTGTTCAGCTCGGCATAGGTGAGTACGGTGCCTTCGTGCTCCAACGCCGGTGCGTCGGGGCGGAGCGCTGCCTGCTCCTGGAACAGGTCGGTGAAGAACCGGTGCTCAGGAGCCGGGCCCCCCGCTCCCTCGGCGAGCAGCTCGCTCCGCTCGGTAGGGGAGAGCAGTTCGGCGGCACCGATCGGCAGATCGGGGCGCTCGGCGACGGCCGCCAGCAGCAGCCGCAGACCCTCGATGAACCGCTCCGCGGTGCTCACGTCGGACAGGTCGGTACGGTATTCCAGGAAGCCGTCGAGCCCCCCGGGTTCCCCGGCGCCGTCTGTGACCTCGTAGAAGTTGAACGTGAGGTCGAAGCTGGTCACGTCTTTGGTGAGGTCTTCGGTGACGGCCGACAGACCGGGCAGTTCGAACGCGGGGGCCACGTTGCTGTGCATCACCAGCATTACCTGGAACAGGGGATTGCGGGCCAGCGACCGCTCCGGGTTGAGGATCTCCACCAGCCGTTCGAACGGTACGTCCTGGTGGGAGTAGGCGGCCAGGTCGGTTTCTCGGGTCCGGGCGAGCAGTTCGCGGAACGTCGGGTTTCCTGAGGTGTCGTTGCGCAGGACGAGGGTGTTGACGAAGAAGCCGACGAGGTCGTCGAGTGCTTCGTCGGTGCGTCCCGCGACCGGGGTTCCGAGTGGGATGTCCGAGCCCGCGCCGAGCCGGCTCAGCAGGGTGGCGAGCGCGGCCTGGAGCACCATGAACAGCGTGGTGTTCGTGTCCTGGGCGAGGCTGTGCAGCGCACGGTGCAGCTCGGCGTCGATCCTGATCGGGACGGTGTCGCCGCGGTAGTCGGCCACCTTCGGCCGGGGGCGGTCGAAGGGCAGTTCAAGCTGGTCGGGGACTCCCTGAAGCGACCGCTTCCAGAAGGCCAGTTGTTCACTCACCAGAGAACGGGGATCACCTTCCGCGCCGAGGAGCTCGCGCTGCCACAACGTGAAGTCGGCGTACTGCACGGGCAACGGTGACCAGCTCGGCGCCGTACCCGCGCACCGCGCGGCGTAGGCGAGGCTGATGTCACGGGCCAGCGGGGCCAGCGACGAGCCGTCGTTCCCGATGTGATGCTGTACCAGAAGCAGGACGTGGTGGTCCGGGCCGGTGGCGAACAGCCGGGCCCGCAGCGGCAGATCGACGGTGACATCGAAGGCGGTGTTGCCGGCGGCTCGAAGTGCCTCGTCCAGGTCCGCTGCCTCGACCTCCACCACAGGCAGCTCAGGGCGGACCTGGTCGGGCTCCAGAATGAGCTGCTGAGGCTCCCCGTCGACCTCCGGGAACACCGTCCGCAGGGTCTCGTGCCGGCCGATCACATCGGCTATCGCCGCTTCCAGAGCTGCTCGATCGAGATCCCCTGAGAGTCGTACCGCGAGCGGCAGGACGTACGTGGCGCTCGCACCCTCCAGCTTGTTCAGGAACCAGAGGCGGTTCTGCGCGGGTGACAGCGGGATCCGTGCCGGGCGCTCCATCGCGGTCAGTGCAGGCCTGGCCGAGTCCGCTTGCGCGAGCCGGTCGATGAGCGTGGCGATCGTGGGGGTTTCGAAGAGGGCGGGTACCGGGAGTTCGACGTTCAGGGTGGTTCGTATGCGGCTGACCAGGCGGGTCGCGAGGAGCGAGTGTCCACCCAGCGCAAGGAAGTTGTCGTCGATGCCGACCGTGGGCAGGCCCAGGACCTCGGCGAACAGGCCGCACAGGATCTCTTCCCGCGGGGTACGCGGGCCGCGTCCGGCTCGGGCCGGCTTCGGCGTCTCCGGGGCGGGCAGGGCGCGATGGTCGACCTTGCCGTTGGTGGTCAGCGGGAGCCGGTCGAGCACCACGAACGCGGAGGGGACCATGTACTCCGGCAGCAGACCGGACGCGTGGGTGTGCAGACCCTCGGAGTCGAGGGTGTCGTTGCCGGCCTGGGCGACGACGTAGGCCACGAGGCGTTTGTCGCCCGGCTGGTCCTCGCGGGCTATGACCGCGACTTGCGCCAGCCCGGGGAAGCGGCTCAACACGGCTTCGATCTCACCGAGTTCGATACGGAAGCCGCGGATCTTGACCTGGTCGTCGACCCGGCCCACGAACTCCAGCAGCCCCTCAACGGACCAGCGGGCCAGGTCTCCGGTGCGGTACATGCGGCTGCCGGCCGGGCCGAAGGGATCGGCCACGAAGCGTTCAGCCGTCAGATCCGGGCGCCCGAAGTAGCCCCGGGCCAACCCCGCACCCGCGATGTACAGCTCCCCGGCCACTCCTGCCGGAGCCGGCGCCAGAGTCTCGTCGAGGACGTAGGCGCGCATGCGGTCGAGCGGACGCCCGACCGGTATCGGCGCCGGCACCTCGTCAACAGCCCTCCACGCGTACTGAGTGGCGAACAGAGTGGTCTCGGTAGGACCGTACGTCGACCGCACGACGGTGTCCGGGCAGTGCTCCAGCACCCGCTGGACCGCGGTCGGGGAGATCACATCACCGCCGGTGATGACCTCTCGCACACCCGCGAAGCAGCCCGGGTCCTCCTCCGCCATCACCCGGAACAGACCCGCCGTCACCTGAAGCCCGGTGATGGCCTCCTCAGTGATCAGCCGGGCCAGCGTGGCCACACTCAGATCACCATCCGGGGTGATGACCGTCCGCCCACCGTGCAGCAGCGGCACCCACACTTCATAGGTCGAGGGATCGAAGGCGTACGGAGCCACCATCAGCACCCGCTCATGCGCACCCGCGCCGAACATCCCGTCCCCGACCAGATCGAGGACATCGCGGTGAGTGACCGCCACCCCCTTGGGACGCCCGGTCGAGCCGGATGTGTACATCACGTAGGCGAGTTGGTCGGGCCGGCTCTCCACTCCCGGGTCACCGACCGACAGTCCGGCCAGTTCCTCGTCCTCGTCAACGACCACCAGGGCAGCACCGCTGGGCAGACCACGGTCACGCATCGCCCGGTCGGTGAGCAGTACCGGTGCGGCTGTCTCGTCGACGATCCACTGCATCCGCTCCAGCGGGTAACCACTGTGGAGTGGCAGGTAGAACGCCCCGGCCTTCAACACGGCGAGCAGCGCGACCACCAGATCTACCGAGCGGCCCATCAGCACCGCGACCGGCGCCTCCGGACCCACCCCCAAACCCACCAGCCGGTGCGTCAGTTGATTCGCCCGCTCGTCCAACTCCCGGTACGACAGCTCCCGTCCGGCACACCGCACCGCCACCGCACCCGGGGACCGCAGCGCCTGGGCCGCAAAAGCCGCCTGCACCGATTCATCGATCATCGCCACGTTCGACTCAAATGACCGATCCTCGACAAACTCAACAGCATCTGCAGCATGCATTGCCAATCACCCTCTTTCGGTGTTGAGACCGCGCGAAGTTCAGCGGGACCAGCAACGCGGATGATCGTTGCGGAATGTAAAGCCCCGGATGGCGCATGATCGTTACGGAGCGGAAGGCCTCGGATAGCACGTGATCGCCGCGGAATGGTTATTCCGGCAACTCCGCCATCAGATTAGGCGAACGGCCACGGGCGGTCACGCTTCGATGTGGTAGGGAGGCCTGGATCTCAAGCGATCCTGAATCGCACTTCGAGTGCGGACGGTGTCCTTGAATTCGGATCCAGACCCGCTTGAGGATCGCTCCGGCTCCCGTGCGGCCCTGTCGGGTCGAGGGATAGCGTGCCGCCAGTGGCTCACCCAAGAGCTGCCCCGTGGAGATCGAGATAATGCCGTCGCGACGAATTGAAAACAGTCGCACCGCTGACCTGTTCAGCCGAAGAATGGCGCAACAAGAATCACCAGGATCCGGACGGTGGGTACGTCTGCGGCGAGGTCGCGGCTCAGCCCGCCCCGCACGTCACCCAGCCCGTGCACCCGCAAGGAACAGAAGGAGCGAGGTCATGACCAATCCTTTCGAAAACCCCGAGGCGGAATACCTCGTACTGGTCAACGAAGAGAAGCAGTATTCGCTCTGGCCGAAGTTCGCTGAGGTGCCGGCCGGCTGGACCACCGTGCATGAGAACGACCGCGCGTCGTGCGTCGAGTACATCAACTCGAACTGGACGGAAATGCGGCCGCACAGCCTCGTGCAGCAAATGAACACAACGGCGTGATCCCCGACCGCCCCCACCGGCCACAGTTCCTGCCCACACAGTCAACCGAGACAGTGAATCAAATGGCGAATTCGAATGTGTCTATCTTCGATGAACTCTCCATTGACCATGTCGAGTTTTACGTACACGACACGGCGGTGGCTGCAACGCAGTTCATGGACGGCTATGGGTTCGAGATCTACGGAGCTTCCGAACCGGCGGAGTCTGCCGAGGGCATCCGTTCGGTGGCGCTCGGCAAGAATCAGATCCGGCTGGTGCTGACGATGGCCCAGGGTGCTGACCACCCCGCCGCCGCATACGTCGAGCAGCACGGTGACGGGGTGGCCAATATCGCGCTCACGACCTCCAACGCCACGGAGGCATTCGCCGAGGCGGTGCGCCGGGGTGCCGCAGCGGTGGTGGAACCGGCCGAGCGGGACGGGCTCATCACGGCCTCGATCAGAGGCTTCGGAGATGTGATTCACACATTCGTGCAGCGCCCTGCCCGTAGCGATGCGCGGACACTTCCGGGATTCGCATCGGTTCCGGAAAAGGGTGCTCGGTTCGACAGCGGCCTGGGCGAGATAGACCACTTCGCCGTCTGTGTCGAAGCCGGGCAGCTCACGTCCACCGTGGAGTTCTACGAGAAGGTCCTGGACTTCCAGATGATCTTCGAAGAGCGCATCGTGGTGGGCAGTCAGGCAATGGACTCCAAGGTGGTCCAGAGTCGATCCGGCTCTGTCACGCTCACCCTGATCGAACCCGACACCTCGCTCGATCCGGGGCAGATAGACAAGTTTCTGAAGAATCACGATGGCGCCGGCGTCCAGCACATCGCTTTCACCACGGACAACATCGTGAAGTCGGTGGGCCTCCTCAAGTCGATGGGTGTGTCCTTCCTGAGCACTCCGGACGCCTACTACCGGCTGTTGTCCGTGGATCTGACCAAGCACTCCGTTTCCGAACTGCAAGAACTGGATGTCCTGGTCGACGAGGACCATGACGGCCAGTTGTTCCAGATCTTCACCGCCTCGGTCCACCCGAACGGCACATTCTTCATGGAGGTCATTGAGCGTCTGGGGGCTCGCACCTTCGGCAGCGGGAACATCAAGGCACTCTACGAAGCAGTCGAACGGCAGCGGGCTGAAGGGGAGGCTGAGAAGTAATGGCCCATCAGTCCGGGGGACCGGCCGATGAAGCGGGAACGCAGCCCGTGTGCGTGGACGACCTGCAGCAGTCGGCCGCCGCGCGGCTGGCGCCGGCGGTGTGGGATTTCATTGCCGGTGGCAGCGGCACGGAATCAACCCTGGACGCCAACCGGGCGGCCCTGGACAGCGTGTCACTCGTGCCCAGGGTGCTGGCAGGCGTCAAGAAGACCGACACCGGTGCGCTGTTGCTGAACACTTCGGCAGCGCTGCCCCTCGCCGTCGCGCCGATGGCGTACCAGCGTCTGCTGCATCCGGAGGGCGATCTCGCAGCCGCAGAAGGCGCCTTGACGGCGCAGGTTCCCTTCGTGGTCAGCACGATCAGCAGCCACTCGCTGGAAGAGATCGCCAAGGTCGGGGCAGCCTTGTGGTTCCAGCTGTACTGGCTGCACGATCGCGGTCGGATGGTCGAGCTGATGCGCCGAGCCGAGCAAGTCGGCTGCCAGGCATTGATGGTCACCGTGGACGTCCCGATCATGGGCCGTCGGCTACGCGATCTGCGAAACGAGTTCGCGCTACCCTCCTGGATCCGCAGCGCCAACCTTGAGCCCGACGGCCCTTCCGCGGCGCATTCCCCCCGGCCCGGCGAGTCGGCCGTGGCCGCGCACACGAAGATCGCCTTCGACTCCACGTTCGGCTGGTCCGACCTGGAATGGCTCCGGGAGCAGACCCGACTTCCCCTGGTGGTCAAAGGCATCCTTGACCCCAGGGACGCGGAACAGTCCGTCCGGCTCGGGGCCGACGCGGTGGTGGTCTCCAACCACGGTGGCCGGCAGTTGGACGGTGCGCTGCCCAGCATCACCGCACTGCCATGGGTGGTCGAAGCGGTACGCGGACAGTGCCAGGTCCTCATGGACAGCGGAGTCCGCAGCGGCACCGACATCCTGCGAGCACTGGCGCTGGGCGCTGATGGAGTCCTGGTAGGCCGTCCGGTGCTGTGGGGGCTGAGTACCGCCGGGGCGCCGGGAGTTGCTCAGGTGCTTTCGCTCCTGCGGACGGAACTCCAGGAGGCCCTCCTCCTGGCCGGCTGCGCCGACCTGGCCGCCGCCCGCACCTTGCGCTCGTTCGTTTCCGGTATGCCGGGCTGATACCGCGTCTGCGGCCTGATCGCCCTACGACGCCATGGAACAGCTTCGGCATCGTCCGTGAGTACTGACCAATCAAGGAGAAGACGTCATGCAAGGCGCAGAAGACCACGAGTTCGATGTCGTTGTCGTCGGCGGTGGGCCGGGTGGCTCTACCGTGTCCACCCTGGTGGCCATGCAGGGTCACCGTGTTCTTCTCCTGGAGAAGGAAGAGTTCCCCCGGTACCAGATCGGGGAGTCCCTGCTGCCCTCGACGGTGCACGGTATCTGCAAACTCCTCGGCGTCTCCGATGCGTTGGAGAAGGCTTCCTTCATGCCCAAGCGTGGAGGCACCTTCCGGTGGGGGAGCAGCCCCGAGCCGTGGACGTTCTCCTTCTCCGTCTCCTCGACCTTCTCGGGCCCGACCTCGCTGGCCTACCAGGTCGAGCGGATGAAGTTCGACCAGATCCTCCTGGACAACGCGCGTGACAAGGGAGTCGAGGTCCGCGAGAAGAGCTCCGTGGTGGATGTCATCGAGGAGGACGGCCGCGTCTGCGGGGTGATCTACAGTGACGTTGACGGAGTTCGGCACGAGGTACGTAGCCGCTTCGTCGTGGACGCCTCCGGCAACAAGAGCCGCATTCAGAGCCGGATCGGCGGTACCCGGCACTACTCGGACTTTTTCAAGAACATTGCGCTCTTCGGCTACTTCGAGGGCGGAAAGCGGCTTCCTGCCCCCAACTCCGGCAATATTCTCTGCGCCGCCTTCAACTCCGGCTGGTTCTGGTACATACCGCTCACCGATGAGCTCACCAGCGTCGGCGCCGTACTGCGGCGCGATGCCCTGGATCGAGTTCAGGGAGATCGGGAGAAGGCCCTGATGGGCCTGATCGAGGAATGTCCCCTCATCGCGGAGTACCTGTCCGAGGCACGCCGGGTGGAGAGCGGACCCTACGGCGAGGTCCGGGTCCGCAAGGACTACTCGTACTGCCAGGACACGTTCTGGCGCCCCGGCATGGTCCTGGTGGGCGATGCCGCATGCTTCATCGATCCCGTCTTCTCCTCCGGCGTGCACCTCGCCACCTACAGCGGTCTTCTGGCCGCTCGCTCCATCAACTCGTCGCTGAGCGGCGACTTCGAAGAGACCAAGTCCTTCGAGGAGTACGAAGTGCGGTACCGGAACGAGTACTCGCTCTTCCACGATTTCCTGGTGGCGTTCTACGACATGCACCAGGACGAGGACTCGTACTTCTGGAGCGCGAAGAAGGTCATGAACAGCTCGGCGCCCGGACTCGAGTCCTTTGTCGAACTGGTCGGCGGTGGAGCCTCGCACGAAGGCGGACTGGTCGACGCCGCTTCCTACACCGAACAGCGCGAGTCCAAGTTCCGGGAGTTCTCCGAGCTGGCCGACCGGCCCGCCGGCGAGAGCGGAACGGATCGCGAATTGTTCGACTCGACGCTTGTCCAGTCGGTCCTCGAAGAGGGGGCCAAGATCCAGGTCCATGCCGCGCTGGGCGACGCCGAGGACGACGAAGGCCCGATGCGGGAAGGCGGTCTGGTGCCGTCCGCCGACGGCATGCGCTGGGCGGATTTCGCCTACTGACCTGATCTCGCCTCGGGGTGCCGGCAGGCCGGCGGCGTCGGCTGGGCGAGCCCTGCGGCGGCCGGTGGCCGCCCACAGGCTGAAGGGGGTAACGATGATACGAACGATGGCTGTGGTCGGCACGGGCCTGATCGGTACATCGATCGGCCTGGCGCTCAGCCGGCACGGCACAACCGTGCACTTGCTCGACAAGGACGAGGTAACGGCTCGCACGGCCGCCGCCTTGGGCGCGGGAGTGCTGGGCGCCTCGGACGAACAGGTCGACCTGGCGGTGATCGCGGTACCACCGAGCGCGGTCGGCGACGTCCTCGCGCAGATGCAGTCACGAGGGCTGGCCCGGAGCTACACCGACGTGGCCAGTGTGAAGGCGCAACTGGCACGGGACATCCGGAAGTCCGCGCAAACCCCGGCCAGTTATGTGGGTGGGCATCCTCTTGCCGGCCGTGAGGGACGCGGCCCGCTCGCCGCTCGCGCGGATCTCTTCGAGGACCGGGCCTGGGTCCTGACTCCCTCGGAGACGACGTCCCAGGACGCGGTGAACCGCGTGCTCGAGATGGTCGCGCTGTGCGGGGCGGTTCCGGTGATCATGGAGAGTCGCGCGCACGACAACGCGGTGGCGCTGACTTCCCACGCTCCTCATCTGGTGGCCAGCCTCATGGCCGCGCGACTGCAACACCGCTCACGGGAGGCGTTTCGGCTCGCGGGGCAAGGGCTGCGCGACGTGACGCGGACAGCTGTCAGAGACACCGGCTTGTGGAGCGACATCCTGCAGGCCAACGCACCGGCTGTCGCCGGAGTACTCCGGGAGCTCAAAGACGACCTGACGACACTGCTGGCCACCCTCGACGACTTGTCCAATGCACCGCAGGACGTGAGGAGCCAGAGCCTGGAGCCGATGGTGGACCTGCTGAACAGAGGTGCTGCCGGACTGGCCGCGATTCAGGGGTGGCAGGCCGCGGACCGGGAGGCGCACGTGGAGGTGCTGGTCGCCGAGAGCCCCGGGCAGTTGGTGCGACTGCTGGACGCACTCAAGACATTCCATGTGGAGGCCGAGGACGTTGTGCCGCGGCATTCCCCGGAGGAAGGAAACCTGTCCATCACGTTCGCTGTGCCGGCGGCGCGTGCCGGCCGGATCGTCGTCGATTTGGGCAGAGCCGGTTGGAACGCCGCATCCGTCGACCCGGTCGCCGGCGCTCGGCAGCAGAAGACAGCAGGCGTGCTCGCCTCACGAGCCGGGTGAGCTGTACCGGGAATTGTGGGTTCGTTCTTAACGGCTTTTGGTTTCGCATGGCACCCCGGGTGCACGACAACCTCGGTGCAGAGGTTCCGTCGTTCCAAGCGAGTTGACTCTGTTGCTGGCACGGTCCCACCGAATTCATCTCGTCGGCCCGACTCGGCCCGACGCTCACAGCATTGCGACTGCGGATAGAGGACAGGTGAATGTACGCACAAAAAGGCTCCATTACTGACCCTCTTCGTGTGGCTATCATAGGCACGGGAAATATCGGCTGCGATCTGCTGCTCAAGGTCATGGCTTCACCCCATCTCCGGTGCGACTCCTTCGCCGGCCGGCGCATCAGCTCTCCGGGCATAGAGCTCGCCGACTCCCACGGGATCCCGACGACTGCCGGCGGGATCGACGCGGTCGCCGAGATGGCGGACCGGATCGACCTGGTCTTCGACGCGACGTCGGCCAAGGACGCGGTGCACAACTGGAGCATCCTCGAAGGCCTGGGCATCCCCGTCATCGACCTCACGCCGTCGCACCTCGGCAAGTTCTGCGTTCCGGCGCTGAACCTCGAGGAGTGCCTCACCGAACAGAACGTGAACATGGTGACCTGCGGTGGACAAGCCGCCGTTCCCATCGCGCGCTGCTTCAGCGACGCTTCCGACGGCTTGGGATACCTGGAGATCGCCACAGCCAGCTCATCGGCGAGCGTCGGCCCCGCGACGAGGGCGAACATCGACGAGTACGCCTTCACCACTCAGCATGCCACTCATGAATTCTGCCGGGTGGACATCGCCAAGACGATTCTGATCATCAACCCGGCGGAGCCGGGAATGGTCATGCGGAACACCATCGCGGTCCCGGCTTCCGAAAACCTCGACATGGAAGCGCTGCGCGTCTCGGTCGACAACATGGAGAAGCGAATCAATTCCTACGTCCCGGGCTATCGCGTGGTCGTTCCGCCGGTCGCCACCGACGATCGCATCATGGTGACCATCGAAGTAGAAGGACTCGGTGACTGGTTGCCGCGCTACGCCGGGAATCTGGACGTCATCACCTGTGCGGCAGTGGCTGTTGCCGAAGGGCGAGCGGAGGCACGTCGATGAACACACACGCCGAGCGGCAGCTCAAGATCTGCGACACGACCTTGCGGGACGGAAACCACGCCGTAGCCCATCAACTGGGTCATGCGGACATCGTCGCCTACGCCCAGGCCGCCGAACGTGCGGGAGCCGACCTCCTCGAGGTCGGGCACGGCAACGGACTTGGCGCCTCGTCCATCCAAGTCGGACGTGCCGCACTGACCGACGCCGAGATGCTCACAGCCGCGCGCGCCCAGTTGAAGGAGACACGCCTCGGCGTCCTGTCGATCCCCGGGTTCGCGACGGTCGAACGCGACCTGAAGCCCGCACTGGACCACGGAGTCGACGAGGTCAGGGTCGGCGCTCACTGCACAGAAGCGGATGTGACCCGCCAGCAGATCACCATGCTCCGTGAGTTGGGAGTCACGGTCAAAGGCATGCTGCTGATGAGCCACATGGCGTCGACCAAGACGCTCATCGAGCAGGCACGGCTCATACAGGCGTACGGAGCACACGCCGTCATCCTGATGGACTCCGCGGGTGCCTACACTCCGGCCGCAGTTACCGAAAAGGTCGGCGCACTCGTCGAGGAACTCGACATCGAGGTCGGCTTCCACGGCCACAACAACCTGGGCCATTCGGTGATGAACAGCATGGCCGCCGTCAAGGCCGGCGCGACCATCGTGGACGTGACGGCGCGCGGCTTCGGCGCGGGGGCCGGCAACGCCCCGCTCGAACTGGTGGCCGCGAACCTGCACTTGGAACAGATCGAGACCAAACTCCAGCTGTTCGCGGCACTTGACGCGGCCGATCTTGCCGAATCCACCTTCGTCAAGCGCATTCCGACGAACGACAGCGTCACCATTGCGAGCGGAATCGCCGGTGTCTTCTCCGGATTCGCCGCACCCACACGCCGCGCAGCGGAACGCTTCCAGGTGGATCCACGAGAAATCCTGATGGAACTGGGCCGTAGGGGCGTCGTCGCCGGCCAGGAAGACACCATCATCGAAGTGGCGATGGGGCTCGCCCAGCAGAACTCCCTGCACGACGTCATGTGCTGATCGTTCAGAACACGGAGGAACAGAAGTGAACTTGGATTCCGCACGCGAAGTGGGAGCGGATTTTGCGGCGGTCGCCGCACTGCTCCAGATCGGTGCCGAGATCGGCGTGGACCAGGTGCTGGACTCGGGTCGCACGTTCGGTATCGCCGATCTGGCCGAGGCGACAGGTCTACCCCAGGACAGCCTCAGGGAATACGTGCACGCTCTGTCGGCCGCCGGGCTGGTCGCCGCCGAGGACGGAAAGGACCTGTACCGCGCGTCCGACGACTACCCGGACTGGAGGCACGAGGTCGGATATCTGTCCTGGGCGCTGACCGCCAACAGTCCGCTCGTGCAGAACGCCCGGGCCTTCCTCTCCGACGGCACGTCCGCCGCTGACGCCCATCCCCGTGACGGGCGCCGGGTAGCGGTCAGTTCGCGCTGGATAGGGGACCGGGCCTTCTACCCCGCCGTCGTCGAACGGGTCGTGGCCGCCGACGCGAAGCACGTCGTCGACCTCGGCGCGGGCGCGGCCGGTCTGCTCATCGACCTCCTCGTTCAGGACGACAGCCGTTCCGGTGTCGCCCTCGACCTGAGCCCGGCCGCTTGCGCCGCCGCGCGAGAGGCCGCGGGACGAGCCGGCGTGGACGGTCGGCTGCAGGTCATCGAGCGGTCGGTCGAGTCTCTGATCACCGACCCCGGTCCGCTCGAAGGGGCGGACGTCATCCAGGCGTGCTTCGTCATGCACGACGTCCTGCAGAACGAATCCGTCTTCGAGGACGTCCTGCGCACCTGCCACAAGGCCCTCGCGCCGGGCGGCGTCCTGGCCGTGGTCGATGCCGTCTCGTACGGGCAGGAAGCTCGCGAGCTCAAGTTCAGCGCCCTCTTCACCTACCTGCACGCGAATTTCATGGGAATCAAGCTGCCCACCGCGGACCAGTGGGTCGAAAAGTTCCGCAGCGCCGGCTTCTCGAACGTCGAGTGCGTGTCACAGATCATGCCGGGTGGCCGGCTGTTCGTGGCGACCAAGTAGCTTCCCAAGGCCTGAATGGAGGCGTGCCGAGATGGGGACTTCTGCGCCGGCCACCTGCGCAGCAGTCGATTCGGCCACGAGTTATGCATCAGGATCCACACGCCGTTCACGAGCAGATAGCCCTCGAACTGTGGAACGCCAAGAACGAGCGCAAGGCGATACCGTCCATCTCCGCTCGGTATCCCGAGTTCACCGCGCTGGACGCCTACGCCATCCAGCGCACGTTCCGCACCCTGGAACACAAGAACGGGGCGGTGCATGCCGGATACAAGATCGGCGCCACGAGCGTCTCCATCCAGGAGATGTTCGGCGTCGATCAACCGGATTTCGGCTTTCTGACCGAAGGCATGCTGCTCGCCGACGGCGCCCGCCTCGACACGGGATGGTTCATCTCACCCAAGGTCGAGGGGGAGATCGCCTTCCGGATCGGCGCCGACCTCTCCGATCCCCGGACGACGGCCGCCGATGTACTGAACGTCACCACCGAGGTCTATCCCGCCCTGGAGGTGCTCGACAGCCGCATCGAGAACTGGGACATCGCGTGGGTGGACACCGTCGCGGACAACGCCTCGTCGGCCATGGCCGTCCTGGGTGAGGCCGTTCCCTTCGACGGGCGCGACCTCGCCGGCGAGACGATGGTGTTCGAGTCGGGTGACTCCGTTCAGACGGCGAACGGGTCGGCCGTCATGGGGCATCCCGCGGAGTCCGTGGCCTGCCTTGTGCGCATCTTGGCCTCTTTCGGCTCAGGGATCAGTGCCGGCGACCTGGTCCTGTCCGGATCGCTGGCCGCAGCGGCTGACCTCGAACCGGGCGCTGTGGTCAGGGCGTCGTTCCAGTCCTTGGGATCCGTTTCCCTTTCCACTTCCAGCAATTGAGCTCTCCCGCGGCTCTCCCCATCCGAAACACGTTCGACCCCGATATCGAAAGAGGGTGATTGGCAATGCGTGCTGCAGATGTTGTTAATTTTGTCGAGGATCGGTCATTTGAGTCGAACGTGGCGATGATCGATGAATCGGTGCCGGCGGCTTTCGCGGCCCAGGCGCTGCGGTCCCCGGGTGCGGTGGCGGTGCGGTGTGCCGGACGGGAGCTGTCGTACCGGGAGTTGGACGAGCGGGCGAATCAACTGACCCACCGGCTGGTGGGTCTGGGGGTGGGCCCGGAGGCGCCGGTCGCGGTGCTGATGGAGCGCTCGGTGGACCTGGTGGTCGCGCTGCTCGCCGTGTTGAAGGCCGGGGCGTTCTACCTGCCACTCCACAGTGGTTACCCGCTGGACCGGATGCAGTGGATCGTCGACGAGACAGCCGCACCGGTACTGCTCACCGACCGGGCGATGCGTGACCGTGGTCTGCCCAGCGGTGCTGCCCTGGTGGTGGTGGACGAGGACACCGAGCTGGCCGGGCTGCCGGTCGGTGACCCGGGAGTGGAGAGCCGGCCCGACCAACTCGCCTACGTGATGTACACATCGGGCTCGACCGGGCGCCCCAAGGGCGTAGCCGTCACCCACCGCGACATCCTCGACCTGGTCGGGGACGGCATGTTCGGCGCGGGTGCGCATGAGCGGGTGCTGATGGTGGCTCCGTACGCCTTCGATCCCTCGACCTACGAACTGTGGGTGCCGCTGCTGCACGGTGGGCGGACGGTGGTGACGCCCGGAGATGATCTGAGCGTGGCGACGCTGGCCCGGCTGATCACTGAGGAGGCCATCACGGGGCTTCAGGTGACGGCGGGTCTGTTCCGGGTGATGGCGGAGGAGGACCCGGGCTGCTTCGCGGGTGTGCGGGAGGTGATCACCGGCGGTGATGTGATCTCCCCGACCGCGGTCCAGCGGGTGCTGGAGCACTGCCCGGACACCGTCGTGCGCTGCGCCTACGGGCCGACCGAGACCACGCTGTTCGCCTCCCAGGCCCCCTGGACCGCGGCCGATGTGGTGCCGGCGCCGATACCGGTCGGGCGTCCGCTCGACCGCATGCGCGCCTACGTCCTCGACGAGACTCTGGCGCCGGCTCCGGCAGGCGTGGCCGCCGAACTGTACCTGGCGGGTGCGGGGTTGGCCCGGGGCTACTTCGGGCGCCCTGATCTGACGGCTGAACGCTTCGTGGCCGATCCCTTCGGCGCGGCCGGCAGCCGCATGTACCGCACCGGAGACCTCGCCCGCTGGTCCGGCGAAGGCCTCCTGGAGTTCGTGGGCCGGGCCGACGACCAGGTCAAGATCCGCGGCTTCCGCATCGAACTCGGCGAGGTCGAAGCCGTGTTGAGCCGCTTCCCCGGGCTCTCCCAGGTCGCCGTCACGGCTCGTGAGGACCAGCCGGGCGACAAGAGCCTCGTGGGATACGTGGTCGCCGAGGCCGGCAGCAGCAGCCCGGACACGGATGGCCTGCGCGCGCACGCGTCCGGTCTGCTGCCGGAGTACATGGTCCCCTCCGCGTTCGTGGTGCTCGACCGGCTCCCGCTGACCACCAACGGCAAGGTCGACCATCGCGCCCTGCCCGCCCCGGAGACGCCGAAGCCGGCCCGAGCCGGACGCGGCCCGCGTACCCCGCGGGAAGAGATCCTGTGCGGCCTGTTCGCCGAGGTCCTGGGCCTGCCCACGGTCGGCATCGACGACAGCTTCTTCGAGTTGGGCGGCCACTCCCTGCTGGCGACCCGCCTGGCCAGCCGGATCCGGGCGATCCTGGGCGTGAAGCTCTCGATTCACCGGCTACTCAAAACGCCCACCGTGGCCGCTCTGTCCAGCCTGGGCCAGACGGACAACGAGGAGCAGGACAGCGCACTGGAGCCCGTCCTGGACCTGCGGCCGGTCGGCAGCCGTCCGCCGTTGTTCTGCGTGCACCCCGGAGGCGGCATGGCCTGGTGCTACGCCGGGCTGCTGCGCTACGTCCCGAGGGACGTCCCGGTGTACGGGCTGCAGGCCCGCGGTCTGGCCGCGGACGAGCCGCTCCCCGCCGATCTCGATGAGTTGATCGAGGACTACCTCGGTCGAATACGGGCGATCCAGCCGTCCGGCCCGTACTCCCTCCTGGGCTGGTCCTTCGGCGGCAAGGTCGCCCACACCCTGGCGGCCCGCCTCCAGCAGGAGGGCGAGCAGGTGTCCCTGCTGGCCGTGCTCGACGCCGGTACCGGAGGGCACGCCAGCGAGGACAGCACGCGCAGCCGGCGCGATCTCCTGGAGCTCGCGTTCGACGGAATCGGGGCCTTCCACGCCGAACCCGGTAGCGGCCCGATCGAGATGCCGCGAATCCTTGAGCTTCTCCAGTCCCATGGCGGAACTCTGGCCAGCCTCGAGGAACGGACCGTCGCCGCTCTCATCGACATCACGGAGAACAACCTCAAGATCAGCCGGGCGGCAGCCCCCGAGCAGTTCGACGGCGACATGCTCTTCTTCGAAGCGGCCGGGCGGGACGGTGCGTCCACCGGACTTTCGGAGGTCTGGGAACCGCATGTGAGCGGGCACATCGAAAAACACGTGTCCCCCTTCCAGCACATGCAGATGATGAGTACTGATGCGCTCGCGGAAATCGCTCCAGTTCTGGCTCGAGCGCTGAAGAAGCAGTCCTGAAGAAGCGAAGCACTTAAGGAGCCATTGATGTCCGACAAGCCGACGTCCAATAGGTCGAAGCTGCACCGAGGGCGGGTGCTGCGCGTCGAGTGGGTGACCCCGCACATGGCCAGGGTCGTGCTGGGCGGTGAGGGCCTGCAAGGGTTCTCGGCCGGGCAGTACACCGATCACTACATCAAGTTGATCTTCCCTCTGGAAGGCGTGCGGTACCCCGAGCCGTTCGACATCTCGGCCATTCGCCGGGACTTCCCCCAGGACCAGTGGCCCAAGTCCCGTACGTACACGGTCCGTCGGTGGGACCCGGATGCCGTCGAGCTGTCCGTGGACTTCGTCTATCACGGTGAAAGCGGTCTGGCCGGTCCCTGGGCCGCGAAGGTCAAGCCCGGGGAGGAGATCCACTTCATCGGTCCCGGCGGCGGCTACTCGCCCGGGGCGGAGGCCGATTGGCATCTGTTCGTCGGGGACGAGAGCGCCTTGCCCGCGATCGGCGCTTCCCTGGAGGCGATGCCGTCAGGAGCGGTCGCCAAGGCGTTCATCGAGGTCTCCGGTCCGGAGGAGGAACAGGAGATCCGGACACCGGCCGATGCCGAAATCGTCTGGCTGCACCGCGGGGAGCGTCAGATCGGCGACGCGCTCCAGGAGGCCGTCTCCACCGTGGACTTCCCCACCGGAACGGTGCATGCCTTCGTCCACGGCGAGGCGCACTTCGTGAAGGCGATTCGGCATCACCTGCGGGTGGAACGCGGCCTGACACGCGACCAGGTGTCGATTTCCGGCTACTGGCGACGCGGGGCGGACGAAGAGGGCTGGCAGTCCTCGAAGTCCGAGTGGAACCGTGACGTGGAGGACGCGCCGGCGTAGCCGTCGGCCCCTTCCGTGACATCGGTGACCTCGCGCCCCTGTTCGTGGGCGGCGAGGTTCCCGATGGGCCAGTGCGCGTATTTCGGCTGGGGCGACCGGAATTCGCGTGATCCGAACACTTTGTCTCGCTGTAGTTGTCCAGGTATTCGTTCTCGGGAGATTCGTTGAAAGTGACCAGTAAAGAGAAGACGAAGGCGGTCCAGCCGCCCTTGGGCAGCAGTTTCA
>NZ_JBIWLU010000028.1:16288-23386 GCF_044766365.1 Streptomyces sp. NPDC102279 | reverse complement strand
CGCAAGGGAATTGCCTTTGTCGTCACTCCGTGACGACCGGCTCGAATCGCTCCGCGATTCGGCCACGGGAATTCGCTCCGCGACTTCCCAAAAGCGCAGCAGCGGCAAGCGTGCCCGGCTCGACTATCCGTCAACTCGTTTTGAGGAACGCATTCTTCGCTTTCCTCAATGCCCTGGAAACACAGAAAGCGTTTATTCAGCATAATTCCTTCTTCGAAGAATGGAATATCGCTTCGCACGCACTCCCCCGACCAGCTGTGCCCTCACGCCGCGAAGCCGACGTTGGTCACGTACTCGTACTGTCCCCATTGCGAGCCGAGGTCCACGATCTGGTCGATCCAGGCTTCGTCCAAGGCCTGGTCGTCGCCGTCAGCCCAGGCTCGTACCACGGCATCCCAGTGACGGATGTTCAGGCTCCGGTATTCCACGATTCGTTGACGCGGCCGGTCGACCTGAGACTGGTTCAGGGGGTGCAGCTCGACTCGTGTGCCGCGGCCCTCGCGGTTGAGGCGGCCCAGGAGATAGCGGGCGATGTTCTGCCGGCGCACCGTCCTGTAGGCGGTTTCGATGCGTTCCAAGTTCTTCTTGGACGGAGGGCGCTTCCCGTCGAGCCAGGCTTTGAGGGTGCGGTCGGTGACCGTGAGGCCGGCTTCGCGTGCGGCGGCGCGGGCGTGGTCGGTGCGCGTCAGGTAGTGCAGGCGGGCCAGGAGACCCCGTTTGGCTGTGATGGGGGTGGCGATGTAGCCGGCGAGCTTGTCGAGTTGCCGGGCGACGGCTTCGTAGCCCTTGATGCCACGAGCACCGAATTTACCGAAATCGATGTTCCTTTCCGGCATCCTTCTCACTCCTGACTACTCGACGAACTTCCCCTATTCTAACGGAGTTTGCAACGCGATAAGGTCATTCTCGACTGATTTCCTTCATGAGTATTGACTCATGCCGTGCGAGAGTTTCTGTGCGGGTGGGTAAAGGAATCGAAGTTATGGTGCCTGAGAGTCGCCGTCGATGACAGCCATCGGGATCGTCTGGAGTGTTGGGTCGTCCGCCGCGAGTGTTGAGGCATCACGTCCAGGGATTTGCTCAGGCGGTGCGGAGTTCGAGGCGTAGTTCGAGTTGGTGGCGTAGGCGGGCAGATGCGCCGCGGAGAGCGTCGAGTTGTCGTATCTCTATGGCCGTGAGTTCTGTCCGTGCTGCCAGTGCGAGTACTGCTGCGTAGGGTCGTTCGCCCTCTGCGAGCTTCGCGGCTGTGGCATCTCGGACTGCCAGCAACACGGTGTGGTCCGCGCGGGGATGTTCCGCCAACAGGTGAAGGAGTCTGTTGTCGTTCCAGCTGCTGTCTTGGGCCGTGCTGAGTTCCAGCAGAGTGTTGGACTCCGTGTGGGGGTTGGAGGCCAGTGCGTGCCAGACGAAGGGGTAGGGGCATTGCGCTAGTTGGTGCAGGGTGGAGCTGTCGTGTTCGGCATGCGCTAGTTGCAGGTAGTCGGCAGGCGTCCGCACGTACATGATCCTTTGGATCGTCGGGACGGCCATCCTGCCATCAGGCCTCGTATCCGAGATCACCTGGCAGAACCGGGGGCGGCCTCCTCGGCGGGCAAGGTGGGCTACTCCCCTGTTCCGGCCTCGTCGAGTCGCGGTTCGCCCTCGGGTGACGGGTTGTCGGGGTGCGCTGCGGCGCGCAGGGCGTGTACGGCGGGTACGTCGCGGTTGGCTGGGAGCCATGCGAGGTGGGAGACCGAGTTGCCGAGCTCGGGGGAATCGACGTAGGTGAGTCCTGGGCGGGGGTACAGGCGGCGGGCGGCTGCCGGTAGGAAGGTGATGGCTCGTTTTTGTAGGACGGCGAGGACCATGGCTTCGGTGTCGCGGACTACGGGGCCGTAGCGCACGTTGGTTCCGTCGGGGCGTGGGTTGATGGTGAGGTGGTCCCACCACTGTCGTGGCACTTCGGGGGGCATGTTGACCACGGCGCGGTCCGCGATCTGGGCCAGGGTGAGTTCTTTTTCGTGGGCGAGTGGGTCGTCCGCCGGGAGGCAGATCACGCGTGGCTCTGTGGCGAGTTCGATGCTTTGGAAGCTGGAGGGCAGTGGTGCGCGTAGGAAGGCGGCGTCGACGGTGCCGTCTGCGAGGGCGTCGAACTGCTCGACGAAGTTCAGGTTGAGGACTTCGACTTCGAGGTGGGGGTGGCGGTTGCGCAGGCGGTCGAGGACGGTTCTTGCGTGTGGCATGGCTGCTTCGGCGCCGAGGGAGCCGATGCGGAGTCTGCCTCGTACGGTGCCGGCGTGTGTGTCGGAGACCTGGAGCAGTTTTGTCATCGCCGCGAGGACTTCTTTGGCTTGCTCGGCCAGTGCGTGTCCGGCCGGGGTGAGGGTCGGGGTGCCGCTGCGGCGTTCCAGCAGGGGGGTGTCGAGGCGCTGTTCCAGTGCGCGCATCTGTTGGCTGAGCGCGGGTTGGGAGATGAACATGCGTGCGGCTGCCCGTCCGAAGTGGAGTTCTTCCGCCAGTACGAGGAACAGGCGTAATTGGTGCAGGCTCGGCTCTCGGGCGTCTCGGCGACGCGTACTCCCGGCGACCATAGAGTGCAGGTTATCGAATCGCTGAGTGTTCCCTTCGGTTCTCGGCCGCTCTGATGTCCGGGGCTCGACCAGAATGGATCAAGGGGTCTGTTCTGCCGTGTGGTTGAGCGCGGTGGCCTCTGTCGTGCGGCGGTGAGCACCTCCCCTGTCGGTCGTGACGAGAAGGGGAGGGCGGCATGCTCCGTCTGCATTTCACCGACGATGACTTGAGGAACGTTCGGGTGTCGCGGGGGCCGGATCCCATGTGGGAGATCGTCTGCAGCCTCTGCCGATTAAAGACGGGTGATGGGCGGGCGGAGTTCGGTGTGTGGCGGGATGTGACGCGTGACAGGATTCGCCGCGACGAGAGGCTGCGTGTGGCGTTGTCGCCGCTGCGCGGTCTCGTTCCTAGCCACGGTTATATTCCCGACCTTCTCACTCCCGACGTCTCCGGCGATTTGGCGGCCGGGTTGGATGCGGTCGGGGCGACACCGGCGTGTGTGGTGGCGGACCAGGTGGGGCGGTTGAACGCCGGGCAGGCCAGGTTGCGTGGGCCGGTGGGGGGTCCGCGGGCGGACTCTGTCGATTTGATGAGAGTCGTTCGGGCGCTTCGCACGTACTTCGATACGTTGCTGAGGCCTCATCTGTCGCGCATGCGTGGTCAGGTGGGGGTGGATGTCGATCTGCGCTCGGAGTCTCTGCTCGCCGGGGGTGTGCAGGGGCTTTTGGAAAGTTTGGCTCCGTATGCGCGATGGCGGGATCCGGTCCTCGAGGTGGATTATCCGGTGAGCCGTGACGTGTTTCTGGGGGGCCGTGGGCTGCTTCTTGTGCCTTCTTTCTTCTGCTGGCGGCGTCCGACCGCGCTGGCGGATCCGGATCTGATGCCCACTTTGGTGTATCCGGTGGCCAAGCCGGCCTGGCATTTGGCTCGGGATGGTGGGAGGGGCGCCTCGCGATTGCTCGGCCGGACACGTGCGGCCATCCTCCAGGCTCTTGCCGGTCGTGACAGCTGTGGGGGATGTACGTCGACGGACATTGCTCGTGTCGTGGGTATCGCGCAGTCGAGTCTCACTTACCAGATGAGTGCGTTGCGTGATGGGGGTCTGGTCAGTAGCCGTCGTTGCGGGAAGTACGTCATTCACGCTGTCACGCCGCTTGGGCTGCGGATCCTCGACGGCGCGTGACGGGCCCGTTTGCCCCGGATCGGTAGCCGGTCGCATCAGTGTCGGGAGAGGGACTGCGGCGGGTGTACGCGTCCTGTCGGCCTCTCCTGCGTCGCCTTGGTGATTCTGCTCTGTCCTGGTGGGCGCCGGTGACATTTCGAGCTGCTTCGAATGCTTTGGCGGTTGCTTCGCCGAGGTTCCAGGCTCGGTGCGGTGGCCGGCGCGGTGATTGATACATCGTGCGGCTCTGGAGAAGGAATCATGATTCGGCGGCTCGACAGGGGAATCCATGCATACCGGCAGATTGCTTCGTACGGCTCTCGTGGCCTGTTCTTTGTCCGTCATCGCGGTTGCTACGCCTGCCCAGGCGGCAGCGAAAGCACCGGCTCCGCCTACAGATGCTGCCGTGCAGTCCTGTCAGATCGGAGGGGCCTACACGGACTTCCGCGGCACGGGGATCAACATTCGGGCCACGCCGGGCGGGCGGATCGTCGGCCAGGCAAATCGCGGGGACTGCGCGCACTGGTACCAGACTGACCCCGGCCCCAGGGTCGACTGCCCTGACGGCACCAGCACCGTGGCATGGCAACTCGTCCTGGACCTGCGCACCCGCGTTCCCGGATACGTCTCTGCCTGTTACGTCTGACCTGCTGGACGGATGGGGCGACGTACTACGGCGGGGTGGGTTGCACGCCGTCATGAGGCCTGTCCCTGGCCGGACAGGCGGAACCGCTCATCGGAGGAAAAGCATGCGTAAGACATTCGCGGCGCTGGGTTCTGCCGCTGCCCTCGTTCTGACGCTGGCCACGACTTCGGCCCAGTCGGCGGAGGCGGCGCCTGCGGCCGGCTGGAGCCGCTGTCCCAACGGTTACTTCTGCATCTTCGACGGGGTCGACGGGACCGGCACCATCGCCTGGTTCGCGTCCGGCTCCCCCGACCTGCGGGGTCAGTCGATGGATAACCGGACGTCGTCGTACTGGAACCGCAACAGCGAAGCATTCGCCCTGCACGACGGGTACAACTACACCGGCGGCTGCTGGACGGTCTTCGCCGGTACACAGACCAACCTGCCGTCACGCTTTCCCGAGTGGGACAACCGGTTCAGTTCGATCACCAAGTTCTCCTGCGGCTGAGTTCACCTGTCGCCGAGTGGGGAATCCCGTCACGGCCTGATTGTGTCCTCGACCGTCCGGGGGCGGTTGAGGCCTCAGGGGCGTCGTATCGCGCAAGGGATGTGAGGGGCCTGCCTGCCCGTGGTTGGCACTGCGGCTTGTTGGGAAGGCCCGTCGTAGGTGCGCTACGTAATGTCTGGCGTGGGGGGACTGTGACCGGTATCGAAGTCGCGGTGACATGTGTGTTTGCCTGGGCGATCAACAAGGTGCGCCGGGTCGGGGGGCGAGCCGATGGCGAAGTGGACTTCGTCTTGGATGCGGCGATGGACCGCGTACATGAGGTGGTCGTTCGCAGACTCGGGTCGGACACAGAGCTGAGCCGCCTGCAGGCGGAGGCAGAGTCGGGCCAGGAGGAGCCGAGCGCGCTGACTCGTACCCGCGTCGAGCAGGCTCTGGCCGAGGCTGCCAGAGAAGACTCTGCTTTCGCCGCCGATTTACAGGCTGCGGTCGAAGCGTGGGCGGCGCTGAGTGCGGCTTCAGCAGTTCCTGCGGCAGGCGCGTATGGACTTGTGGCCGGCGGTGCGGTCCGTGTGGTGGCCGAGGACGGTTCATTCGCTGCAGGCGTGGCCAATGTGAAGGGCGATATCAGTTTGGGAAACCCTCCTCAGCCGGGTTCGGCCCGCTCTTGAACGACCCGGGGGAATCGCCGTCACTGCTCGTGTCGGCTGTCGGTGGGGGGTTGTCTGCCTACAGTCTGCGAGCTGATTCGATCTATGTGGGGAGCCGTTCAGCTGATATTCCGGATCCCGTGACAGTGGCACCTCCTCTGGGGTTGCGTGACCCGCAGCACCCGGTACGTGGCCGTGGGGGCGTGTTGCAACGTCTGGAAGCTTCTCTGGCTCGCCCCGGTGGGGACCGGATTTCGGTGGTATGCGGCATGGGCGGCTGCGGCAAGACCGCCCTGGCGGTCGAAGTGGCCGCGTCGTGGGTGCGCGCCGGGTGGCGCGTGTGGTGGGTGGACGGCCAGCGGAGTGCGAGTCTCGAAGCAGGGATGCGTGCCGTTGCCCGTCATGCAGGTGCTTCCGAGGAAGAACTGCGCAACGGTGATACCGCCGATGTGGTGTGGGCATACCTGGAGCGCTTGCGGGAGCGGTGGCTGCTGGTCGTCGACAACGCAGACGATGTCGCTCTTCTCGATGGCCCCGGTCATCTCAGCGCCGGCACCGGCTGGGTCCGCCCGTTAGCCTCCGGTCGAGGCAATGGTGCGGTCCTGGTGACCAGTCGCGACAGTACAGTCGCGGTGTGGGGGCCGGTGTCGAAGCTGTATCCCATTCATCCATTGACCGGCGATCGTCTTGATGATGCGGCCCACATCCTGCAGGACCATGCCCACAGCTCTGCCGGTACCCACGGCGAGGCGCGGGAACTAGCCGGACGGTTGGGCGGCCTGCCTCTGACGCTCGGGCTCGCCGGCACCTACCTCGCGTCCGTGCACCAGACGTCAGGCGCCTTTCGTCCGTGCGGAACGCCCTCCACCTATGTCGACTACCGACGAGTTTGGGAGAACGAAGTGGAACGGCTGGACTCCGATCGGGTCCTGGCACGCACGTTGGCCCTGTCCGTGGGACTGCTGGAAGAGCGCGGCCAGACCCATGCCAGGTCCTTCCTCGAACTGATCACGGCTTTCGCCGATGCCGAGCTTCCCTACTCTCTCCTGCTCACTCCCGAGCGTCTGGCCGCTGCACCGGGTGGTCTCAGTACCTTGAGCGGTTCCGCGGTATGGGACCATCTGACCGGCTTGGCCGCGTTCGGCCTTGTTGACCTGCGCAGGCCCGGCGTCGATGGTCTTCCGGTTCTTCAGCTTCACCCGCTGGTACGGGACGCCTGCCGCAATCCTGCTCTTCTCGTCACAGCCGTCGCCTTACTGCAGTCCGCGGCAGGTGCTGCTGAGACCGGGATGCCGCAGGAGCCCAAGTTCTGGATGCACTGGCGGCTGCTGACACCGCATATCCTCGACGTCTTTCACCGCGCCATCTGTGAGCCGTTGCCGGGCCACATCATTCTGGCAGCGGCTACGTCAGCTGGTCGGGCCGCCCAGTATCTGCGGACCCGTGGCTTCCATGGACAGGCCCGCTCGGAATTCGAGGCGGTCCTCGCGGTGTGCCGGGACCAGCTCGGCGACAGTCATCACGACACCCTGACCACCCGGCACGAGCTTGCCCGTGTCCTGCGTGAGCAAGGCGAGCTACAGCAAGCCCGCTCGGAATTCGAAGC
>NZ_JBIWLU010000028.1:0-16192 GCF_044766365.1 Streptomyces sp. NPDC102279 | reverse complement strand
AAGCAATCCTCACCCTGCGCCAGGACCAGCTCGGCGACAGTCATCACGACACCCTGACCACCCGGCACGAGCTTGCCCGTGTCCTGCACGGCCAAGGCGAGCTACAGCAAGCCCGCTCGGAATTCGAAGCAATCCTCACCCTGCGCCAGGACCAGCTCGGCGACAGTCATCACGACACCCTGACCACCCGGCACGAGCTTGCCCGTGTCCTGCACGGCCAAGGTGATTTGCGGGCGGCTGGCACAGAGTTCGAGGCGGTCCTCGCCGTGCGCAGGGAGCAGCTTGGCGAAGTGCATCCCAGCACTCTGGCCAGTCGGCACAACCTCGCTCGCGTGCTGCACAGCCGGGGGGATCTTGCCAGAGCCCGCTCCGAGCTCGAAGCTATCCTCAGCGCCGAACGGGAATTGCGCGGCGATACATACCCTGGGACGCTCGACACACGGCACGATCTCGCTCGAGTCATGCAGGACCAAGGCGAACTGCAGGCGGCGCGCTCCGAATTCGAAGCCGTTCTCGCTCTGCGCCGCGAGCGACTTGGTGCCGCGCACCCGAGCACCTTGGACACTCAGCATCATTTGATCCAGATGCCTGTTGCCGAGGGAGAGGCGGGGACCGGAGCCGGAGTCGGGTGAGAATCGATATCGCTCCCCCACGACTCCGCGCTTTGCATGCTTGCCTGGTCCGAAGAGCTGAAGTAGCTCTTCGGACCTGCCAGCACGCGTTGCCTTCCTGGTGGTGACTCCAGACAGCCGTCAGAACGAGAGCGCAATGCCTGGTCTGGAGGCGCGTGAGACGGTGGGCGGTCAGGTGATCCAGCTGCCCGCGGCGCAGTCGGCGGGTGTAACCCATTTGTGAGCCATGATGTTGTTGTTCATGTTGGCGCCGTTGGTGAAGGTGTTGTCGCCCAGGTAATCGGCATAGAGCTCTCCTGGTGCAAGGCATGCGTACGATCCTGTGCCGCCGGGGAGGAAGTAGAAGGCGACCATGTCCCTCCCTCCGAAGAATCCTGCGTTCATGACGGAGGAGGCTCGGTTGTTGGCGTTGGTGAATCCGCCTACGCCGTCTCCCCAGTTGAGGTCGTTTCCGGTTGTTCCTCCGAGGTAGTCGCCGCTGCAGTCGGTCCCATCCCAGGCGTGCATGGAGCCGTTGCGGCCCGGCCATTTGGCATTGCAGATGTCCCCTTCGGTGGTGGCATGCGCCGCCGTGCTGGTGATGGAAAGCCCGAATACGGACAGGCTGAGGGCAGCGATGAACGTGCCTAATGTGCGCATGCTTGACTCCTCGACGTCGTTGATGCCGCTTCGGCGAGGCGTTCTTGGCCGGGCGGGTGAGAGATTCTGTGTCAGGTACGGGCATCGACGAGGGCGCGGGCTCGCACTAGGGCGCGATGTTGGAACCCGTGCCAAGTTTCCAGCGCCTTTCCGTACCGCTTGGGCAGTTCCTCGATGTAGTGGGCTTCGCGTGCCTCACCGATGGCCTTCAGTGAGGTCTTCCGGGCGCAGGTGGCATCGGCTACCGCAAGATCACGCTCGCTCGGGAACGCCTTGTCGACACCGAGCCGAACTGATCGCTGCGCGGCGGCCTGGCGGGCCGCCTGGGGGTCCGAGTAGGGGCGACCGGCGTGCGTCATGCACTGCGACCAGGCATTCAGTGCCGCGGTGAACTTCCCGTCGGCCATCACCTTGGGGACATAGAGCGACTGGAGGCCGCCGGAGATCTTTTCTGCGCGGAACCAGGCCCGCACGTCTCCGTACAGCTGACTCTCGGATTCCGCTACACAGCCTCCTTCCCGTTTCTGGACGACCCCGCCGCCGGGAAGCGTGGCGGAGATGACAGGTGCTTGGAGCCCCCCGTCCAATGCCTCGTCATACTCCTTGCGTCTCTCTGCAGAAAGGCTTTTGTGGTAGGCAATGTTGAGGTCGGCACGTCGCCGACGGTCTTCCTGCGCGGAGATTCGGCTGCCGTAGGCGTGCCGGCGCGCCCAGTCGACATCGTCCAACACGTAGCCCAAAGTACGACTTTCCTCAAGGCTTGGGCGCTCCGCTTCCCAGTAGGTGAAGCCGTCGCGTTCCATGCACTTTCGGATCAGCACCTGCTGGGCATCGGCGATACGGAGCGCCTCCGCATCGGTAAGTGCCCGGGAGTTGCTCAGCGAAGTAGAAGGCGACGCACCTTTCGGCGTCTGTGCTTTGCCGCATCCGGCCGCCAAGGTGGTCACGACGGCCAACGTCGCAGCTAGGGCTAGCACTCGCCGCATACCTGCTCCCCCGATTCCCGAGACATCTCGCGTCGACTCGCTCTCATCGCGCGGCCCAGACCTGCATCAGCTTGAACACATCGCCGGGCCAGGACTACGAATTCGAGCACCATCGAATTGAGGTCGCATCCTCGCGGGGGTGCCTGCCCGAAGAGGTTCACCGCGACCGGATCTCCTCGCCCCCCCGGGGGGGGGTCGCCGCCGGGCCGTGTGGTCAGGCGGCCTGGCAGAGTTCTGCGGGGCCGGTCGGTGCGGCGGCGAGGGGGTCGGCCGGCCCGGCGTGGGTTCGACGGTTGGTGGGGCCGGTGGTCGCGGTCTGTGTGTGGTTGCGGGCGAAGACGACCAGGCGCAGGACTGCGAAGCGTGCGACGCCGGCGAGCGCGGATGCTGAGAGGTAGACGGTCTGCTGGAGCATTGTGCCGGGGGTGGCGATCAGTTGGTGCAGGGCGAGTGTGGCGGTGCAGGTGAGTGCGAAGGCGGCGGCGGCTGAGCCGGCGGACTGTGTGTGCTGGCGCCAGGTTGCGTGTCCGCCTGCGCCGAAGGAGAAGCGGGCGTGGAGTTCGGTGGCCAGGAGGGTGGAGAGGACGGTGACGAGGGCGTTGGCCAGGCTCCAGGGGATCTGTGTGGCGAGGGTGGCCACGGTGAGGCTGGAGGCGAGTCCTACGGTGCCGCCGAGGAGGGTGAAGCGGGCGAAGGCGGTGGCGGCGCTGGGTGTGGCCTGCTGTCGGCTGTGCGTTGTCTTCATGGTTCGACCCCCCTTGGCTTCTGGTCTGCTGAGCTCGTTCTCGTCGGCCTGCGGGGCCGCCGGTTCGTTGTTTCTGATGATGCAAACGCTACGTTGCATTCATGGATTTGACAATATATTTATTGCTTGCAATCGGCGTTTATGCAGGTGATGGCTCTATTTTTGTTGCAATGATTCCGCTGTAACGCAACATCTTCTCTTGCGAACATTGCAATGGGTTGGCTGTGAATGCTACGACGGAAACCCGGGTCGCTCTGAGGTGCGTGCCGGGCGTCCCGCTCCACGCGCAGGGCGGCGTACTCCGACGGGTGTCGGGGTGCGCCGCCCTGGGGTGGAACGGGTTCGTGGTGTCCGCCTGCCTACTTCGGATCGGCGTTGTACTGGGACTGCGACCAGCGCCAGCCGAGGACGCTGAGGGCCGCGCACCAGGCGAGGGCGATCCACCAGTTGTTGCCGATCTCCGTGCCCAGCAGGAGGCCCCGCAGGGTTTCGATCGCCGGGGTGAAGGGCTGGTAGTGGGCGATCGGCTGGAACCAGCCGGGCATCGAGTCGAGCGGCACGAAGGCGCTGGAGATCAGGGGCAGGAGGATCAGTGGCATGGCGTTGTTGCTGGCCGCTTCGGCGTTGGGGCTGCCGAGGCCCATGCCGACGGCGATCCAGGTGAACGCGAGGGCGAAGAAGGCGAGGAGGCCGAGGGCCGCGAGCCATTCCAGGATGCCTGCGTCGGTGGAGCGGAAGCCCATCGCGACGCCCACCGCGCCGACGAGGATGACGCTGAGGATGGCCTGGAGGACGCTTCCGACGACGTGGCCGAAGAGGACGGAACCGCGGTGGATGGCCATGGTGCGGAAGCGGGCGATGATGCCTTCGTTCATGTCGGTGGCGACCGAGACGGCGGTGCCGACGACGGTGGAGCCGATCGTCATGAGCAGGATGCCGGGGACGATGTAGGCGATGTAGGCGGAGCGGCCGGCGCCGCCGCTCATGGTGTTGCCGAAGATGTAGACGAAGAGCAGCAACAGCATCACGGGGGTGAGCAGCAGGTTGAGGGTGAGGGAGGGGTAGCGGCGTGCGTGGAGGAGGTTGCGGCGCAGCATGGTGGAGGAGTCGCGTACGGCGAGGGAGAGGGTGCTCATCGGACGGTCTCCTTGGGCTGGGTGGGGAGGGTGGTGTTGCCGGTGAGGGCGAAGAAGACGTCGTCCAGGTCGGGTGTGTGGACGGTGAGTTCGTCGGCTTCGATGCCGGCGGTGTCGAGGCGGTCGAGGATGGTGCGTAGTTCTCGTTGGCTGCCGTCGCTGGGGAGTTGGAGGGCGAGGGCTTCGTCGTCGCGGGCGCTGTCGGTGAGGGCGAGGGCGGCCCTCTGGTAGGCGGTGGGGTCGGTGAAGCGCAGGCGGATGTGTCCGCCGGGGATGAGGCGTTTCAGCTCCTCGGCGGTGCCTTCGGCGGCGATCTTTCCGTTGTTGAGGACGGCGATGCGGTCGGCGAGTTCGTCGGCCTCCTCCAGGTACTGGGTGGTGAGGAAGACCGTGGTGCCGCCGGTGACCAGCTCCCGGATGATCTGCCACATGTTGTGCCGGGAACGCGGGTCGAGACCGGTGGTCGGCTCGTCGAGGAAGATGATCCGCGGAGCGCCGACCAGCGTCATCGCGATGTCCAGGCGCCGCTTCATGCCGCCCGAGTAGGTCGACGCCGGCTTCTTCGCCGCCTCCACCAGGTCGAAGCGCTCCAGGAGTTCGGCCGCCGTGCGCCGGCCCTCCGCCTTCGACAGATGATGCAGATCGGCCATCAGCAGCATGTTCTCCTCCCCCGTGATCAGCCCGTCCACCGCCGAGAACTGACCCGTCACACCGATCACCGCGCGGGCCGCCTGCGCCTGCGTGGCCAGGTCATGGCCGCCGACCTGGATCTGCCCGGAACCCGCGTCCGGGGTGATGAGTGTCGAGAGGATCTTCACGGCCGTCGTCTTGCCGGCACCGTTCGGGCCCAGCAGGGAGAAGACGGTGCCCTCGGGGACCCTCAGGTCGACGCCGTCGAGCACGACCTTGTCACCGTAGGACTTGCGCAACCCGTGCGCCGCGATGGCCAAGCTGGTCATGAGGGGGACTCCTTTGAGGCTGCGGGTGGTGATGGTGTCGTGGGTCGGGTGTCGGGGGGTCAGTTGCTGGTGGCGGTGATATTGCCCTGGGTGGTGGTGGCGCGGATGGTGAGGGCGGGGGTGCTGTCGGTGTTCTTCAGTGCGTTGTTGATGCGGCCGTAGCTGGTGCCGGCGTCGAGGGTGGCGGAGACGCCGCGGGTGGCGCCGACGGTGATGTCGCCGGACTGGGTGCTCAGGGTGACGGTGCCGCCGGTGGCCTCGGTGATGGTGAGGTCGCCTTTTTGGGTGCTGATGTCGGCGGGTCCGCCGAGGCGGCCGATGGTGATGTCGCCTGCCATGAGGCTCAGGTGGGCGCCGGCGGTCTCGTCGAGTTTGAGGGTGCCCTGGGCGCCTTCGAAGGTGACGTCGCCGAGGCGTCCCACTCCGCGGAAGTCGGTGGCGGCGGTCTTGGCCTCGATGCGGGAGCCGACGGGGAGCTGGATGGTGATCTCGACCGATCCGGAACTGCCGCCGAGGATGCGGTTCTTGGCCGGTGCGGCCTCGATGCGCAGGACGCCGTCGCCGTAGAGGACCGTGACCTGCTCCGCCGCCTTCACGTCACGGCTCTTGGAGGCGTTCGCCGGCAGGACCTCGACCGTGGCGTCCGCACGGTCGGCGGCGATGACCTGGATCCGGCCCGCGGGAATGTCGATGACGGCCGAGACGGGGGCGGGGGTGTCGAACTTCTGCATCGTGCTCTCCTTCTCCTGCATCGCGCGCCCCGACGGCGCCCGCGCTTTCCGATGAGAGAAACGCTACGTTGCCTTCACGGTTCTGACAACACTGTTGTTGCGCAAGTTGGCGGTAACTGCTGGTAGATGAGTAAAAGTTGTTGCAACGGTCTCGCGCATAACGCAACGTCCTCGTACAGACGGTGTTGCAATGATTGGAGGTGAACGCTATCCGTGGGCCGGGTGGCGGCAGTGGGGGCGGTGTCGGGAGCGGCTACGACGCCACCGGCCGGTGGCCGGTGGCGTCGTGGCGTTCTCCTCCGGCGCCCTCGTACCGGCCCGGCGCCAACGGGCTGTGGCTCAGCGGGTCAGTTCGCGTTCGCGCTTCGGGCGGTGGGAGGACAGCGGCGGGCCGGCGGGGTCCTGGCCGAGCTCCGCGCCTTCGACGTCGAGGTTGGGCAGCAGCCGGTCGAGCCACTTCGGCAGCCACCAGGCCTTGGCGCCCAGGAGGGCGAACAGGGCGGGGATGATCGCCATGCGGACGACGAAGGCGTCGAAGAGCACAGCGGAGGCCAGCGCGAATCCCATCATCTTGACGAGGTCGTTGTCCTCGGCGATGAAGCCGGAGAAGACGCTGATCATGATGATGGCGGCGGCCGAGACGACGCGGCCGCCGTAGCGGAAGCCGGTGACGACGGCCTCCGCGGGGGTGGCGCCGTGGGTGTAGGCCTCGCGCATGCGGCTGACGAGGAACACCTCGTAGTCCATGGCGAGTCCGAAGACCACGCCGATCATGAGGATGGGCATGGTGCTCACGATGGGGCCGGGCTGGTCGATGCCGAAGAGGCCGGCGAGGTGGCCCTGCTGGAAGACCGCGACGACCGCGCCGAGCGCCGCGCCGACCGAGAGCAGGAACCCCAGGGCCGCCTTGAAGGGGACCAGGACGGAGCGGAAGACCACCATCAGGAGGAGGAAGGCCAGACCCACGACGAGGGCGAGGTAGGGCAGCAGCGCCTTGTCCAGGGTGTGGGAGAAGTCGATGATCAGGGCCGTCTGACCGGTGATCAGGATCTCGGAGCCGGTGTCGTTCTCCAGGCCGCCGGCGCTCTGGCGCAGGGAGCGGACCAGGTCCTCGGTGGCGGCCTTGCCCGGACCGCTGGTGGGGATGACGTTGAAGAGGGCGGTGTCGCCCGCCGGGTTGAGCGTCGGCGGGGTGACGGAGGCGACGCCGTCCTGCGCGGCGAAGCGCTGGGCCACCTTCTTCGCGGCGGCCGCGGCCCCGGGGCCTTCGACGGTGGCCGTCAGCGGGCCGTTGAAGCCGTCGCCGAAGGACGCCGAGAGCATGTCGTAGGCCTTGCGCTGGGTGGTGTCGGTGGCCATCGTGCCCTCGCCGGGCAGGCCGAGCCGCAGGCTCGCGGCGGGCACGGCCAGGGCGCCGAGGCCCACGACGCCGACCAGCAGGACCGCGACCGGGTGGCGCAGCACGTAACCGGCCCAGCGTGCGCCGAGGTTGGGGTGGCGCCGGGCCTGCTTCGCCGCCTGCTTGGCCGCCTTGCGCCGGCGGCGGGCGGAGAGGGGCTTGCTGCGGAACGCGGCGCGGTCGCGGCGGCGCAGGACGCGGATGGGGGCGAAGCCGAGCAGGGCGGGGACCAGGGTGATGGCGATGAGGACGGCCACGGCGACGGTGCCGGCGGCGGCCAGGCCCATCTTGGTCAGGACGGGGATGTTCACCACGCTCAGGCCGGCGAGCGCGACGATGACGGTGAGTCCGGCGAAGACGACGGCGGAGCCCGCGGTGCCGACCGCCCGTCCGGCGGCCTCCTGGCGGTCGTGGCCCTCCAGTTTCTCCGAGCGGTAGCGGGAGACGACGAACAGCGCGTAGTCGATGCCGACGGCCAGTCCGAGCATCATCGCCAGGTTGGACGTGGTCGCGGACAGGCCGAGCGTGCTGCCCAGTGCGGTGATGGCGCTGATGCCGATCCCGACGCCGATGACGGCGGTCAGCAGCGGCATGCCCGCGGCGATCAGGGAGCCGAAGGTCATCAGCAGGACGAGGGCGGAGATCAGGACGCCGATCTTCTCGCCGACGCCGCTCATGGCGGTGTCGACCTTCACCGCGTCGCCGCCGGCCTCCACGGTCAGACCCGTACTGCGGCCCGAGCGCAGAGTCTTGTCCAGCGCGTCGTGCTGGGCATCGGTGAGTTCGGTGGCACTGGCCTTGTAGGTGGCCACCGCGTAGGCGGTGGTGCCGTCCTTGCTGACCGCGCCGGCCGTGAACGGGTCGGTGACCCGGATGATGCCCGGGTTCCTGCCCAGCTCGCCGACGAGAGCGGCCACAGCCCTCTTGTTCTCGGCCGTGGTGATCCGCTGCCCCTTGGGGGCGCGGACGACGACCCGTGCGCCGGCGCCCTCGGCGCCGGCGGCCGGGAACTTCTCCTCCAGCAGGTCGAAGGCCTTTTGCGACTCGGTACCCGGCATGGAGAAGGTGTCGGCGGGGGGCGCGGGCGCGGAGGAGGCCGCGAATCCCGCGCCGAAGAGAACCAGCAGCCACAGCAGTACCGTCAGGCCTCGCCTGCGGAACGCGAATCGGCCCAGTCTGTAGAGCAACGTCGCCATGGTGGGGGGCTCCCGTCGGGATCGGATGGCACCAAGACCCGCGCAGGGTAACAAACCGCAGTGGCGGTTTGCTTACGCTGGTGGTGCTTCTCCGCCCCTCCCGGGACGGCCCTCGAGCGCGCCTCCAGCGATTCCCGAGTGGGCTTCGCGGCACGGCGGAACGCGAGCACCGCACACCCCCGCCGCGGGCGCCGCCGCCCCCTGCCCGGGCATACGCACCCGGGCACTCCCGCAGCCTGCCGCAGTGCGCTCGAAGCGTGGTCGAGTCGCGCTCGGCCCCAACGGCGGCCCCGGGCACGCCCGTTCGATGGCGCCGGCGGTCTGCGCCGGTGGCGGGCCGTCCGGCCGGCAGGACAAGTGGTCCGGCGTGGGCCCAAGTCGGCTGGGTAGGCGGGGTGTTGATCGGACCGGTGGCATTCTTCCGCCGCCAAGGTGCGCAGGCGTGCGGTCCAGGTTCCCTCGTCCATCGCTCAACTATTTCTATACGGAGGGCGGTTAGCCTCCGATCATGGACCGTTCGGCTTCGGGCCGCTGCGGCGAGACGCTCCGACGGGAGGAGGGCTCGGGCCTGCCCGCCTCCCCACACGACAAGGAATCCCGTTTGTGAAAGTTCATCATCTGAACTGCGGCACCATGCATCCGCCCGGCGCGCGTCTGGTGTGTCACGTGCTGCTCCTCGAGACCGCCGGCGGCCTGGTCCTCGTCGACTCCGGCTACGGGCTCGACGACATCGCCGATCCAGGGCGCCGCGTCGGGCCGTCCCGGCGTTTCGTACGGCCCGTTTTCGACGTCGAGGAGACGGCCGTACGGCAGATCGAGCGGCTCGGGTTCAGCCGCCAGGACGTCCGCCACATCGTGCTCACGCACTTCGACTCCGACCACATCGGGGGCCTGGCCGACTTCCCCGACGCGCAGGTCCACCTCACCGCCGACGAGGCCCGCGGGTCCGTCCACTCCCCCACCTGGCGCGAGCGGATCCGCTACCGGCGGCCGCAGTGGGAGCACGGCGTGAAACTCGTCGAGCACCGGCCCGACGGGGAACGGTGGCGCGGCTTCGCGGCGGCGCGTGAACTCGACGCGATCGCCCCCGGGATCGTGCTGATCGCCCTGCCCGGGCACAGCCGGGGGCACGCCGCCGTCGCCGTCGAGGCGGACAGCGGATGGCTGCTCCACACCGGGGACGCCTTCTACCATCGGGGCGTCCTGGACCGGCGCTCCCCCGTCCCGCGCACGCTCAGCGGCATGGAGTCCTTCATCGCCTACGACATCAACCAGGTGCGCGACAACCATGCGCGGCTCGCCGAGCTGTACGAGCGTGGGGAGCCCGATCTGCTCATCGTCAACGCCCACGACCCGGTGCTGTTCGAGCGGGCGCTCGCGCGGGCCTAGCGGCTCCGGCGGGGCCCGGGGGCCGTGTCGGGCCGTGGGGCGGGCGCCGGGGTGCGCGGCCCCGGCTTCGGGGCCGGCCGCACGGTGAGTTCCGCCCGGCGTACGTCGGGCGAGAGGAGGCCGACGACGGCGGCGCTCGCGCTGATGCCCGCGCCGATGAGGAACATCGGTGTCACCCCGACCGCACCGGCCGCAAGGCCGAAGAGGGGGAAGACGAGCGGGGCCAGTCCGACGTGGGACAGGGCCAGGACGCCGGCGACGCGGCCTTGGTAGGAGGCGGCCGTGTTGCGCTGGATCAGGGCGATGGACAGGCCCCCGCACACACCGCCCACCAGCCCCGCGAAGCCGGCGACCGCCGCCGCGCCGGCCACCGTCGGCAGCAGGCCGATGGCGCCGATCGCCGCGGAGGCGACGACGAGCGTGCAGAGCTGGGCTGTTCCGGCGCGCCGGATCCGCCCCATGAGAGACAGGCCCACGGCTCCCAGTCCGGCCCCGACCGCGAACGCGCCGAGGATCCAGCCGATCGAGGACGCCCCGAAACCCCGCTCCCCCGCCAGGAGGAACACTCCCACCTGCAGCGGCGCCATGAACCCGATCTCACTCAGCGCGGTGGCGAGCACGAGGGGTCCCACCAGGCGGTGGCGGCGGATGTAGCGCAGTCCGTCGGCCAGGTCCTGCCAGGGGCTGCCGGGTCTGCCCGCGCCCGGCTGCGGTGCCAGGGGCGTGATGCGGACGCCGGCCAGGAGGAGCAGGGAGAACGCGAACAGCGTCCCGGCCATCGCGAAAGCGGCCTCGCCGTGGTGGGCGAGGGCGAATCCGGCCAGGGGCGGACCCACCGCCTTCCCGATCCGGATCGCCAACTGCCGCATGCCGACGAGGCGGACGACCTCGTCGGGGGCGGTGAGCCGCGGCGGCAGCGCACCCACCGCCGGCATGAACAGGGCGTCCACCACCCCGAAGAGCAGCGCCACCACCACCAGCAGCCAGATCTTCGGCGTGCTGAGCCACAGCAGGGCGGCGAGCGCGAGGATCACCGCGGCCCGCAGGGCATCGGAACCGATGACGACCTTGCGCGGATCGAACCGGTCGGCCACCACACCGCCCAGGAGCATCAGCAGCGCCCTGGGGACGGCACCCACCGCCAGCACCAAGCCGACCTGCGCGGGACCGGCGAACTGCGCGGCCGCCCAGCCCAGGGCGAGGAAGTAGACGCTGTCGCCCACGATGGACGCGAAGTAGGCGGTGAGCCAGCGCAGTACGTTCGTGTCGCGGTGCGCGGGCCGTGACGGGAGTTGCCCGGACGGGCCGGAACTGCCGGACGCGCCCGGGGAATTGCACGCGCTCTTGTCGGCATGAGCGTGGGGCGGAGCGGGAGTGTGCGGGGCGCTCGGATCCGAGACGAGAGTACCGGCGCCGGGGCCAGGTCCGGGGCCGGCGGGTGGAACGGAGCCGCCGGATCCCAGGGACCCGGCTCTGTCGGCGTCGGCGTCAGTCACGTCCCGGATCCTCACCTCAATCGCCATACGGGACAAGGGATTCCGGTACTTCCTGGGCCAGGGCTCCACCGGTGTTCCGGCGGAGGCTTCTGCGCCGGATGCGCGTCAGGCCGACAGAGCAGGCGGGTCCCCGCAGCCGGTTCGCGGCTCAGTCGGTCTCGTCCGGCGCCGTCTCGGGCTTGGTGTAGAGGACTTCACGGGCCTGTTCCGCGGCGCGGGCGAGGCTTTCGGAGACGTAGTCGAGGAAGCGGGCGATGTTCTCCAGGCGGTTGCCGGCCGGGGTGCCGGGGCCCAGGACGCCGACGCCCTGCCGTGCGGTCTCGACGATCTGGGCGGTGGAGCGGGCGCTGGCCATCATGGACTGGTACCAGACGTCGTCGTCGACGACGTAGCGCTCGCGGCGGCGTTCGTCGCGCTCCCTGCGGACCAGGCCCTGGCTCTCCAGGAACGCGATGGCCTTGGAGATGGACGCCGGGCTGACCTGGAGACGCTGGACGAGTTCGGCGGCGGTGAGGCTGCCGGAGTCGGTGAGGGTGAGGCAGGACATCACCCGGGCCATCATCGTGGGCGCGCCCGAGGCCATGAAGACGGTGGTGAGCACCTCCTCGTACTCGCGCACGGCCTGCTCGTGGCGGCCCTGGGGCTGAGGTGCCCTGGTGTCGCGGGGGGTGGCCTGCTTGCGGCGGTGTGCGCGGTGTTCGGTGGCGCGGTGGGCGAGGTCGGCGCGGTAGGAGGTGGGGCCGCCATTGCGCATCACCTCGCGCGTGATGGTGGAGGTGGGGCGGTCCAGGCTTCGGGCGATCTCGGCGTAGGCGAGGCCGTCGGCCAGTCCCAGCGCGATCTGCTGGCGTTCCTGCTGGGTGAGCCTGCCTCCCGGCATCGGGGTCTCCTTCGTCGTGCATGGCGCGTATGTCTCGGACTATAGCGTTCACCTCCAATTCATTGCAACACTCGGAGACAGGTGTGTTGCGTTAGACGTGAGACCATTGCAACAAATTTGGCCCATCTACCTGTACTTATGGCGTTCTTGCGCAACGACACTGTTGCTCGATCTATGAATGCAACGTAGCTTTTCCATCAGCAGAAACCGCGGGCCGCTGGGGCACGCGATGCAGGAGAAGGAGAGCACCATGCAGAAGTTCGACTCCCCCGCCCCGATCTCCGCCGTTCTCGACATCCCGGCCGGACGTGTCCGCCTGATCGCCGCGGACCACGACGCCACCAGCGTCGAGGTCGCGCCCGCCGACCCCTCCAGGGGCGCGGACGTGAAGGCGGCGGAGCAGATCACCGTCACCTACACCGACGGCGTCCTGCGCGTGGCGACCCCGGAGGCCAACAGCCGTCTCCTGGGCGCCGGTTCCGGGTCCGTCGAGGTCACCGTCCAGCTCCCCGCCGGCTCCCGCGTCGAGGCGAGGACCGCCGCCGCCGACATCAGCGGCACCGGACGCCTCGGCGACGTCGCCCTCGAATCCGCCCAGGGCACCATCACCCTCGACGAGACAGCGGGCGCCCGCCTCACCCTCGCCGCCGGCGACATCACCGTGAACCGCCTGGGCGGCTCCGCCCAGATCAGCACCCAGAAGGGCGACCTGACCATCGCCGAAGCGGTGCACGGCACCGTCACCCTGCGCACCGAGGCCGGTCACATCAGCGTCGGCGCCGCAAGCGGCGTCTCCGCCACCCTCGACGCCGGCACCGGCTACGGCCGTGTCGACAACGCCCTGACCAACTCCGAGGGCTCCGCCGCCGCCCTGAACATCCACGCCACCACCGCCTACGGCGACATCACCGCCCGCAACAACTGAACAGGCCCGGGCCCGTCCGCGATCACCCGGCCGGAGGACAGTCAGCGGGCATCCGCCGGGAAGTGGGTGCCCCACACCTCGCGCAGTGCGTCGCACCCCTCGCCGACGGTGGCGCGGGCGCGCAGGGCTTGCCTCATCGGGTGCAGGACGTTGCCGTCGCCCGCCGCCGCCTCCTGCAGGGCGGTGAGTGCGGCGTCCACGTCCCGTTGTTCGCGCCAGGCACGGAGTTTGGCGATGCGTTCGCCTTGGCGGGCCGCGGCGCCCGGGTCGGCGGGGGCCAGCTCCTCGGGCTTCTCACCGCCGAAGGGGAAGGAGCCGCCGCGGGCCGCGACGTACGTACCGGGGCCGGTCTCCCGGGCGGCCCGGCGGGCGCCGGTGGCCCACTGCGGGATCTCGGCCCGGCAGTAGTGGACGAGGTCCGCGGCCAGCCGCGCGGACGGGCCGGGCGGGAAGATGCCGGCGCCGTCCAGGACGTACTCCCCCGCCCCGCCTTCGGGGAACGCGCCGGACAGCCGGACGGCCGCCACTCCCTGTTCTTCGGCGACCAGTTGGTACAGCAGGAGCAGTGGGGCGGCGCAGGCGCCGCAGCGCATCGAGGTGACGACCTCGTCCAGTCGGATCCCGGCGAACAGCACCCGCATGTCGTCGATGGAGTCGATCGCCACCCCCGCCCGGCCGACCTCGCCGCTGGCCGCCGGTGCGTCGGAGTCGTGCCCCGTGCGGGTCGGCACGTCGAACACCACGGCAAGTTCCGTGGTGCCGGCGGCGATCAGTTTCCTGTGGCGGGCGTTGGACTCGGCCGCAGTGCCGGGAGCGGTGTACGGCCACGGTGTGGGCGGACGGTCCGCGCTCAGCTCCGGCGGGTGCGCGGCGCCGGTCGGCGGGTGCGGGGCCGGCTCGTCGAGCCGCTGATCCGCCTCACCGAGCTGCCGGCCCGCCTCCTGCGGACTCCGGCCGCCCCGCTCCCCCATCCGCCGGCCCGGGTTGAAGCGTTCAAGGGCCGGCGGGCCGTACACCGGCTCGGTGGGCGGGCGTGGCGCGCCTGTTGTGGTGTGCTCCATGCCATCCCGTTTCTCGGTGTCCGCCTCGCGGCGGGGGCCGGGGTCAGCCGACGACGGTCCAGGTGTCGCCGCCGGCGAGCAGTGCGGCGAGGTCTCCCTTGCCGTTCTGCTCGATGGCCGCGTCCAGCTGGTCGGTCATCTGCGTGTCGTAGACGGGACGTTCGACGCTGCGGAAGACACCGATGGGGGTGTGGTGCAGGGTGTCGGGGTCGGCGAGGCGGGACAGGGCGAAGGCCGTGGTCGGGGACGCGGTGTGGGCGTCGTGGACCAGGATCCGGTGCCGGGTCTCGTCCGTCACCGGGACCACGATCAGGTCTCCGGTGGCGGGGTCGCGGACGACGCCCTTGGAGTGGTCGGTGCCGAAGGTGATGGGCCGGCCGTGTTCGAGGCGGATGACGGCTTCCTCGGCCTGCTGCTTGTCCTTGAGGACCTCGAAGGCGCCGTCGTTGAAGATGTTGCAGTTCTGGTAGATCTCCACCAGCGCGGTGCCCGGGTGGGCGGCGGCCTGGCGCAGTACCTCGGTGAGGTGCTTGCGGTCGGAGTCGACCGTGCGGGCCACGAACGAGGCCTCCGCGCCGATCGCCAGCGACACCGGGTTGAACGGCGCGTCCAGCGAACCCATCGGCGTCGACTTCGTGATCTTCCCGACCTCGGAGGTCGGCGAGTACTGCCCCTTGGTCAGCCCGTAGATCCGGTTGTTGAACAGCAGGATCTTCAGGTTCACATTGCGGCGCAGAGCATGGATGAGGTGGTTGCCGCCGATGGAGAGCGCGTCACCGTCACCGGTGACGACCCACACGCTCAAGTCCCGCCTCGAGGACGCCAGTCCGGTGGCGATCGCCGGCGCACGGCCGTGGATCGAGTGCATCCCGTAGGTGTTCATGTAGTACGGGAAACGCGAGGAACAGCCGATCCCGGAGACGAAGACGATGTTCTCCTTCGCCAGACCCAGCTCCGGCATGAACCCCTGCACCGCGGCCAGGACCGCATAGTCACCACAGCCCGGGCACCAGCGCACCTCCTGATCGGACTTGAAGTCCTTTGCGGTCAGCGGTACTTCGGGCCTGGGGATGAGGGTCAGGGCCTCAGTGGGCATCGATGGCCTCCTTGAGCGCGGTGGCGAGCTGCTCGGCCTTGAACGGCATGCCGTTGACCTGGTTGTAGGAGCGGGCGTCCACCAGGTACTTGGCGCGGATCAGGGTGGCGAGCTGGCCGAGGTTCATCTCGGGGATCACCACTCGGTCGTAGGAACCGAGAACGTCGCCGAGGTTGCGGGGGAAGGGGTTGAGGTGGCGCAGGTGGGCCTGCGCGATGTGCTCACCGGCCGCGCGGAGCCTGCGGACGGCGGCGGTGATGGGCCCGTAGGTCGAGCCCCAGCCGAGGACGAGTGTGGTCGCCTCACCGGTGGGGTCGTCGACGTCGAGGTCGGGGACGTCGATGCCGTCGATCTTCGCCTGGCGGGTGCGGACCATGAACTCGTGATTGGCGGGGTCGTAGGAGATGTTCCCGCTGCCGTCCTGCTTCTCGATCCCGCCGATCCGGTGCTCAAGGCCCGGCGTTCCGGGCACGGCCCACGGGCGCGCGAGGGTCCGCGGGTCCCGCTTGTACGGCCAGAAGACTTCCGTGCCGTCGTCCAGGGTGTGGTTGGGGTGCTGGGCGAACTGGACGCGCAGATCGGGGAGTTCGTCGCTCTCGGGGACGCGCCAGGGTTCGCTGCCGTTGGCGAGGTAGCCGTCGGAGAGGAGGAAGACGGGGGTGCGGTAGGTGACGGCGATCCGGGCCGCCTCGATGGCCGCGTCGAAGCAGTCCGCGGGGGTGCGCGGGGCGACGATGGGGACCGGGGCTTCGCCGTTGCGGCCGTACATCGCCTGCAGCAGGTCGGCCTGCTCCGTCTTGGTCGGCAGACCCGTGGACGGCCCACCACGCTGGATGTCGATGACCAGCAGCGGCAGTTCGAGACTCACCGCGAGCCCGATCGTCTCCGACTTCAACGCCACACCCGGCCCCGACGTCGTCGT
>NZ_JBIWLU010000027.1:0-44446 GCF_044766365.1 Streptomyces sp. NPDC102279 | reverse complement strand
GGACAGCCCGCCCGGATTCGACCCGACCGCCGCCGCCGACGCCTTCGGCGCCGACGACGACGCGGACGCCGGTTTCGTCGAGACCGAGCAGTACTAAGAGCTCGGGACCGGCCGCCGGTTCCAGGGTGCGGGTGCGCTGTGCTTGATCGCGCTCCGTGACGGAGTCGCAGATGGACATCGTCCCGCGCCCCTTCCGGGCGCCCCTTCGGGGACGCCCGGATCTTCGACGGGCAATCGCCCGCTCGGACACTGACTTCGGTACCTGATACGGCCGGAGCAGACACCTAGGAGAAACACCATGCCGAAGCCTGCCAAGGGTGCCCGTCTGGGCGGCAGTGCCGCGCACGAGAAGCTGCTCCTCGCGAACCTCGCGAAGTCGCTCTTCGAGCACGGCCGCATCACCACCACCGAGGCCAAGGCCCGCCGCCTGCGTCCCTACGCCGAGCGTCTGGTCACCAAGGCGAAGAAGGGTGACCTTCACAACCGCCGTCAGGTGCTCTCGGTGATCACGGACAAGAGCATCGTGCACACGCTCTTCACCGAGATCGGCCCGCGCTACGAGAACCGCCCGGGTGGCTACACCCGTATCACCAAGATCGGTAACCGCCGTGGCGACAACGCGCCCATGGCTGTCATCGAGCTGGTCGAGGCCCTGACCGTGGCCCAGCAGGCCACCGGTGAGGCCGAGGCCGCGACCAAGCGTTCCGCCAAGGACGCCGAGGCTCCGGCCAAGGTCGAGGACACCAAGGTCGAGGACGCCACCGAGGCTCCCGCCGAGGAGTCGAAGGACGCCTGAGGCACTGCCTCGCTGTGAGCGGGTCCGTCCCTTCGGGGGCGGGCCCGCTTTCGCGTTCCGGCGGGTGAGCCGGGCTTGAGAGGATCCACGAGTGAGTGACGAAGCAGAGCCCGGGTTCGTACGGGTACGGATGGACCTGTCCTACGACGGGAGCGGATTCTCCGGGTGGGCGAAGCAGGCCGCCGGCCGCAGGACCGTCCAGGGTGACATCGAGGCCGCGCTGCGGACGGTGACGCGGACGAAGGACACCACGTACGAGCTGACCGTGGCCGGGCGGACCGACGCCGGGGTGCACGCGCGCGGCCAGGTGGCCCACGTCGATCTGCCCGAGGAGGTGTGGGCGGAGCACCGGGAGAAGCTGCTGAAGCGGCTCGCCGGGCGGCTGGAGAAGGACGTACGGGTGTGGTCGCTCACCGAGGCGCCCGCGGGGTTCAACGCGCGTTTCTCGGCGGTCTGGCGGCGCTACGCCTACCGCGTCACCGACGAAGCCGGTGGCGTCGATCCGCTGCTGCGCAGTCATGTCCTGTGGCATGACTGGCCGTTGGACGTCGACGCCATGAACCGAGCCGCCGAGGGGCTGCTGGGGGAGCATGACTTCGCCGCGTACTGCAAGAAGCGCGAGGGCGCGACGACGATCCGTACGCTCCAGGAACTGAGCCTGGTGCGGGGGGCGGACGGCGTCATCACCGCCACCGTGCGGGCCGACGCGTTCTGCCACAACATGGTGCGCTCGCTGATCGGAGCCCTGCTGTTCGTGGGCGACGGGCACCGGGGACCCGACTGGCCCGGCAAGGTGCTCGCCGCCGGGGTACGGGACTCGGCCGTCCACGTCGTGCGTCCGCACGGGCTGACGCTGGAGGAAGTCGGATATCCCGCCGACGAGTTGCTGGCCGCGCGGAACAAGGAAGCGCGGAACAAGCGGACGTTGCCGGGGGCGTCCGGTTGCGCGGGCTGCTGACCGCCGGAGGCGGCCGGGGCACACCCGGCCGCCGTACGGGGGGAGTTACCGTCCGGCGGCCGCGGAGGCCTGGGCCTCGCCGCGGCGGCGGATCTGCCGGAAGGTGAACTCGGCCAGGTCGTCGCCGCTCGTGAACACCGCGGTGTCCTTCGTCGTCACGTCCTTGCCGTTGCTGAAGCCGGCGAGGGTGAAGTAGGCGTACCGGCCGTAGGCGTTGGTCGTGGAGCGGCAGACGGCCGCGTCGCAGAAGGACTTGACGCCGTTGCCCGACAGGGAGGCGATGATGCTCTTCTTGTCCGCATCGGCCTTCGCCCTGGTCGCCTTGGCCTCGGAGTCGAAGACCGCGACACCGACCGTGACCGCGACGCCGTCCTTGCTGTAGGTGACCCGCAGGAAGCGGGTGCAGCCGCCCTTGGTGAGGACCTTCGGGAGCGTGCCCTTCGCGGCCGAGGCGCAGTTCTTCGTGTCGGCCGTCGGACCCTTGCGGTAGACGCGGTCACCCATGGTGAGCTGCGTACCCGGGAAGAGGATGTCCGGGCTCAGCGCCGCCGTGTCCTTCCGCGCGCTGGATATGAACTCCTTGGGATCCAGCGGCGGCGGAGCCGAGGTCGGCTCGAACGACGGCGCCGGCTCCGTGGAACTCGGGATGTCCGCGGTGGCGGGCAGGTTCGACGGCTGGTTGGACGCCTGGTTGCTCCCGTTGGCGTTCACGACGGCCATGGCGACGGCGGCGCCGACCGCCACGGTGGCCACCGCGCCGCCCACGATGAACAGCAGCCTGCGGCGCCTGTTGCGCGTCTCGGAAGCCTCTGCCAGCGCGGCCCAGTCGGGGCTCGCGCCGGTCTGCTGGCCACCCCACTGGGACTGTTGCTGAGAACCCGGCTTCCAGGGGTCCCACGGGGCCTGCCCCTGCCCACCCTGCCCATAACTCATGCGCCGCATCTTAGACGGGCGTTGGGGGGTGCCGTTCCGCTCCCTCGAGCACTTGAGCCCCTAGCGTGATCTGAATGCGGACGGGCAAAAGTGACATCTCCGGGTGGTTGGTACGTCGGGCGTCCTGGCATGCGTGGACGGTGACGACGGCGGTGCTCTGCGCTCATGTCGCAGGGGTCGCGCGGGCCGGTTCGAACGGCGGGATGGACAACGCGATCGTCGTCCGGGCCGCGCGGACCTGGCTGGACGGGGGATCGCCCTACGCCGACCGGCACTTCCTCTACCTGCCGAGCGCGGTGCTCGCCGCGGTGCCGGAGGCGGTGCTCCCGGACGCGGTGCTGCGAGTGCTGGTTCCGCTGACCGTGACCGCGCTGCTGCTGGCGGGCTGGGTGTGGGCGCTGCGGATCCACGGGGTGCCGTGGCGCAGCCGGCTCGGGGTGCTCGGCCCCGCCGTGCTCGCGCTCGGCTTCGCGCCCTTCGGGCACCTCGTCTCGCTCGGCAACTGGACCGTGACCGCCGCCGCCGCGCTGCCGCTCGCGCTGCTGCTGGCCGCGCGGGAGCGGTGGGGGTGGGCCGGTGTGGTCGTGGGCGCTGCCGTGGCGCTCAAGCCCCTGCTGGCGCCTGTTGCGCTGCTCTTCGTGTTCGCGCGCCGGTGGCCGGGGCTGGCGGCGGCGGTGCTGGTGCCGGCCGTGGCGTCCGGCGGGGCCGCGCTGCTGATGCCCGATCCCACGGGGTTCGTGACCCGCACGCTGCCGTTCCTGCTGCGCGGCCATGACACGTTCGTCACGCTCTACGAGGCGTCGCCCGCGGCCGTGCTGCCTCGGCTCGGGGTGCCCGGCCGGGTCGCGGTCCCGCTCTCCTGCGCCGCCGCGGCCGCGGGGGTCGTGTGCGCGTACCGCCGCTGGTCCCGTGGTGTTCCGGGGCCGCTGCGGCTGGTCGAGACCGCGGTGCTGCTGATGCTCTCGGCGTTCCTGGTGTCCCGGCCGTCGTACGACCACTATCTGCTGGTCGTCGTGCCGCTGCTGCTCGCGGGGCTGCCGTATCCGGAGTCGGTGACCCGGGGGCCCTGGTTCTGGCTGGCTCTGGTGCCGCAGGTGCCCGGCGCGGACTGGCCCTGGCTGGAACCGGTGACCCGCCGTGCGTTCCGGGACTGCTTTACCCTGGTGGTGACGACCGCGACGGTGGTGCTCCGGCACCGCCGGAGCCAGGCACTCCGTGGCCCCGGCCACTTCGCCGCACAGCGGCGGGTACGACGGGCCACGAGGGTGTGATCCCTCGCGTTTTGACCCGTCCGGGGCACCGCGGGTAAGCTTGCGGTTTGTTATGTGTATTGGCTTGCTCATTCTCACGTGAGGGGCCCTTACACCGGTCCACCGGGGCTGATGACCAGCGACCAGCACGCGGTATGCGTCACCGCAGTGCGGTCAGGGCTGTCGTGATCGTCCGTGGTGGCCATGTCAGGACCCACTCACTGAAGAAGCGAAGGCTACGACCGTGCGTACGTACAGCCCCAAGCCCGGCGACATCACTCGCCAGTGGTACGTCATCGACGCCCAGGATGTCGTCCTGGGTCGTCTGGCGACCACTGCTGCGAACATCCTGCGGGGCAAGCACAAGCCGATCTACGCCCCCCACGTCGATGCTGGTGACTTCGTCATCATCATCAACGCGGACAAGGTGCACCTTTCCGGCAACAAGAAGACCCAGAAGCTGGCGTACCGCCACTCCGGTTACCCGGGTGGTCTGCGCTCCGTCCGTTACGACGAGCTGCTGGCGAAGAACCCCGAGAAGGCCGTCGAGAAGGCCATCCGAGGCATGGTTCCCAAGAACACCCTGGGCCGCCAGGTGCTCTCGAAGCTGAAGGTCTACGCGGGCGAGAACCACCCGCACGCTGCGCAGCAGCCGGTCCCGTTCGAGATCACCCAGGTCGCGCAGTAGTTCCGGCCACCCCCTAAGACATAAAGAAATCTGAGGAGAATCGTGGCCGAGACCACTGTTGAGCAGCCGGTCGAAGAGACTGAGCTCGTCGACGTCGAGAACTACACCACCGAGTCCGAGGTGCCCGTCGAGGGCGAGTACACCTCGGAGTCGCTCGCGGGCCGCTTCGGCGACCCGCAGCCGGCCGCCGGCCTGGGCCGTCGCAAGAACGCGATCGCCCGCGTCCGGATCGTCCCGGGCACCGGCAAGTGGAAGGTCAACGGGCGCACGCTCGAGGACTACTTCCCGAACAAGGTCCACCAGCAGGAAGTCAACGAGCCCTTCAAGGTGCTCGAGCTCGACGGCCGTTACGACGTCATCGCCCGCATCTCGGGTGGCGGCGTCTCCGGTCAGGCCGGTGCCCTGCGCCTCGGCGTGGCCCGCGCGCTGAACGAGGCCGACGCGGACAACAACCGCGCCGCCCTCAAGAAGGCCGGTTACCTCAAGCGCGACGACCGTGCGGTCGAGCGCAAGAAGGCCGGTCTCAAGAAGGCCCGTAAGGCTCCGCAGTACAGCAAGCGTTAAGCTTCGCTGCCTGCTCGTACGCGTCGTACGCGTAGCTTCGAACGCCCCGGCGGCACGCCACAGTGCCGCCGGGGCGTTCGTTTATCACAGCGCTGGGCGTATAACGGCACAAGGTGCTCAAAGGCTCATGTGATCGGATGACCTCCGTATTCTTCGGGGGGATTTCGTACTCTGAAGCTTCCTCAGGAGGACAAGTGGGACGACTCTTCGGCACGGACGGCGTGCGCGGTGTCGCCAACGCGGATCTGACGGCCGAGCTCGCGCTCGGGCTCTCCGTGGCGGCGGCGCACGTACTCGCCGAGGCGGGAACCTTCGAGGGCCACCGGGCTGTGGCGGTGGTCGGGCGGGATCCGCGCGCGTCCGGGGAGTTCCTGGAGGCCGCCGTGGTCGCCGGCCTCGCCAGCGCGGGCGTGGACGTCCTGCGGGTCGGTGTGCTGCCCACCCCCGCGGTGGCGTATCTCACCGGCGTGCTCGGCGCCGACCTCGGCGTGATGCTCTCCGCCAGCCACAACGCCATGCCCGACAACGGCATCAAGTTCTTCGCCCGCGGCGGGCACAAGCTCGCCGACGAGCTGGAGAACCGTATCGAGGGCGTCTACGAGGAGCACCGCACCGGCGCTCCCTGGGACCGTCCCACCGGCGCGGGCGTCGGCCGGGTGAGCTCCTACGACCAGGGCTTCGACCAGTACGTCGCCCACCTCATCGGGGTCCTGCCGAACCGTCTCGACGGTCTGAAGGTCGTCCTCGACGAGGCGCACGGCGCGGCCTCCCGGGTCTCGCCCGAGGCGTTCACGCGGGCCGGTGCCGAGATCATCACGATCGGCGCGGAGCCCGACGGGCTGAACATCAACGACGGCTGCGGTTCCACCCACCTCGAACTGCTCAAGGCCGCCGTCGTCGAGCACGGCGCGGACCTCGGCATCGCGCACGACGGTGACGCCGACCGCTGCCTCGCCGTGGACCACACGGGCGACGAGATCGACGGCGACCAGATCCTCGCCGTCCTCGCGCTGGCGATGCGAGAGCGTTCCGCACTGCGCTCCGGCACCGTTGTCGCGACGGTCATGTCCAACCTGGGGTTCAAGATCGCGATGGAGCGCGAGGGCCTCGCGCTCGTCCAGACGGCGGTCGGTGACCGCTACGTCCTGGAGGAGATGAAGCAGCACGGCTACGCCCTCGGCGGCGAGCAGTCCGGGCACGTCATCGTCCTCGACCACGCCACCACCGGCGACGGCACGCTGACCGGCCTGCTGCTGGCCGCCCGGGTCGCGCAGAGCGGCCGTACGCTCCGCGACCTCGCCTCGGTCATGGAGCGCCTGCCGCAGGTCCTCATCAACGTGCCGGACGTCGACCGGACGCGGGTGAAGACCTCCGCCGAGCTGGCCACGGCGGTCGGTGACGCGGAGCGGGAGCTCGGCAGCACCGGGCGTGTGCTGCTGCGTCCCTCCGGCACGGAGCCGCTCGTCCGCGTGATGGTCGAGGCCGCCGACATCGAGCACGCCCGCTCGGTGGCCGCGCGCCTGGCCGACGCCGTGAAGTCGGCACTGGGCTAGGGCCTGTCGTTTGGATCAGGTGGCGCCGCGGTGCGGTGCCTTGTCGATCGGGTCGAGTGGGGCAGGGTGCGTGCAGTTGCAAGGCGGAGGAGGGCGACGACGCGGAGCGTCGGCAACCGACGACAACGCCGCAGATGGGCGTGCCCTGCCCCACGTCCCGCCGCATGATCCAAACGACAGGCCCTAGGGCCGTTCAGGAGTCTCCGACCAAGTGGTGGGGCCCGGCGCCCGACAGGGTGCCGGGCCCCACCACTTGCGGGCTCTAGACGGCGACCTTGCGCCCGCGCTGCAGTGCCCAGAACCACTTCTGGGCCATCAGCGTGAGAATGCCGGCGAGGACGATGCCGAGCAGGTTGAACAGCAGTTGCTTGGTGGAGCCCCAGGTCTGGCCCATGTCGCCGTAGCTCAGGGCCACCGCGGCGTTCGCCGCGGCCGGCACGGTCGTCACGGAGATCGCGACACCGACCAGGGCCCCGGACTTCGCGGAGGTCAGCGACAGCATGCCGGCCGCGCCCGCGAGGACCGCGACGACGAACGAGAACCAGTCCGGGGCGTAGACGAACCCCGTGTTGGGGCGCGGTCCCTCCAGCTGCGCCTCGGTGAACAGGCCCACTCCGTCCATGAACAGGCTGAAGAGCACCGTCACCGCCATGGCGATCGCGAAGCCGGCCAGCAGCGCCGTCAGGGAGCGCACCGCCAGGCGCGGGCCCCGCTGCACGACGGCCGTGCACAGACCGGCCAGCGGGCCGAACTCCGGGCCCACGGCCATGGCGCCCACGATCAGCACCGCGTTGTCGAGCACGACACCGCAGGCCGCGATCATCGTGGCGATCGTGATGAACGCGACGTAGGTGACCGACAGGGTCGACTCCTCGTGCGTGGCCTCCTCCAGGTGCTCCCACAGCACCGCGTCGGCGCCCTCGCCCGGGGCGTCCGCCTCCGCCTTGTCGGCACGCTTCGACAGGGACAGGTCGATGTCCTCGACCGCGATCGAGCCCGTGCGGTCGATGCCCAGGTCCCGCAGCCCGCCGATGAGTTCGTCGCCCGCCTCACGCGCCACGTCGCACAGCACGACGTCGCCGACCGGATTGCGGGCGGCTCCCGGCAGGACGACGAGGTGGGCGGTGCCGACCGTTCCGTCGATGAGACGCACCACGTCGTCGGTCCGGTCGGCGGGTGTGATCAGGCGCAGATGCAGCATGGGCGCAGCGTAGTGGTCAGAGTTTGCGCAGACTCAGGCGCTGCACCTTGTGGTCCTGACCCTTGCGTACGACGAGGGTCGCCCGGCCGCGGGTGGGGGCCACGTTCTCCAGCAGGTTGGGCTTGTTGATGGTGCGCCAGGTCGTGCGGGCGTACTCGAGGGCCTCGTCCTCGGAGACCTGGGTGTACTTGCGGAAGTACGAGTCCGGGTTCTGGAACGCGGTCGCGCGCAGCTTGCGGAAGCGGTTCAGGTACCAGCGCTCGATGTCCTCGGCGCGGGCGTCGACGTACACGCTGAAGTCGAAGTAGTCCGCGAGGCCGACGCGGGTGCGGCCGTCCTTGCCGGGCAGGGCCGGCTGGAGCACGTTCAGGCCCTCGACGATGAGGATGTCGGGGCGGCGGACCGTCAGCCGCCGGCCGGGCACGATGTCGTAGATCAGGTGCGAGTAGACGGGGGCCGTCACCTCGTCCTTGCCCGCCTTGATGTCGGCGACGAAGCGGGTCAGGGCCCGCCGGTCGTACGACTCGGGGAAGCCCTTGCGGGACATCAGGCCGCGCGCTTCGAGCTCCTCGGTGGGGAGCAGGAAACCGTCCGTGGTGACCAGCTCGACGCGGGGGTGCTCGGGCCAGCGGGAGAGGAGCGCCTGGAGCAGCCGGGCGACCGTGGACTTGCCGACGGCCACGGAACCGGCGACGCCTATGACGAACGGGGTGCCCGCCTGGGAGCCCTTCTCGCCGAGGAAGGTGTTCAGGGCGCCTCTGAGTCCGTCCGTCGCGCCGACGTACAGGTTCAGGAGTCTGGACAGCGGCAGGTAGATGTCCCGCACCTCGTCGAGGTCGATGACGTCGCCCAGGCCACGCAGCTTCTCGACCTCCTCGGCGTTCAGCGGGAGCGGCGTCTTTTCGCGCAGCGCGCTCCACTCGGCACGGGTGAGGTCGACGTAGGGAGTCGCCTCCGGCTTGGACCGGTGGGCGCTCCGCGGCAACGAGGAGACCGGAGAGATCACAGTCCATTGTTACGGGAGGATGGACGGGATGGAGGGTGGGGTCCGTCACGCCGGGGTCCGCGGGGTGGATTCGCGGGGTCCGCGGGCCTGTGCGGAGGGTGGCTGGAATTTCCGATATCGGGCACGGAATGCCGGTATCGGAACGGCGTCGGCCCGTACGCTGCCGCCATGTGCGGAATCGTGGGATACGTGGGGTCGCAGTCGGCGCTTGACGTGGTGATGGCCGGACTGAAGCGGCTGGAGTACCGGGGATACGACTCGGCGGGTATCGCCGTCCTGGCGGACGGGGGGCTCGCCGCCGCGAAGAAGGCCGGGAAACTGGTCAACCTGGAGAAGGAGCTGGTCGACCGGCCGCTGCCGGCCGGAACGACAGGGATCGGACACACCCGCTGGGCCACCCACGGGGGGCCGACGGACGCCAACGCGCATCCGCACCTCGACAACGCGGGCCGGGTCGCCGTCGTCCACAACGGGATCATCGAGAACTTCGCGTCGCTGCGCGCCGAACTGGCCGAGCGGGGCCACGACCTGACCTCCGAGACGGACACCGAGGTGGTCGCCCATCTGCTCGCCGAGGAGTTCTCCTCGTGCGCGGACCTGGCGGAGGCGATGCGGCTGGTGTGCCGGCGTCTGGAGGGCGCGTTCACCCTGGTCGCGGTCGACGCGGACGACCCGGACGTGGTCGTGGGCGCGCGCCGCAACTCGCCGCTGGTGGTGGGTGTCGGCGAGGGCGAGGCGTTCCTCGCCTCGGACGTCGCGGCGTTCATCGCCCACACCCGCTCGGCGATCGAGCTGGGGCAGGACCAGGTCGTCGAGCTGCGCCGGGACGGTGTCGTCGTCACCGGGTTCGACGGCAGCCCCGCCGAGGTGCGCTCGTACCACGTCGACTGGGACGCGTCGGCGGCGGAGAAGGGCGGCTACGACTACTTCATGCTCAAGGAGATCGCCGAGCAGCCGAAGGCGGTCGCCGACACCCTGCTCGGGCGGATCGACGCGGCCGGCTCGCTGTCCCTCGACGAGGTGCGCATCCCGGTCCGGACGCTGCGCGAGATCGACAAGGTCGTCATCGTCGCCTGCGGCACGGCCTTCCACGCCGGTCTGATCGCCAAGTACGCCATCGAGCACTGGACACGCATGCCGTGCGAGGTGGAGCTGGCCAGCGAGTTCCGCTACCGGGACCCGATCCTGGACCGGCAGACCCTCGTCGTCGCGATCTCGCAGTCCGGCGAGACCATGGACACGCTGATGGCGCTGCGGCACGCCCGTGAGCAGGGCGCCAAAGTCCTGGCGATCTGCAACACGAACGGTTCGACGATCCCGCGTGAGTCCGACGCGGTGCTGTACACGCACGCGGGCCCCGAGGTCGCCGTCGCCTCCACCAAGGCCTTCCTCACCCAGTTGGTGGCCTGCTACCTGGTCGCGCTGTATCTGGGCCAGGTGCGCGGCACCAAGTGGGGCGACGAGATCCAGGCGGTGATCCGGGAGCTGTCCCGCATCTCCAGCGAGGTCGAGCGGGTCCTGGAGACCATGGAGCCGGTACGGGAGCTGGCGCGCTCCCTCGCCCACAAGGACACGGTGCTGTTCCTCGGGCGGCACGTGGGCTACCCGGTCGCGCTCGAAGGGGCCCTGAAGCTCAAGGAGCTGGCGTACATGCACGCCGAGGGGTTCGCGGCGGGCGAGCTGAAGCACGGGCCGATCGCGCTGATCGAGGAGGACCTGCCGGTGGTGGTCATCGCGCCGTCGCCGCGCGGCCGTTCGGTCCTGCACGACAAGATCGTCTCCAACATCCAGGAGATCCGGGCCCGGGGCGCCCGCACGATCGTCATCGCGGAGGAGGGCGACGAGGCGGTCGTCCCGTACGCCGACCACCTGATCCGCGTCCCGGCCACCCCGACCCTGCTCCAGCCACTGGTCTCGACGGTCCCGCTCCAGGTCTTCGCCTGCGAACTGGCGACGGCCCGCGGCAACGAGGTGGACCAGCCGAGGAACCTCGCGAAGTCGGTGACGGTGGAGTGAGCGGGGGGTCGGGGCCGGTTCGGTGAAGGGGCCCGGCGGGCCGGCGGCGGGGTTGTGCGTCGTGGGCCTCGCGGTCGCGCGGAGCGTGGTCCGGGAGCTTTAGGGTGCCCTCATGAGCATCATCGGGGTCGGGATCGACGTGGCCGAGATCGACCGGTTCCGGGCGTCGCTGGAGCGGACGCCGGGGCTGGCCGAACGCCTCTTCGTGGAGCGGGAGTTGTTGTTGCCGAGCGGCGGGCGGCGGGGTATCGCCTCGCTCGCGGCGCGGTTCGCGGCGAAGGAGGCGCTCGCCAAGGCGCTGGGCGCCCCGGCCGGGCTGTACTGGACGGACGCCGAGGTCTACGTCGAGGACAGCGGCCGGCCCCGCCTGCGGGTGAAGGGCACGGTCGCCGCCCGGGCGGCCGAACTGGGAGTGCGGTCCTGGCATGTGTCGCTCAGTCACGACGCGGGGGTGGCCTCGGCGGTGGTGATCGCCGAGGGGTAGGGCGCCCCGCGGCCCATCCCGCCGGACGCGCACCCCGTGGCCGGGGCGGCACGCCGCGCGGCGGTGCGGGAGACTCGGGAGCATGCGTACTGCGTACAGCGTGGAGACCGTAAGGGCCGCCGAACGGGAGCTGATGGCACGGCTTCCCGAGGGGGCGTTGATGCAGCGGGCCGCCGCCGGACTGGCCGCCGCCTGCGCGGACCTGCTCGGGCGGGTGTACGGCAGCCGGGTGGTGCTGCTGGTCGGCAGCGGCGACAACGGGGGCGACGCCCTCTACGCGGGAGCGCGTCTCGCCCGGCGCGGAGCCGGTGTCACCGCGGTGCTCCTGGCCCCCGGCCGCACGCACCCGGAGGGACTCACGGCACTGCTGCGTGCCGGGGGCAGGACCGCCGCGCCCGACGCCGCCGAACCGCTCCTGCGCCGAGCCGACCTCGTCGTGGACGGGATCGTCGGGATCGGCGGCAAGGGCGGGCTGCGGCCCGACGCCGCGCGGCTCGCCGAACTCGCCGAGGCCTCCCGTGCCCCGGTCGTCGCCGTCGATCTGCCGAGCGGCGTCGAGGCGGACACCGGCGAGGTGCTGGGCGACGCCGTCCGCGCCGACCTGACCGTCACGTTCGGCACGCACAAGCCGGGGCTGCTCGTCGATCCGGCGCGCGGGTACGCCGGTTCCGTCCACCTCGTCGACATCGGGCTCGACCTCCCGGAACAGGCCGACCTGGAGGCACTGCAGCACGCCGACGTCGCGGCCCGGCTGCCCCGGCCCGGTGCGGCCAGCGACAAGTACCGGCGCGGTGTCGTCGGGATCGCCGCCGGGTCCGCCCGCTATCCCGGCGCCGCCGTGCTCGCCGTCTCCGGTGCGCTGCGCGGCGGGGCAGGGGCGGTGCGGTACGTCGGGCCCGCCGCGGACGCCGTCATCGCGCGGTTCCCCGAGACGCTGGTGTCCGGCGACGGGCCGGCCAAGGCCGGACGGGTGCAGGCCTGGGTGGTCGGTCCCGGCGTCGGGGACGACGCCGGGTCCGTGGCGGAGGTGCTCGCCGCGGACGTGCCGGTCCTGGTGGACGCCGACGCGCTCCGGCTCGCCGACCGGGAGACCGTACGGGCCCGTAGCGCGCCCACGCTGATGACCCCGCACGCGGGCGAGGCAGCCGCGCTGCTCGGGGTCGCCCGCGAGGCGGTGGAGGAGGCACGGCTCGCCTCCGTGCGGGAGCTGGCGGGGCTGTACGGGGCGACGGTGCTGCTCAAGGGCGCCACCACCCTGGTCGCCGGGCCGGTCGGCGCCCCGGTCCGGGTCAACGCGACCGGCACGGCGTGGCTGGCCACCGCGGGAAGCGGGGACGTCCTGTCCGGGCTCGCCGGGTCGCTGCTGGCGTCCGGTCTGTCCGCCCTCGACGCCGGCAGCGTGGCCGCCTACCTGCACGGCCTCGCCGGCCGCTTCGCGGCGGACGGCGCGCCCGCCGGCGCCCACGACGTGGCCGCGGCCGTCCCGGAGGCGTGGCGCGACGTGACGGACTGACGGACCGGCAGACCGGCAGACCGGCGGACCGGCAGACCGGCAGACCCGGGGCGCCGGCGGCGAAGCGGCGTGGCGGATGGCGGGCCCCGGGAGCGGCCGAAGGTCGCGTTGCCCAGATCGGGGGACCCTTTCCGCGCGGCTCACCCCGGGGCGTCGGCTCGTTGCGTATGGCTGATCGCATGATGAGCAGACGAATGGCGTGCCGGGTGGTCGCGGTGCTGCTGACGGTGGCGGCGGCCGTGCCCGCGGGGACGGCCGCCGCCGCGCCCGGACCGCCGCCGCCCGCGGGTGGCCGTGCGCTGACCGGACCGGCGTCGCCCGCCATGGCGGGGCGCACCACGGTGGCGTGCGCCGCGGGGAAGGGCCCGCACCAGCGGCAGGTCGAACGGTGGCTGAAGCTCGCCGTGGACGGAAGGCAGTCCACGGCGGACTGCGAGGCCGTGCGGGCCTTCCAGACGAAGCACGGCATCAAGCCGGCGAACGGCTACGCCGGCCCCGTCACCTGGGCCCGGATGCGCCTGCTGTCCGCCCGCACCGGCCTGGCCGACGCGACGGCCGACGCGACGACCGGTCCGGCGGCCGACACGGCGACCGGTGCGGAGACCGGCCCGGTGGGTGGCCCCGCCACCGACGCCGCGGCCGGCCCGGCGACCGGCGCGGACACCGGCGCCGTGGCCGCGGGCGGCTGCCCGGTCCGTACCTACCGGGTCGCCTGCGTCGATCTCAAGCGCCAGCTCACCTGGGTGCAGAAGGGCGGCAAGACCCTCTTCGGGCCGGTGGCGATGCGCAGCGGCGGCGCCGGACACCGCACCAGGACCGGCTGGTTCCGGATCTACTGGAAGCACAGGAACCACTGGTCGTCGCTGTACAACGCACCCATGCCGTACGCCCAGTTCTTCAGCGGCGGGCAGGCCTTCCACGCCGTCTACGGCAGCATCCACACCATCGGCGGTTCGATGGGCTGCGTGAACCTGCGGCTCGCCGACGCTCGGAAACTGTGGGGCGTCCTCAAGACCCGCGACCACGTGTACGTGTGGGGCCGCAGGCCCGGCAGCTAGGGAGCCGTCCGGACCGGTGGGGGTCCACCACCGGGCCCGTCGCGGGGACCGGTGCCGGAAGGGTGTCGGACGCCTCTGAGAGACTGGGGCGCGATGACAGAGACAGCACACCCGCGGACGGCACCCCTGCGCGCCCGCGCCGAGATCGATCTGGCCGCCCTGCGGGCCAACGTGCGGGCCCTGCGCGCCCACGCGCCGACCGCGGCCCTGATGGCCGTGGTCAAGTCCGACGCGTACGGCCACGGCGCGGTCCCGTGCGCCCGCGCGGCGCGCGAGGCGGGCGCCACCTGGCTCGGCACGGCCACCCCGGAGGAGGCGCTCGCACTACGGGCGGCGGGGATCCCGGGCCGCATCATGTGCTGGCTCTGGACCCCGGGCGGCCCCTGGGCCGAGGCGATCGAGGCCGACCTCGACGTGTCGGTCAGCGGCATGTGGGCGCTGCGCGAGGTCACGGCCGCCGCCGAGGCCGTCGGCGCGCCCGCGCGGGTGCAGCTCAAGGCCGACACCGGCCTCGGCCGCGGCGGCTGCCAGCCCGCCGACTGGCCGGGGCTCGTCACGGCCGCCCTCGCCGCCGAGGCGCGCGGGCTCGTCACCGTCACCGGCCTCTGGTCGCACCTCGCCTGTGCCGACGAGCCGGGACACCCCTCGATCCAGGCTCAACTCGCGCTGTTCCGCGAGATGGTGGCCCACGCCGAGCAGCAGGGCGTGCGCCCCGAGGTGCGGCACATCGCCAACTCGCCCGCGACGCTGACCCTCCCCGAGAGCCACTTCGATCTCGTACGGACCGGGATCGCGGTCTACGGGATCTCGCCGAGCCCGGAGGTCGGTACGCCGGGCGACTTCGGACTGCGCCCGGTGATGACGCTGAGCGCGTCGCTGGCCCTGATCAAGCACGCCCCGGCCGGCCACGGCGTGAGCTACGGACATCACTACGTCACCCCGGGCGAGACCACCCTCGGCCTGGTCCCCGTCGGCTACGCGGACGGCATCCCGCGACACGCCTCCGGCACCGGACCGGTCCTGGTCGCCGGGAAGTGGCGCACGGTCGCGGGCCGGGTGGCCATGGACCAGTTCGTCGTCGACCTCGGCGGTGACGAGCCCGAGCCCGGCGCGCGGGCGGTCCTGTTCGGCCCCGGCGACCGGGGCGAGCCGACCGCCGAGGACTGGGCGCGCGCCGCGGGCACGATCGCGTACGAAATCGTCACGCGCATCGGAACCCGCGTCCCCCGCGTCTACGTGAAGGTGAACGAGGAACAAGTGGGGTAACACCCCTGGGCCGACAGGTGCGCGGGACCCGACGGGCGGAAAGCGGCGGGTGGCGCGCGCCGTTCGGGTGCCGGGCCAACAGCGCGCGGCCGAGAGCCGACAGCCGGAACGAGGAGGAGCGGGACGTGAGCGAGAGCAGCGCGGAGGCTGTCGTGAGTGCGGCCTCGGCCGCCGCCTCCGCTGGGAACTGGCGCAGGGCCGGGGTGGCCGGCGCCGCGATAGGCGTGGTCGCGGCGGGGGCCGCGGCCGGAGTCGCGATAGAGCGGCTCACGGTCGGCCGCGGCATGCGCAGGAAGGCCCGTCTCGCCCTGGACTCGGCCGGCCCGTACGGCGGGCTGCGCGGCACCCCCGGCAAGGCGTTCGCCGAGGACGGCACCGAGCTGTACTACGAGGTCGACGAGGCCGAGCCGGAGGCACCGCTCGGCCCGCGCCGACGCCGGCTGTTCGGCCGCAAGGCCCCGGCCCCCGTCACCGTCGTCTTCAGCCACGGCTACTGCCTGAACCAGGACTCCTGGCACTTCCAGCGTGCCGCGCTGCGCGGGGTGGTCCGCACGGTGCACTGGGACCAGCGCAGCCACGGACGCTCCGGGCGGGGCGCGGCCCAGCTGAAGGACGGCGCGCCGGTCACCATCGACCAGCTCGGCGGCGACCTGAAGGCCGTCATCGACGCGGCGGTGCCCGAGGGCGCGGTCGTGCTCGTCGGGCACTCCATGGGCGGCATGACGGTGATGGCGCTCGCCGACCGGTTCCCCGAGCTGATCCGCGACCGGGTCGCCGCCGTCGCCCTGGTCGGTACGTCGTCGGGGCGGCTCGGCGAGGTCAACTTCGGGCTGCCGGTCGCGGGCGTCAACGCGGTCCGGCGGGTGCTCCCCGGCGTGCTGAAGGCGCTCGGGCAGCAGGCCGCCCTGGTGGAGCGCGGACGGCGGGCCACCGCCGATCTGTTCGCCGGGGTCATCAAGCGCTACTCGTTCGCCGGCCGGGACATCGACCCGGCGATCGAGCGGTTCGCCGAGCGGATGATCGAGGGCACGCCGATCGACGTGGTCGCCGAGTTCTACCCGGCGTTCACCGACCACGACAAGACGGCCGCGCTCGCGCACTTCGCCGAGCTGCCCGTCCTCGTCCTCGCCGGCGTCAAGGACCTGGTGACGCCGAGCGAGCACAGCGAGGCCATTGCCGACCTGCTGCCGGACGCCGAGCTGGTGCTCGTCCCCGACGCGGGACACCTCGTCATGCTGGAGCATCCCGAGGTCGTCACCGACCGCCTCGCCGACCTCCTGGTACGCGCGGGAGCCGTCCCGGCAGGAGCTACGGTGGGTGGCTATGGAAGCACCAGCAGCAGCGCACAACCCGGCTGAGTCCACGCGGGACGGGGCCGGCGCGCAGATCACCGTGACCTCTCCCGAACAGATGCAGGAGCTGGGCCGCAGGCTGGCCGCGCTGCTGCGCGCCGGCGATCTCGTGATGCTGAACGGCGAGCTGGGCGCGGGCAAGACCACGCTGACCCGGGGCCTCGGCGAGGGACTCGGCGTGCGTGGCGCGGTCACCTCCCCGACGTTCGTCATCGCCCGGGTGCACCCCTCCCTCGTCGCCGGACCGCCGCTCGTGCACGTCGACGCGTACCGCCTCGGCGGCGGGCTCGACGAGATGGAGGACCTCGACCTCGACGTCTCGCTCTCCGACTCCGTGATCGTCGTGGAGTGGGGCGAGGGCAAGGTCGAGGAGCTGACCGACGACCGGCTGCACGTCGTCATCCACCGCGCCGTCGGCGACACCACCGACGAGGTGCGGCACGTGACGCTGACCGGGCTCGGCGAGCGCTGGGCCGCCGCCGGTCTGGACGCCCTGGCACGCTGACCGTGGCGAGCCCGCCGTGTCGCGCCGCCGAGCGGCCGGTGCGTCGGGCTCGTGCCGTCGGGCGTCTTCGGGTCGTACGTTCGGCCAACTATCCGACAGGACGTCGGCAAGATATTGCGTTCGGCGTCCCGCCCGTGGTCACATGGACTCCAGTGCGTGGTTAGGTCTACCTAACCACGCTGGCCCCCGAAGCCCCAGGAGGCGTCCATGTCGGCTTCAGAGTCGGCCGCAGTGCCGGCCGCGGACCGTGACGTGCCGGTGGCGCCGCGCGCGACGGGCGGGGTGTCGATGAGGGACCTGCTGGCGGCCTGCGCCGCGGCGGAGGCCGTCTCCCGGCCGCCCCGCGCCCCCTTGGGCGAACCGCGTGCCACGGACCGGGTGCACCGCGCCGCCGAGGGGCCCCGCAGGGCCGCCTGACGTCACCGCCCGGTGTCACCGTCGGCGGGCGCCAGGGGCTTCCTACTTGATGACGACGACCTTCACATTGACGACCGCGAACTCCCACATCACGTCGGCGTCGGCGCGCGACGCCCGGATGCCGCCGAGCTTCTTGCTGGGGTCGGGCGCGGTCGTGGAACCGTCGACGGCCGCGCTGAAACCGATCGCGACGCCGTTGACCAGCGTGAACCGTACGAGGTGCTCGATCGGCACGCCGTCGGACCCGGTGACCGAGCCCGCCCGCGTCGTCACGGCGTAGGTGCCCGGCGCCGGGTCGACCGTGCCGGGGGTGACCTCGAAGGTGCGCCGCACCTTGTTGCCCGCGCCGACCAGCCACACCCGGTCGTCGTCGGTCGAGTAGACGACCCGCTCGCCGCTGCCGGACCGGCCGGGCAGTGCGGCGGGGTTCTTCTTGTCCCGGGGCGCCTTGGACGTGGAGGCCTTCGGCGTCGCGCTCGCGTTCGGTTTGCCCAGGGTGTCCGGAACGCTCGCGGACGCCTGGTAGGCGAGGAAGCCGACTGCGGCGAGTGCCGCCACGGTGAGCCCGGCCACGAATCCCGAGCTGCTCCTAGCCACCTTGTGTGCCCACCTCTCGACCTTCGTACGTCTTTGCTGTGACGGTAGCAGCCGAGGGACGGCACTCCCGGGCGGCCGTACGTCCGGCTCGGGCGCCGTAGGCTGTTTGCGTGCTCTTGCTCGCTCTGGATACCGCCACTCCCGCCGTCACCGTCGCCCTGCACGACGGGACGGCCGTCGTCGCCTCGTCGAGCCAGGTGGACGCGCGACGGCACGGGGAACTGCTGCTGCCGGCCGTCGACCGGGTGCTCACCGAGGCCGGTCTCGGGCTGGACGCCGTCACCGGCGTCGTCGTGGGCGTCGGCCCCGGCCCGTACACCGGCCTGCGTGTCGGCCTCATGACCGCCGACACCTTCGGACTCGCCCTCGGCGTGCCCGTCCACGGCCTGTGCACCCTCGACGGGCTCGCGTACGCGGCCGACGTGGAGGGTCCCTTCGTCGTCGCCACGGACGCCCGCCGCAAGGAGGTCTACTGGGCGCGGTACACCGATCCCCGCACCCGGGTGTCGGAGCCCGCCGTGGACCGCCCCGCCGAGATCGCCGAGTCGCTCGCCGGGCTGCCCGTCGTCGGCGCGGGCGCTCTCCTCTACCCCGACGCCTTCCCGGACGCCCGCTCGCCCGAGCACGTCTCGGCCGCCGCGCTCGCCTCGCTGGCCGCCAAGAAGCTGGCCGCGGGCGAGGAACTGGAGCCGCCCCGGCCGCTGTACCTGCGCCGCCCGGACGCCCAGGTGCCCAAGAACTACAAGGTGGTCACCCCCAAGTGACCGCCGAACTGCGCGAGATGCGCTGGTGGGACATCGATCCCGTACTGGAGCTGGAGAAGGAACTCTTCCCCGTCGACGCCTGGTCCCGGGGCATGTTCTGGTCCGAGCTGGCCCACGCGCGCGGGCCGCAGGCGACCCGCCGCTATCTGGTGGCCAGGGACGGCGACCTCCTCGTCGGGTACGCGGGGCTCGCCGCCGCGGGCGATCTCGGCGACGTGCAGACCATCGCCGTACGCCGGGACCAGTGGGGCACCGGCCTCGGCGCCCGGCTGCTCACCGAACTGCTGCGGGCCGCGAGCGCCTTCGACTGCGCCGAGGTGATGCTGGAGTGCCGCGTGGACAACGTGCGCGCGCAGAAGCTCTACGAGCGCTTCGGCTTCGAGCCCATCGGCTTCCGGCGCGGCTACTACCAGCCGGGGAACGTGGACGCCCTGGTGATGCGCCTGCACGACCCCTCCGCCTCCGTACAAGGAACAGAGACCCATGGCTGACGAACCTCTCGTCCTCGGCATCGAGACCTCCTGCGACGAGACCGGTGTCGGCATCGTCCGGGGCACCACACTGCTCGCGGACGCGATCGCGTCGAGCGTCGACGAGCACGCCCGCTTCGGCGGGGTCGTGCCCGAGGTCGCCTCCCGCGCGCACCTGGAGGCGATGGTGCCGACCATCGAACGGGCGCTGAAGGAGGCCGGGGTCTCGGCCAGGGACCTGGACGGCATCGCCGTCACCGCGGGGCCCGGTCTCGCCGGCGCGCTGCTCGTCGGCGTCTCGGCGGCCAAGGCGTACGCGTACGCGCTCGGCAAGCCGCTGTACGGCGTCAACCACCTCGCCTCCCACATCTGCGTGGACCAGCTGGAGCACGGCGCGCTGCCCGAGCCGACGATGGCCCTGCTGGTGTCCGGCGGGCACTCGTCGCTGCTGCTCTCCACCGACATCACCTCCGACGTACGGCCGATGGGCGCGACCATCGACGACGCGGCCGGCGAGGCGTTCGACAAGATCGCGCGCGTGCTGAACCTCGGCTTCCCCGGCGGCCCGGTCATCGACCGGTACGCGACGGAGGGCGACCCGAAGGCGATCGCGTTCCCGCGCGGCCTGACCGGTCCGCGCGACCCGGCGTACGACTTCTCCTTCTCCGGTCTGAAGACCGCCGTGGCCCGCTGGATCGAGGCCAGGCGGGCGGCGGGCGAGGACGTGCCGGTGCGCGACGTCGCCGCGTCCTTCCAGGAGGCCGTGGTGGACGTGCTCACCCGCAAGGCCGTCCGGGCCTGCAAGGACCAGGGTGTCGACCACCTGATGATCGGCGGCGGTGTGGCCGCCAACTCGCGGCTGCGCGTGCTCGCCCAGGAGCGCTGCGAGGCCGCCGGGATCCGCCTGCGGGTGCCGCGCCCGAAGCTGTGCACGGACAACGGCGCGATGGTGGCAGCGCTCGGCGCCGAGATGGTCGCCCGCAACCGCGCCCCCTCCGACTGGGACCTGTCCGCGGACTCGTCCCTGCCGGTGACCGAGCCGCACGTGCCGGGGCACGCGCACACGCACACGCACGATCACGTGCACGAGGTCTCCAAGGAGAACCTCTACTCGTGACCGTCGCGCTGATGTGGGAGGCCCGGGCCGTCGCCGGCCGAGGTGGGGACCTGATCGCCTGGGTGCGGCGGCAGGAGATCACGGGGGAGCCGGTGCGGCGCGAGATCCTGCGGGCGCCGCAGGACCGGGTCCTGGTCATCACCTGGTGGAACGCCGCGTACGACGTCGAACTGCCTGAACTCCCGGAGCCCGACGGGGAGTTGGTGACACGCGCCGTGCACCGGTGGCGGTTCGAGTCGGTGACGGAGGACTGACGGTCCGCGGACCGTCACCGGTGGGGCCGGTGCCGGAAACGCCCCCGCGGAGCCGGTGGACCTGATCCACCCGACCCCGCGGGAGCGTTCCCGCGATGGACCTCAGGCGTGCGTCGTCACCTCGCAGCGCAGCCGCCGGTCCGTGCCCGGCAGCCGTCGTGGCCCGGTCAGTGTCAGCCGGGCGGTGTGCCGCGCCTCCGCGCTCGACGCCCCCAGCCGCAGCTCCAGCGCGCCCGGCTCGACCACCCGCTCGCCCGCGCGGTCGGTGAAGGCCGACAGGTCCGCGTGGAATCCGAAGGTGACCCGGCGGGACTCACCGGGCGCCAGGTCCAGGCGCTGGTAGCCGATCAGGCGCACGTCCGGACGGGTCACCGACGCCACCGGGTCGTGCAGGTAGAGCTGGACGACCTCGGTGCCGTCGCGGTCACCGGTGTTGCGGACGGTGAGCGAGACGTCGTACGAGCCGTCCGTCGTGATCTCGGCGTCCGCACCCTGGAAGTCCTCCCACGCGAACGACGTGTACGAGCGGCCGTGGCCGAAGGCGTGCAACGGGGTCGGGTCCAGGTTGCTCACCTCGTTCGCGAGGCCGAGCGGGGGCTGGAGGTAGGTCCAGGGCTGGGATCCGGGCAGCCGCGGCACGCTCACCGGGAGGCGCCCCGAGGGGTTGACGCGCCCGGACAGGACGCCGGCCACCGCCGGGCCGCCCTCCTCTCCCGGGAAGAACGCCTGCACCACCGCGCCCAGACGGCCGTCCCAGCGGCCCAGCGCGTAGGGGCGGCCGGTCAGCAGGACGAGCACCACCGGAACGCCCGTGGCGACCAGCGCGTCCAGCAACTCGCCCTGTACGCCGGGCAACCGGAGGTCCGCGGCGTCGCAGCCCTCACCGGAGGTGCCCCGGCCGAACAGTCCGGCACGATCGCCGAGGACCGCCACGCACACGTCTGCCTCGGACGCCCGCGCCACCGCCTCCGCGAAACCGGAGGGGTCGGGGTCCGAGACGCCACAGCCCTCCGCGAACGTCACCTTGGCGTCCGGGAGTTCGGAGCGCAGGGAGTCGAGGACGGTGGGGATGTCGATGCCTGCCGGCACGTCGGGATGGTGCGTGAGCACATGGGACGGGAAGGAGTAGCAGCCGAGCATCGCGAGCGGGTCCGCCGCGCGGGGGCCGACGACCGCGACGCGGATCCCGGGGGCCAGCGGCAGTACCCCGGCCGGGTTGTCCAGCAGGACCACCGACGCCTCGGCGAGGCGGCCGGCCAGGTCGCGGTTGGCCGTCGAGTCCAGGTCGACGGGGCCTTCGGGCTCCGGCCTCCAGTCCTCGTCCAGGAGGCCCAGTTCGCACTTCTGCAGTAGCACGCGACGGGCCGCCCGGTCGATCAGCGACTCCGGGGTGCTTCCGCTCCGTACGGCGTCCACCAGCGGCTTTCCGTAGCACTTCACCGTCGGCAGTTCGACGTCGATGCCCGCCTCCAGGGCCGCGTGCGCCGCCTCGGCCGGGCTTCCCGCGACCCGGTGCAGGGTCTGCAGGAAACCGACGCCGAAGTAGTCGGCGACCACGGTTCCGGTGAAGCCCCACTCCTCCCGCAGGAGTTCGGTCAGCAGCCGCGCGTCCGCCGACGCCGGCACGCCGTCCGTCTCGTTGTACGCCGCCATCACCGAACGGGCGCCGCCCTCCCGCAGCGCCATCTCGAACGGCGGCAGCGTGACGTCCGCGAACTCCCGTCCGCCCGCCCGCACCGGAGCCAGGTTCCGGCCGCCCGCCGAGGACGCGTACCCGGCGAAGTGCTTCAGGGTGGCGACGATCCCGGCCGACTCCAGGCCGCGCACGTACGCCGTACCGATCGTGCCGACGAGGTACGGGTCCTCGCCGATCGTCTCCTCCACCCGGCCCCAGCGCAGGTCGCGGACCACGTCGAGGACGGGGGCCAGTCCCTGGTGCACGCCGACCGAGCGCAGGTCGTCGCCGATGCGCCGGCCCAGCTCCTCGACCAGTCCCGGGTCGAAGGTGGCGCCCCAGGCGAGCGGGACGGGGTAGGCCGTCGCGCGCCAGGCGGTGAATCCCGCCAGGCACTCCTCGTGGGCGACCGCCGGAATGCCGAAGCGGCCGGCGTCGGCGATCGCGCGCTGGGCGCGGGCCAGGGCCCGCGCGCCGAGCTGCGGGTCCACCGGTGCCGTGCCGAAGGAGCGGGTCAGCTGGCCGAGCCCGAGCGTGATCAGCTCGTCCCAGTCCTGGTCGGCGGCCATCTCGTGCTGGAGCGGGGCGACTCCGTCGCCGTCCGTCGCCGCGCCCACCCACACGCCGTACAGCTGGGCGGTCTTCTCCTCCAGGGTCATCCGGGAGAGCAGGTCGTCGACGCGGGCTGCCGGGGTGAGGGAGGGGTCGCGCCAGGGAGCGGTGGTCATGGAACTCCTGTCAGGGAAAAGGGGGGTCGACTGCCCCTGGTCGTCCACGTTCACTTGCCGCCCACACCCATGAGGCCGCCGACCAGCGCGCGGCGGGCCACCAGGTACACGGCGAAGATCGGGACACCGGAGAGGACCACGGAGGCCAGCAGCGCGGGGATGTTCACGCCGAACTCGCTGACGTAGTTGAACAGGCCGAGGGTCAGCACCCGGGGGCCGTCGGACTGCGTGAAGATCAGCGGGAAGAGGAGCCCGTTCCAGGCTTGCAGCGCCGAGTAGATGACCACGGTGCTGATGCCGCCCTTGGCCAGCGGGATGACCAGTTGGAACAGCATCCGGGTGGTGGAGGCGCCGTCCAGTCCCATCGCCTCGTACAGGTCCTCCGAGATGTCCCGCAGCGTGCCGGTGAGGATCAGCACCGACACCGGCATCGCGAAAGCGGCCGTCGGCAGGATGATCGCGAGCAGGCTGTCGTACAGGTCCAGCTTGGCGATCATCAGGTACAGGGGGACCACGACGGCCTGCGCCGGGATCGCCACACCCAGCAGGAAGAGCCGGAAGGCGGCCCCCGACCACACGCTCCGGGTCCGCACGGCGACGTAGGAGAGCGGGACGCACAGCGCCAGGACGATCACCACGACCGCGGCCGCCACGAGCGCGGTGTTCCACAGCAGGTGGCCGAAGCCGTTGTGCAGGACGGTGTCGTAGTTGTCCAGGGTCGGGTGGGACGGCGGCTTCAGGGCGTTGTGGCCCAGTGCCTCGCTCTGGTGGGTGAGCGAGGCCGAGATCATCGCGTAGACCGGGACGACCACGACGGCCAGCCAGATCATCGAACCGAGGCCGGCGAGCGGGTTGGCACGCCGTGACCAGTGCCGGCGGCGGGGCGCGCTCCGGTCGGGGCCCGCGGCGGGGGTGGTCTTCACCGGGCGCCGCAACGTGTCGTGTGCCATCTCGTCACATCCCTTCCCGGGTGCTGCGCATCGCGCCGAAGCCGGAGAGTCTCACCATCAGCAGGGACAACGCGGTCGCGGCGATCACCAGGAACGAGGCCACCGCGCTCGCGTAGCCGAAGTCGTAGCTCTTGAAGCCCGCCTGGTACATCAGGTACGGCAGGATCGCCGTGTCGGTGCCGGGGCCGCCCTGGGTGAGGATCAGGACCGTCTCGAAGTACGTGAGCGAACCGACGATCATCAGCACACCGGACGTGGTGGCCGTGTTGCGCAGCTGGGGCAGCGTGATCGAGAAGAACTGGCGCAGGCGTCCGGCGCCGTCGATGGCCGCCGCCTGGTAGAGCACCTCGGGGATCTGCCGTGCGCCACCCTGGTAGATCAGCGTGTGGAACGGGATGAACTGCCAGCCGCCGACGAACACGATCGCGAGGAAGGCGCCGCTGGTGGTGCCGAGCGTGTCCGCGTGGATGATGCCGAAGTTCGGGTCGAGCAGTGAGTAGAACAGCAGGGAGATCGCTGTCGACGACAGCAGGAACGGCGTGAAGAAGATCGCCGAGAGGATCGCGCGGTTGCGCTGCCTGCCCGCCGCCCACACGCCCAGCAGCAGCGAGAGCACCGTCTGGAACGCCCAGCTCACCACGGTCAGGGCCACGGTGACCGTCAGCGACTGGGTCAGCCGGTCGTCGTTCAGCAGTTTGCGCCAGTTCGCCAGGCCGACCGGTCGCGGGTCGCCCAGGCCGTTCCACTGGGTGAACGAGAGGTAGAAGGCCAGGACCATCGGGGCGATGGCGAAGAACGCGAAGAACAGGATGGCGGGCAGGGCCAGTGCCGCGCTCGGGCGGCCGGCCCGGTTGCGTCCGGCGGAGCGGGGGCGGCCCGCGGTGTGCGGACCGCCCTTGACGTGCGCTGTGCTCACTTCAGCCCCTTGAGCGCCGACACGAACTGCGTCGGCGAGGACTTGCCCACGAACAGCTTGTTGACCTCGGTGAGCATCGGGGTGGAGACGTTCGGGGCAACCGCCTGGTCCCAGCTCAGCGTGAACGCCGGTGCGTCCTGCACCATCTGGTACTGGAACTTGGCGAACTCCGGGTTGGGCGAGGCGTCCAGCAGGCTCGCCGCGTTCGAGGTGGCCGGCACGTCGCCGTTGGCGATGAGTTCCTTGGTGTAGGCCTCGGACGCGCTGTCCCGCAGGAAGGCGATCGCCGCGTCCTTGTTGGAGGTACGCGAGTTCACCGACCAGTAGTTGGTGGGATTGCCGACCACGTTGCGGATGTCGCCCGCGCCGCCCTCGAACTTCGGGAAGGCGCACCATCCCATGTTCTTCTTGGCGAAGTCCGGGAACTTGCCGAGCTGCGTGGAGTACTCCCACGATCCCATCAGGTGCATCGCCGCCCTGCCCTTGGCGAAGACCGCGGGAGCGCCGCCGTTGCCGTAGCCCACCGAGCTGTAGCCCTTGCCGAAGGCTCCGTCGTCGATCAGCTCCTTGACGGTCTGGGCGGCCTTGAGGACGGCCGGGTCGCCCCAGCCGGAGGCGTCGCCGTTCTTGATCTTGTCGAAGACATCGGGACCGCCGATCCGGTCGACCAGGTACTCCAGCCACATCAGCTCGGGCCAGATGTCCGAGCCGCCCAGCGCGAACGGGGTGATCTTCGCCTTCTTCAGCTTGGCGTTGATGTCGAGCAACTGGTCCCAGGTGGTGGGCGGCTGGAGCTTGTGCTCCTCGAAGACGGTCTTGTTGTAGAAGAGGATCACGGGCTGCATGCCCCGCATCGGCACGCCGTAGTTCTTGCCGTCCAGGCCGCCCGCGCTGAGCACCGACGGCAGGAAGCCGCTCTTGAGCACCGGGTCGGACGCGATGATGTCGGTCAGGTCGACCAGCTGGCCGGCGTCCTTGTACGCCTTGATCGAGCCGCCGCCCCAGTTGAAGAACACGTCGGGGGCGTTGGGCGATCCCATCGCGGTGCGCAGCTTCGCCGGGTAGTCCGTGGCGGGCACCTTCTGCAGTTTGACCGTGCCCTTGGTCTTCTTCGCCGCGGCCGACGCGTTGAACCGGCTGACGGACTTGACCTGGATCTTCGCCGCGTCGTCTCCGTAGACGAAGGCGGTGAGCGTGCCGCCGCCGCCCGAGTCGTTGTCGGAGCCGCAAGCGGTGAGCCCGCCGACGGAGGCCAGGGCGGTCGCGCCCGCGCCGAGGAACCAACGTCTGCTGTAGGACTCCATGGGACGGCACCTCTCGGTATGCGCGAAGACTCCACGACGAGCCGACGCGAATGTTTCGAAGGAAACTTCGAATGTTCCGGGAACGTAGGGCGATCCGGAGGGTTCGTCAAGAGGTCGCGCAGGGATACGATCGCGGACATGAAGCCTGGGAATTCCGTGGAAGCAAGGACGGCGACGCTCGCTGAGATCGCCCGAGAGGCAGGGGTGTCGGCCCCGACTGTTTCGAAGGTGCTCAACGGCCGCGCCGATGTCGCCCCGGCGACCCGCAGCCGGGTCGAGGAGCTGCTGCGTGACCACGGATACCGGCGGCGCAGGGCGGAGTCGACGCGGTCGCCCCTCATCGACCTCGTCTTCCACGAGCTGGAGAGCGCCTGGGCGATGGAGGTCATCCGGGGGGTCGAGAACGTCGCCCGGGAGGAGGGGCTGAGCGTGGTGCTGTCGGAGAGCGCCGGCCGGCTGACCCCGGGCAGGACCTGGGCCGACCAGGTCGCGGCCCGCCGACCGTACGGCGTGATCCTGGTGCTGTCCGGTCTCGACGAGTCCGGGCGGGCACTGCTGACCAGCAGATCCGTCCCGTTCGTCGTGATGGATCCGGCCGGTGACCCGGGCGACGACGTGCCGTCCATCGGCGCCACCAACTGGCACGGAGGACTCGCCGCGACGCGCCATCTGATCGAGCTCGGCCACACCCGGATCGGTGCGATCACCGGGCCCTCGCAGATGATGTGCAGCCGCGCCCGGGTCGACGGCTATCGTGCCGCGTTGGAGACGGCGGGGCTGCCCGTCGACTCCGGCCTGATCCTCCCCGGCACCTTCCATCACGAGAGCGGCTACCGGGCCGGGCTCGAACTCCTGCGCCGGCCCGACCGGCCCACGGCTGTCTTCGCCGGCAACGACCTCCAGGCGCTCGGCCTCTACGAGGCGGCTCGCGAGTTGGGGCTGCGCATTCCCGAGGACCTGAGCGTCGTCGGCTTCGACGATCTTCCGGTGGCGCGTTGGGTGGGGCCGCCACTGACGACCGTACGGCAGCCCCTGATGGAGATGGCCGAGGCTGCGGCGAAGCTGGTGCTCGAACTGGGCCGCCAGGAGAGGCCCGCGGCGGGGACGCGCATGGAGCTGGCGACCAGCCTGGTGGTCCGCAGCAGCACGGGGGCGCCTCCGGCGTGAACGGCGGACCCGGGACGAGGCCTCCCTCGCGCTCCTCCGGAGTCGGTCGGACCTGTGACCGAAACTTTCGAAGACGTCTGCCGCGAGAGCTGCCCCCCGGCGAGTGACACCGCCCGCGAGAGGCCCCGCGAGCGGGATGCCTCCCCTGAGAGAGACGGCTGCCGCGAGAGCCGGCCGCTTCCACGACGTAGGTGGAAGGGCGGTGGCCATCGCCGGCGCGGCCCCTTCCGAACAGCCCATTCCCCTTGGCCCCTTCGGGGGGTGCTCGCCGGTGGTGCGTACAACCAATGCGCCGACCGGCGAGTCTCGTGCGGTGAGCCTGTGACCGTGACGGGAGGGCCCGCTGATGAATTCCCCGCGTCCGCGCACACGGTGGGCGGGATCCCTCGCCGTGCTCCTGCTGGCCGTGGTGGCGCCCACCGGACGCGGTCCGGCGGGCGTGACGACCGTCCCCGTCACGCCCGCCTTCGTCCCCGTCCCCGCCGCCTCTCCCGTACGCGAGGACTTCGACGGTGACGGATACCCGGACCTCGCGGTCGGCGACGGCCACGCCACGGTCGGCGGACGGCAGGACGCCGGCCGCGTCACGGTGCTGTACGGCGGCCCGGACGGCTCGTCCCCGGGGGAAGGGGGCCGACGGGCCGTGATCAGCCGCGCCACCGGGGGTGTTCCGGGCGCACCGGTCGCGGGGGAGGGGTTCGGGTCCCGGGTCTCGCGGGGGGACCTGGACGCCGACGGCTACGCGGACCTGGTCGTCACCACCGCGGCGACGAGTGACGCGGTGATCGTCTGGGGCGGTCCGCACGGTCTGTCCGGCGCCACCTCCGTGCCCGCCGCCGTCGGGCAGACGGGCGACTTCGACGGCGACGGCCTGCTGGACCTGGTGCTCTTCCGGCCCGGCGCCGGGGACGGAGCCGCGGGCACCGAGGCGACCGTCTGGACCGGCCCGGTGCGCCGTTTGGGCGTTCCCGCCCGGTCGGCCGCGCTCGATCCCGGCGGACTCGCGCACGTCGGTGTCGTCGGCGGTGCCACCGGGGACGTCGACGGCGACGGCCGCGACGACCTGGTGCTCTCCGCGCACTGCGGCGCGGGCGCATCCTGCACGTACGTCTACCGCTCCACCTCTGCCGGGCCGGTCCGCACCGCCGGACACCGGGGCGGCCCCGCCGTCGCGGTCGGCGACCTCGACGGAGACGGCTACGCGGACGTCGTCGCGGACGTCGGTGCCGGTGCCGGTGCCGGTGCCGGGTCCGGCCCCGAGCCCGCCCGCCGGTTCGACATCGCGCACGGCTCCGCCGCCGGGGTCGGCGAGGGCGCGGTGTGGGCAACGGTGACGGCGTCGCCTGCGCCGGAGGGGCCCGGGGCGGCGGGAGCCGACGTGCTCGACGCTGGGTCCGGAGCCGGGGTGCGGCTCCTGGACACCGACGGTGACGGCTGTCCCGACCTGGTCGCCGCGGCACCCGGCGAGCGCGCCGGAAAGGCCCCGCTCCGCACCCTCTCCGGCTGCCCGGCGGGAGCCGTCCCGGTGCCGGTCCACAGGCGCTGACCTCGTCCGGGGAAGAGACTTCGAAGCAGACGACGAAAAACTTCGAGGAATTGCCGGGACGGTGTCGAAACCGTCGTCCCCCGATCGACGCACAGGTGAGAGGCGGGGACGGACCCCGTCCCCGAGAGTCACCGAGACACGAGGAGTCACCATGCCCCGCTACCTGTCGCTCGTCCAGATCGACGAGAGGACCGCGCCCGCCGAGGGCCCCAGCCCCGAGCTGATGCAGCGCATGGGCGAACTGATCGAGGAGATCACCAAGGCGGGCGTCATGCTGGAGACCGAGGGTCTGACGCCCTCCGCCCAGGGCAAGCGCGTCCTGTGGTCGGGCGGCGAACTGACCGTCACCGACGGGCCCTTCACCGAGTCCAAGGAGGTCGTCGGCGGCTACGCGATCATGCAGTGCAAGGACATGGCCGAGGCCCTGGAGTGGACCAAGCGGTTCCTGAAGGTGCACGAGGAGCACTGGACGGTGACCTGCGAGGTGCGCGAGATCGCCGGAGGCTGAGCGGTCCGCTTGGCCGGGGGCCGTCGCGGGTGTCTGATGGTGGGCTGTGGAACAACAGCCCACCCAGGCCCCCGGCGGCGGCGTCGACGCGGCCGTCGAGACCATCTTCCGCATCGAGTCGCCCCGCATCATCGCGGGCGTCGCGCGCATCGTGCGTGACGTCGGCATCGCCGAGGAGCTCGCGCAGGACGCCCTGGTCGCGGCGCTGGAGCAGTGGCCGCGGGACGGCGTGCCGGACAACCCCGGCGCCTGGCTGACGGCGACGGCCAAGCACCGCGCGATCGACCTCGTACGCCGCAGGGAGCGCTACGCGCGCAAGCTGGAGGAGGTCGGGCGGGACCTCTCGCTGTCGGCGCCGCACCACGTCGACGAGCCCGCGGATCCGGACGACATCGACGACGACCTGCTCCGCCTGGTCTTCACCGCGTGCCACCCCGTGCTGTCCGCCGAGGCCCGGATCGCACTCACCCTGCGGCTCGTCGGCGGTCTGACCACCCCCGAGATCGCCCGCGCCTACCTCGTCCCGGAGGCGACGGTCGCCCAGCGCATCGTGCGCGCCAAGCGGACGCTCGCGGCCAAGGCGGTCGCCTTCGAGGTGCCGTACGGGCCGGAGCGCGAGGCCCGCCTCGGGTCCGTGCTGGAGGTCATCTACCTCGTGTTCAACGAGGGGTACGCGGCAACGGCGGGCGACGACCTGCTGCGCCCGGCGCTGTGCGAGGACGCGCTCCGGCTGGCCCGCGTGCTCGCCGAGCTGATGCCGAAGGAGCCCGAGGTGCACGCCCTCGCGGCCCTGCTGGAACTCCAGGAGTCACGCGCCGCCGCCCGGACCGGACCCGGTGGCGAACCCGTCCTGCTCAGGGACCAGAACCGCCGCCGCTGGAACCGCATGCTGATCCGCCGGGGCTTCACCGCGCTGGGCCGCTCCAACGCCGTCGCCACCGGCAGCCCCGGGCCGTACGCCCTCCAGGCCGCCATCGCCGCCTGCCACGCGCAGGCCCTCACCTACGAGGACACGGACTGGTCGCGGATCGCCGCCCTGTACGGGCTGCTGGCCACGCGGGTTCCCTCGCCCGTCGTCGAGCTGAACCGTGCCGTGGCCGTCTCCATGACCGAGGGCCCCGGCCCCGCGCTGGAGATCGTCGACGCCCTCACCGGCGAACCCGCCCTGCGCGACTACCACCTGCTGCCCAGCGTGCGCGGCGATCTGCTGGCCCGGCTCGGCCGGACGGCGGAGGCGCGGGCCGAGTTCGAACGGGCGGCCGCGCTGGCCCGCAACGACCGCGAACGCGCCCTGCTCACGGACCGGGCAAGGGAGTTGCCCGGCTCGTGAACCCTCGCCGGTGACTCGGTGACTCGGTGACTCGGTGACTCGGTGACTCGGTGACTCGGTGACTCGGTGACTCGTGCTCAGGCCGTGGCCGGCCGCGCGGGTGCTCCGACGAGCATGGTGGGGGCGCCCGCCACCCGGGTCAGGAACACCGTCGCGGACCGGGGCCCCTGCGGCTTCACCTTGCGCCGCAGCTCCTCCGGTTCGACGGCCGACCCGCGCTTCTTCACGGTCAGGACGCCGACCTCCCGCTCCCGCAGGAGCGCCTTCAACTTCTTCACGTTGAAGGGCAGTCGGTCGGTGATCTCGTACGCCGAGGCGTACGGCGTGGGGCGCAGCTCGTCGGCGGTGACGTAGGCGATCGTCTCGTCGACGAGACCGCCGTCCAGGTCCTCGGCCACCTCGGCGACCAGGTGCGCGCGGATCACGGCGCCGTCCGGCTCGTACAGATAGCGTCCGACCGTCCGCACCGCCGGGTCGGGCAGGCCGCGCCCGCGCAGTTCGCGCGGGCCCGGCAGCAGGGTGGCGCGCACCAGGCCCGGTTCGGTGCCGAACCACAGCACGGCCTCCTTCACGTCGCCGCCGTCGGAGATCCACTCGGCCTCCGCCGCGGCGGGGACCGCCTCGTGCGGGATGCCGGGCGCGATCTTCAGTGCGGCGATGGGAGCCTTCGTGGCCGCGCCGACCGCCCAGGACAGGGGCGGCGAGTAGGCCTCCGGGTCGAAGATGCGGCCCCGGCCGCCCCGGCGCCCGGGGTCCACGAAGACCGCGTCGTAGCCCGACGTGTCCACCTCGGTGACATCGGTCTCGCGCACCTCGATCAGGTCGGCGAGTCCCAGCGCGTCGGCGTTCGCCCGCGCCGCGGCGGCCGTGAGCGGGTCGCGGTCCACGGCGAGGACGCGGATGCCCCCGCGGGCCAGCGCGATCGCGTCGCCGCCGATCCCGCAGCAGAGGTCGGCGACGGAGCGGACGCCCAGCGCGCGCAGCCGCTCGGCGCGGTGGACCGCCACGGTCGTGCGGGTGGACTGCTCCACCCCGTTCGGCGTGAAGAACATCCGCCCGGCGTCCTCGGACCCGAACTTCGCCACCGCCCGCTGCCGCAGCCGGGCCTGTCCGAGGGCCGCCGAGACCAGCTCGACGGGGTGCTCGCGGCGCAGCCGGGTGGCGACGGCCAGTTCCTGCGCCGGTTCGGTGTCGTGCACCTCGTCGAGCAGGGCGCGGCCCTCGGAGGTGAGCAGGGAGGCGAAGGAGACGTCGTTCACCCGGCCATTGTGGGCCAGTCGGTGGACGGCGTGCCTCCGGCCGCGGTGTCGGGGCCGCGTCCGGGCGGTGACCTGCGAGGATCCGGGCCCATGCGATCCGTACGACAAAACTATAAGAACGGCGCAAATCGGGCTGGTGTGCGCTGCGGGATCGGCGCGATGGCCCTCGCCGTCCTCGTCTCCGGCTGTGCGGCCGACAGCTCCGGCACCGGCGCCGTCCGCCCGGCCGCCGGCCAGCAGGCGGGCCGGCTCCAGGCGGCGCCCGCCCGCGCCCTCGACTCGTACGCCCTCCGGCTCCGCAAGGCGCTGGCCGCCCGCACCGCCGTCGCCAAGCGCTGGGGGATGCCCACCGCGCCCCTGATGCCCCCGGCACCGCCCGCGAAGAAGCCGGTCATCGAGGCCCGCAAGGGGTTCGAGGTCGACGGCCAGAAGGAACTCGGGCTGCCGCCGGTCTTCACGACCGTCCCCACCAAGGAGAGGGTCGTCTTCCTCACCATCGACGACGGCGAGGAGAAGGACCCGCAGTTCCTGCGGATGATGAGCGACCTGAAGATCCCGTACACCGTCTTCCTCAGCGACTACCTGATCAAGGACGACTACGGGTACTTCCGGAAGATGCGCGACCGCGGCATCACCCTCAACAACCACACGCTGCACCACCCGTACCTGCCCGGCCTCTCCTACGCGCAGCAGAAGCACGAGATCTGCGGCATGCAGGACGTGATGAAGAAGCAGTTCGGCAAGCGCCCGTCGCTCTTCCGCCCGCCCTACGGCAACTACAACCAGGACACCCTGCGCGCCGCCAAGTCCTGCGGCGTCACGCACGCGCCCATCTGGGACGAGGAGGTCTTCGTCGACCACTGGGAGTACCGCGAGGAGGACCAGGACCTGCACCCCGGCGACATCGTCCTCACCCACTTCCGCGGCCGCAAGGACTGGAAGGGGACCATGCCCGACCTGGTCCGCCGCTTCCTGAAGAGGGTCACCGCCGAGGGCTACGCGGTCGCGCGCCTGGAGGACTACCTGTGAGGCTGCGGGTGCCGGTCGCCGGACTGCTCGCGGCGCTGCTGCTCACCGGCTGCGCGCAGTCCGTCGACCCGATCGAGCGGCTGGGCAAGAAGGCGGCGCAGCGGGTGCACCCGCAGCAGACGGCGTACCGCCGCTGGGGCCTGACCGCCCCGCTCGCCCCGGCGCCCCGTGCGCCCGCCCGGACCACCGCGCGCACCGCGGGCCCGGGTCTGCCGCCCGTCGTGGACCACGTCCGCACCCGCGACAAGGTCGTCTTCCTGACGTACGACGACGGAGCCGAACGCGATCCGCGGTTCGTCGACATGGTCCGTGAACTGCGGCTGCCCGTCAGCATGTTCCTCACGGACAGTGTCGTCGGGCCGGGGTACGCCCACCTCGCCCGGCTGCGCGAGGTCGGCGCGACCGTCCAGAACCACACCCTCGACCACGCCTCCCTGCGCGGACTGCCCTACGCGGGCCAGCGCGCCGAGATCTGCGGGCAGCAGGACAAGCTCCGGCAGCGCTTCGGTATCCGTCCCCGGCTGCTGCGGCCCCCCTACGGCCGGTACGACGCGACCACCCTGCGAGCCGCCGGCGACTGCGGGGTCAGAGCGGTCGTCCTCGGCAGGACCCCCGGTGCGCACCGGCTCCGGCCGGGCGACATCCTCTCCGGCTTCGAGGAGCCCGACCTCACGGACGCCACGCTGCGGCTGCTCCGGCGCATCCAGGCCGAGGGCTTCACGCCCGCCCGGCTGGAGAACTACCTCTAGAGCCCGGAAACCGCTTCCAGAGGGGCCCGCCCGGACATCCGATGGGGCCGTCGGGGCCGCGCCACGCCGCCCGGCTTTGGCACTCCGCTTGACCGAGTGCTAATCGCAGTCATAGTGTCAGGCCTGGCACTCCCCCCTGGAGAGTGCCAATAGCGACGGGCAGATCCGGCACCCGCGACGACGGATCCACCTGGTCGCCACCTCAGACAGTTAACCCCGTGAGATCTCCGAAGGGGGAGGTCGGATCGTGACGACCACCAGCTCCAAGGTTGCCATCAAGCCGCTCGAGGACCGCATTGTGGTCCAGCCGCTCGACGCCGAGCAGACCACGGCCTCTGGCCTGGTCATCCCGGACACCGCCAAGGAGAAGCCCCAGGAGGGCGTCGTCCTGGCCGTGGGCCCGGGCCGCTTCGAGGACGGTAACCGTCTTCCGCTCGACGTCACCGTCGGCGACGTCGTGCTCTACAGCAAGTACGGCGGCACCGAAGTGAAGTACAACGGCGAGGAATACCTCGTCCTCTCGGCTCGCGACGTACTCGCGATCATCGAGAAGTAATTCACCCGGTAAGGGCGTTCGGGGTCATTCCCCGGACGACCCCGCACCAAGCATTGCAGTGAACTGCGCCCCTGGCCCCCGCTACTTCTGATGAACCGGGCGCTGGGGGCGCCGTTCGTTTCTCCCAAGTTTTCCGAGAGGGCTGAACCGCTCCCATGGCGAAGATCCTGAAGTTCGACGAGGACGCCCGTCGCGCCCTCGAGCGCGGCGTCAACAAGCTTGCCGACACGGTGAAGGTGACGATCGGCCCCAAGGGCCGCAACGTCGTCATCGACAAGAAGTTCGGCGCCCCCACCATCACCAACGACGGTGTGACCATCGCGCGCGAGGTCGAGCTCGACGACCCGTACGAGAACCTCGGTGCCCAGCTGGTGAAGGAGGTGGCGACCAAGACCAACGACATCGCGGGTGACGGTACGACCACCGCCACCGTGCTGGCCCAGGCGCTCGTCCGCGAGGGCCTGCGCAACGTCGCCGCCGGCGCGTCGCCCGCCCTCCTGAAGAAGGGCATCGACGCCGCGGTCAAGGCCGTGTCCGAGGAGCTCCTCGCGACGGCCCGCCCGATCGACGACAAGTCCGACATCGCCGCCGTGGCCGGGCTCTCCGCCCAGGACAGCCAGGTCGGCGAGCTCATCGCCGAGGCGATGGACAAGGTCGGCAAGGACGGTGTCATCACCGTCGAGGAGTCCAACGCCTTCGGCCTGGAGCTGGACTTCACCGAGGGCATGGCCTTCGACAAGGGCTACCTCTCGCCCTACATGGTGTCCGACCAGGAGCGTATGGAGGCCGTCCTCGACGACCCGTACATCCTCATCCACCAGGGCAAGATCAGCTCCATCCAGGACCTGCTGCCGTTGCTGGAGAAGGTCATCCAGGCGAACGCCTCGCGGCCGCTCCTGATCATCGCCGAGGACGTCGAGGGCGAGGCCCTGTCGACCCTGGTCGTGAACAAGATCCGCGGCACGTTCAACGCCGTCGCCGTGAAGGCCCCCGGCTTCGGTGACCGCCGCAAGGCCATGCTCGGCGACATCGCCACCCTCACCGGTGGTCAGGTCATCGCCGAGGAGGTCGGCCTCAAGCTCGACCAGGTCGGCCTGGACGTGCTCGGCACCGCCCGCCGCGTGACCGTCACCAAGGACGACACCACCATCGTCGACGGTGGCGGCAGCTCGGACGAGGTCGTCGGCCGCGTCAACCAGATCAAGGCCGAGATCGAGAACACGGACTCCGACTGGGACCGCGAGAAGCTCCAGGAGCGCCTCGCGAAGCTCGCCGGCGGCGTGTGCGTGATCAAGGTCGGCGCCGCCACCGAGGTGGAGCTCAAGGAGAAGAAGCACCGTCTGGAGGACGCCATCTCCGCGACCCGCGCCGCGGTCGAGGAGGGCATCGTCTCCGGTGGTGGCTCCGCGCTCGTCCACGCCGTCAAGGTCCTCGAGGGCAACCTCGGCAAGACCGGCGACGAGGCCACGGGTGTCGCGGTCGTCCGCAAGGCCGCCGTCGAGCCGCTGCGCTGGATCGCCGAGAACGCCGGCCTGGAGGGTTACGTCATCACCTCCAAGGTCGCCGAGCTCGACAAGGGCCAGGGCTTCAACGCCGCCACCGGTGAGTACGGCGACCTGGTCAAGGCCGGCGTCATCGACCCGGTCAAGGTCACCCGCTCCGCCCTGGAGAACGCCGCCTCCATCGCCTCCCTGCTCCTCACGACCGAGACCCTGGTCGTCGAGAAGCCGGCCGAGGAAGAGGGCGACGCCGGTCACGGCCACGGCCACTCCCACTGACGCACCGCGTCGTGAACACGGGCACGCCCGCCGCGGCGTGACATCGTGAAAAGGTCCCCGTTCCTCAAGGAACGGGGACCTTCTCGCGTAACGAAGCCCGACTCACGTCGTCATCCCCTCATCGGGGGCCGTACTTGCGCCCCGTCTTCGACGTGATCCCGCCCAGCAGCGCGCGCGGTGTCACCTTCACCACCCCCATCAGCACCTTGTACCGGGCGTCGGGGATGGACAGCGTCCGGCCGCGTGCCAGGTCCGCCAGCGCCGCCGCGACCAGCTTGTCCGCGTCGAGCCACATCCAGTTCGGGATGTTGTCCGTGCCCATCCCGGCCCGCTCGTGGAACTCGGTCCGCACGAAACCGGGGGCCAGCGCCATCAGCCGTACGCCGCTGCCCGCGAGATCCTTCGCCGCGCCCTGCGTGAACTGCACGACCCACGCCTTCGACGCGCCGTACGTCCCCCGCGGCACGAACGCGGCCACCGACGCGACGTTGACGATGCCGCCCCGCCCGCGTTCGCGCATGCCCTCGGCCGCCGCCGACGTCAGCCGCAGCACCGCCTCGCAGTGCACCTTGAGCATCGTCAGCTCGTCCGCCATCGACACGTCGAGGTAGTGGCCCTTGTTGCCGAACCCCGCGTTGTTGACCAGCAGGTCGACCGGGCTCCTGCGGTCCGAGAGGCGGGCGGCGACCGCTTCGATCCCCTGGTCCGTCGCCAGGTCGGCGGTCAGCACCTCCGCCTCGATGCCGTGCCGGTCGTGCAGCTCGGTCGCCTGCTCGTGCAGCCGCTTCGTGTCCCGCGCCACCAGCACGAGGTTGTGCCCGTCCGCCGCCAGCCGCCGCGCGAAGGCGGCACCGATTCCCGCGGTCGATCCCGTAATCAGAGCCGTTGTCATGGCGCAAGGTTAGTGACCTGTTCAGGAGCCCCGCGCCCGGTGCCGCCCAACGCCCGGCCGCGCTCTCCGACTTCCCCCGACCCGGACCAGCCGGCCCGGAGCACACCTCATCGGCCGTACTGCGCCACGTACTTCTCCGCTGCCGCCCGCGACTCCGGATGCAGTGCGTCGCCGGCCGCCAACAGGTCCGGAAGCAGATCCCGTTGGGTCGTGACCGCGCGGAACTGGACGGCGACGGTCACCTCGTGAGCGGGCCGGTGGACGATCCGGACCGCGTCCCCGGCACGGATCTCGCCGGGCACGATCACCCGCAGGTACGCGCCGGGCGCGCCCCGCAGCGTGAACCGCTTGACCCAGCCCTTCTCACCCAGGTGCTCCTGGAAGGTGCGGCACGGGATGCGGCCACTCGTGATCTCCAGGACCACCTCGGAACCGATCCGCCAGCGTTCGCCGATCAGCGCGCCGGACACGTCGAGCCCCTGCGTCGTGAGGTTCTCGCCGAACACGCCGTTCGGCAGGGGGCGGCCCAGCTCGCGCTCCCAGGCGTCGAGGTCCTCGCGTGCGACCGCGTACACCGCCTGATCGTCGCCGCCGTGATGGCGCAGGTCGCACACGGTGTCCCCGGTGAGTCCGCTCGCGGCGCTCCCCTTCGGACCGGGAGCCGCCACGCGCACACTTCCCTCGACCGGCCGCTTGTCGATCCCGGTCACGCCGTCCGGGTGGTCCGTGTAGTCGACGGCCCGCGCCCGGCCCACGTTCAGCGACAGAAGCTTCATGGCACCACGCTAGGTGATCCAATCCAAAGCGTCGATGCCATATTCGGCGCCGTACCCAAGCCTGGCTTATGCTCGAAAAGTGATCGAGGCCCGTCATCTCCGTGTCCTGCGCGCCGTCGCCACCACCGGTTCCTTCTCGGCGGCCGGCCGCGAGCTGGGCTGCACCCAGCCCGCCGTCAGCCAGCAGATGAAGGCGCTGGAGGCGTCGGTCGGCACCCCGCTGCTCATCCGCACGGGCCGCGAGATGCGCCTCACCCAGGCGGGTGAGGCGCTGGTACGCCACGCGGCGAACATCCTGGCCGGCCTCACCGCCGCCGAGGAGGAGGTCGCCGCCATCGCCGGCCTGCGGGCGGGCCGGGTGCGGCTCGTCTCGTTCCCCAGCGGCAGTTCCACCCTGGTCCCCACCGCCCTCGCCGCCCTGCGCGCCGCCCACCCCGGCACCCGCGTCTCCCTGGAGGAGGCCGAACCGCCCGAGTCCGTCGAGAAGCTCCGGGCGGGCGACTGCGACATCGCGCTCGCGTTCCGGTACGAGGGCGCACCGGGCGTCGAGGAGTGGGACGACCTCGTCGTACGACCGCTGCTGACGGACCGCCTGGTCGGGCTGGTGCCCGAGCGGCACCGGCTCGCCCGCGCGGAGTCCGTCTCCATCGGGGAGTTCGCCGCCGAGTCATGGATCGCGGGGTGTCCGCGCTGCCGTGGCCAACTCGTCGAGGTCTGCCGCGGCGCCGGGTTCGAGCCCCGCATCGACTTCGCCACGGACGACTATCCGGCCGTGGTCGGCCTGGTGGGCGCGGGACTGGGTGTCGCCGTCCTCCCCGAACTCGCGATCGAGTCCGTACGCCCGAAGGGGGCACGCACCGTGACGGTGGAGCCCGCGGTGCGGCGGGAGATCGTGGCCCTCACGCTCCCCGACCTGGCCGAGGTGCCGGCTGTGGCCGCGACGCTGGACCGGCTCGCGCGGGCGGCCGCCCGCTAGGAACCCACACGGGTGCTCTCAGGAGCGCCCGTCATGCAGAAACGTTCCTTCAAGTGTTCGAAGCGGGGCCGCTGCCGCCGCCGGTGGCCGATGCCGTGACCAGCCGGTTGCGGGCCCGTCCCATGAGCTCTTCGCGCTCGTCCTCGGTCAGTCCGCCCCACACGCCGTACGGTTCGCGCACCGCGAGCGCGTGTGCCGCGCACTCGGCGCGTACCGGGCATCGCATGCAGACCTCTTTGGCCGAGTTCTCGCGAGCGCTCCGTGCCGCACCGCGCTCGCCCTCCGGGTGGAAGAAGAGCGAGCTGTCGACCCCGCGGCAGGCCGCGAGGAGCTGCCAGTCCCAGAGGTCCGCGTTCGGACCGGGAAGGCGGGAGAAATCTGCCATTGCATGTCCCCTTGTTTCCGTTCTGGGCTGCTCTGTGCCCACCGACCGTACATCTACGATCTAAGGAGATGAAAATATGACTCATTGCGAATCTAGCCGCAGACACCAGCAAAGGGGAAGAAAACAGGCTAAATGGGGCATAGGTTGTGATGAAACGTTGAGGGTCGGCGCGCATGTCTGCACCGTGTCCGCGCCCTCACGTACAGTGCCGATGACGACCGACTGCCCCGTAACTCTTTCGGGTGACCATCGTTGAGATGGGCGGAGGCGGTCGAAGGAACAAGCGCTCGGGCAGACGGTCCTATCCGTCGGCGAGTGTCGACCGCACAGGTGACGATTCGTACCAGCCTGGAGGCTCAAGGTGACGCGCATCAGCTGCGGAGGGCGGCCATGACATCCGTCCTCGTCTGCGACGACTCCCCGCTTGCCCGAGAGGCGCTCCGCCGCGCGGTCGCGACCGTGCCCGGTGTCGAGCGCGTGACCACGGCGGCCAACGGCGAGGAAGTACTCCGCCGCTGGGGTGCCGACCGCTCGGACCTGATTCTGATGGACGTACGCATGCCCGGACTGGGCGGCGTCGAGACGGTCCGGCGGCTGTTGTCCGCCGACCCCGGTGCGCGCATCATCATGCTCACCGTCGCCGAGGACCTGGACGGCGTGGCGCTCGCCGTCGCCGCCGGCGCCCGCGGCTATCTGCACAAGGACGCCTCACGGGCGGAGCTGCGCGCCACCGTGACCCAGGCGCTCGCCGACCCCACCTGGCGGCTCGCTCCGCGCAGACTGCGTTCGGCCGAGATGGGCGCCGCGCCCACGCTCACCGCGCGTGAGATCCAGGTGCTCGAAGGGATGAGTCACGGCCGTTCGAACGCGGAGATCGGACGTGAGCTTTTTCTCTCCGAGGACACGGTCAAGACCCACGCCCGGCGACTGTTCAAGAAGCTCGGCGCGTCGGACCGGGCGCACGCGGTCGCGCTCGGATTCCGCTGGGGCCTGGTCCGCTAGGTGAGCGGACTCGGGGGTATGACCGTAGTAGTCCCTACCCGCCGGACGGCGGGTGGGGCCGGGCCCTCGAAGAGAGTGTCTTCGGTGTCCGATCCCCGTTTCCCGGCGGATGCCGCATCCTTGAGGTGTGGAGTTCCTCGGGGACAAGTCGGACGAGCGGAAGGGGAGGGCGCAGGAGATGAGTTCCGGCGCACCTGCTCATAACGCTTCGGTGCACAACTACGGACGCGGTGCCTCGGACGCTTCGGCGCCAAGGCACCATGGACCGATGCGTGAAGACGAGACGACGGGGATCGGTGCACTCGTCCATCGCGCGGTCGACGGCGACGAACAGGCGACCCACGACCTGCTCGCCCACGTGCACCCCCTCGCGCTGCGCTACTGCCGCACCCGTCTGTCCCGGCTCCCGGGCGACGCGCGGCACTTCGTGGAGGACCTGGCGCAGGAGGTCTGCGTCGCCGTACTCCTCGCCCTTCCGCGGTACAAGGACACCGGGCGCCCCTTCGAGGCGTTCGTCTTCGCCATCGCCGCGCACAAGGTCGCCGACCTCCAGCGCGCCGCGATGCGCCATCCGGGGTCCACGGCCGTTCCCTCCGACGAGATGCCGGAGCGGCCCGACGACTCCCTCGGTCCGGAGGAGCGCGCGCTGCTCAGCAGCGACGCCGAATGGGCCAAGAAACTCCTCGCCAACCTCCCCGAGAACCAACGCGAGCTGCTCCTGCTGCGGATCGCGGTGGGTCTCACGGCCGAGGAGACGGGTCAGATGCTGGGAATGTCGCCGGGCGCGGTCCGGGTCGCCCAGCACCGCGCCCTGAGCCGGCTGCGCGCCCTGGCCGAGCAGTAGGAATCTCCTCCGCACCTTCGGTCCAGCACCCCCGGTCCCGCACTCCCGGCGTTCCCGCCCTGCGTGCGGGTTGTTCGCCGTCGCGCACGGTTCCGCGCGCCAGTGACTGTCGCGCCACGCGCCCCGAGTGATCGTCCTTCGTGTGCGGTGAGTCTCTTTCCCTGCGTGCGCAGGACGCGGCGACGCGCACGGAAACCGCCCGCGCGCGCCTCGGCCGGGCCCTCGACCGTGCCCCAGGAGCCCCTCCGGGCACCGGTCTGAACACGGATGACGGAATACCCGTACGAACATACGAAGCCGGTGCTGACCCGGAACCGTGGAATGAGAGAGCCGTGCTTCCCGTTAGCATGGACATCCGCACCGATCAAGGCCATTTGGGGAAGGTGTCATGACTGCCAACGTCGACGGAGTGCCCGCCAAATTCGCGACACTCGGGCTGACCTACGACGACGTGCTGCTGCTGCCGGGCTCGTCGGACATGGCGCCCGACCAGATCGACACCGCCTCGCACATCTCGAAGAACGTCCGGGTCAACATCCCGCTGCTGTCCGCCGCCATGGACAAGGTCACCGAGTCGCGCATGGCGATCGCGATGGCCCGCCAGGGCGGCGTCGGTGTTCTGCACCGCAACCTCTCCATCGAGGACCAGGCCAACCAGGTCGACCTGGTGAAGCGTTCCGAGTCCGGCATGGTGACCGACCCGATCACCGTGCACCCGGACGCCACGCTCACCGAGGCCGACGCGATCTGCGCCAAGTTCCGCATCTCCGGCGTCCCGGTCACCGACGGCGGCGGCAAGCTGCTGGGCATCGTGACCAACCGCGACATGGCCTTCGAGACCGACCGTTCGCGCCAGGTGCGCGAGGTCATGACACCCATGCCGCTCGTCACCGGCAAGGTCGGCATCTCGGGCAACGACGCGATGCAGCTGCTGCGCCGCCACAAGATCGAGAAGCTTCCGCTGGTCGACGACTCGGGCGTCCTCAAGGGCCTCATCACCGTCAAGGACTTCGTCAAGGCGGAGAAGTACCCGAACGCGGCGAAGGACGGCGAGGGCCGCCTGCTGGTCGGCGCGGCCGTCGGCGTGGCGGGCGACGCCTTCGAGCGCGCCCAGGCCCTGATCGAGGCGGGCGTCGACTTCATCGTCGTCGACACCGCCCACGGACACTCCCGTCTGGTCGGCGACATGGTCGCCAAGATCAAGTCGAACTCCTCCGGCGTCGACGTCATCGGCGGCAACATCGCCACCCGCGAGGGCGCGCAGGCGCTCATCGACGCGGGCGTCGACGGCATCAAGGTCGGTGTCGGCCCGGGCTCCATCTGCACGACCCGCGTCGTCGCCGGCATCGGCGTCCCGCAGGTCACGGCGATCTACGAGGCGTCGCTCGCCGCCAAGGAAGCAGGCGTCCCGGTCATCGGCGACGGCGGTCTCCAGTACTCCGGCGACATCGCGAAGGCCCTGGTCGCGGGTGCCGACACGGTGATGCTCGGCTCGCTGCTCGCCGGCTGTGAGGAGTCGCCGGGCGAGCTGCTCTTCATCAACGGCAAGCAGTTCAAGTCGTACCGCGGCATGGGCTCCCTGGGGGCCATGCAGACCCGTGGTGACCAGCGCTCCTTCTCCAAGGACCGCTACTTCCAGGAGGGTGTCGCCTCCGACGAGAAGCTCGTCCCCGAGGGCATCGAGGGCCAGGTGCCCTACCGCGGCCCGCTCTCCGCGGTCGTCCACCAGCTCGTCGGCGGTCTGCGCCAGTCGATGTTCTACGTCGGCGGCCGCACCGTGCCGGAGCTCCAGGACCGCGGCCGCTTCGTCCGCATCACCTCGGCGGGCCTCAAGGAGAGCCACCCGCACGACATCCAGATGACGGTCGAGGCACCGAACTACAGCCGCAACAAGTAGGCGTGCACCAGCGTTCGACGGGCGCCACGCGTGCGTGGCACCCCGACAAGGGCGGCCCCGGAAGCTTCCGGGGCCGCCCTTGTCGGGGGCGTCGGGGATACTGGGAGGCGCAGAAGCGAAGAGGGAAAGGCCACAACGTGACTGAGATCGAGATCGGGCGCGGCAAGCGCGGCCGTCGGGCGTACGCCTTCGACGACATCGCCGTCGTCCCGAGCCGCCGTACGCGGGACCCGAAGGAGGTCTCGATCACCTGGCAGATCGACGCCTACCGCTTCGACCTGCCCTTCCTGGCGGCCCCGATGGACTCGGTCGTCTCCCCGGCCACCGCGATCCGTATCGGCGAGCTGGGCGGCCTGGGCGTCCTGAACCTGGAAGGCCTCTGGACGCGGTACGACGACCCGCAGCCGCTGCTGGACGAGATCGCCGAGCTGGACGCGGAGACCGCGACCCGCCGCCTCCAGGAGATCTACGCGGCTCCCATCAAGGAGGAGCTGATCGGCCAGCGCATCAAGGAGGTGCGCGACTCCGGGGTCGTCACCGCCGCCGCGCTGTCCCCGCAGCGGACCGCGCAGTTCTCCAAGGCCGTCGTGGACGCGGGCGTGGACATCTTCGTCATCCGCGGTACGACGGTGTCCGCCGAGCACGTCTCCGGCGCCGCCGAGCCGCTGAACCTGAAGCAGTTCATCTACGAGCTGGACGTCCCGGTGATCGTCGGCGGCTGCGCCACGTACACCGCGGCCCTGCACCTGATGCGCACCGGCGCGGCCGGTGTCCTCGTCGGCTTCGGCGGCGGCGCCGCGCACACCACGCGCAACGTCCTGGGCATCCAGGTCCCGATGGCCACCGCGGTCGCCGATGTCGCCGCGGCCCGCCGTGACTACATGGACGAGTCCGGCGGTCGCTACGTGCACGTCATCGCCGACGGCGGTGTCGGCTGGTCCGGCGACCTCCCCAAGGCGATCGCGTGCGGCGCCGACTCGGTGATGATGGGCTCCCCGCTCGCGCGCGCCACCGACGCGCCGGGCCGCGGTCACCACTGGGGCATGGAGGCGGTGAACGAGGAGCTGCCGCGTGGCAAGAAGGTCGACCTCGGCACCGTCGGCACCATCGAGGAGATCCTCACCGGCCCGTCGCACATCCCGGACGGCTCGATGAACATCTTCGGCGCCCTGCGTCGCGCGATGGCGACCACCGGTTACAGCGAGCTCAAGGAGTTCCAGCGCGTCGAGGTGACGGTCGCGGACTCGCAGCACAAGCGGTAGTTCTGACGTCTGCACGCCGTATGTGAGAAGGGCCCCCCCCCCCCCCGGGGGGGGGGGGCGGGGCGGGGGCGGGGGGGGGGGGCGCCCCCGGCGGGGGGGGGGGGGCCCCGCGCCCCGCGCCAGGCCCAGGCGCCCCCGGCCCCCGCCCCCCCCCC
>NZ_JBIWLU010000026.1:0-61755 GCF_044766365.1 Streptomyces sp. NPDC102279 | reverse complement strand
TTCCGTATCCGATTTCCTCGGCGCTTTCCAGGTTTTCGCTTTCGCGTTTCCCTTTCCGGCGAGTCCGACTCTATCAGATCCTTTCGGGCCCGATTTCCTCGGCGCTTTCAAGTTCTGCGCTTTCGCGCTTTCCTTTTCAGCGACTCCGACTTTATCAGAAGATTTGGGCCGGACTTACCGGCGACCATTTCTGAATCATCAGGAGGGGGCTTCTTCGAATCGACGTATCGATTACTTGGAGAAGCTCGCAGACTCTAACTGCTGCCGCCGGACGTGTCCAGTTCTAGGCAACTGTTCAAATCTACCTCCCCGAGCAACCCGTGTCAACGGATCCCCTGGGGCGAAGAGGAGACTAGCAGCTCAGCGGAGGCGTACGCACATCAGGCGGCCGTGGGGAGAGTGGCGCTGCGCTCGGAGGCGTCGACGTCACCGGTATCGCCCGAGCGGACCGCACGGCCGCCGAGCACGTAGACGTACAGCAGGAAGGCCAGTTCGGCCGCGATACCGATACCGATGCGTGCCCAGGTGGGGAGGCCGGAGGGCGTGACGAAGCCTTCGATGGCGCCCGAGATGAAGAGGACCAGCGCCAGGCCGACGGCCATTCCCAGGGCGGCGCGCCCTTCTTCCGCGAGTGCCGTGCGGCGGGAGCGCGGGCCCGGATCGATGACCGTCCATCCCAGTCGCAGGCCGGTGCCCGCGGCGACGAACACGGCGGTCAGTTCCAGCAGGCCGTGCGGAAGGATCAGTCCCAGGAAGGTGTCGAGGCGGCCGGCCGATGACATCAGGCCGATGCCGACACCCACGTTGAGCATGTTCTGGAAGAGGATCCAGAGCACCGGGAGGCCCAGGAAGATGCCGAGGACCAGGCACATGGCCGCGGCCTGGGCGTTGTTCGTCCAGACCTGGGCCGCGAACGACGCGGCCGGGTGACTGGAGTAGTAGGTCTCGTACTCGCCACCGGGGCGGGTGAGGTCGCGGAGCTGACTGGGCGCGGCGATCGATGCCTGGACCTCCGGGTGCGCGGCGATCCACCAGCCCAGGAGGGCCGCTATCGCCGTGGACAGAAGGGCGGTGGGCACCCACCAGTGGCGGGAACTGTAGACCGCCGCCGGGAAACCGCGGGTCAGGAAGCCGGTCACGTCGCGCCAGGAGGCTCGGCGCGTACCGGTCACGGCGCTCCGCGCGCGTGCCACGAGTTGGCTGAGCCGGCCGGTGAGCTGCGGGTCGGGAGCACTGGACTGGATCAGCGAGAGATGGGTGGCGGTTCGCTGGTACAAGGTGACGAGTTCGTCGGCCTCTGATCCGTCGAGGCGGCGCTGACGGCGCAGGAGGGCGTCGAGTCTGTCCCACTCGGCTCGGTGGGCGGAGACGAAGACGTCGAGGTCCATCGGTTTGACTGCTCCTCGGCTGCTCGTCGGCGGCTCTTGGTCGATGTCAGCTTGTCTTACTGCGGCGCGATGTGCGCTCAGCTTGGCAGACTGGCGGTTCTCGGGGCAGGTCAGGGGAAGGGCGGCACGTGTGAGTGAGCTAGTGACGGGCGAGGCGGTGGCGCTGGAGCTGCGCCCCGCGAAACTGCCGAGCCGGGCGCTTGCCGTCGTGCTCGACCTCGCCGCGGCGATGGTGGTCTACCTCGTCGTGACGATCGGGCTCGTCGCCGCGACCGCCGCGTTGGACGACGCGGCGCGGGTCGCCCTGTCGATCGCGAGCTTCCTTCTCGTCCTGGTCGGCGTACCCATCGCGGTGGAGACGCTCAGCCATGGCCGGTCGCTGGGGAAGCTGGCGTGCGGGCTGCGGGTGGTGCGGGACGACGGCGGGCCGATCCGGTTCCGGCACGCGCTGGTGCGCGGGGCCGTGGGAGTCGTCGAGATCCTCATGACGTTCGGCATCGTCGCGTGCATCGCCTCTCTGGTGTCGGAGCGCGGCCGGCGGCTCGGTGACGTGTTCGCCGGCGCTCTCGTGGTGCGTGAGCGGATTCCTGTGGGGCGTATGCCTCATGTGCCTCCGCCGCCGCCCTGGCTCGCGGGACGCTTCGCCGAGCTCGATCTGTCCGCGGTGCCGGACGGGCTGTGGCTGGCCGTCCGCCAGTACCTGACGCGGATGGGGCAATTGGATCCGCGGGTGGGCGGGGCGATGGCGGAACGGCTCGCGATGGATCTCGCCTCGCGTACGGGAACGCCGCCGCCGCAGGGTGTGCCCGCGGGGGCGTATCTGGCGGCCGTGGTGCAGGAGCGGCAGGCCCGTGAGGCACGTCGGGTGTTCGGAGGCGGCCCCGCCGTCGGAATGCCCCAGCCCTTTCCTGGCGCGTATCCCTTCCCGCAGGGTCCTGGCGGCCACCCCCAGCCGATGGGGCACGGCGGATACAACCCGCCGCCCACGAACACCGGCTATGCCCCGCCCCCTGCTTCTGCCGGCCATCCCCCGCAGGGAGCGCACGGCGGCTACGCCCCTTCTGTAGCTCCCGGTGGCTATCCGCCGCCTGCCGGACTCGGCGGACAGCAGTCCTTCCCGGCGGGGCCCGGTGACCAGTCCCGTCCGCCGGGAAGGGGTGCAGGTCCCGGACGGCAGGCTCCCGACGGGTATCCCGTCGTAGCGCAGCCTCCTGCCGGTCCACAGGCCGATCCGGCCCGGGCCGGTCAGGATCGTTCGGACGGCTTGGGGCAGCCCGGACGTGAGCCCGGGCAGAGCGAGCGGCCGGCGACGGGCTTCGCGCCGCCCGGGTAGCCGTTCTCGCCGGTGAACGGCTCCGCTTCCTCACGGGCGGGTCTCCCCGTCCACATCGGGCATCGTCACCGCCGCGTCGCCCTGCGATGTCGTCAGGCGAACACCGACGGCGGTGATTCGAGGTCCTCCAGCTCGATGCCGGGGGCCGCGAGCACCACGTCCCCGGCGATGTGGACGGCGTGCTGCTCCCCCGTGTCCAGGGCCGTGACCTGGTATTCGTCCACGGTCAGGGGACCGTTGTCAGTGCTGTGTGTTTCGCTTGCGATCAAGGCCCAGGACTGGTCGAGGGTGCGCGGGGCGAGGACCGGGCCGGTGAAGGAGACGAGGCGTACGCGGGTTGCCGCGGTGCCGGCGGAAGGGGTGAGGCGCAGGAGACGGGCGGTGGCGACGAGGAACGCGGGCGAGGTGCCGGTGAAGGCGTGGGCGGCCACGTTTCCTTCGGTCGCCTCGGTGCCGGCGGGATCGGTGCGGACCCAGCTCACGCCGTCGATGGCGGCGCCGCGCACCTGCCAGTTCGCGGAGTGGAGTTCGAGGCGGATGGGGCGGCCGAGTTCGTCGATGGCGAGGTCGACGGAGCCGGTGACGGTGTTTTCCCGGGGGAGGCCGTCGGGTCCCGTCGTGGAGGGGGTGGTGAGTTGGGCGACGTAGCGCCAGCCGGACGGGCCGGGCGCGCAGTGGAAGTGCTCTTCGCCGAGGGGGGTGTGATCGTGCGGATCATGGAGCGAATAACGGCCGCGGGGCATGGGCGTTCAGGTCCTCATCGGGGACAGGCCCCCGCCGGGAGGGCGAGGGCCTGCTGACATCCGGACGCCGAGCGGTGGTACCGCTGCTCGGCGGGTGTGCTCAGTAGCGGTAGTGGTCCGACTTGTACGGGCCGTCGACCTCGACACCGATGTACGAGGCCTGCTCGGGGCGGAGCGTCGTGAGCTTCACGCCGAGCGCGTCGAGGTGGAGACGGGCGACCTTCTCGTCGAGGTGCTTGGGCAGCACGTAGACGTCGGTCGGGTACTCCTCGGGCTTGGTGAACAGCTCGATCTGGGCCAGGGTCTGGTCCGCGAACGAGTTGGACATCACGAAGGACGGGTGTCCGGTCGCGTTGCCCAGGTTCAGCAGGCGGCCCTCGGACAGCAGGATGATGACCTTGCCGTCGGGGAACTTCCAGGTGTGGACCTGCGGCTTGACCTCGTCCTTGACGATGCCGGGGATCTTGGCGAGGCCGGCCATGTCGATCTCGTTGTCGAAGTGGCCGATGTTGCCGACGATCGCCTGGTGCTTCATCTTGGCCATGTCCGCGGCCATGATGATGTCCTTGTTGCCCGTCGTGGTGACGAAGATGTCCGCCTTGTCGACGACCTCGTCGAGGGTCGCGACCTGGTAGCCGTCCATCGCCGCCTGCAGGGCGCAGATCGGGTCGATCTCGGTGATGATCACGCGGGCGCCCTGACCGCGCAGGGACTCCGCGCAGCCCTTGCCCACGTCGCCGTAACCGCAGATGACGGCGGTCTTGCCGCCGATGAGGGTGTCGGTGGCGCGGTTGATGCCGTCGATCAGGGAGTGGCGGCAGCCGTACTTGTTGTCGAACTTCGACTTGGTGACGGCGTCGTTCACGTTGATCGCCGGGAACAGCAGGCTGCCGTCACGGTGCATCTCGTACAGGCGGTGGACGCCGGTGGTGGTCTCCTCGGTCACGCCGCGGATCTCCGAGGCGAGCTGGGTCCACTTCTGCGAACCGTCGCTGATGGTGCGGTTGAGGAGTTCGAGGACGACGCGGTGCTCTTCGTTCTCGGCGGTGTCGGCCGAGGGGACCTTGCCGTCCTTCTCGTACTTCACGCCGTTGTGGACGAGGAGGGTGGCGTCACCGCCGTCGTCCAGGATCATGTTCGGGCCGCCGGTGGGGGTGTTCGGCCAGGTCAGCGCCTGCTCCGTGCACCACCAGTACTCCTCCAGGGTCTCGCCCTTCCAGGCGAAGACCGGGACACCCTGTGGGTTGTCCGGCGTGCCGTTCGGGCCGACCGCGATGGCGGCGGCTGCGTGGTCCTGGGTGGAGAAGATGTTGCAGGAGGCCCAGCGGACCTCGGCGCCGAGGGCGACGAGGGTCTCGATGAGGACGGCGGTCTGCACCGTCATGTGCAGGGATCCGGTGACACGGGCGCCGGCCAGGGGCTGCGCCGCGGCGTACTCCTTGCGGATCGACATCAGGCCGGGCATCTCGTGCTCGGCGAGGGTGATCTCCTTGCGGCCGAAGTCGGCCAGTGAGAGATCGGCGACCTTGAAGTCCTGTCGGCTGTCGACAGTCGTCATGAAGAGCTGCTCCTCGGATTCGGGGCGAGTTGGGCTGTTCTGCGCGGCGGTGGACACATACGTATGCCCGACAGGGGCACGGACGTGCCTCGGCAGGACACAGGAGTGCCCGGTGCGCGCAGCGCAGTCCGTCGGAGGCCCTCTCTCCCTCGGCCGGTCCGCGGTGGGACCGCCCGACCGCCATCAGCAGCGACGTCTGGCTCAGTCACCCAAGCTACACCGGTGAGCCCGCCCGTCCCCAGTCCGCCTCCGGAAGGGACGGTGTCGAGGGGTGGGGGCCGAGGTGTCCCGCCGGTGCTCCGCCAAGGGCCACAGCGGCCGGGGGGCGGGCGCCGGACCTGGGGGTTCGGTGATGTTCGGCCTCTTTGATCGTGGGCAGGGGTGCTGCCAGTGGTTCGGCGGGCGTCCGGAAGGCCCGCGTGACCGAGGCGTCCAGGACGCCGTAGACGTTAGGAGATCGACGTGACCAGTCCGGCCGGCCCTCCCCCCACGGGCGACGACGGTGACGAACGGCAGCGGTTGAAGCTGTTGGCGGTGACCGCGTGCCCGACCGGCATCGCCCACACCTACATGGCGGCCGAGAAGCTCTCGCAGGCCGCGGAGCGCCTCGGGATCGACATGAAGGTGGAGACACAGGGTTCCATCGGGGCCGAGAACGTCCTCGATGACAACGATGTCAGAACCGCTGACGGGGTCATCGTCGCGGCCGACAAGGATGTGGACCTCAGCAGGTTCGCGGGCAAGCGGGTGGTCACCGTCGGGGTGGCCGAGGGGATCCACCACCCCGAGCGGCTGATCGAGCAGGTCCGGTCGGCGCCCGTGCACACTGCGGACGGCCCCGCGCCGGCGTCCGGGACGGGCGGCGGCAAGGAGCGGAGCCTGCCGTACAAGGCGCTGATGAACGGGGTCAGCTACATGATCCCGTTCGTCGTGGTCGGCGGGCTGCTGATCGCGATATCGCTCTCGCTCGGCGGGCACACCGATCCCTCCGGCGGCCTGGTCATCCCGAAGGACTCCTTCTGGATGGACGTCAACAACATCGGTGTCATCGGCTTCACGCTGATGGTGCCGATCCTGTCCGGCTACATCGCCTACGCGATCGGCGACCGGCCCGCACTCGTGCCCGGCATGATCGGCGGGTGGATCGCCAACACCGGCACGCTGTACGACTCCAAGTCGGGCGCCGGGTTCATCGGGGCGATCGTGACCGGCTTCCTCGCCGGTTATCTGGTCCTGTGGATCAAGAAGGTCAAGGTCCCGAAGTTCGCCCGGCCGATCATGCCGATCATCGTGATCCCCATCGTCGCGACGACGGCACTCGGCCTCTTCTTCATCTACGTCATCGGGAAGCCGATCTCGTGGGTCTTCGAGCACCTGACCAGCTGGCTCAGCGGGATGACCGGGACCAGCGCGGTGCTGCTCGGCGCGATCCTGGGCCTGATGATCGCGTTCGACATGGGCGGGCCGGTCAACAAGACGGCCTTCCTCTTCGGCTCCGGCCTCATCGCGACCGGGAACCAGACCGTCATGGGCATGTGCGCCGCCGCCATTCCCGTGATGCCGCTCGGCCAGGGCGTGGCCACCCTGATCCGCAAGCGCCTCTACACCGAGCAGGAGCGGGAGACGGGACTGGCCTCGCTGTTCATGGGCTGCTTCGGCATCTCCGAGGGCGCCATCCCGTTCGCCGCGGCGCGGCCCGCGCAGGTCATTCCGGCGAACATGCTCGGCGGTGCCGTGGCCGGTGCGGTCGCCGGACTCGCCGGGGTCAGCGACGCGGTGCCGCACGGTGGGCCGATCGTGGCGGTGCTGGGGGCCGTGGGCGGCGTACCGATGTTCTTCGTGGCCGTCGCCGTCGGTACGGCGCTGACCGCGCTGACGACCGTCACGCTGGTCGACATCAGTGAGCGCCGGCGGCGCGGCGGCGCGGTGCGGATCCCCTCGGCGCGGGCGCCCGAGCCGGCTCTCGCCGGTGCGGTGGCCGTCGGAGGGGCCGGCGGCGGTACGGGACCGGGGCGCGCCGGCTCGTCGAAGGGCGGCGACCCGGCCGCCGTGTCCGCCCCCGACGGCTCGGGTTCGACGGCCACCGCTGTCGCCGACGAGCCCGAAGTCCTCTCCGGGTATCTCACCGGGGAGACCGTCCGGGTCCGGCTCGCGGCCGAGGACAAGGAGTCCGCGATCCGTGAGATGGCCGGACTGCTCGCGGCCACCGGCAAGGTCCGGGACGTCGATGAGCTGGTGCGCACGGCGCTGCGCCGTGAGGAGCAGGGCACCACGGGCCTCGGCGACGAGATCGCGATCCCGCACGCCAAGACGGACGCGGTGAGCGCCCCGATCGTCGGGTTCGCGCGGTCCGACGAGGGCATCGAGTGGGGTGCGCCGGACGGGACCAGGGCTCGGCTGGTGTTCATGATCTCCGTGCCGGAGGCCGCTGCGGGTGACGAGCACCTGCGGATTCTGGCGCTGCTGTCGCGCAAGCTGATGGACCCCGTCTTCCGGGGGCGGCTGACGGCCGCGGCGGACGAGCGTGCGGTCCTCGGGGTGCTGAGCGAGATCAACTAGCGCACACCGAGGCGCCGGCGACACCCCGGGCGCCCGGCCGCCGTACGACGTCGGGGCCCGCCTGAGATCTCAGGCGGGCCCCGACGTCGTAGGGACGAGAGGTCAGTGGTCGGACGGCGACGGGGCCGGTCCGCCGGGGGTGGCGTCGCGGTCGGCGCCCTTGGCGGCCTCCGCCTCGCTGTAGATGTCGGGCTCCAGGTAGATCACCCGGGCGATCGGGACGGCCGCGCGGATACGGGCCTCGGCTGCGTTGATCGCGGAGGCCACCTCGGTGGCCGTGTCGTCGTGCTGGACGGCGATCTTCGCCGCGACGAGGAGTTCCTCGGGGCCGAGGTGGAGCGTGCGCATGTGGATGATGCGGGTGACCGTGTCGCCGTCGACCATCGCGGCCTCGATCTTCGCGGCGTTCTCCGGGCCCGCCGACTCACCGAGCAGCAGCGACTTGGTCTCGGCGGCGAGGACCAGGGCGATCAGGATGAGCAGGACACCGATGCAGACGGTGCCGATGCCGTCCCAGGTGCCGTCGCCGGTGAGCAGGGCGATGCCGACGCCGCACAGGGCGAGGACCAGACCGATGAGCGCGCCGAAGTCCTCCAGGAGGACGACGGGCAGCTCGGGGGCCTTGGCGCGGCGGATGAACTGGGACCAGGAGTGCGTCCCGCGGAGCTGGTTGGACTCCTTGATCGCCGTACGGAAGGAGAAGCCCTCGGCGATGATCGCGAAGATCAGGACGCCCACCGGCCAGTACCAGTGCTCGATCGCGTGCGGGTGCTTGATCTTCTCGTAGCCCTCGTAGACGGCGAACATGCCGCCGACCGAGAACAGGACGATCGAGACGAGGAACGCGTAGATGTAGCGCTCGCGGCCGTAGCCGAACGGGTGCTCCGGGGTCGCCGCACGCTTGGCCTTCTTGCCGCCGATCAGCAGGAGTGCCTGGTTGCCGGAGTCGGCGAGTGAGTGCACGCCCTCCGCGAGCATCGAGGAGGAGCCGCTGAACGCGAACGCCACGAACTTCGCTACCGCGATGGCGAGGTTGGCGCCGAGTGCCGCCATGATCGCCTTGGTGCCGCCTGAAGCGCTCATCTGCTCCTGCTGTCCCTTCGTACGCCGTCCGGACCCCGTTCGTACCCTCGTACCCCGGTCCGGGCTTTGCCCGCCCTTTGCGGTGGGCCATTCTTGCAGCCCGGTCCGACCGCGGCGCCCCAGGGCGGCACTGTCGTCCCGTCAGGCGACCACTGTCGCACGGAAGATCGTGCCGGAACCGGACACTTCGGCCTTTTCGCCGGCCGGTACGAACACCGAGCGGCCGGGCGTGAGATCGATGCCGTCGGCGCGCACGGAACCCGCCGTGCAGAGCAGGATCTGCGGGGTGCCGCGGGTGAGGTCGCGGGGGGCGGCGCCCTCGGCGAGGGCGTAGCGGGAGAGGCGGAACTCGTCGATGGGGGTCGCGTAGAGCTCTTCGCCGTCGGAGGACGCCTCGGGGCGCAGGACGCCGGGGTCGCTCGCCTCGAAGCGGACCACGCGCAGGAGTTCGGGGACGTCGACGTGCTTGGGGGTCAGACCGCAGCGCAGGACGTTGTCGCTGTTGGCCATGATCTCGACGCCGAGGCCGTTCAGGTACGCGTGCGGGATGCCGGCGCCGAGGAACAGGGCCTCGCCGGGCTGGAGCCGGACGTGGTTGAGGAGCATCGCGGCGATGACCCCGGGGTCGCCCGGGTAGTGGTGGGCGAGGTCGGCGTACGGGGCGTGGTCGCCGCCGAGGCGGGCGCACGCGGCCGTGGCCTCGGTGACCGTGTGGGCCATGTCGTCGGGGTCGGCGCTGAGGACGGCCGTGAGGACCTCGCGCAGGGCGGCCTCCTCGGGGTGCGCGCGCAGCAGGTCGACGTACGGCTTGAGGGCGTCGACGTCGAGGGCGGCGAGGAAGTCGGCCGCCGCTTCGGGGGCGCGGAAGCCGCACAATCCGTCGAACTCGGTGAGAGCGCAGATCAGTTCGGGCTTGTGGTTGGCGTCCTTGTAGTTGCGGTGCGGGGCGTCGATCGGGACACCGCGGCTCTCCTCGTCCTCGTAGCCCTCGCGGGCCTGTTCGAGGTCGGGGTGGACCTGGAGGGAGAGGGGGGCGTCGGCGGCGAGGAGCTTGAGGAGGAACGGCAGGCGGGGGCCGAACTTGGCGACGGCGGCGCGGCCGAGTTCCCTCTCCGGGTCCTCGGCGACGACCTCGTCGAGCGGACCGCGCTCGGTGCGGGAGGGTGCGCCCGGGTGGGCGCCCATCCACATCTCCGCCTGCGGCTCGCCGGTCGGCTCCACGCCGAGCAGGTGCGGGATGGCCGTGGTGGAGCCCCAGGCGTAGGGGCGGACGGTGTTGTCGAGGCGGTCCATCGGTGTCTTCTTCTCCATACGTGCGCTGCGCGGCCCGCTCCGTGCGGAGGGCCGGTGAGGAGGCCTGGCGTCGGGGTTGCGGTGGTGGGACCCGGCGTCCGGGGGTGCCGGTCGCGGGACCCGCTCCAGGTCCTGTCGTCATCTCCGCGTCGCTCGCCCGGAGAACGTGCGGGGCGCCGCCGGGCAGACGGGGATGTGACGACAGGTTCCAGGTCAGGCCCCCGAGGCGAGCGCCAGGTAAACGGCGGCGAAATCCGTGGTGGCGATCAGCTCGGCGAGGGTCTCCAGTTCGGCGCCCTCCTCGGGTTCGAGCTCACTGATCGCGGTGTCGTGGGTGAGGGCGAGTTCGCGGGCGGCGGGGGCCGCGCTGATGCCGCCGAGGGGCCGGTCGCGGAGCAGCACCACGCGCGCGTGCAGCGCCTGTGCCTCCTCGACGCGATCGCGGAAGAAGTCGTCGGGGTCCGCGCCGGCGGCGAGGGCACCCGCGAGGAGCACGCTGTGCGAGGCGAGTGCCTCGGGGAGTTCGGCGGTCAGCGCGGGGCGGCCGGCGAGTTCGGCGAGCGCGGCGGTGAAACGGCGGCCCGCCGGTCCGGCCGAGGTGCCTTCCGTCCAGATCACCGGGAGGGCCTCGGCCAGTTCGACGGCGAGGGTCTTGGCGGGGTTGCTGTACGCGGCGATCGCGGGGCCGCAGCGTTCGGCGACGCGGTCGAGGCGGTCGGCGACCTTCTGCAGGGCTTCCGGAGGGGCGGAGACGAGCCCGGTGCGGTCGAGGAGCACGAGCAGCGGGGTGAGCAGCGCCCACAGGACGCCGGGCGCGGAGGCCGCGATCGGCTCCTCCGGTTCGTACGGGGCGGTCGCCATCGGGACGAACAGGCCGTGGATGCCCGCCACCCAGCCGGAGAGGGGGGAGCCGGCGGGGGCCACGGCGGCGACGGTGCTGCCGCGCCGGTAGGCCTGCTCGATGAGGAGGTCCAGGCCCGGTTCGCTGCCGTCGGGGGTGGCGATCAGCAGGAGGTCGACGGGGCCGGCCCAGCCGGGCAGTTCCCAGCGCAGGGCGCCCGCGGCGGGGGCGACGCCCTGGGGGGTGAGCCGCGAGACGGGGCAGCTCGCTCCGACGAGGGTGCCGAGGAACTCGGCGACGCCGGTGGCGGCCATGCCGGGGCCGGCGATCAGGACGGCGCGTGGGCGGCCGTCCGGCTTCAGCTCGGAGACCCCGGCCTCGGCGGCGTGCCGGACCGCGGTGCGCACCCGGGCGCCGGCCTCGGCCGCGCCGCGGAGCAGGGCCCGCCGGTCGGCCCGGGCGAGTGCGTCCGGGTCGTCGAGCAGCGATTCGTCGAGCATGGGGTCGGGAGCCTCCGATCGCCGGGGCGGCGTCTGCGCGCCGGCCGCCGGTGTCGCGTGCACGGGGTCGCTCGCGCGAGGTGCCGAGCGGCGCTGGGTCGGACCGGGGACCGGCCGGGTGCTGTGCCGGTCGCCGTGCGGGACGGGGTGTCGCCGGTGTCCCGCGCGGACGACGGCGGCGCTGTCGCTTGTCGTCGCTTGTAGAGGGGTTGTGTTCGGTTGCCGCGCCGTCGGCCCGCCCGTGCGGACGGGGACGGCGCCGCGGGGGCCTCCCGTGCGGGCGGCCGTGCCGGTCAGGCGGGGCGGCGGGCCTCGTCGACCAGGAGGACGGGGATGCCGTCGCGGACCGGGTAGGCGAGGCCGCAGTCCGCTCCCGTGCAGATCAGCTCGGTCTCCTGCTCCTTGAGCGGGGCGTGGCAGGCCGGGCAGGCGAGGATCTCCAGGAGGCCGGCTTCGAGCGGCATGGGGTGTCCTTCCGAAACAGTGGATGCGGCCTGGTCAGGGTACCGCTGCGGGGAGCCCGGCGCGGGGGCGCGGGGGCCTGTTCGTCAGGCGCGCGGGCCCGCACCGGGCAGGGCCTGTGCGGCGGTTGCGGCGGGTACGCACCTCGTGTCCGCGAGGGCCGGGCGCCTCCGCGGCGCGCCGGGCGGGACGCCTCAGCCCCGGATGATGGCCAGCACCTCGTCGCGGACCTTCGCCATCGTCGCCTCGTCACGGGCCTCGGCGTTGAGGCGGAGGAGGGGTTCGGTGTTGGAGGGGCGGACGTTGAACCAGGCGTCCTCGGTGGTGACCGTCAGGCCGTCGAGTTCGTCGATGATGACGCCCTCGCGGCCTTCGTAGGCGGCCCGGACGGCGGCGAGGCGGGCGGCCTGGTCGTCGACGGTGGAGTTGATCTCGCCGGAACCGGAGTAGCGGTCGTACTCCGCGACGAGGCCGGAGAGCGGACCGTCCTGTCCGCCGAGGGCGGCGAGGACGTGGAGGGCGGCCAGCATGCCCGTGTCGGCGTTCCAGAAGTCGCGGAAGTAGTAGTGGGCGGAGTGCTCGCCGCCGAAGATCGCACCGGACGTGGCCATCTCGGCCTTGATGAAGGAGTGGCCGACGCGGGTGCGGACCGGGGTGCCGCCGTGCTCGCGGACGACCTCGGGGACCGACCAGGAGGTGATGAGGTTGTGGATGACGGTGCCGCCGCTGTGCTGGGCGAGTTCGCGGGCGGCCACCAGCGCGGTGATCGCGGAGGGGGAGACGGGCTCGCCCCGCTCGTCCACGACGAAGCAGCGGTCGGCGTCGCCGTCGAAGGCGATGCCGAGGTCGGCGCCCTCCTGGCGGACGCGCTTCTGGAGGTCCACGATGTTCGCCGGGTCGAGCGGGTTGGCCTCGTGGTTGGGGAAGGTGCCGTCCAGCTCGAAGTACATCGGGACGAGCTCCAGCGGCAGACCGGCGAAGACGGTCGGGACGGTGTGTCCGCCCATGCCGTTGCCCGCGTCGACCACGACCTTCAGGGGGCGGATCGAGGTGAGGTCGACGAGCGAGCGGAGGTAGGCCGCGTAGTCCTCCAACGTGTCGCGGCTCGTGATCGTGCCGGGCGTCGCGTCCGAGGCCGGGGCGCCGGAGTCGAGCCAGGACTCGGCGAGCCGGCGGATGTCGGACAGGCCGGTGTCCTGGCCGACGGGGGCCGCGCCCGCCCGGCACATCTTGATGCCGTTGTACCGGGCGGGGTTGTGCGAGGCGGTGAACATGGCGCCGGGGAGGGTGAACGCACCCGACGCGTAGTACAGCTGGTCCGTCGAGCAGAGGCCGATCTCGGTGACGTCGACACCGCGGGCGGCGGCCCCGCGCGCGAAGGCCCGGGACAGTCCGGGCGAGGAGGGCCGCATGTCGTGCCCGATCACGATGGCGTCGGCTCCGGTCACCTGGACGAAGGCGGCGCCGAACAGCTCGGCCAGCGGCTCGTCCCACTGGTCCGGGACCACCCCGCGCACGTCGTACGCCTTCACGAGCTGCGACAGATCAGCAGTCACGGGCCAACCCTCCAGAAGTCCACTTCGGTCGGCCCAAACTACCCTTCCGCGCCGACGGGGTGCCGTACCGAGCCCCCGTGGAGCACCACCGCGACCTGCGGGACCGTCCTTTCCCGACCGGGAGGGAACGCGTCCGCCCCGGGACGGGTCCGCGAGCGGCTCACGGGAGCATCCAGGACAGCACCGGCGAGCTCTGTCCGGCCACGATCAGACACATCACCAGCAGGAGACCGAGGCTCCAGGGCAGGACCTTGCGGAGCAGGTCGCCCTCGCGGCCCTCGAGCCCGACCGCCGCGCAGGCGATCGTCAGGTTCTGCGGCGAGATCATCTTGCCGAGGACCCCGCCCGAACTGTTGGCGGCCGCCAGGAGTTCGGGCGACAGACCCGACTCCTTCGCGGCGCTCACCTGGAGCGCGCCGAAGAGGGCGTTCGCCGAGGTGTCGGAGCCGGACACGGCCACGCCGAACCAGCCCAGGACGGGTGACAGGAAGGCGAGCCCCGCCCCGGCGGCCGCCACGAACTGGCCGATGGTCGCGGCCTGTCCGGAGAGGTTCATGACGTAGGCGAGCGCCAGCACGGACGTCACGGTGAGGATCGCGAACCTCAACTCGTGGACGGTGGCGAGCCATTCCCGTACCGCCACGCGCGCGTGCACCCCGAGCACGACGGCCGTGCACAGCCCGGCGATCAGGACGAGCGTGCCGCCGGTCGCCACGATCGGCCAGGTGAAGACGTTCCCGCCCACCGGCTCGCCGCCCGGGCCGACGACGTCCAGGAAGGGCCAGTCGTACGTCCGGGTCGCCCCCGCGAGCCAGTCCTTCACGACCGGGATCTGCGCGACCGAGAAGATCACGACGATGAGGGCGTACGGGGCGTAGGCGCGCAGGACTTCGCGGCGCGGGTCCCGTTCGTCGAGGTCCTCGCTGCGGGTGCCGGTCAGGACCGACGCCCGTACGGACTCGGCGGCGGGCACGCGCGCGCGGGGCACGGCGACCAGGGCGGCGGCACCGGCCAAGGAGGCGGCGATGTCGGCGAGTTGCGCGGAGAGGTAGTTCGAGACGGCGAACTGGGCGGCGGCGAAGGCGACTCCGCACGCCAGGGCGGGCACCCAGGTCTCCCGGAGTCCGCGTCTGCCGTCGACCAGCCCGACCAGCACCAGGGGGACGACCAGCGCGAGCAGTGGGGTCTGCCGGCCGACCACGGAGGCGACCGAGTCCAGTGGCAGGCCGGTGACTTGGGCGAGGGTCACGACCGGGGTGCCCATCGCGCCGAAGGCGACCGGGGCGGTGTTGGCGACGAGGGCGACGACCGCCGCGCGCACGGGGTCGAAGCCGAGGGCGACCAGCATCACCGAGCAGATCGCGACCGGTGCGCCGAAGCCGGCGAGGGCTTCGAGGAGCGCGCCGAAGCAGAACGCGACGACGAGCGCCTGGATGCGCGGATCGTCCGAGAGCCGCCCGAAGGAGCGGCGCAGGATGTCGAAGTGCCGGGTGCGGACGGTCATCCGGTACACCCACAGGGCGTTGACAACGATCCACAGGATGGGGAAGAGACCGAACACGGCTCCCTGGGCGGCGCTGGAGAGCGCCTGGCCGACCGGCATGCCGTAGGCGAGCCAGGCGACCAGCACGGCCGCCAGGAGGCCGGTCAGGCCCGCCAGGTGGGCCTTCACGCGGACGCCGCCGAGCAGGACCAGCACGACGACGAGGGGCAGGGCGGCCACGAGGGCGGACAGGCCGAGCGAGTCGGCGACGGGTTCCAGCTCCTGGACGTACACGGATGCCTCCCCGGGATTCCGTGCTGCGAAAGCGGTTTCTCACGGCAAACGGAATCGTCGTGTCCGCGACAACTTCGCGTCAATGGGTGTGCGCCGCTCGATGGAATCGGGAAAGGGGCGGGCGCGGCTCCCGGAACGGGTGGCCGCCGCCTCACCGAGCCGGTGGGCGGGAGGGCGACGAGGAGGCGTTGGCCTTCCGCGCGCGGGGACGGTGCCGGGGTTCTCGGGGCGGCCACGGGAGGTGGGCCGGCGAGCCACGGAGGGCTGCTTGGGGCGGCTCAGTTGTCGGGCGAGCGGAGGACGCGCAGGTGGCCGCGGCGCGCGACCTCCATCGGGTCGGCCGAGCGGGCGCTGCCGCCGCCGGCTTCGGCCGTACGCCGCTGCGGGCGGGCCGCCTCGCGCACCGCGTTCGCCAGCGCCTCCAGGTCGTCACCGCTGGGACGGGCGGGACCCGAGGAGTCGGCGAGCCGCACGACCTCCCAGCCACGCGGCGCGGTGAGGCGCTCGGAGTGCTCGGCACACAGGTCGTAGCAGTGGGGTTCGGCGTAGGTGGCGAGCGGGCCGAGGACCGCGGTCGAGTCGGCGTAGACGTACGTCAGCGTCGCGACGGCGGGACGGCCGCAAGCGGTGCGCGAACAGCGACGTACAAGGCTCACGACGTTGGACGGTACCGCACTCTTGAGCGGGCCGCGACGACTCTCCCCCAGGTCACCCCACCGTGTCGTCCTGTGAGACCGCCCACACCGCTTTTCGATCATCACCCCCTGACCTGGGGGGACATCACCGCCGACGGCACCGAACAGACCTGTGTCCGGTCACCACTTGGCGCAAATCATGTCAATTGCCATGTCAGTGACGGTCCTGGAAAGATACGGAATCGAGCCCAACCTTGGCCGGAATGGTCATCGGGCGACATCCGGAACGGAAGCCGGACCGCCGGGCGTCGGCCGGGCGGTCGGTGATCCGCCGCAGCGTGGGGCCGGGCGGCCGGGCCGGGTGGGGACTACTCTTCGTCAGTGATGGACAACCCCGTACCGCCCCGCGCCGCACCAGCCGGTCCCCGCCGCCGTGACCGCCATGGCCGAGGCATGCGCGGCCCCGTGGCACCACCCCAGGTGCCGCTCGCGGCGAGCCGTGCCGAAGTGTTCGCGGACCTGGTGCAGGACTCCGTGGAGCGGCTGGAGCGACACTGGCCGCAGCTCGCCGACATCGACTTCATGGTCCTCGAGGTGCCCCGCCTGGAGGGCCCGGGCGACGAGTGGAGTGACGAGGCGGTGCCCCTGGGCGGCACGATCGCCGCACGCGAGGGCCGCCCCGCGCGCGTGGTGGTCTACCGCCGGCCGGTCGAGATCCGCACGAAGAGCCGCGACGAGCGCGCCGCCCTGGTGCACGAGATCGTCGTGGAACAGGTCGCGGAACTGCTGGGGCTGACCCCGGAGACGGTCGATCCCCGGTACGGCGAGGACTGAGCGCAGGGCCGGACCACCCCCCGAGCCGCGTCACCGGCCCGAGATCACCCGTACGCGGTCACCCGCCCCGCCTCACTTGCCGAGCAGCACCGAGAGGTCCTGTTCCGCTTCCGGCACCGAGACCGTGCCCCGGTCGTCCGGGAGGGTCTGGACGGTGAACGCGGGAACGCCGTCCTGCGTCGCGGCCAGCATCCGGGAGGCGTAGACCGGGCCTCCGGAGACGGGCTCGACGGTGAGGGCGTACGTGCCCTTGAGGGCGCTCGGGACCGGTGCCTCGACGTTCTGCGTGGTGCCGCCCTTGATGGTGAACGTCTTCGACACCGCGGTGCCGCCGCCGCTGCCCGCGGACGCGGTGATCTTGACCGTGGCCGCCTTGCCGGGCGCGGTGACGGCGAGAGTGGAGCCCTTGGCGCTGTTGTCGGCCGCCGTCGCGCGGGTGCCGACGGGGGCGGTGGCCGGGATGAACGCGGTCTCCTGCCTGTCGCCCTTGCCGCGCACCACCCGCAGGGCGGCGACGACCGGGACGGAGGCATCGCTCGGCGTGAGCACCAGCGAGCCCGCCTCGCCGCGGGTGACGTCCCCGAGGTCGACGGCGGAGGTCATGCCGGCCTTCACGTGCAGCGTCTCGTGGCCCGCCGGGGTGATGAGGCCCGAGGGCGAGGCGAGGCGGACCTTCAGGTCGGCGTCCGTGTCGCCGGGCGCGAAGGCGACCAGGCGGACGGAGGTGGCGTCCTTGGGGATGCCCGGCAGGACGAGACTGCCGGCGGGGTCGGCCGAGGCGGCCAGCCAGTCGCCGCCGATCTTGTCGTCCAGCGCCTGCACGGCGGCACCCACCCGGCCGCTGCGGACCGTCACGTGCACCGTCAGGTTGGTCTCCGGGTCGCCGGTCAGCGTGTTCAGCAGGATCGGCTCGCTGGCGTGCGGCTGGACCGTGATCCCGTCGGCCACCGTGGACTTGAGGGTGCCGTCCTTGCCGTACAGGTCGATGTCGACGACGGCCGCCGAGTCGTCCGGGTTGGTCAAGTGCACATAGTCGGTGCGGTCGTCGGCCGTACTGGCGCCCGGGAACCAGAACTCGGTGTCCGGAGCGGTGCAGTTGGTGCCGAGCAGGCCGCGTCCGGTGCCCACGGCGACGTCGGTGGTCTCCTGGACCGTCCAGCCGGGCGCGAACTTGCCCTCCGCGGTGCCGACGAGTGCGGGTGCCTGGGAGCCCGAGGCGTCACCGGTGGCGGGCTTGCCGGGCTCCTTGGGCCGCACGACGGGCTTGGACGCCTTGCCGCCGCTCTTCTTGCCGCCGTCCGACTCCTCGGTCGCCGCTGCCAGTTCGGCCTTGCCGCTGCCGCCCGCGCCCTCCGCGACGGGGGTGAACGACGTGTACGCGGTGTCGGCGATTTCGGAGGTGCTGGGCTGCGGGCAGAGCAGGCTGGTGCGCTCCACGGGCAGCCGCGCGGCCGCCCGTGCCGTGTCGTCCCCGGAGGCGTCCGGCGACTGCAGCGTGGCGAATCCGGTGACCGCGGCGAGCGCGGTCGCGCCGGCGATCAGGGACAGGGTGGTGCGGTTCACTGCTGGCTCCCGTCGGGGCGCTCGCTGTCGTTGCCGTGCGGCGGGGACTGCGTGGGGTCGTAGGCCGGGTCGTAGCCCTGCTCGCCCGTGCCGTAGCCCTGGCCGTGGGCGTCGTACGGCCGGCCGTTCGCGTCGTAGCCCTGGCCGTACGCCGGGTCGTAGGGCGTCGTGCCGCCGTAGGCGTACGGGTCGTACTGGCCGCCCTGGTAGGGGTCCGCCTGGTACGGCTGCTGGTAGCCGCCGCTCGCGTACTCCCCGGTGCCGTCGTACTGCTCGGCGCCGTAGGTGCCGTACTCGGCGCCCGCGTAGCTCGGGGCGTCCCACTCGCCGTACGTCTGCTGGTGCGGGACGGCGCCGGCCGGGACCTCCTCGTCCACGGCGGACGCGCCGTCGAGGTCCTCGTCGGATGCCTCGGCATCCGCCTCCGCCTGAGCGCGCAGACGGCGGGCGCGGCGGCCGTCTCCCGTCGCGTCCTGGGCGGGCACGGCCCGCTCCTCGGGCAGGTCGTCGTCGACGTCCCGGCGGCGGCCCGGCAGGGCGAGCACGACGAGGACGAGGGCGAGCGCGCCCTGGGCCCACAGCCAGGCGGTGTGGGTCAGCGGGGCGTCGAAGGTGACGTCCAGCCGGCCGCCGCCCGAGGGCAGTTCGAAGCCCTGCGCCCAGCCGTCGAGCGTGGTGCGGGTGAGGGGCTTGCCGTCCAGGGTGGCCGTCCAGCCCGGGTCGGCGCTGTCGGCGAGCCGCAGGACGCGGCCCTCGGCGCCGGTCGGGACGGTGGTGTGCACCTCGACCGCTCCGGCGGCGATGGACTGCGGTTCACCGGAGGCGGGGACGATCGCGGCGCGCGACACCTGACGGTTGACGCGCCACAGGGCACTGCCGTCCTGCTGGCTGAGCCGGGCCAGGCCGGGGGTGGCGTCCAGGACGCGGCTCACCTCGCGGGGCGCGCCCTTGCGGACCAGGACGTACCGCACGGCGAAGCCGCCGAGTTCGTCGGCCTGGTCGGCGCCGGAGCCCGCGACGAGGTTGGCGACGACCTTGTCGAGCTTCTTGTTCTCGCCGCCCGCCGAGGCGAGTTCGGCGTCGCCGAGGCGGGCGCCCGAGCCGCGGACGAGCGTGTAGCCGACCTGGGCCGCGGAGCGGCTGTCGAGGAGGAGGGTGCGGGCCTGGTCGCGGGTGCCGCTCTCCTCGGCGACGAACGCGGGCACCTGCACCGGGTCGCGGCGCTCCACGGGTCCGTCGGCGCCGCCGATGATCCATCCGGCGGCGATGAGCAGCGGGCCCGCGGCGCAGGCGAAGGCGATGAGCGCGGCGACCGGCTGGCGCCAGCCGAAGCTCTGCTCGGCCACCCGCGCGCGGGCCCCGTCGGCTCCGACGGCCGCGGCGGAGAGCAGCGCGAGGCCGTAGACGAGGGTGGCGGGGCCGGCCCAGGTGGAGCTGTTGGACAGGACCGCGAGGACGAGCGCCACCAGGGCGACGATCCAGGCGGTCCTGATCCCCGCCTGGCGCTCGGTGCGCAGCAGGGCCGCGAGGGCGGCGAGCACGACACCGAAGAGCATCAGGCCGCTGACCGTGCCCGGGCCGCCGGGGCTCGCGCCGAGCAGGTCGAGCGCGGTGGCCGCGCTCGCTCCGTACTCCAGGCCGGCTTCCTTGAAGAAGCCGAACGGCAGCAGCGTGAGCGACCAGGGGGCGAGGACCAGCAGCGGGGTGCCGAGCTGGGCCAGGAAACGCAGCCCGTAGGCGGGCAGTTCCCTGCGGCGCACGGCGAGGAGCGCGAGGCCGAGAATCAGCGCGATGGGCCAGACGATCGGCGTGAACGCCGTGGTGAACGTCAGCAGCAGGGCGTAGGCCCAGGTGGCGCGCCAACTGCCGCGCGCTCCCGAGGAGTGCGCGAGACCGCTTGCCGCGGCGCCTGCGCGCGCGAGGAGCGGCAGCAGGATCGCGAGGACGGCGGTGCCGATGCGGCCGCCGGCCAGCGCGCCGGTGGCGGCGGGCAGGAAGGCGTAGGCGACGGAGGCCCAGGCGCGCAGCAGGCGTGACTCGACCAGCGGGCGCGAGGCGAAGTAGGCGGCGAAGCCGGCCAGCGGCACGGACGCCACGAGGAGCACCGTGACCGCGAGTCCGGTGGAGCCGAGCAGCACGGAGGCCAGCATCGCGACGAGCGCGAGGTAGGGCGGCGCGGCCTGGGTGTCGCCCGCGCCGACCGGATGCCAGCCGTCGACATAACGCGACCAGAGCTCGGAGGCGTCGGACGGTGCGGGCAGCAGCGCGCCGCCCGCGAGTGCTCCGCCGCCGAGCAGGGCGCGGCAGGCGAGGAGCGAGACGAACAGGAGGACCAGGAAGACCATCGGGCCGGGGTTGCGCGCGATGCGCTTGAGCCGGGCGAACTGCTCGATCTCCAGGAAGTCGCCGTCGTCGCCGCCGGGTCCGGACTCGACGGCGCCGCCGTGCCGGCCGGCGCCCGTGACCAGTTCGGCGTCGGAGCGGCCCACCAGATTGCCGGCGACCTGCTCGACGGTGGCCCGCACGGTCGCGCCGGGCGGCGGGAACAGCGCCCGCAGTTCGTCCTTGTCGACCTGGGGGCGGCCGCGCCTGCGCCGCCCTGCGATGATCCGCTCCGGGCGCAGCAGGGTGCCGAGCAGGCCGCGGATCTCGTCGACGGCCTGGCCGGGGACCTTGCCCACGAGATAGGCGACGGTGCGCAGCAGGGTGCCGAGGACGAGGCGGACCAGGATCCAGGGGAGCTGTGCGGTGCGGGCGTTGACAAGAAGGGTGTAGGCGGCGCCCGCCTTGTCGACCTTGTGCGGGGACGCGGAGGTGCGGCCCACGCAGTCGACGGTGCGGCGCTCGCGGGAGGCGGCCTCGGCGTGCCGTACGACCGCTTCCGGGGCGACGAGGACGCGGTGGCCGGCGGCCTGGGCGCGCCAGCACAGGTCGACGTCGTCGCGCATCAGGGGCAGCCGGCGGTCGAAGCCGCCGAGCTCCTCGAAGACGTCGCGCCGGACGAGCATGCCGGCGGTGGAGACGGAGAGCACCGGGTGGACGTGGTCGTGCTGCCCCTGGTCCTGCTCGCGTCGGTCGAGACCGGTCCAGCGGCGGCCGGAGTTGGCGATGGTGACGCCGACTTCGAGAAGCTGGCGGCGGTCGTACCAGCCGCGGAGCTTGGGGCCGACGACGGCGACCTCGTGGCCCAGCTCGCGTTCGTTCTCCACGACGCGCAGCAGGTGGGCGAGGGCGTCGGGCTCCGGGGCGCTGTCGTCGTGCAGCAGCCAGAGCCACTGCTCGGGCTCGCCGTACGGAAGGTCCGGCAGGTCGTAGGCGTCGTCGCGCCAGCTCCGCGTGACGGGGTCCCAGCCGCTCGGCCGCTTCAGGTAGGGCAGGTCGTCCGGGGTCAGCAGACCGGCGGTGCGGGTCGCCTCCTCGACGGCCTGGCCGAATCCCGTGCGGCGGGCGAGGTGCAGGACGTGTTCGGCTCCGAGGGCGTCGGTGAGCAGCTGGGCGGAGCCGTCCGCGCTGCCGGTGTCTGCCGCCACCGCGTTCTGCACGGGGCGCTCCTGGCCGAGCAGCCCGGCGAGCGCCTCGGGGAGCCAGCGGGCGCCGTCATGGGAGACGAGCACCGCGGTCACCACGTGGCGCGGGAACTCAGGGGCGGCAGCTGCGTCGTGACGGGCTGCCGAATGGCTGTGCACGGACATCGAGGTACGGGCCCCGGTTCGATGGACTGCGGTGGACGTCTGTGTCCGGCGGGGACAGCGGGACGTCTCGGACGAGGGCCCACACTAACGGCTGGGCAGGACGACGGCCCGCCGCCTGTGGATAACCCACGTGCGACGGGCCGTTCGTTACGTGAGCGTGTGTGCCGATTGGTCGGCGGCTCCCACGCGTGCGTACGGCTGTTTTCCGTACGCTTTTCCGTGCGACTGCTTTCGGACAGCGTCCTTCTTCGTGCGAGCGCCCCTCGGGCGGTCGTTCAGATGGCGGCCTTCTTGAGGCGACGCCGCTCCCGCTCCGACAGACCGCCCCAGATGCCGAACCGCTCGTCGTTGGCGAGCGCGTATTCGAGGCACTCGGAGCGGACCTCACAGGCGAGGCAGACCTTCTTGGCCTCGCGGGTGGAGCCGCCCTTCTCGGGGAAGAAGGACTCGGGGTCGGTCTGGGCGCACAGCGCGCGCTCCTGCCAGCCGAGTTCCTCGTCCGCGTCGTCGACCAGCAGTTGCTGCACCAGCTCGGTCATGTGCGCCCCTCGTCTGTCTTTCGCGTCCCCGTGATGCTGCCGTCACCGATTTCGGCTGAACGACACGAGTGAAATTACAAGTGTGCCGATCCGGGCCAGTCAAGCCGAGATCTGCTATTGGGCCCCTTATTCACTCTGCGGAACCAAGGCTATGCGGAAAGTGTTCAAATCGGCATAAACCCTGACAGCCCAAGGGGTCCGGCCGGACGTCCACTCCCGCTTACGGGGGAAGACGGCCAGGAGTTCGATCTCGTTCCGACGCGAACCTCGAAGCGAACCTGATCACATAGGGATCACGGGCTCGCGCTGAGGTTTGTGCGCCCGGTTGTGCGCCATGTGTCCGGAGAGCCTGGTGAACAAACCTTTCGCCTGCCAGATGAACCGGATGAGGTGAAACATCCCCCACATACCGGACATGAAGTTGACAGTAGGGGTGTGAAGCGGTGACCTTATGGGCATGCTCGCGAACTTGGCATCCACCTCGACCCGCACCGCCGGGTCCCACGGTGCTGCCCTCGTCCGCTGTAGCTGTTGTTGCTGTTCCAGCTGTTGAGCCCTACCGCGCTCCGGCTGCCTCGCCGCCACTGAGGCGAAACCCCCGCCCCCTCCGGGCGACCGCCCCACCAGGGCACTCCCCTCCCGCCCCTCACCCGGGCGTGAACCCCCGCCCGCGACCCGGGCGGAAACGGCCAGCGACACCCCAGCACTCTCCTGCCGAGGAACCACCGCACCCATGAACAGCGACAGCGACCTCCAGATCGCCGGCGACATCCTGGAAGTACCGCACCTGCTCCAGCCGCCGCGCGAACACCCCGTCACCGTGGCCGACTTCGTCGGCATGGCGCGCTCCATCGCCGCCGACCGCTCCCAGTGGGAGCACCTCGTCGAGTACGACGCCACCTCCCGCTGGTACCACCGGCTGCGCACCGGACCCGGCTACGAGGTCTGGCTCCTGTCCTGGGTGCCCGGCCAGGGCAGCGGGCTGCACGGCCACGGCGGCTCCTCCGGCGTACTGACCGTCCTCGACGGCGCGCTGACCGAGCGCACGGAGCGCGGCACACGCGCCCTGGGCTCCGGCGCGCAGCGGGTGTTCGCGCCCGGCTACGCCCACGAGGTCGTCAACGACTCGCTCGAAGGGGCCGTCAGCCTGCACGTCTACTACCCGGGGCTCACCGAGATGCCGATGCACGCGGCCCGTTGCGCGGTCGCCGGGAACGTGGCGCCGGCCGCCGCGCCCGCCGGGGCCGAGGTCGCCTGACCGGCTGACACGTCGTCGCCGCCGCCTGCGAGACTGAACCCCATGCGCATTGTGGTTCTGGCAGGCGGTATCGGTGGTGCACGGTTCCTGCGTGGTCTCCAGCGGGCCGCCCCGGACGCGGACATCACGGTCATCGGCAACACCGGCGACGACATCCATCTCTTCGGGCTGAAGGTCTGCCCGGACCTCGACACGGTGATGTACACGCTCGGCGGCGGCATCAACGAGGAGCAGGGCTGGGGCCGTGCCGAGGAGACCTTCCATCTGAAGGAGGAACTCGCGGCGTACGGGGTCGGACCGGAGTGGTTCGGGCTCGGCGACCGCGACTTCGCGACGCACATCGTGCGTACGCAGATGCTCGGCGCGGGCTATCCGCTCAGCGTCGTCACCGAGGCGCTCTGCGACCGGTGGAAGCCGGGCGTGCGGCTCATCCCCATGTCGGACGACCGTGTCGAGACGCACGTCGCCGTCACACTGCCCGACGGCGACCCGGCCGGAGCCGCCGGCGAGCGCAAGGTGATCCACTTCCAGGAGTACTGGGTGCGGCTGCGGGCCTCCGTGCCGGCCGAGGCGATCGTGCCGGTGGGTGCCGAGCAGGCCAAGCCGGCCCCCGGGGTCCTCGAAGCCATCGCCGAGGCCGACGTCATCCTCTTCCCGCCGTCCAACCCCGTCGTCTCCGTCGGCACCATCCTCGCCGTGCCCGGCATCCGTGAGGCGATCGCCGAGGCGGGCGTGCCCGTCGTCGGCCTCTCCCCCATCGTCGGTGACGCGCCCGTGCGCGGCATGGCCGACAAGGTGCTCGCCGCGGTCGGCGTCGAGTCCACGGCCGCCGCGGTCGCCGAGCACTACGGCTCGGGACTCCTCGACGGCTGGCTCGTCGACACCGTGGACGCCTCCGTGGTGGAGCGCGTCGAGAGCGCCGGCATCCGCTGCCGGGCCATCCCGTTGATGATGACCGACCTCGACGCGACCGCGCGGATGGCCCGTGAGGCCCTCGCCCTGGCGGAGGAGGTACGGACTCCGTGAACACCGTGGACACGCCGGGACCCTCCGGACCGGGAGAGCCGGCGGAGCACACCGTGCCCGGCTACCGGGTCTGGGCGCCGGCCGGACTGCCCGAGGTACGCCCGGGCGACGACCTCGCGAAGCTCATCGCGGCCGCCGGCCCCGACCTGGCCGACGGGGACGTGCTCCTCGTCACCTCCAAGATCGTCTCCAAGGCTGAGGGCCGGATCGTCGAGGCCGCCGATCGCGAGGCCGCCATCGACGCCGAGACCGTCCGGGTCGTGGCACGCCGCGGCGCGCTGCGGATCGTCGAGAACCGGCAGGGGCTCGTGATGGCCGCCGCCGGGGTCGACGCCTCCAACACCCCCACCGGGACCGTGCTGTTGCTGCCCGAGGACCCCGACGCGTCCGCGCGGGCGATCCGCGACGGGCTGCGGGACACCCTCGGGGTCGACGTCGGCGTCGTCGTCACCGACACCTTCGGGCGTCCCTGGCGCACCGGGCTCACCGACGTCGCCATCGGCGCGGCGGGCGTCCATGTGCTGGACGACCTGCGCGGCGGCACCGACGCGCACGGCAATCCGCTCAGCGCGACCGTCGTCGCCACGGCCGACGAACTCGCCGCCGCCGGTGACCTCGTCAAGGGCAAGGCCTCCGGACGGCCCGTCGCCGTCGTGCGCGGGCTCGCCCACCTGGTGGCCGACGGCGACGGCGAGGGGGCGCGGGCCATCGTCCGGGGCGCCCACGACGACATGTTCCGGCTCGGCACCTCGGAGGCCGTACGGGAAGCGGTCACCCAGCGGCGTACGGTCCGGGCCTTCACGGACGAGCCCGTCGACCCCGGTGCCGTGCGCCGGGCGGTCGCCGCGGCCGTGACCGCCCCCGCGCCGCACCACACCACCCCCTGGCGGTTCGTGCTCCTGGAGTCGCAGGAGTCGCGGACGCGGCTGCTCGACGCCATGCGGGACGCGTGGACCGCCGACCTGCGGGCCGACGGCAAGAGCGAGGACTCGGTCGCCAAGCGGGTCCGCCGCGGCGACGTGCTGCGCAGGGCGCCCTACCTCGTGGTGCCGTGCCTGGTCATGGACGGCTCCCACACGTACGGCGACGCCCGACGGGACGGCGCCGAGCGGGAGATGTTCGTGGTCGCCACCGGCGCCGGCGTGCAGAACTTCCTCGTCGCCCTGGCCGGCGAACGGCTCGGCTCCGCCTGGGTGTCGTCGACGATGTTCTGCCGAGACGTCGTCCGCGAGGCGCTCGACCTGCCGGCGAACTGGGACCCGATGGGCGCGGTGGCCGTGGGCCACGCGGCCGAAAAACCCCGGGACCGCCCGGCGCGGGACGCGGAGGCGTTCGTCGAGGTGCGGTGAGCCGTCCTTCGGGCGGTCGCGCGAACGGTGCGTTTCCGGCCGGGCGACCGCCTACCCTCGTAGGGCACCCCGAGCACCCCTAGGACCTCATCCGTGGCTGGACGTTTCGCTCCCCGGCCGACGCGTACGACCGTGCGCGGCGGGCATGTCGTGGTGCCCGGCGGAGTCCCGCGGCAGGCCGCCGAGCCCGCCCGCGTCCGCACCTGGGCCCCCCCGGGGCCGCTCGACCTCGGGCTGGTGCTCGGGCCGCTGCGTCGCGGCCCCGGCGATCCGACGTTCCGTACGACACCCGACGGCTCGGTGTGGCGGGTCTGCCGCACGCCCGCCGGGCCCGGCACCCTGCGTGTGACCCTGGCGGGCGGAACGGCCCGGGGCGAGGCCTGGGGACCAGGCGCCGACTGGCTGCTCGACCGGCTCCCCGAACTGCTCGGCGCGGCCGACGATCCCGACGCCTTCGAACCCCGGCACCGCCTCGTCGCGGTCACCCGGCACCGGCGCCCGGGGCTGCGGCTGGTGCGGACCGGACTCGTCATGGAGTCGCTGATCCCGTCCGTCCTGGAACAGAAGGTCACCACCGACGAGGCGTACCGGGCGTGGCGGCTGCTCGTCCGGAAGTTCGGCGAGCCCGCGCCGGGACCCGCGCCCGAGCGCATGTACGTCATGCCGGCGCCCCGGACCTGGGCGCTGATCCCCTCGTGGGAGTGGCACCGCGCCGGTGTCGACGACAAGCGGGCGTCCACCGTCCTGCGGGCCGTACGGGTCGCTCCCCGGCTGGAGGAGGCCGTGCGGCTCGATCCCGTGCGGGCGCGGGAGCGGCTGGAGCTGGTGTCCGGAATCGGGCCCTGGACCTCCGCGGAGGTCGTACAGCGCAGTCATGGTGCGGCCGACTCCGTGACCGTGGGGGACCTTCATCTCCCGGGGATCGTGGGGTACGCGCTCGCGGGAGACCGGGACGCGGACGACGCGGCGATGCTGGAGCTGCTGGAGCCGTACGCCGGGCAGCGGCATCGGGCGGCTCGGCTGATTCTGCTGTCGGGGCGGGTGCCGGCGCGGCGCGTACCGAAGATGCCCCGGGGTGACATCGGGAAGCTCTAGGCGTGCCCCGCCTCCGGTTTCGTCCGCCGGGCTTCCCCGCCGTCCCCGGGTTCCGACGCCCGGCCTTCCCGTGAGCCGGGGTCCCCTGCTCGGGTGCACCGCGGGCACAGCGGTCTTTCGCCCCTCGGCCCCTGCCCTTCGCGTCCCCCGGGACTCCGCCCGGACGCCGCTCAGACGCCGGAGGGGCTGCATGAGCCCCTCCGGCTGTCCGGTCTTCTACTGGTCCGACGAGAAGCGCAGTGCTCCCGCGGGGATGTGGGCGTCGCACCAGATGCGGACTCCGTCGCGGAGTTCGTTGTCGGCGCCGACGGTCGCGCCGTCGCCGATGACCGCCCCCGTGAGGATCGTGCGCTCCCCGATGCGGGCGCCTACACCGACGAGGGAGTCGGTGACGACCGCGCCGGGTTCGACGACGGCTCCGGCGAGGATCGTGCTGCCGGAGATCCGCGCGCCCTCGCCGATCCGGGCGCCCTCACAGACGACCGTGCCGCCCGTGAGCTTGGCGTCGGGGGCGACCGTGGCCGTCGGCAGGATCAGGCGGTCGCCGCAGCGGCCGGGGACCGCCGGGGAGGGGGCGCGGCCGAGGACGAGGTCGGCCGAGCCGCGGACGAAGGCCTGCGGGGTGCCCAGGTCCAGCCAGTACGTGGAGTCCACCATGCCCTGGAGGTGGGCGCCGGTGGCCAGGAGCTCCGGGAACGTCTCGCGCTCGACGGAGACCGGACGGCCCTCGGGGATGGTGTCGATGACCGAGCGGCGGAAGACGTACGCCCCCGCGTTGATCTGGTCGGTGACGATCTCCTCGGGGGTCTGCGGCTTCTCCAGGAACGCGGTGACGCGGCCGGTGGAGTCCGTGGGGACGAGCCCGAACGCGCGCGGGTCCTCGACACGGGTGAGGTGGAGCGAGACGTCCGCGCCCGTCGTCTCGTGGGTCGACACCAGGGCCGGGATGTCCAGCCCGGTGAGGATGTCGCCGTTGAAGATCAGGACGGGGTCGTCGGGGCCCGAGCGGAGCCGGGACGCCACGTTGCGGATGGCACCGCCGGTGCCGAGCGGCTCCTCCTCGGTGACGTACTCGAGGTGGAGGCCCAGCGAGGAGCCGTCGCCGAAGTACGGCTCGAAGACCTCGGCGAGGTAGGACGTCGCCAGCACGATGTGCTCGACGCCCGCCGCGCGGGCCCGTGCCAGCTGGTGCGTGAGGAAGGGGACTCCGGCCGCCGGCACCATCGGCTTGGGCGTGTGCACCGTGAGAGGGCGCAGCCGGGTGCCTCTGCCGCCGACCAGGAGGATCGCTTCTGTCACCTGTCGTCTCTGCTTCCTGCCGGGACCGGCCGAACTGTGTTCCGGCCGGCCAGTGTATGCAGACTGTTCGATGGCGCCTTCGATGGCGGTGCGGTCTCCGTCGACGGGCCTGTGTCGTGACGTCAGGTGATCACCGCCCGGCCCCGGCCGGCCGGGCGGTGCCGGCGCTGCCGGTTCCGGGCCCTGCCTACCGGCCCTGGTAGCGGGCCGCCGTCTTCCGTGCCGAGCCGAGCTTGCCGTAGAGCAGCCGTCCCGGGCACTCCGTGGCGAACCCGTCCCGATGGCCGGAGATCACATTCAGTCGTACGTTCTTTCCCTTTCGGTAGAGATTGCCACCGCCCGACTTCAGGTATGTCTTGCCACGCGGATTGCCACCGTAGAGGCCCAGCTTCCAGGCCGTCAGACGGGCGATGGCCTTGAGCGACGCGTCGGTCGGCTTCGTGTTCTGGAAGCTGCCGAGGACGGCGATCCCCATGCTGTTCGTGTTGAACCCGAGGGTGTGGGCGCCCAGGACCGCCTTCGCGACGCCCCCGGCCCGGCCTTCGTAGATGTTTCCGCACTTGTCGACGAGGAAGTTGTAGCCGATGTCACGCCAGCCGCTGCTCACCACGTGGTAGCGGTAGATACTGCGGATGACCGAAGGCACCTGGGAGCAGCTGTAGTTGTTGCCCGACGCCGTGTGGTGCACGAAGGCCGCCTTGACCTTCTTCGTGTAGACGAAGCCGCGCTCGCGCAGCTTCTCGTTCGCGCCCCAGCCCTTGCGGGTGATGATGCGCGGGCGGGCGCCGATGTACGGCGTCACGCGCAGTGCGGCCGAGTCCGCGGGCAGGTACTGGCGCTCCGTCTCCTCCTGGCTGAGCGGGCCGAGCTCGGTGTCGTCGGCAGCCGGGGCCCCGTCGGAGGCGCCCGCGCGTACGCTCCCGGCGCGCGTGGCGCCCGGCGCGCCCCCGGCCCGGTCGGCCGCGCTGCCGTCCACGCGCCCCGGGGGTCCGCCGGGGTCGATCAGTTCGAGGTGCAGGCCTCTGGGGAGCGGGGTGCCCGGGGCCGTACCCGCGCGCTCCTCGCCCTCCTGTCTGTCCCGGGGCGCCTTGTCCGCGTCGACGCGGACCTCGACGCCGTCCGAGGCGCCGACCCACAGCGGGGCGGTGGCGCCACGCACCCGCCGTGACGCGCCCTCGGCGGTGTCGGGGTCGGCGCCGTGCTCGTGGTTGTGGGTGTCGACGTCCTGCCAGCCCGACCAGTGGCCGGTGCCGGCCGCCCGGGCGCGGACCTGGACACGCCCGCGCAGCTCACTGCCCGGATCGTCCCAGATGACGCCCACCAGGGAGAAGGGCCGGGCGTCCCGGCGGTCGAGGCCCTGTTCGGGTGCGGCGGCACCGAGGGCGCGGTCGCCGGAGAGGGGGACGAGGGGCAGGGACTGGGTGCTGCCGGGGACGGAGGTCTCGGACGTCACCGCCGACGGCCCGGCCTGTGCCGGGGCGGGCAGGGCGAGCGGAAGGGCGAGAGCGGCCGCGCAGGTGACGCCGACCGAGGAAGCAAGGAATCCACGCATGCCCCTGATCTTGGACATAGTCATACATATCTGTCCATCGCGGAATTGACGGTCCGTCGGACGCGTTCCGCCGAACCGGTGGCTCGCGCCGTCCGTGCCGCGTGGCGTCCCCGCGTACGCTTGCGCGCGTGAACGCCACCGACCGCACCCCCGCCGACCTGCTGCGATCCGCGCTCTCCACGGATCCGGCGCGCCCCCTGGTGACCTTCTACGACGACGCGACGGGCGAACGCGTCGAATTGTCCGTGGCCACCTTCGCCAATTGGGTGGCCAAGACGGCCAACCTGCTGCAGGGCGAACTGTCCGCCGAACCCGGCGAGCGCGTCGCCCTGCTGCTGCCCGCGCACTGGCAGACCGCCGTGTGGCTGCTCGCCTGCTCGTCGGTGGGTGTCGTCGCGGACATCGGGGGCGACCCTGCCGCGGCGGACCACGTCGTCGCCGGACCGGGCCGCTTCGAGGACGGGCTCGCCTGCTCCGGCGAGCGGATCGCCCTGTCCCTCGCCCCGCTCGGCCGCCGCTTCCCGACCCCGCCCGCCGGGTACGCCGACTACGCGGTGGAGGTGCCGAGCCAGGGCGACCGGTTCGCGCCGTACGCGCCGGTCGACCCCGAGGCACCGGCGCTGATCGTCGCCGGGGCCACCTGCACCGGCGCGGAGGTCGTCGAGCAGGCCCGCTCCGACGCTCCCGGGCTGGATCTGACGGGACCCGGCTCGCGGATCCTGTCGGCGCTCCCGTACGAGACCTGGGAAGGCCTGTCCGCGGGCCTCTACGCGCCGCTCGCCACCGGCGGATCGGTGGTGCTGTGCCGCCACCTGGACCAGCTCGGGGACGACCGCCTCGCGCAGCGGATCGAGAGCGAGCGGGTGACCGCGACGGCCCGCTAGCCGCCGCCCTACGGCCCCGCGTCCCGGGGCCGTGGCCCGTTCGGCCCATCACCGGCCCCCCTCACCAGCCACTCCGGGACATGGTCGTAGGAGCAGCAGACACGCTCGTACACCAGGAGGGGTGGTGGATTCCGACGTGACCGACTCCGAAGGAACTCCCTCCGGACGTCCGGAGGGGCCGGTGCCGGGAGCGTCGCCCACCGGGGCCGGGCTGAGACGCCGGCGCAGGCGCTGGCTGCGCTACACCGCCATCGGCGTGGCCGTGGTGGTGCTCGGCGCGGCAGCGGCCGGCTGGGTCGCCTACGAGAAGCTGAACGGGAACATCACGGCCGACGACGACGCCGCGGCCGAGCTCGCCCGGTACGAGAAGGAACGGCCCACCGCGCTGGTGCACGACGCGCAGAACATCCTGATGATCGGGTCGGACTCGCGCTCGGGCGCCGGGAACAAGAAGTACGGCCGCGACTCCGGGACCGAGCGGTCCGACACCACGATCCTGCTGCACCTCGCGGCGGACCGGCGGACCGCCACCGCCATGTCGCTGCCCCGCGACCTGATGGTGGACGTGCCGGGCTGCCGGCGCCCGGACGGCACCCGCACCGAGCCCATGTTCGCGATGTTCAACTACGCGTTCCAGGTGGGTGGTTCGGCCTGCACGATCCGCACCGTCGAGAAGCTCACGAACATCCGTGTCGACCATCACATGGTGGTGGACTTCCACGGCTTCAAGGACATGGTCGACGCGGTGGACGGTGTCGAGGTGTGCCTGAAGGAGCCCATCGACGACAAGGCGGCGAAGCTGAGGCTGCCCGCGGGCAAGGTCGTGCTCGACGGCGAGCAGGCGCTGGGCTACGTCCGCGCCCGCAAGACCATCGGCGACGGCAGCGACACCGACCGCATGGACCGCCAGCAACGGTTCCTCGGCGCGCTCGTCAACAAGGTGCGCAGCAACGACGTCCTGCTGAACCCGGCGAAGCTGTATCCGGTCCTGGACGCGGCCACCTCGTCGCTCACCACCGACCCGGGCCTCGCGAGCCTGCGCGGCCTGTACGACCTGGTGCGCGGCATGCGGAACATCCCCACGCAGGACGTGCAGTTCCTGACGGTGCCGCGGACCGCGTACAGCCTGAACGCCAACCGGGACCAGCTCGTGGAGCCCGAGGCGACCGAGCTCTTCGAGCGGCTGCGCGCGGACGAGCCCGTGACGGTCACGAAGGAGTCCGCCGAGAAGGCCGCCGAGGGTCCTTTCCCGCATTCCGCAACTCCGTACGAGAACTCCCCCCTTCGTCACCGGGCGCAGTCGAACAGCAACGGTAGGTCGATACTGTTGCGGCCGGTCGCCTCTACAGGAACGCCTGATCCGGCGCCGACTTTCCGGGGTAACACGGCGGCCCAGGACGCCTGCGGGTAAAGGGGGCGCCAAGGTGGGGAACAGCTGAGCTAAGAAGTCTCTGAGAAATAGGGCGGATTGCCCGGTTGTAGGGACGTTGAATTTGTCACGGTCGTGGCTCGACGCCGAACCGGGCGGATAGTGTGAGCGACCCGGTGCACCCGGCCACGAGGTTTCCCTTGGGGTTCGCGCACTGCTGACCGAGACCCGAGCGCCTTTTGAGGGGGAAAGGCGCCGCGTGGCCCCGACGGAGGATTCAGACAACCGTGGACGCGCAAGGCCGTGGGCGGGCGGACAATATCGATCCCGCAGACCAGTGGGTGCTCAACCCGAACACCGGCGAATACGAACTGCGACTGACCCCTTCCGGAGCGCAGTCGGGAGTGCCGCGTCCGCGCAGGGGTACGCCCCCTTCGCAGGCGCGCACCCGGACCGAACCGGGCAGGGACCGCGCGGCGCCGGGCCGGGAACGTGAGGCGCCGGGCACCGACGTGCCCGGGCCGCGACGACGCCGTGGCGAACCGCCGGAGCCCCAGCCGGGGCGGCGGCGCGGGCGCACCAAACCCAAGAAGAAGTCGAAGGCGAAGAAGGTCCTGCTGTGGACCGGCGGCACGATGGCCTTCGTGCTGATCGCCGCGTCGGGCGCCGCGTACGCCTACCTCAAGCACCTCGAGGGCAACGTCCAGGCGACGGACATCGGCGACTCCGGCAAGGACGGCTTCAGCAAGGACGAGGCCTTCAACATCCTCATCATCGGTACCGACAAGCGGACCGGTAAGGGCAACGAGGGCTACGGCGACAAGAACAGCGTCGGGCACGCCGACACGAACATCTTGTTGCACGTCTCCAAGGACCGGACGAACGCGACCGCGATGAGCATCCCGCGCGACCTCATCGTCGACATCCCCGAGTGCACGACGAAGCTGGACGACGGCACCGAGAAGACCATCAACCCGTCGCAGAACGTCCGCTTCAACACGAGCCTCGGGCAGGAGGACCGCAACCCCGGCTGCACGATGGACACGGTCAAGGCCGTCACCGGCATCTCGGTCGACCACTTCGCGATGGTCGACTTCAACGCGGTGAAGACCCTCACCAGCGCGGTGGGCGGTGTGGAGGTCTGCCTCGCCAAGGACGTCGACGACCCCGACTCGCACCTCAAGCTCTCGGCCGGCAAGCACACCATCGAGGGCGAGCAGGCCCTGGCGTTCGTGCGCACCCGCCACAGCTTCGGCAACCAGGGCGATCTCGACCGCATCAAGGTGCAGCAGCAGTTCATGGCCTCCCTGATGCGGAAGATGAGTTCGAGCAACACCCTGACCAGCCCCACCAAGCTGATCAAACTGGCCGAGGCGGCCACCAAGGCCCTCACCGTGGACACCGGCATCGCCAAGGTCGACACGCTCAAGGACATGGCCATGGAGCTGAAGAAGGTGCCGCCGAAGAACATCACGTTCACGACGGTGCCGGTGATCGACAACCCCGCCGACGGCGTGATCCACAAGACCGTGATCGTCAACCCGACGACGTCCCAGCCGGTCTTCGACGCCATCAAGAACGACGTCTCCTTCACCGCCGTGAAGCAGAAGGCGAAGAAGGAGAAGGCCGAGGTCGCGGCCCGCCTCAAGGGATCCCGCTCGTCCGCCTCCGACGTCCGCGTCGACATCTACAACGGCGGCGCCGAGGCCGGCTCCGCACAGGAAACTCTTAACTGGCTGCAGAACACTGAGGGCGTGCTCAAGTCCAGCCAGCTCGGAAACGCCGACGAAACACTCGACAAGACGAGCCTGGAGTACTCTCCCGACCAGGCCGACCAGGCACGCAAACTGGCGGACCTCATGGGGCTGCCCGCTTCGGCGATGAAGCCGGGCAAGAGCGAGAAGAACGCTCAGGGGCTGCCGGCGATCGTGCTGACCCTGGGCAAGGACTTCAAGGGCGCCGGGGTGCCGCTGACGGCTTCGACGAAGGCGCCTGACGTGGACAAGTCCACGGCGGACAAGACGGTGTGCGCCAAGTGATGACCTAACGGGTCCGAGAAGCGTCCTACAGGACGCGAGAGACCGGCCGGCCGGACGTCTTACGCGTCCGGCCGGACGCACGACGGATCCGTTTGTCAGGCGCAGGGTGGGGAGGGGCTGGGGAGATGGCGCAGAGCAGTGTGCGTGGGGAGAGTGCACGACCACGTGTCCGGCGGGCCGGCGAACTGGGCTGGGACGAGAACCTGTACGAGGAGGGCGGCGAGCCCGTTCGTACGGCCGGCACCGAGCACGGGCCGGCCGCGGGTGACACGTCCGGGCGGGCCGACGACGACACGTCGGCGGCACCGCGGAAGCAGGACCGCAACGGTGGGGGCCGGGGCGGACGGCGGCACGGAGGCGGCGGACGCCCCCGGCGCAGACGCCGAATACTCCGCTGGTCGGCGATGGTCCTGGCGCTGCTGATACTCGGCACCGCCGGCGCGGGCTATCTCTACTACCGGCATCTGAACGGCAACATCAAGAAGGACGACCTGAACATCGGCAACGACAAGAACCGGGCACCGGCGCCCAAGCCGAACGCCGCGGGTCAGACGCCGCTGAACATCCTTCTGATCGGTTCCGACGGCCGTAACTCCAAAGAGGACCAGAAGCTCGGGGGCGCGAAGGACACCTTCAACTCGGCGCCGCGCGCCGACGTCCAGATGCTGCTGCACCTGTCGGCGGACCGCACCAACATGTCGGTCGTGAGCATGCCGCGCGACACGCTGCTGCAGATCCCCGAGTGCACGGACCCCCACACCAAGAAGACGTATGCCGCGAGCACTTCGCTCACCATGACGAACGACTCGCTGGGCCGCGGGGGCCCCGGGTGCACGGTCGCCACGTGGGAGAAGCTGACCGACATCCACATCGACCACTTCATCATGGTCGACTTCGCGGGTGTGGTGTCGATGGCCGACGCGATCGGCGGCGTCCCGGTGTGCGTGGACGCCAACATCTACTCGCACACCTCCAACGGTCACGGCTCCGGCCTGAAGCTGGAGAAGGGCACGACGTCCGTCCAGGGCAAGCAGGCCCTGGAGTGGCTGCGCACGCGCTACGGCTTCGAGGACGGCAGCGACATAGGCCGCACCAAGGCCCAGCACCAGTACATGAACTCGATGGTGCGCCAGCTGCGGGAGAACGCCACGCTGAGCAACCCGGGCAAGCTGAAGGACCTCGCCGAGACCGCCACCGACGCGCTGACCGTCGACGACGGGCTGGGCACGGTGACCAAGCTCTACGACCTCAGCAAAGAGCTGAAGAAGGTCCCGACGGACCGCATCAACATGACCACGATGCCGTGGGTGTACTCCTCCGACGGCAACCGGGTACTCCCCAAGCCGACCGACGCCGACAAGGTCTGGCGGCTGCTGCGCGAGGACATCGCGCTCGACGGCGACGGGAAGAAGAAGGCCAAGGAGCGGACGTCGAAGGACCCGGCCGCGGCCGACGACCAGATCGCCGTCCAGGTGCAGAACGGCACCCGTACCGACACCCTGGCGCCGGTCGGCGGACGGGCGAGCACGGTGACCGCGCTGCTCACCGGCAAGGGCTTCACGCGGACCACCGCCGACCAGACGACGGCGACCGCCGAGGCCACCACGCTGATCCGCTACCCGAGCGCCGACCTGGAGGGTGACGCCCTGCGCGTCGCCAAGGCCCTCGGCGTCCCGTCGACCGCGGTGGAGAAGTCCGCGGACGTCTCCGGGGTCACGCTCGTCGTCGGAGCGGACTGGCGGGACGGTACGAAGTACAAGGCACCGGAGGACGACGACTCGACGCCGTCCTCGGCCAAGCTCGACAAGGGCTCGGACACCGAAGCCTGCATGCACGTCAACCCGGACTACACCTGGTAGCGCGAGCGCTGCGGGCTCCGGACCGGGGCCGCACACGCGTCGGGCCCCTCTCGGTTTCGAGAGGGGCCCGACGCGTGTGCGGGACGGTTCAGTTGGAGCTGGTGGACGGCTCCGTCGAGGGCTCGGCCGGACCGCTGAGGACCGCCGGACGCCGGGACGCGATGACCTTGCGGGCCAGCGCCTTCGGGCTGGTGAGGAAGCCCCAGCCCCACGACATGTGCATCGTCGCCAGGGCCACGGGGATCTGGAGGCGGGCCTTCGCCGGCAGCCCCTTGCCCGCGGGCAGCGAACCGAGCGCGATGGCGGCGAGGTAGCCGGCCGGGACGACGAGGCCCCACGGCGTCAGCACCGCTCCGACGACCACGCCCGCGGCGATCGCGCACACCGCGGTCGGCGGGGCGAGGTAGCGCAGGTTGATGGAGCCCTCGTGGTACCGGGCGACGACGTGCCGCCAGCGGCCGTAGTCCTTGTACTGCTTGGCCAGCGCCTTCACACTCGGCCGCGGCCGGTACGACACCCGCAGCTCGGGCGAGAACCAGATGAGGCCGCCCGCCTCCCGGATCCGGAAGTTCAGCTCCCAGTCCTGGGCGCGGATGAACTCCTCGTTGTACCCGCCCTGTTGTTCCAGCGCCTCGCGCCGGAACACCCCGAGGTACACGGTCTCGGCCGGAGCCGCGTCGCCGCCCGTGTGGAAGGCGGCGTTGCCCACACCGATCTTCGACGTCATGGCCGCGGCGACGGCGTGCTCCCAGTCGTTCTCGCCCTCGGCGTGCATGACGCCGCCGACATTCTGCGCGCCGGTCTCCTCCAGGAGCCGTACGGCGGTGGCGATGTAGTTCGGGGAGAGGATGCCGTGGCCGTCGACACGGACGACGACGGGATGCCGGGACGCCTTGATCGCGGCGTTCAGCGCCGCGGGCGTGCGCCCGGTCGGGTTCGGCACGGTGTGGACCCGCGGGTCCTCTCGGACGAGTTCGGCCGCGATCTCGTCCGTTCGGTCCGTTGAGGGACCGATGGCGATCACGACCTCCATCTCGCCGTCGTACCGCTGCGCCAGGATCGCTTGGACGGCCCCGCGCAGATGCCGCTCCTCGTTGAGGACGGGCATGATCACAGAAACGGCGGGAGACCGCACGTCAGACTTCTCGCTCATCGGACGTCACGTTACCGCGAACGGGGGACACGGGCGCGCGCCGCCCGGTCTAAGGACCGGGCCGCAGATCGTATGGGCCTACCGTTCACACGGATCCCCACGCCCAGCGGTACGCGGCGTCGCGCAGCCTCGCGGAACGCGTCCCTCCCCCGTCCAGCCTCGCGGAGGTGTCCCCCCTTGCCCACGCCGCCCCGCTCCCCCGCACGCCCTCAGCGCCCCCAGCAGCCGTCTCCCGCACGCCGACCGGCCGTCCGGTCCGACGGCCGCCCCACGCGTCCCCTGCGCCCCGTACGGCGCAAGAAGCCACGCTGGGCCATGCGGGCGGTGACGACCGTCTCCGTGGTGGTCCTCGCCTCGGCGGGCATCGGGCACGCGGTGGTGACCAGCCTGGACGCGGACATCGCCCGGGTCGACCCGTTCAAGGACATGAAGAACCGGCCCGAGGCCGGGAACGGCATGAACGTGCTCCTCGTCGGCACCGACGGCCGGGACAGGATCACCGAGGCGGAGCGGCGGAAGTACCGGCTGGGCGGCGCGCCCTGCCACTGCACCGACACGATCATGATGGTGCACATCTCGGAGGACCGGGAGCGCGCCAGCGTCGTCAGCCTGCCGCGCGACTCGTACGCCGAGACGCCCGCGCACACCGACGCCGTCACCGGCAAGCGGCACGAGCCGCACCCCCTCAAGCTGAACGCGGCGTACGCGGAGGGCGGCCCGACCCTGACCGTGCGGACCGTCGAGAACATGACCCACGTGAAGATCGACCACTATCTGGAGGTCGACTTCACCAGCTTCATGAAGACGGTGGACGTCCTCGGCGGTGTGAAGGTCTGCACCGTGCAGCCCCTGAAGGACAGCTACACCGGTCTCGACCTGGCGCCGGGCTCGCACGTGCTGGGCGGCGGCCAGGCCCTGCAGTTCGTCCGGTCCCGGCACGCGGACGGCTCCTCCGACCTCGGCCGGATGCAGCGCCAGCAGCGCTTCCTCGCGGCCCTCGTCGACCGGGCCACCTCGTCCGGGGTACTGCTGAACCCGATGAAGTTCCGCGACGTGACGCGGGCCGTGCTGGGCTCGGTGCGCGCCGACAAGGGCTTCGGGACGGACGAGCTGCTGGACCTCGGCCGGGCGATGCGGAACTTCTCGCCGTCCTCGTCGGAGTTCACGACCGTGCCGATCGGACAGATGGGGTACGTCGTCAAGGGCATCGGTTCGACCCTGAAGTGGGACCCGGCGAAGTCGCGGAAGCTCTTCGAGGCGCTGCGCGAGGACAAGCCGCTGGCGGAGCACAGGGCCGCGCCACGGCAGCAGGCGGTCCGGGTCGACGTGGCCCCGCAGCAGATCCGCGTCCAGGTGGAGAACGGGACCGCCGCCCCGGGGCTCGGCGACCAGGTGGACGGTGCGCTGGCCGCCACCGGATTCCGTACGACGCACCAGCCCACCAGCGCCCAGGACCGGACCGTGCAGCGCACCGTCGTCGCGTACGACCCGCGCTGGGACCGCTCGGCGAAGTCCCTCTCGACGGCGCTGCCCGGCTCCGAACTGCGCGCGGTCCCCGGACAGGGCCCGCTGCTGAAGGTGATCGCCGGCTCGGACTTCACGAAGGTCACGCGGGTCCGCGCGGACGACCCGGGCCAGGGCGAGTTCGGCGCGGTGACGGGCGACCAGGTGGTGTGCCCGTGAGAAGCAGGCGGGCGGCCGGGACGTGCGGGCGGCGGGCCCGCCGCCCGGCCTGAGGCCGGCGGCACCCGTCACGGGGTGTCAGAGGGTGTCGAGACCCTCCGCCGCGCGCTTCTCGCGCAGCTCCATGATCGCGCGGCGGCGGGCCAGGCGGTGGGTGCGGCGGATCTGGGCCTCCTGGCAGCGGCGCTCGTCACGCTCGGTCTCGGGGAGGACCTGAGGGACCCGGCGGGGCTTGCCGTCGGCGTCGACGGCGGCGAAGACCAGGTAGGCCGAACCGACCTGCTGGGCGGGCGTCGACTCGTTCCAGCGCTCGGCGAGGACCCGGACACCGACCTCCATCGAGGTCCGTCCGGTCCAGTTGACCTGGGCCTTCACATGGACGAGGTCGCCCACGCGGACCGGTTCGAGGAAGGCCATCTCGTCCATCGAGGCGGTGACGGCGGGCCCGCCGGAGTGCCGCCCGGCCACCGCGCCCGCCGCGTCGTCGACGAGCTTCATGATCACGCCACCGTGCACCGTGCCCAGCAGGTTGGTGTCGTTGTGGGTCATGATGTGGCTCAGGGTGGTCCGGGACGCGGAGGTCGGCTTGCCCGGAATATCGGATTCCGGGTTGGGGGCCAGGTCTGTCATGACGTCCACCTTATGCCGGGGGCACAGACGGTCGTTTTGCATCAGCTCTGCAACAGGCGTGACCCAGATCTCCCGGCTCTCTTGTAAGACACATGGTGGAGCCCTGCACACTGGTCCGCATGAACGATTGGCCCGACGACAGCCGCGGCAACGGCGGCAACCGCTACGGACGCGGCAGCGCAGGCTCGCAGCCTGAGGGTGCCCGCGTCATGCGCCAGGTCCGCCGTGGACCGTCGGCGCCCGCTCCGGGCCCGGACGCTCCGCCGTACGGCGGCGGAGTGCCCCGGCAGCCGTCGTACGTCGACGGGCAGGGCTACGACGACGGCTACGACAACGGGTACGACTCCGGCTACAACACGGGACACGTGTACGGCGCGCCGGGCGGCCCCGGCGGTCCGCAGGGCCCCGGCGGCGGTGGCCCCGGCCGTCCGCGGCAGGCACCGAACTGGCGGCGCCGGATCAAGTGGACCGCGATCACGCTGGTCACGCTGCTGGTCGTGGTCTCCGTCGGCACGTACTTCTGGGCGGACTCCAAGCTGCACCGTGACGTGGATCTCTCCAAGGTCATCGACCGGCCGGAATCCGGCGAGGGCACGAACTACCTGATCGTCGGTTCCGACAGCCGCGCCGGCATGTCCGCCGAGGAGAAGAAGAAGCTGCACACCGGCTCGGCCGAGGGCAAGCGCACCGACTCGATGATGATCCTGCACACCGGGAGCAACGGGTCGACGCTGGTCTCGCTGCCGCGTGACTCCGACGTCGAGATCCCCACGTTCAAGGGCTCCGACTCCGGCAAGACGTACCAGGGCACCGGCCGGCACGTGAAGCTGAACGCCGCCTACGCCGAGGACGGCCCCGAACTCCTCGTGCGCACCGTCGAGTTCAACACCGGCCTGCACATCGACCACTACGTGGAGATCGGCTTCGGCGGCTTCGCGAGCATCGTCGACGCGGTCGGCGGTGTCGAGATGAACCTCGACAAGGGCTTCAAGGACAAGTACTCGGGCGCCGACTTCAAGGCGGGCAAGCAGACGCTGAACGGCGAGCAGGCCCTGGCGTTCGTCCGGACCCGGCACGCCTTCGCCGCCTCGGACCTGGAGCGCACGAAGAACCAGCAGAAGTTCCTGGCCGCCCTGGCCCACCAGGTGGCGACCCCGTCGACGGTGCTGAACCCGTTCAAGCTCTACCCGACCATGGGCGCGGGCCTGGACAGCCTCGTCGTCGACAAGGACATGGGCCTGTGGGACCTGGCCGACATGTTCTGGGCCATGAAGGGTGTCACCGGCGGCGACGGCAAGTCGATGAACATGCCGATCTCCGGCTCCACGGGCGGCAACCTCGTCTGGGACAAGACGAAGATGAAGGAGCTGGTGAGCCAGCTGAAGAACGACGAGAAGGTGACGGTCACGGGCAACTGAGCCCACGCCGGACCCGCTGACGACGAAAGGTGGGAGGCACCCCCCCGGGGGGGGTGCCTCCCACCTTTCGTCGTGCCGGCCGGCCGGGCCGCGTACTACGGCAGGTTGCGCGCCATCACGATGCGCTGGACCTGGTTCGTGCCTTCGTAGATCTGAGTGATCTTCGCGTCGCGCATCATGCGCTCGACCGGGTAGTCGCGCGTGTAGCCGTAGCCGCCGAGGAGCTGTACGGCGTCCGTGGTGACCTCCATGGCGACGTCCGAGGCGAAGCACTTGGCGGCGGCGCCCTGGAAGGTGAGGTCCTTGTCACCCCGCTCCGACTTGGCGGCAGCCGCGTACGTCAGCTGGCGGGCGGCCTCGATCTTCATGGCCATGTCGGCGAGCATGAACTGGATGCCCTGGAAGTCGGCGATCGGCTTGCCGAACTGCTTGCGCTCCTGGACGTAGCCCTTGGCGTAGTCGAGGGCGCCCTGGGCGATGCCGAGGGCCTGGGCCGCGATGGTGATGCGGGTGTGGTCCAGCGTCTTCATGGCGGTCGCGAAGCCGGTGCCCTCCTCGCCGATCATGCGGTCGGCCGGGATGCGCACGTTGTCGAGGTAGACCTCGCGGGTCGGGCTGCCCTTGATGCCGAGCTTGCGCTCCGGGGCGCCGAAGGAGACGCCCTCGTCGGACTTCTCGACCACGAAGGCGGAGATGCCCTTGGAGCGCTTCGTCGGGTCGGTGACGGCCATCACCGTGTAGTACTCGGAGACGCCCGCGTTGGTGATCCAGCGCTTGACGCCGTTGAGGACCCAGAAGTCGCCGTCGCGGACGGCCTTCGTCTTCATGCCGGCCGCGTCCGAACCGGCGTCCGGCTCGGAGAGGGCGTAGGAGAACATCCCGTCGCCCTTGGCGAGCGGGCCCAGGTACTTCTTCTTCAGGTCCTCGGAGCCGGAGAGGATCACCGGCAGCGAGCCCAGCTTGTTCACGGCGGGGATCAGCGAGGAGGACGCGCAGACGCGGGCCACCTCCTCGATCACGATGACCGTGGCGAGGGCGTCGGCGCCCGCGCCGCCGTACTCCTCGGGGACATGCACCGCGTGCAGGTCGTTGGAGACGAGGGCGTCCAGCGCCTCCTGCGGGAAGCGGGCCTCCTCGTCCACGGCCGCGGCGAACGGCGCGATCTTCGCCTCGGCCAGCGAACGGATCGCGTCCCGGAGCATGTCGTGCTCCTCGGACGGGCGGTACAGGTCGAAATCAGCCGATCCGGCCAAGGTCTCTCACGCTCCAAGGAATGCTGTGACGGCGACGCTAACTACTGTTAAGTAACCCAAATTTTAGGGGCCCGCCCACGCGAGGGATACGTGAGCTTGGCGACAGGGGGGAAACTGCCCGTGAAAGCCCTCCCCCAAGCCCCGGATATGCTCGGGCGCGCACCGACGCCGCACACTCCAGGAGCACCCATGGCCCTCAAGATCACCGTGATCGGCACCGGCTACCTCGGCGCCACGCACGCCGCGGCCATGGCCGAACTCGGCTTCGAGGTACTGGGGCTCGACGTGGTGCCGGAAAAGATCGAGATGCTCCAGCGGGGCGAGGTCCCGATGTACGAGCCCGGCCTGGAGGAGCTGCTGCGCAAGCACGTGGCCGGGATCGAGGGCTCCACCGGCCGGCTCCGCTTCACCATGGACTTCGCCGAGGTCGGGGCCTTCGGTGACATTCACTTCGTCTGCGTGAACACCCCGCAGAAGCACGGCGAGTACGCCTGCGACATGTCGTACGTGGACTCCGCGTTCGAGTCGCTCGCGCCGCACCTGCGCGGCCCCGCCCTCGTCGTCGGCAAGTCCACCGTGCCGGTGGGCTCGGCGGCGCGGCTGGCGGAGCGGCTGGCGGAGCTGGCGCCCGCCGGGGAGGACGCCGAGCTGGCCTGGAACCCCGAGTTCCTGCGCGAGGGCTTCGCGGTGAACGACACCCTGCACCCCGACCGGATCGTGGTGGGTGTGCGCAGCGAGCGGGCCGAGAAGCTGCTGCGCGAGGTCTATGTCACGCCGGTCACCGAGGGGTCGCCGTTCGTCGTGACCGACTTCCCGACCGCCGAGCTGGTGAAGACGTCCGCGAACTCCTTCCTCGCCACGAAGATCTCCTTCATCAACGCGATGGCCGAGGTGTGCGAGGCCGCCGACGGCGACGTTGCCAAGCTGGCCGAGGCCATAGGGCACGACGAGCGGATCGGGAAGAAGTTCCTGCGGGCCGGGATCGGCTTCGGCGGCGGCTGTCTGCCCAAGGACATCCGCGCGTTCATGGCGCGCGCCGGCGAGCTGGGTGCCGACCAGGCGCTGACGTTCCTGCGCGAGGTCGACACCATCAACATGCGGCGCCGCGGCCAGATGGTGGAGATGGCGCGTGAGGCGCTCGGCGGCGGCTCGTTCCTCGGCAAGCGGGTCGCCGTGCTCGGCGCGACCTTCAAGCCGGACTCGGACGACGTGCGCGACTCCCCGGCGCTGAACGTCGCCGGGCAGATCCACCTCCAGGGCGGCCAGGTCACCGTCTACGACCCGAAGGGCATGGCGAACGCGCGCCGTCTCTTCCCGACGCTCGGCTACGCCGACACCGCGGTGCAGGCCGTGCGGGGCGCCGATGTGGTCCTGCATCTGACGGAGTGGCGCGAGTTCCGCGAGCTGGACCCGGCGGTGCTGGGCGAGGCGGTCACGTCCCGGGTGCTGCTGGACGGACGGAACGCGCTGGACCCCGAGGTGTGGCGCCGGGCGGGCTGGACGTACCGGGCGATGGGGCGGCCCACCGCCTGAGGGATGTCGGGACGACGCCGGTCCGGCCGAGGCTCAGTCGGCCGGACCGGCGTCGGTTGCATTCTGCACCACTTCGCCGTGCGGTGGACGGTGGTCGTCCGACTCCCCTCCGGGCCCTGGCCGGGGGCTACTTGGCGCGGTAGCGGCGCATCTTGGCGCGCGCCCCGCACACCGACATCGAGCACCAGCGGCCGCGTCCGGCCGGTGAGCGGTCGTAGTAGGCCCAGTGGCAGTCCGGGGCCTCGCACGCCTTCAGCCGCGGCCAGGTGCCCTCGACGAGCGACTCGGCGACCGCCACGGCGATCCGGGAGGGCAGGGGTACCCGGGCGGCCGGAGAGTCCGGGGAGGCCGGGGGCCTCGGGTCGGCGGAGGGACCGGGGTTCCCTGCGGCGGCCAGGCGCGCGCTGCCGTCGTGCTCGTCCACGGTCACCCGCAGCGGGGCCCGGGCGAGGAGTTCTCCGAGCGGGGTGACCACGGCGTGGGCCGGGTGTCCCGCGTGGGCCAGGCACGCCGCCCTCAGGGACTCCCGTAGTTCGCGCGCGCCGGGCACCTCGTCCGACGTGAGACCGAGGCGGGCGAGGCCGTCGGCCGTGTCCAGGGAGTCGGCACCCGATGCGACGTCCAGGGTGTTCACCAGGGACTGGATCAGGGCGAGGCCGCCGGGTGCGGGCGCTCGGTCGTTCATGCTTGCGACGTTACCTCCTGTGCGAGAGCATGGGGTAACCGTTACCTCTTGAGTCGATGTACCAGTAACCGTCAGTGCTCTCCCGGAGGAAGTCATGGCTCTCGCCACGCTCGACGTCGTCGTCCTGGACTGTCCCGACCCGCTCGCGCTGGCCGGGTTCTACGCCGAGGTGCTCGGCGGCACGGTCCGGAACGAGGGCGACTGGGTCGACCTCGATCTGCCCGGCGGCCGCAAGCTGGCGTTCCAGGCCGCGCCCGCGTACGTACCTCCGCGGTGGCCCGGGCCCGACGGCGCGCAGCAGTTCCATCTGGACCTGGCCGTCGAGGACCTGGACGTCGCGGAGAAGGGCGTCCTGGCGCTCGGTGCCCGGCCACTCGACGCCGAGGACCGCTCCCGCTCGTTCCGTGTGTACGCGGACCCCGCCGGGCATCCGTTCTGCCTCTGCGCCTGCTGAGCGCCTTCCACACGGCGGAGGCGGGGGCGTGAGGGCCCGGTCAGCCGTCCAGGTCGGCGATCTTCGCGCAGGACGGCGCCCGCCGCTGCTGGGCGGCGCGGGCGGTGAACTCCGCGCTGCGCAGCACGCGTTGGACGTTGCCCCAGGTGAGCAGGGCGAGATCGGACGAGGACCAGCCGCGGGAGATCAGCTCCGCGACGAGATGGGGGTAGCAGGACGCGTCGGCGAGGTCCTGGGGGTGGGCCGCGCCCGAGTCGTAGGTGCCCGAGAGGCCGACGCACTCCGAACCCGCGAGCGCGCGGACGTGGTCGAGGTGGTCGGCGACGTCCCGTACGGAGGGGCCCGTCTGCTCGGCGGTGAGCGGGACGAGGCACAGGCCCTTGGCGGCGCCCAGTTCGGTGAGGACCTCGTCGGGGAGGTTCGACGGGTGGGGGCGCAGGGCGCGGGCGGCGGAGCGGGTGAACAGGACCGGGGCCTTGGAGACGGCGAGGACGCGGCCGACGGTGGCGTCCGAGGTGCCGGAGAGGTCGGCGAGCACGCCGAGCCGGTTCATCTCGCGCAGCACCTCCTCGCCGAACCGGGTGAGGCCCGCCTCGCTCGCCCAGGAGACGCCCGTGAGCGTGAGGATGCGCAGGCCGAGGGTGTGCAGGGCGCGCAGGATGCCCAGGGAGTCGCCGAGCGCTGTGGCTCCGGCGGGGCCGGGGACGACGGCGATGCGGCCGCAGTTGCGGGCGTCGGCGATCTCGGCGGCGCCGCGCGCCCTCCGCAGTCCCTCGGGATGCGCGTGGACCACCGTGTTGACCAGGTCGAGCTGCTCCATGGTGGCGCCGACGGCGCGGTCCCCCGTGAGACCCTCCGGCAGGTGCAGCGACCAGAACAGGGCGCCCACGTGCCCTTCGCGCAGCCGGGGCAGGTCGGTGTCCACGGCGCTCTCGCCCAGCTCCAGATCGAACCAGGGGAGGTGGCGCAGCGCCCAGGGCAGGCCGCTGTAGCCGTCGGCGACGGGGTTGTCGGCCAGGAACGCGTGGGCGCGCGCGAGGGGGTCCGCGCCGGGTTCGTTCTCCGGGGCGGCGGGGCCGGCCTCGGCGAGGGGACGGGCCGCGGGGGCCGGCGGCTCGGACGGGGACCAGGCAGCGGGCGGATCGAGCTCTCCCACCTCGACGGTGGTGTGCAGTTCGTCCTGCAGGTCTGCCATGACAGGCTCCGGGGGGTGGACGGCGGTGATCGCAGTACCGCCACCGTGGCACGGAGCCCGGGGTGCTTCCTGGTGGGTGGGGCGTTCGGGGGTACGTGTACGCCCCACGGGTGCGGCGGTGGCCGTCCCGGCGGCCGCCGGGGCCCGGGGAGCGGGACGCGCTCCGCCCTCGTACCGCCCGCGAACGGCGACTCGCCCGCCCGGCCGACGGCCGGTTCCCAGGGACCGCGGGCGGCACGCATCCTGCCCCCGTCGGTACGTTGCGGCCACTCCGGCGGAGGGTTCCCGAGCACTCGCCCCATCGGTCCCGTCGTCCCCGGTCCCCCGTATGCCGAAGGCGCCCGTGCCGTACGGCACGGGCGCCTTCGCGAGGGCGGGAAGCGTCAGCCGTCCAGTTGCTCCAGGGTCGCGTTCGACGGGGCGCGCGTGGCCTGGAGGTCGCGGGCCACGTCCTCCGCCGCGCCCAGCACGCGTACGGAGTTCCGCCAGGTCAGCTTGGCGACGTCGGTGGTCGACCAGCCGCGGTCGAGCAGCTCGGCGATCAGGTTCGGGTAGCCGGAGACGTCGTCCAGGCCGTCCGGGGTGAACGCCGTGCCGTCGTAGTCGCCGCCGATGCCGAGGTGGTCGACGCCGGCGACCTCGCGCATGTGGTCGAGGTGGTCGGCGACCGTGGAGACCGTGGCGACGGGGCGGGGGTTGGCCTCCTCGAAGACGCGGTGGACCTTCATGCCCTCGGCGGTGGTGTCGAGATGGTGCAGGCCGTGCGCGCGCATGTTCTCGTCGGCCGCGGCCGTCCAGTCGACGGCGGCCTGGAGGACGAACTTCGGCACGAACGTCACCATCGCCACGCCCCCGTTGTCGGCGAGCCGCGCCAGCACGTCGTCGGGGATGTTGCGCGGGTGGTCGCAGACCGCGCGGGCCGAGGAGTGGGAGAAGATCACCGGCGCGACGGAGGTGTCGAGCGCGTCGCGCATGGTGGTCGCGGCCACGTGCGAGAGGTCCACGAGCATGCCCTCGCGGTTCATCTCGCGGACGACCTCACGGCCGAAGGCGGACAGGCCGCCCACGGCGGGTACGTCCGTCGCGGAGTCGGCCCACGCGATGTTGTCGTTGTGGGTGAGGGTCATGTACCGGACGCCGAGCGCGGACAACTGGCGCAGGACGGCGAGGGAGTTGTCGATGGAGTGGCCGCCCTCGGCGCCCATGAGGGAGGCGATACGGCCCTCGGCGCGGGCCGCCTCCATGTCCGCGGCGGTCAGCGCGGCCCGCAGGTCGGCCGGGTGACGGTCGATCAGCTGCCGTACGCAGTCGATCTGTTCGAGGGTCGCGGTGACCGCACCGGGCAGGTCCGAGCGGACGTACACCGACCAGTACTGCGCGCCGACGCCGCCGGCGCGCAGCCGGGCCAGGTCCGTGTGCAGGTGGGCGCTCTGGTCGGTGGCGATGTCCCGCGCGCCGAGGTCGTAGCGGACCTGCTCGCGCAACGCCCAGGGGAGGTCGTTGTGCCCGTCGACGACGGGGAACTCGCCGAGCAGGGCGCGGGCGCGGTCGAGGGAGGGGATCGAGGAGCCGGCGGGGCGAGGGGACTCGGAGGACATGCGCGTCACTTCCCGAAGCCGAAGCCGCCGGTGCTGCCTTCGGCCTTGGCGCGCAGCCGCTTGCCCTTCTCGGTGGCCTGGTCGTTCAGCTCCTGCTGGAACTCCCGCATCCGGCCGAGGAGTTCCTCGTCGTGGGTGGCGAGGATCCGGGCGGCCAGCAGACCCGCGTTGCGGGCGCCGCCGACGGAGACGGTCGCGACGGGCACTCCGGCCGGCATCTGCACGATGGACAGAAGCGAGTCCATGCCGTCGAGGTACTTGAGCGGGACGGGCACACCGATGACGGGCAGCGGGGTGACGGACGCCAGCATGCCCGGCAGGTGGGCCGCTCCGCCGGCGCCGGCGATGATCGCCTTGAGTCCGCGCTCGGCGGCCTGCTCGCCGTACGCGATCATCTCGCGCGGCATGCGGTGCGCGGAGACGACGTCCACCTCGTAGGGGATCTCGAACTCGTCGAGGGCCTGGGCCGCGGCCTCCATCACGGGCCAGTCGGAGTCCGAACCCATGACGATGCCTACTACTGGGCTCATTCGGTGATCGTGCCTCTCAGGTAGCCGGCTGCGTGCCGGGCGCGATCGAGGACGTCGTCCAGGTCGTCGCCATAGGTGTTGACGTGGCCGACCTTGCGTCCGGGCTTCACGTCCTTGCCGTACATGTGGATCTTGAGCCGGGGGTCGCGGGCCATGCAGTGCAGGTACGCGGAGTACATGTCCGGGTAGTCGCCGCCGAGGACGTTCGCCATGACGGTCCACTTCGCGCGCGGGCGCGGGTCGCCGAGCGGGAGGTCGAGGACGGCGCGCACGTGGTTGGCGAACTGGGAGGTGATCGCGCCGTCCTGGGTCCAGTGGCCCGAGTTGTGCGGGCGCATGGCCAGTTCGTTGACGAGGATGCGTCCGTCGTGGGTCTCGAACAGCTCGACGGCCAGGTGGCCGACGACGCCGAGTTCCTTGGCGATGCGCAGGGCCAGCTCCTCCGCCTGGAGGGCCAGCTCCTCGGCGATGCCGGGTGCCGGGGCGATGACCGTGTCGCAGACGCCGTCGACCTGCTGGGACTCGACGACGGGATAGGCGACGGCCTGTCCGTGCGGCGAGCGGACGACGTTGGCCGCCAGCTCCCGGACGAAGTCGACCTTCTCCTCGGCGAGGACCGGGACGCCCGCGCGGAAGGGCTCGGCGGCGTCCTCCGGGGAGCGGACGAACCAGACGCCCTTGCCGTCGTAGCCGCCGCGGACGGTCTTCAGGATGATCGGGAAACCGTCGCCCACGGCGCCTTCGGGCAGGCCCTCCGCCGCGAACGCGGCGACGTCCGCCACGTCCCTCACGATGCGGTGCCGTGGGCAGGGCACGCCGATCGCGTCGAGCTTCGCGCGCATCACGCCCTTGTCCTGGGCGTGCACGAGCGCGTCGGGTCCGGGGCGGACGGGGATGCCGTCCGCCTCCAGGGCCCGCAGGTGCTCGGTGGGGACCTGCTCGTGATCGAAGGTGATCACGTCACAGCCCCGCGCGAAGTCACGCAGCGTGTCGAGGTCGCGATAGTCGCCGATGACGACGTCGCCGACGACCTGCGCCGCGGAATCCTGTGGAGTGTCACTGAGGAGCTTGAATTTGATGCCGAGCGGGATGCCCGCCTCGTGTGTCATACGAGCGAGCTGGCCCCCGCCGACCATGCCGACTACCGGGAACGTCACGCTCCAAGAGTATCGGCCACGCCACGCTGGCTGGTTTCGGCACCGATACGCCCGATTTTCCGTGCTGGTGACCGGGTCTTTTCTTACCTGTGAAGTCATGCACGGGCACTGCGCGGGGGCGCTGGTTAGCATGGCTGGGTTGACGTATTCCATCGCTTGATCGACGACGTACCCACCGACGGGGGCTGGCGACACCATGGGCAGTGCTTCCTCGGGGCCTCAGGCGGGGCCCCGCAGCGCGGTTCGCCGCCGCTTCGACCTGCTCCTGCGGGAGGTCGCCAAGTTCGGCGCGGTGGGTGGAGCGGGGCTGGCCGTCAACCTGCTCGTGTTCAACCTCGTGCGCCACACCACGGACCTCCAGGTCGTGCGCGCCAGTGTCATCGCGACGGTCGTCTCCATCGTCTTCAACTACGTCGGCTTCCGCTACTTCACGTACCGGGACCGTGACAAGGGCGGCCGTACCAAGGAGCTGACGCTGTTCCTGCTGTTCAGCGCGGTGGGGCTGGTCATCGAGAACGGCGTGCTCTACGCCGCGACGTACGGCTTCGGCTGGGACAGCCCGCTCCAGAGCAACATCTTCAAGTTCCTCGGCATCGGGGTCGCGACGCTGTTCCGCTTCTGGTCCTACCGCACCTGGGTGTTCCGCTCGCTTCCGGCCCGTGAGGCCGTGGCCAGTGCCGAATCGTTCCTGGACGAGGAGCCGGAGCCCCGGCGGGCCCGGGCGCGGACGAACTGATCCCGGCGGGACCGCCCCCTCCCCTGCTTCCCCCTACCTGACCGTCCGCTCCTCGTCGTCCTCGCCGATCAGCGGACCTCGCTTCAGCGGGGTCCGGGAGAGGAACAGGCCGAAGACCGGGGGCTGGGCCTGGAGCATCTCCAGACGCCCGCCGTCGGCCTCCGCGAGGTCGCGGGCGACGGCCAGACCGATGCCGGTGGAGTTGCGGCCGCTGATGGTGCGCTCGAAGATGCGGGCGCCGAGGTCGGTGGGGACGCCGGGTCCCTCGTCGGTGACCTCGATGACGGCCTGGTTGCCGATGACCCGGGTCCGCAGCGCGACCGTGCCGCCGCCGTGCATGAGGCTGTTCTCGATCAGCGCCGCGAGCACCTGGGCGACCGCGCCCGGGGTGCCCACCGCCTGGAGATGGCGCTTGCCGGAGCTGACGATCGCGCGGCCCGCGCTGCGGTAGGCGGGGCGCCACTCCTCCAGCTGCTGCTTGATGACCTCGTCCAGGTCGAAGGTGACCGCGGAGCCGGTGCGCGGGTCGCGGGCATTGGTGAGCAGCCGCTCGACCACGTCCGTGAGGCGTTCCACCTGCGTCAGCGCGATCGTCGCCTCCTCCTTCACCGTGTCCGGGTCGTCGGTGAGGGTGATCTCCTCCAGGCGCATCGACAGCGCCGTCAGGGGAGTGCGCAGCTGGTGGGAGGCGTCGGCGGCGAGCCGGCGCTCGGCGGTGAGCATGCGGGCGATGCGCTCGGCGCTGCCGTCCAGGACGTCGGCGACGCGGTCCAGCTCGGGGACGCCGTAGCGCTTGTGGCGCGGGCGCGGGTCACCGGAACCCAGCCGCTCGGCCGTCTCGGCGAGGTCGGTGAGCGGGGAGGCGAGACGGTTCGCCTGGCGTACGGCGAGCAGGACCGCGGCGATGATGGCCAGCAGGGCGACGGCGCCGATGATCAGCAGGGTGCGGCCGACCTCGCGGGTCACCGAGGAGCGGGGCTCCTGGACGGTGACCGACTCGCCCTCCTCGCCCTCGGCGGTGTAGTGGATGACGTCGCCGGTGGGCTCGTTGCCGACCTCGATGGGTTCGCGGCCGGGGATCCTGATCACGGCGTAGCGCTGGTCGGTGACCTGGTTCCGGAAGGTGTCGCTGGAGATGTTCTCGTCGCCGAGGATGCGGCTGTCCACGATGCTGGCCAGCCGCAGCGCCTCGGAGTCCACGCGTTCCTGGGCGCTGTTGCTGATCGTGCGGGTCTCGACGATGACGAGGGAGACGCCGAACACGGCGATCACGACGAGCACGACGGCGAGGGTGGACTGGATGAGACGGCGACGCACGGGGCCCTCCGGGCAGGTGGCGGTACGTGGACCAGTGTGCACGGTCGCCGGGCCGCCGCCTCGGGGCGCCGGGCCGGGGTACGGGGTTTCCGTCGCCGTCCGTCGGTTCCCCGCACGGCTCGGCGGCAGCGAGCCGTCCGCGGCGCGGTGCGCGGAACGCCTCGGGGGCCGGACGGTCGTCCGGCCCCCGAGGTGAGGCCTCAGCTCTTCTCGAAGCGGAAGCCGACTCCTCGTACCGTCGCGATGTAGCGGGGGTTCGCCGCGTCGTCGCCGAGCTTCTTGCGCAGCCAGGAGATGTGCATGTCGAGGGTCTTGGTGGAGGACCACCAGGTGGTGTCCCAGACCTCGCGCATCAGCTGATCGCGGGTGACGACCCGGCCGGCGTCGCGCACCAGCACCCGCAGCAGGTCGAACTCCTTGGCGGTGAGCTGGAGTTCCTCCTCGCCCATCCAGGCGCGGTGCGACTCGACGTCGATCCGCACGCCGTGGGTGGCGGGCGGCTGCTGGGGCTCGGCCGCGCCGCGCCGCAGCAGCGCCCGGACGCGGGCGAGCAGTTCGGCGAGCCGGAAGGGCTTGGTGACGTAGTCGTCGGCGCCCGCGTCGAGGCCGACGACGGTGTCCACCTCGTCGGCGCGTGCGGTGAGGATGAGGATGGGCACGGTGTGCCCCTCGGCGCGGAGCCGGCGGGCGACTTCCAGGCCGTCCATGCCGGGCAGCCCGAGGTCCAGGACGACCAGATCGACGCCGCCCTGCATCCCGGCGTCGAGCGCGGTGGGTCCGTCTTCGCGGACTTCGACCTCGTAACCCTCCCGGCGCAGGGCACGGGCCAGCGGCTCCGAGATGGACGCGTCGTCCTCGGCGAGCAGTACACGGGTCATGGGGTGATGGTAGTCCGCCGCGGACGGGCCTCGGGCAGCGATCGGCCTCCGTGATTCACACCCTCCGTCCGGGTGTTTCTTACCTGCGGGTGTGGGATGCCATCCTGAGGAACACCTTCGAATGGCTCCCGGCGGTTCCATGATCGCCTGTGATCCATCTCTCAAGTCCTTCCATATGGTGCATTGCCATGTCGTATGGTGACTGGACGCCTGTAGCACCACATGGGGACCTTTGGCGCGTGCTCGATGCTGAAGGTCTCTTTTGTGTGCGGGCTGGTGTTCGCCAGCCTCGAAAGGAATGACCTGTGGCCGGGCCCGAGACGCACTGATGCGCACCGGGCGTGGATCCCGGTGGTCGCCGTCCACCGCTTCGCAATCCGGAGCGGACTCCCCGTGGGCGTGGGGGCGGACGCCGTAACCGCCGGTGCCGGCCGCCCCCCACTGGGCGCGCGACTCCTCCAGGCCTTCGACTCCGGTCCGGCCGGGGGACCCCCACAGCGCGTCCCGACAGCAAGGAACAACCATGGCGTCCAGCCTGACGAAGGCCTCGGTGAACCCGGGTACCCCCGGTTCCGGGAAGACCTTCTTCGGCCACCCCCGCGGACTGGCCACTCTCTTCATGACCGAGATGTGGGAGCGGTTCTCCTACTACGGCATGAAGGCACTGCTCCCGCTGTACCTGGTGGCACCGGGCGGCCTGCACATGAACGCGGCCACCGCGACCGCGATCTACTCGGTGTACCTGTCGCTGGTGTACCTGCTCGCCCTGCCCGGCGGCTGGTTCGCCGACCGGGTGCTCGGCCCCCGCAAGACGGTCGCCGTCGCGGGTCTGATCATCATGCTCGGCCACCTCACGCTGGCCCTGCCGACCTCCGGGACCTTCTTCGCCGGTCTCGGACTCGTCGCCATAGGTTCCGGTCTGCTGAAGGCCAACATCTCGACGATGGTCGGCCACCTCTACGAGGGTCCGGACGACCCGCGCCGTGACGGTGGCTTCACGCTCTTCTACATCGGCATCAACCTGGGCGCGTTCATAGCGCCGCTGATCATCGGCACCGTCGGTGAGAACGTCAACTGGCACCTGGGCTTCGCCATCGCCGCCCTCGGCATGGCCGTGGGTCTGGCGCAGTACCTGCTCGGCGGCCGTCACCTGAGCCCGCGCTCGCAGGAGGTCCCCACGCCCCTGTCCGCGCAGGAGAAGACCGCGACGCTGCGCAAGTCCGCGCTCTGGGCGGCCGTGGCCGTCGTCTTCTACGCGATCGTCGGCTTCTCGGGCCACTACACGCTCAACTGGCTGCTGGTCCCGATCACCATCGCCGGGCTGATCATCCCGATCATGGTCATCGGGCGCATAAAGCGGGACAAGTCGCTGGACCGCGCCGACCAGTCGAAGATGTCCGCGTACATCTGGTTCTTCATCGCCGCGGCCGTCTTCTGGATGATCTACGACCAGGGCGGGTCGACGATGTCGATCTTCGCAGACTCGTCGGCCGAGAACACCATCTTCGGCTGGGAGTTCCCGGTCTCCTGGTACCAGTCCGTCAACCCGGTCATGATCATGGCGCTCGCGCCGGTCTTCGCCTGGCTGTGGCTGGCGCTCAACCGGCGCGGCAAGGAGCCGAGCACGGCCACCAAGTTCGCCTCCGGTCTGATCCTGGTCGGTGCGTCGTTCTTCCTCTTCCTGGCCCCGCTGTCGATCGCCGAGGGCGGTCACAAGGCGGCCGCCATGTGGCTGGTGGCCATCTACTTCGTCCAGACCGTCGGTGAGCTGACGCTCTCTCCGGTCGGCCTCTCGGTCACCACCAAGATGGCTCCGGCGAAGTACGCCTCCCAGATGATGGGTGTCTGGTTCCTGGCCGTCACCGCGGGTGATGCCACGACCGGGCTGCTCTCCATCGCCAACGTCGACCTCAACAAGACGGGCATCGTGGCCCTGGAGGCCACGCTCGCCGTGGTCGCCGGCGTCGCGGTGTGGATGTACCGCAAGAAGGTCAAGCAGCTGATGGGCGACGTCCGCTGACGTAGCCCACACCAACGCCGAAGGGCCGCCGCACCACCCGGTGCGGCGGCCTTCGGCGTCTCCGGTCCGGCCGTCGTCGAGGTCGACGGCCCCGGCCGGCGGGCTCACGTTCCCGCCGCGTGCCGTGTGACCGCGAGCCTGCGACTCCCGGCCGTGGCAGCACAGGTCGGCCACGCGGCAGCGACGGGAGCGGTCGAGGGTCAGGTCCTCACCGCCACGCCCCACGCGTACGCCGGCACGGAGGTGCGGGCGGTCGACGTCGGCAAACCGTGAACGAGAGCGCCGAGCGGGAACGTCCGGTCGACGGCGCACCTGCGGCGCGAACACGGAGCACCAGGCAGAGGACCCCGCTCACGACGCCCGCCGGAGCGGAGTCCTCTCACCGCTCCGGCACGCTCGTCGGCGTGGCCGTGCCCCTCACCCCCCGTTTCGCATCCGGGTGAGGAGCAGGGCCGGTGCGCGACGGACGGTCACCTCGTTCTGCGGTGGGGCATGAAGGTGAAGACCGCGCCGCCCAGCAGGATCACCGTGCCCGCGACCAGGCCGAGCGCCGTGAGGGCGCCGTGGCTGTCGGAGCCGGTCTCGGCGAGGCCGCCGGACGCCGAGCCCGCGGAACCCGAGCCGGACGAGGAGGACCCGCCCCCCGACGCGCCGCCCGCCTGCTCGGAGGTGTCCAGAGTGAGCGAGACCTCGGACTTGGCCGGGGTGCAGGTCGTCGTCGTGCCGAGGGCCATCACCGTCAGGACGCCCGGGGACAGCGTCGAACTGCCGGTCGCGCCCGGCTTGTACGTGCCCTTCAGGTCCGGGATCTCGATCGGGTCGCCCGACTTGATCGGCGCGGAGTTGGTCGGGCCCTCGACATGGACGGTCCCCTTGTCGGCGCCGCCGAGAGCGACCTCCATCGAGGGCTTCACGGAGTCGGCGGGGATGTCGGCCGGGCTGTCCATCACGGACTTCCCGAACTTGACGGTCAGGCCGTAACTCCCGCCGCTCTTCGTGGCGTTGATCTGCACCGGCGAGGTGGCGTCCTTGTCCCCGATGGGCGTCTTGCACGCGTAGGCCACGGAGACCTCCTTACCGGTGAAGTCGGTCTGCCCACCGCCTCCGGTGGAGCCGCCGCTGTCGCCGCCGGTCGTCCCCCCGGTCCCGCTGCCGGTCGGCGACGGGGTGGTCGAGTCGGTCGGCTCGCCGGTGGGGGTCGGCGTCGGGGTCGACGTGGAGCCGCCCGTCCCGCCGCCCGAACCCCCGCCGGCGGCCGTCACCTTGATGGTCGCGGAGGAGCCCACCGTCTCCTTGGGCGTGCACTTGGTGTCGGTGGAGATCGGCTTGCTGACGTTGATGTTGTAGGCGTCCGGGGTCAGCGTGACGTCACCCGGCGCGGTCAGCTTGAGCTTGCCCGTCATGTCGGACAGCTTCATGTCGCTGTTCTTGGGGATCGCGGGATTCTGCCGCGGTCCCTCCATGGCGACGCTCGCGGTCTGCGCGCCGGCCGCCTTGAGGGTGCCCGAGGGCTTCACCGTGTCCTTGTCGAGATCGAGGACGTCCGGGTTCTTCGACGCGGCCTGCGCGAACTTCCAGGTGATGGTGACCTCGTCGCCCACCTTCGCCTCGGCGGGCGCGGTGATCTCCACCTTCGTGGTGCCCTGCACGGCGGGCAGCCCGGAGATCGCGGGCGGAATGCACTCCGTCTTGTACGACACCTCGGCGGCCTGCGCCGGTACGGCGGCCACGCCCAGCAGGATGCCCGCACCGCCGAGCATCAGCGCGACTCCGGCCGCGCCCGCTCTGCGTCCGGTGTCCGGTACCACTCTCCGTAGCGTCCTCACGTATGTCCCTCTCTCGTCTGCGTCGTCGGACCGTTCTCGTGCGGTGCGGAGAGCCGGCCGCTCGTCGCGGTGCCCGGATCGCTGTCCGGGGTGAACCACGGCAGGGCGGCCGGTGCCGGCGGGGCGTCCGAGACGCTCGCCGGAGTCTGTGCGGCGGGCGCGGGGGCCGGCCGGGGCAGGCGTTGCGTGAGGTCGGTCAGGCGCAGGCCCCGGTGCCGGCCCGCCCGCCCGGCCGGCCGGTGCGGGCGCACCCGGTCCACCACGGCCATGCCGACGCGGAACACCGCGGCCGGGACGACCACGCAGAGCAGGATCCAGAAGACGGTCACACCCCAGGGGCGGCCCACGCCCCACGGCTGCTCGGCGAGCACCTTCCCGCCGTACTTGAGGGAGACCGTGTAGTCGCCGTGCGCCCCGGCAGACAGCTCGAACGGGAGCTTGATCCGGGCCTTCCGGCCCGGCGCGACGGTGCCGCGCCACTCCTGCTCCTCCCACTGCGGGGCGAACACACCGTGGGAGGTGCCGACCTGGAAGACCGGGTTCTTCACGGGGGCGGTGCCGACGTTGCCGACCGTGAAGACGAGGGTGCGCGCGGGTGGTGAGCCGAACCAGGTCAGCAGGCCGCTCGACCCGTCGAGGCGGGTGTCCGTGAGCACCGAGAGCCGGGCCCCGCTCTCCTCCTTGGGCAGCGGTTCGACCGAGTGCCCGGCCACCATGAAGATGGCGTCCGCCTCCGCCTTGGCGCCGGTGACGGTGGCGACGTGGACCACGCAGGGGCACGGCTTGGGCGGCTCGGCGACCGGCAGCTTCTTGCTGAAGGCGCCCTCGGCGTCGGTGGTGACGGCCCGGCCGTCGGCGTTGGCGCAGGAGTTGGTGCCGCCGATCACGCCGCGCGAGGGCACCGACTGGCCGCAGATGAGGATCATCAGCAGGGCCCTGGGCCGCCACCCGCTGCCGCTCACGGTGACCGAACCGCCCGCCCCCGCCTGGGATCTGGACAGCTTCACGCCCGGCCCCGCGTCGGCGGACGCCGGGCCTGCCGAGGCCGTCGCCGCCAGCGGGATCAGGAGAAGGGCCAGAACGGCGCCCAGCGCCGCCATCCGTATCTTGCCGCGCAGGACGCTCACGCCACCGCTCCCGTCAACTCGACCTCTGTGCCGGGCTGTTCGACCGCCGCGGCGGCCTCCCGACTCCGGCGCCCGCGCCCCCACGGACCCGGCCACGCGGGACGCCCCCGACGTCGTACGGCGAAGAAGGCGACCACCGCCGCCAGGACGGCCCCCGCTCCGGCCGGCGCCCACCACGGCACGAACCGGGCCGACGCCGACGCCGTGCCGCGCGCCCCGCCCGCCACGGTCACCGTCAGCCGCACGTCGACCGCGTCGAGGACCGGCGGATCGGTCCAGGGTTCGTGGAGCGTGACGCGGCGGCCGGGGAGGAGGTCGACGGGCAGGGTGCGCGGGGCACGGTCCAGCACACCGCCGAGGACGCCGTCCGCGTGCACGGCGAGGCGCGGGGTGAGGACCGTGGTGCCGCGGTTGACCAGTTGGTAGGAGATCCGGCCGCCCCGCACCCGGACGTGTTCGACCGTCAGGGCCGACAGCGCGGGTCCGGCCACCCGCAGCTGGACCCGGACCGCCGCGGTGCGGCCTCCCGCGCTCACGACGATCGCGCCGGGATGGTCACCGGGCGCCGCGCCCGCCGGGACGGCCACCGTGAACGGCACGTCCGCACGGGTGTGCGCGGGCACGCGTACGGACAGGGCCCGCGCCGCGGTCCGCCGGCCGTCGGCGCGCCCGGCGAAGGCGATCCACGCACCCGTGTCGGTGGCCCGCTCCCGCACCGTGGAGGTGCCGTCGGCGGCGTTGTCCGCGTCCGCGCCGCGCAGCCGGACCGTGAGCGGCCCGCCTCCCGGGTTGACCACGGACACGGCGTCCTGGAGGACCGTGCCGGGCGCGCCCTCCGCGTACACGGAGGGCCGTCCGTCGGCCGCCCCGCCCGCGGCCGGGACGACGGACCAGTCCTGTGCGGCCGAGGCCGCCGGGGCCGCGCCGAGCAGCACCAGGGTCGTCAGGCCCAGCACGCGGGCGGTGGGGAGTGCGTAGGGCATGCGGCGGCTCCAGGTCGTCGTGCGGGGAGGTCAGCGGCGTACCGCCTGATGCCTGCGGGTCAGCCACAGCACGCCCGCCGCGCCCGCGAGCAGGACCGTGCCGCCGAGCGTGCCGAGCGCGATCGCGGAGTCCGCGGGGCCGGTCTGCGGTAGCTGCCCGCCGGAGTCCGAGCCGCTCTGGCTCCCGCTCGAACCCGAGGAGCCGGACGAACCCGAGCCGGAGCCCGAACTCCCGCCCGCCGCCTTCACGTCGAGGGTCAGCGAGGGCTTCGGGCTGTTCGAGGGCGAGCACGTGGTCGTGGTGCCGAGGGCCTTGATGGTGAGGACGCCGGCGGTGAAGGTGACCTTGCCGGACTTCTTCGGTGTGTACGTGCCGCTCAGGTCACTGATCTTGATGGGCGTGTTGGCGGGGATCGCGGCCGCGTTGGCCGCACCGGTGACCGCCACGGTGCCGCTGTCGGCGCCGCCCACCTTGATGACGGCGCTCGGCGTCATGGCGCCCTTGCCGAGTTCGACCGGGCTGGAGGAGACGCCCTTCTGCCAGGACATGGTGAGCTTGTAGCCGCTGCCGCTCCTGACGCCCTTGATGTCGATGGGCGACACGGCGCTCTTGTCCCCGATCGGCGTCTTGCACTGGTAGTTGACGTCGACGACGTCGGCCTGGGCTGCCGGGGCGGCCATCAGCACCGCCGAGCCGGCCAGGGCCGCGGCGCACGCGAGCGCGGCGGTTCGTTTCTGGTACGTCCGGTACGACACGGGCCTGCCCCTCAATCCTGACGTCGTCCCCGACGGGACACGCGGCGAGATTTCCTGACGGAACATCAGATCGGCCGTCAAGGTACGCCCGGGGACTTACGGAGGGAAGACAAAGTGCGCGCCGGATCCATGGGGGATCCGACGCGCAGAGTGCCGTACGGGGCGGGTGTCGGGAGATGTGTGCGGGAGATAGCCGCGTCAGGCGGGTGCGCCCAGCTCGGCCCACACGGTCTTGCCGGAGACTCCCGGGCTGCGGACGACCCCCCAGTCCAGGCAGAGCCGCTGCACGATGAACATGCCGTGGCCGCCGGGGCGGCCGGCGCGGTGCGGGGTGCGCGGTGCGGGCTGGCCCGCGCCGCGGTCCGAGACCTCGATGCGCAGCACCTTGTTGTCGACGGAGATCCGGAGTTCGTCCGGGCCCTCGGCGTGCAGACAGGCGTTCGTGACCAGCTCGGAGACGACCAGCAGGACGTCCTCGGCGGCGGCACGCCGGTCGGCGCCCTCCGCGGGCAGCCAGCCCCAGGCGTACAGCGCCTGGCGGGCGAAGTCGCGGGCGAGCGGTACGACGCCGCTCTCCCCCTCGAAACCCAGTCTGCGGGCCTGGCGGCCCGGGGCAGCGAGGACCGCGCCGTCCGGAGAGGCTCCGTCGCCGGGCGGTCCGCCGTCCACGGGCGCCGCGTCGTCCACGGACGCCCCGGAAGCGCCGCCGTCGCCCGACTCAGGGCCGCGGTCGCCCGGCGGGCAAGGCCGGGTGGTGCTCATCAGCGCTTCACCTCACCGATTCACCGGTTCACAATTCAAGACTCGGTACGCAGTACTCAGTACGGATGGATCAACGGCTTTCACCGCGTGTGGACCGGACGACTTTCGCCGCACCGGAGGCCGGCCCGCTCGCTGCCGACGCATCCAGGATGTCTCCTGCCCGACGGAACCGTCCGAACACCCACTTATTCGGCACGGAAACTGTGACGCGAGTAACGCGCCGGTCACGCGGGGGCGACTGGGACGGGACGCCGACATGATCGACGGGCCGCCCGGTCAGTCGGCGAGAGCCGCTTCGAGCGTGTCGTGCACGGTGAAGACGGCCTCCGCCCCGGTGATCTCGAAGACCCGTGCGACCACCGGCTGCATCGCGGCCAGATGGACGCCGCCACCCGCGGCCTCGGCCTTCAGCCGGGCACCGAGCAGCACGTTCAGTCCGGTGGAGTCACAGAACTCCAGGCGCGAACAGTCGACGACGAGCCGCGAGTACCCCTTTTCGAGGCACCCTTCGAGTGGCTCACGCAACAAATCGGCCGTGTGGTGATCCAACTCACCCGCGGGGGTCACGACGGCACTAGTGCCCTCTTCCCGCACCTCGACAAGAAGCCGGCCAGACTGTGCGCTGCCGACCGTCCCGCGGTCCATGCCGTCTCTCTCCCGAGCGTCGCGACTGCTGATGTACGCACTCGAACACTACGCCTTCTCTACGTCACCTGACACCCGAACAACCCCCCGCAAACGGACATTTCGTCACAGAAGGCACTTGCGACAAGTTCACAAAAGCGGGTAGGGCTAGTAGAGACACCTATCCGACCCGGCCGGCTTTGGAGGCGCCGCACACCGCACAGTGCACGTATTGGCATCGGCGGCCATATGCCGAGAACGATGGAGGACACCATGTCACCCCGGCTCGACGCATCGCATACCCAGACGGCGACGTCGACACCCTCTCCGGTGGGCCCGGAGCACCTCGACGGCCCCGGCACCGACGGAGTCGACGCACTCGTGGGACTCGCTGGACTCCCGGAGATCCCCCCGTACGACGAGGTGGGGCCGGTGGACGCACGGGCCCTGTCCAAGACGCTCTTCGCGCGTCTCGAGTCCCTCGAAGAGGGCACGCACGACTACTCGTACGTCCGCAACACCCTCGTCGAACTCAACCTCGCGCTGGTGAAGTTCGCCGCCTCCCGCTTCCGCTCCCGCAGCGAGCCGATGGAGGACATCATCCAGGTCGGCACCATCGGCCTGATCAAGGCGATCGACCGGTTCGAACTGAGCCGTGGCGTCGAGTTCCCCACCTTCGCCATGCCAACCATCATCGGCGAGATCAAGCGGTTCTTCCGTGACACCTCCTGGTCGGTGCGGGTCCCCCGCCGGCTTCAGGAGCTCCGGCTCGACCTGGCCAAGGCGGGCGACGAACTCGCGCAGAAGCTGGACCGCGCTCCGACAGTGGGAGAGCTGGCGGAACGCCTCGGCATCAGCAACGACGAGGTCGTCGAGGGCATGGCCGCGTCCAACGCCTACACGGCGAGCTCGCTGGACGCCCAGCCCGAGGAGGACGACTCCGAGGGCGCGCTGGCGGACCGCATCGGCTACGAGGACAACGGACTCGAGGGCATCGAGTTCGTGGAGTCCCTCAAGCCGCTGATCGCGGAACTCCCGCAGCGCGACCGGCACATCCTCTCGCTGCGCTTCGTGGCGAACATGACCCAGTCCGAGATCGGCGACGAACTCGGCATCTCCCAGATGCATGTCTCCCGGCTCCTGTCGCGCACCCTCGTGCGACTCCGCAGGGGACTGACCGTCGAGGAGTGACAGGGCTTCGCGGCCCGTGCGGCCGCGCATCGGAGCGGTGGGGGGGGCCCGCGCCCCCCCCCCCCCGCCGGCCCCCCCCCCGCGGGGCGCGGGCCCCCCCCCCCCCCCCCCCCCCCCCCCCCCCCGGGCCGCCCCCCCCCGCCCCCCCCCCCCCCCCCCC
>NZ_JBIWLU010000025.1:0-63977 GCF_044766365.1 Streptomyces sp. NPDC102279 | reverse complement strand
GTTTCCGTATCCGATTTCCTCGGCGCTTTCCAGGTTTTCGCTTTCGCGTTTCCCTTTCCGGCGAGTCCGACTCTATCAGATCCTTTCGGGCCCGATTCCCGGTCGGCCGGGGTTGCCTTTAGGCCTTTGAAAGCTTTCGCGTTTCGTCGGCCTTTCGACATTCACTACGTTAGCCGATTCCCTCGGTGACTCATAATCGAGTTCCGCGAGTTCGAATTCAGGCATGCGGACATGCCGAATATGCCCCCGCGGAGGGGAAGTCGTAGGTAGTGGGTTGGCCACTTCCGGCTGCTGGCTGAACGCCGTACCCGGGTCAAGCGGCTCGGGCTACATTACGGTTCCCGCAGGGGCGAGTCAAGTTGAGCGCCGGCGGGGTACGTGGGCTCGATAGGGGCTCACTGTCGGGTCGTTGGCGATCCAGAACCGCCAGGGATGGACACCCCCGTCGCCCGATACTCCGGTGCGTGGGCCGCTGCTCACCTGGTCGGGACGGGCGGGTGTCCCGGTCAGCATGGTCACGGGTGAGCCCGCGGGGCCGCAGGCGTCCGTGCCGTCGAGTGATCGGTCCACACCCAGTGCGGTGGCGAGGCGGGCCGGCCCTTTGGCCAGTTCCCTGTCGTTTCGGGCCGAGAGTCGACGTTTGCGGGCCAGTTCCGCACCCACCGTGACCTCGCCGGCCCTCAGGAGGACACCGCTGGGCCTGTCCTCGGGGCCGCAGACCAGGTTCATGCAGAACCACATGCCATAGGTGAAGTAGACGTACACGTGACCGGGTGGACCGAACATCACGCCGTTGCGGGCCGTGCGGCCACGGTAGGCGTGTGAGCCGGGGTCGTCCGGTCCGTCGTACGCCTCGACCTCCGTGAGGCGCAGTTCGATGGGACCGTCAGGGGTGGCGCGTACGAGGAGGCGTCCCAGAAGATCGGGGGCCACCTCCAGTACGGGGCGGTCGAAGAAGTCCCGTGTCAGGGGCGTACGGTCAGGGGCCGCGATCATGGCGTCCGAGCGTAGTCCAGCCGTCCGGTCCGCCGGGCGAAGGCCGGAGCGACACCGTGGTTCTGACGGATGACTGCCGGCGGGGTGTTCAGGTGTCCTCTCCCTTGGAAGGGTGAGGACACGGAACCGGTCGGGGCCGGATCGCGTTTGTAGGGATCAAGGGATCCACACGGACACAGGACGGAACAGGCGTTGCCTGGGGAGGAAGTGACATGGGGTTCAAGCGGCTGCTTGCAAGCATGGGGGCCGGTGGGGCTTCGGTCGAGACGGTGCTGACCGAGGCGAACACCGTTCCGGGCGGCGTCGTCCAGGGTGAGGTGCGGATCCAGGGCGGATCGGTCGACCAGGCGATCGAGGGTCTGTCGGTCGGCCTGCAGGCCAGGGTCGAGGTCGAGGGCCACGACGACCAGGAGTACAAGCAGAACATCGACTTCGCGAAGCTTCGGCTCGGCGGGGCCTTCGAGCTGCAGGCGGGTGCCGTGCACGCGGTGCCGTTCGGGCTGGAGATCCCGTGGGAGACGCCGATCACCATGATCGACGGACAGAGCCTGCGGGGCATGAACATCGGGGTGACCACCGAGCTGGAGATCGCCCGCGCGATCGACTCGGGCGACCTCGACCCGATCAACGTGCACCCGATGCCCGCGCAGAAGGCCATCCTCGACGCGTTCATCCAGTTGGGCTTCCGCTTCAAGAACGCGGACATGGAGCGCGGCCACATCCGGAACACGCGCCAGCGGCTGCCGTTCTACCAGGAGATCGAGTTCTACCCGCCGTCGCAGTACCGCGGGCTGAACCAGGTCGAGCTGAGCTTCGTCGCGGACGACCGCGCGATGGACGTCATCCTGGAGATGGACAAGAAGCCGGGCCTCTTCAGCGAGGGCAGTGACTCCTTCCGCTCCTTCCAGGTCGGCCTGCAGGACTTCCACGGCACGGACTGGGCCGGCTATCTGAACCAGTGGCTGTCCGAGGTCGGCAGCAAGCGCAGTTGGTTCTAGGACTGTCGTAGGGCGTGTCCGCACGGTCGCGTCGCCCGCCCGCAGCGCGGGCCTGTCGGCCTGACTCCGCGGACACGCCCTAGGCTCGGACTCACAGATTCCGCCGTTCAGGAGGTATGACGTGACCGAGCTCAACAGGGCGCCGCTCCCGCACGCTTTCCATCCGCCGGTGCCGGCGTTCACGGTCACCAGCGAGGACGTCGAACCGGGTGCCGTGCTGAAGGACGCACAGGTCCAGGCCGCCGGGAACACCTCTCCCCAGCTGAGCTGGGAGGGGTTCCCGGCGGAGACCAAGAGTTTCGCCGTGACCTGCTTCGACCCGGACGCCCCGACGGGCAGTGGGTTCTGGCACTGGGTGGTGTTCGACATCCCGGCCTCCGTGAAGGAGCTGCCGGCGGGTGCGGGCAGCGGCACGTTCGAAGAACTGCCTCAGGGCGCGGTCCAGGCCCGCAACGACTACGGGTCGCGGGACTTCGGCGGCGCCGCGCCGCCCCCCGGGGACCCAGCCCACCGGTACGTGTTCACGGTGTACGCGGTGGATCAGGAGAAGCTCGGTCCCGACGCCGACGCGTCGCCGGCCGTGGTGGGCTTCAACCTCCGGTTCCACACGCTGGCGCGCGCCCAGTTGGTCGGTGAGTACGCGGCTCCCGCTGAAGACTGACGTTCACGGAACGTTTGCCCGCCTCTGGTCTTGGAAGTGATCAGGGGCGGGCATTTTTTATTGCGTTGTCCATCTCGTCGTGCCCGGCCAAAGTTGATCCCAGCCCGCCGCAGGTGGGCCGGTGCGCAAGAGGAGGTGGGCTGAATGCGGGACACGCTGGTACTGAACGCGAGCTTCGAGCCGCTGTCGACGGTGACGTTGAACCGAGCCGTCGTTCTGGTGCTGACGGACAAGGCCGTCGTCGAGCAGGCCCACCCCGAACTGCGCATGCGTGGAGCCGCCCTGGACATCCCCGTGCCCCGGGTGATCAGGCTCTGCCGGTACGTCAGGGTGCCGTTCCGAAGACAAGCGCCGTGGTCGAGGCGGGGTGTGCTGATACGTGACCGGCACCGGTGTGCCTACTGCGGACGCCGTGCCACGACCGTCGACCATGTGGTGCCGCGGGCCCAGGGTGGTCAGGACTCCTGGTTGAACACGGTGGCTTCGTGCGCCGAGGACAACCACCGCAAGGCGGCCCGTACGCCGGAGCAGGCCGAGATGCCCTTGCTGCGGCAGCCGTTCGAGCCGACACCGGCGGACGCCATGCTGCTGGCGCTCGGCCAGGACGACTTCAAGGCGCTTCCGGAGTGGCTGGTCCAGCCTGCCGCGTAGGTTCGTGAACGACCGGGGCCCGCCTCCTTGCAAGGAGGCGGGCCCCGACGTCGTACGGCGTCAGTCCGTGATGGACGGCTTCTCGCGGCGTTCGCGACGTTCGTTGTCACCGGAGTTCCCGGAGGATCCGCTGTTGCCCGAACCGCCGCCCAGGTTGCCGAAGTTGCCCATGGCGCCGCTCAGGCCCTTGAGGGCGTCGCCGATCTCGCTGGGCACGATCCACAGCTTGTTGGCGTCGCCCTCGGCGATCTTCGGGAGCATCTGGAGGTACTGGTAGGAGAGGAGCTTCTGGTCCGGGTCCCCGGCGTGGATGGCCTCGAAGACCGTACGGACGGCCTGGGCCTCGCCTTCGGCGCGCAGGGCCGCGGCCTTGGCGTCACCCTCGGCGCGGAGGATCGAGGACTGCTTCTCACCTTCGGCGGTGAGGATCTGCGACTGCCGGATGCCTTCCGCGGTGAGGATCGCGGCGCGCTTGTCGCGGTCGGCGCGCATCTGCTTCTCCATCGAGTCCTGGATGGAGGTGGGCGGCTCGATCGCCTTGAGTTCGACGCGGTTGACGCGGATGCCCCACTTGCCGGTGGCCTCGTCGAGGACTCCGCGCAGAGCCGCGTTGATCTCCTCGCGGGAGGTCAGGGTCCGCTCCAGGTCCATGCCGCCGATGATGTTGCGCAGGGTGGTGACCGTGAGCTGCTCGATCGCCTGGATGTAGCTGGCGACCTCGTAGGTCGCGGCGCGGGCGTCGGTGACCTGGTAGTAGATGACCGTGTCGATGTTGACGACCAGGTTGTCCTGGGTGATCACCGGCTGGGGCGGGAAGGGGACGACCTGTTCACGCAGGTCGATGCGGTTGCGGATCGAGTCTATGAACGGGACGACGATGTTGAGGCCGGCGTTCAGTGTCCGCGTGTAGCGGCCGAAGCGTTCGACGATGGCGGCGCTGGCCTGTGGGATGACCTGGATGGTCTTGATCAGGGCGATGAAGACCAACACCACCAGAATGATCAGGACGATGATGATCGGTTCCATCGATGCTCCCCGTACCCTTCTCCACTCGGTAATTCCGAAAGATCTTATGGCTGTTGAAGATCTTGCTGGACGAGTCTGACAGAACGTCGTCCGGCGCGTGGGGCGTTCGGTTCACTTGCGTTGTCCGAGGTCACATGACGATCGCCGTGGCTCCGTCGATGTCCACCACATCGACTTCCTGGCCGACCTCGTAGGCCTGTCCGGCGTCGAGGGCGCGTGCCGACCAGATCTCTCCGGCGAGCTTGATCCTGCCGTCGCCCGAACCGTCCACGCGCTCGAGGACGACGGCTTGCATGCCCTTCAACGCGTCGATTCCGGTGGCGAGTTGGGGGCGCTGTGCGCTGTGCCGGGCCGCGATGGGGCGTACGACGGCGATGAGGGCGACCGACACGGCCACGAAGACGAGGACCTGGGCGACGATTCCGGCGCCGAGGCCGGCGGTGACCGCCGCGGCCACTGCTCCCACGGCGAACATGCCGAACTCCGGCATCGCCGTCACCACGAGCGGGATGCCCAGTCCTGCGGCGCCGATCAGCCACCACACCCATGCGTCGATGTCGTCCACGTGGTCATGGTAGGACCGCACTCCTCCCGCGGACAGGGCGCGCGATCAACTCGCCTGCTCCTGACGGGATGTGCGCGTCCGTGCGCCCGAGGGCGTCAGGCCATCGGGAGGCCCTGCGCGGTCCAGCGCTCGCCGATCTGCTCGACGACGAGCGGGAGGCCGAAGCAGAGCGAGAGGTTGCGCGAGGTGAGTTCGAGCTCCAGGGGTCCGGCCGCGAGGACCTTGCCCTGACGGATCATCAGGACGTGGGTGAAGCCGGGGGCGATCTCCTCGACGTGGTGCGTGACCATGATCATGGAGGGGGCGATCGGGTCGCGGGCGAGGCGGCCGAGGCGGCGTACGAGGTCCTCGCGGCCGCCGAGGTCGAGGCCGGCGGCGGGCTCGTCGAGGAGGAGCAGCTCGGGGTCGGTCATCAGGGCCCGGGCGATCAGGGTGCGCTTGCGCTCGCCCTCGGAGAGGGTGCCGAACTTGCGGTCCAGGTACTCGCTCATGCCGAGGCGGTCGAGGAAGGCGCGGGCGCGCCGCTCGTCGATGTCCTCGTAGTCCTCGTTCCAGCCGGCGGTCATTCCGTACGCGGCGGTGAGGACGGTCTGCAGGACGGTCTGGCGCTTGGGGAGCTTCTCGGCGAGTGCGATGCCGGCGATACCGATGCGCGGGCGGAGCTCGAAGACGTCGACCTTGCCCAGGGTCTCGCCGAGGATGGTGGCCGTACCCTCACTGGGGAAGAGGTAGCTGGAGGCGACGTTCAGCAGGGTCGTCTTCCCGGCGCCGTTGGGACCGAGGATGACCCAGCGCTCCCCCTCCTTGACCGACCAGGAGACCTGGTCCACCAGAGCCCGGCCCTCGCGGACCACGGATACGTCCTCCAGCTCCAGTACATCGCTCATGAGCGCGTTGTCTCCCATTGCAGTCTCGGCCGTCGCTTACGTCTGTGGACGCAGCCCCCAGGGAAAACCTACGCCACCGGTCGGGCACACCGATCCATCGGCCGGTCCTTAGGGTGGAGGCATGCTCTCGGAACCACGCTCAGGACAACTGGCCGCATGGGGAAATGCCCTATTGGCCGGACTTGTTTCTCCGGACGACGCCGTGCTCGCCATCGTCGGTGACGACGCCGTGCACCGGGTCGAGGGGCTGCCGGGCGAGTCGGGGCCCGTCGGGCTCACGCTCGCCCTCGGCCGGCTGCGCGCGCTCGGGGTGACCGGGCTGCGGGTGGCGCTGCCCGCGCCGGGCCATCCCCTCGGACTCAGCGGCCCGCCCGCGTTCAACGCACGCGCCCTGGAGGCAGAGGAGGCCGTCGTGTGCCACGGCTCGGCACTGGGGCTCGTCCCGGAGGTGCACGAGGCCGGGCCCGACGGCGATGTGCACGTCGAGGTCGTCTGGCGCTGTCTCGCCGTACGCGAGGCGCCGCCCGCCGACGTGCCCTCGCTCGGGGAGGCCGAGCGGGAGCTGGCGGAGGCGCTGCGCGACGCGACGGAGGTGTTGTCGCGGCTGGACGTGGCGGGGTCGGGGCCGGTCGCCGAGGCGGCGGTGGACGCCTACCGGGCACGGGCCGAGCGCGGGCGGGAGGTACTGGCTCCCGGGTACCCGCCGCGTGCTGTGCGCGTGCTGGAGCTGGCCCAGCGGGTGGGGCTGCTGATTTCGGTCGCGTACGAGAACGGGCACGGCGGGGCGGTGAGCGCCTCGGAGATGGCCGCTCGGGCCGAGGCGTTGCGGCCGGTGGAGCGGACGGCGCGGCGGGCGCAGGTGGCGGCGTACAACGCGTTCGTGGAGGAGCGGGAGCGCGGCGTCCGCTGAGCGGGTCCGCTGCGTGAGTCCAGCACCCGTCCGCGCGTCAGTGGCCTTCACGGGGATGCGGGTGACGTCCACGGGACTGTGCCGGCCCGCCCTCGTTGCCGGACGGGGGCGGGCGGTCCGTGGTGGTCCGCCCGGGGTTCTCCACCCGGCTGGGCCGCGCGTGTCGGACCGGGACGCGGAAGAGCCCCGCGAATCGTTTCCGTTCGCGGGGCTCTTCCAGGTGGTACGTCAGCCGTTGACGCCGGCGTTGCCGAAGGCCGGGTTGAGCAGGCCGATGACGTTGACGGAGTTGCCCACGACATTCACCGGCACGTGGACCGGGACCTGAACGGCGTTGCCCGAGGCGACGCCCGGCGAGTTCACGGCCGCGCCCTCGGCACCCGAGTCGGCGACAGCGGCACCGGCGGAAGCGCCGGCGGCGATGCCGGCGACGGTGATGGCCAGGGCGGCCTTCTTGGCGATGTTCATGAGAAGCGTTCCTCCTGCGTATGCGGATCCGACCCGGCCCGCGGGTCGTACGCTGAGCAACGCCGGGGAGGCCGGGACGGCACGGGAGGCCGTCGTGATTGCCCCGTTCGATGCATTCCGCCGATGAGTTGACAAGCAGACCGGCCCCCGAGGGGAATCCCCCGGGGGCCGGTGGTCACGATCGTCGGGTGACGGACCTCAGCGGTTGAGGCCGAGGTTGCCGAACGCCGGGTTCAGAACGCCGATGACGTTCACGCTGTTGCCGACCGCGTTCACCGGGACGTGGACCGGGGCCTGGATGGTGTTGCCGGAGATGACGCCCGGGGAACCCTCGGCTTTGCCGACCGCCAGCGATCCGTCGGAGGCCGAGGCCATACCGGCACCGGCGGCGACCAGGCCACCGGCGACCATCGCGACAGCGGTGACCTTCTTCAGGTTCTTCACTTCTGAAACCCCTCCTTGCGAACACTGCGGCAGGATCGCCGCAGCACGCACTGGAGAACGGCGGCACCGCACGGAGGTTGCGCCGTTCGGGGGACATACACCCGACGGTATGAATCTCATTCCGGACCGGAACCCTCCCGTCGGCCGACGGCCCCGGCCGCGCGCGCGAGGTGTGCCGGAGCACGGATCCGCTGGTGACCGGCCCGCGGCGATCAGCCCGCGATGCCGTTCCGGACGGCCCAGAGCGCGGCCTGGGTGCGGTCGGCGAGGTCGAGCTTCATCAGGATGTTCGAGACGTGGGTCTTCACCGTCTTCTCGGAGAGGACGAGAGCGCGGGCGATCTCGCGGTTGGAACGGCCGTCCGCGATCAGCACGAGCACCTCGCGCTCCCTCTCGGTGAGCGAACCACTCCTCCCCTGACCCGAGTTCGCCTCCTCCTGGGACAACAGGGCCCCCGCGACCTCGGGTTGCAGGAGGATGTGCCCCGCGTGGACGGAGCGGATGGCGCCGGCCAGCGCGTCGGGATCCACGTCCTTGTACACGTACCCGGCGGCGCCCGCGCGCAGGGCGGGCACGACGGTGCGCTGCTCGGTGAAGCTGGTGACGATCAACACGCGGGCGGGGTTGGCGAGTTCGCGGAGCTTGCGCAGCGCGTCGATGCCGTCCATGCCCGGCATCTTCACGTCCATCAGGACGACGTCGGGCTTCAGCTCCTCGGCGCGGGCGACGCCTTCGGCGCCGTCGGACGCCTCTCCGACGACCTCGATGTCGTCCTGCACCTCCAGGAAGGTGCGCAGGCCCCGGCGGACGACCTGGTGGTCGTCGACGAGCAGCACCTTGATTGCGTCAGCCACCAGGGACCTCCATCTCGATCGTGGTGCCCTTTCCGGGCGCCGATTCCACGGTGAGTGTGCCGCCGACGCCGCTCGCCCGGTCCCGCATCGACACCAGGCCGAGGTGGCGGCCGGCGTTGCGTGTCGCGGTGGGGTCGAAGCCGCTGCCGTCGTCGACGACGCACAGGACGGCTCCGGGGCCGCGCTTCTCCACCGTGACGTCGACCCGGGCGGCCCCGGAATGGCGCAGCGCGTTGTGCAGGGCTTCCTGGGCGACGCGCAGCATCGCCTCCTCCTGGGAGGCGGGCAGCGCCCGGACGCCGCGGCCGACGAAGGTGACGCGCGCGGAGTGGGCGCGGTCGAGGACCTGTATGTGGGTGCGCAGGGTGGCGACGAGGCCGTCCTCGTCGAGTGCGGCGGGGCGCAATTCGACGACGGCGGCGCGCAGTTCGTCCGCGGCTTCGGCGGCGAGGGCCGCCACGTGCTGGAGTTCGCCCTTGGCGCGGGAGGGGTCCCGGTCGACGAGGGTGGCGGCGGCCTGGGCGGTGAGGCGCAGGGAGAACAGCTTCTGGCTGACGGCGTCGTGCAGTTCGTGCGCGAGGCGGGAGCGCTCCTCGGCGATGGTCAGCTCGCGGCTGCGTTCGTAGAGGCGGGCGTTGGTGAGGGCGATCGCGGCGTGCTGGGCGAGGATGGTGAGGAGTTCCTCGTCGTCCTCGGTGAAGCCGCAGGTGTCCGCGCCGGAACGCGTGGAGTCGTCTCCCGTGGGCCGCTTGTTCGCGAGGAAGAGCGCGCCGATCGTCTCGTCGCCGTCGCGGATGGGCAGGCCGAGGAAGTCGGACATGTCGGGGTGGGCGGAGGGCCAGCCCTCGAAGCGGGGGTCCTTGCGCACGTCGGCGAGGCGCTCGGGGCGGGCCTCGCTCAGCATCGCGGCGAGGATGCCGTGCTGGCGCGGGAGCGGGCCGATGGCCTTCCACTGGGCGTCGCTGACGCCGTCGACGACGAACTGGGCGAAGCCCCCGTGGTCGTCGGGCACGCCGAGGGCCGCGTACTGCGCGTCGAGCAGCTCGCGGGCCGAGGCGACGATCGTCTTGAGGACGTCGCGCACTTCGAGGTGCCGGCTCATGGCCAGCAGCGCGGTGCTCACCGCGTACAGGCCCGACCGGGGTCCTTGGCTCATGACCCCAACGTACCGGCGGGCGGTGACACCGCGTATCGGGCCGGTGTCGGCGCCGACCTGGGTCGTTGGGCCTAGGACCGGTCCGGTCCCGCGGCCGCGCGGACCTAGGACGAAGGGACCCGGATCATTGCGGCCCGCGTACGAGGCGGCCGGGCGGGTCCCGTTCCTAGCGTGAGGGCATCCGCCGGAGGGCGGGTCATGGACGAGGGGACGGACGTCATGCCGGTAGCGATCATCACGGGGGCCTCGAAGGGACTGGGGCGGGCGCTGGGGGCGGCCCTGGCGGAGCGCGGCTGGGATCTGGTGCTGGACGCCAGAACGGCCGAGGTGCTGGAGGAGACCGCGGTGGCCCTGTCCGCGCACGGGACGCGGGTGGAGGCGCTGCCCGGGGACGTGACGGACGCCGGTCACCGTGCCGCTCTCGTCGCGGCGGCGGGGAAGCTGGGCGGGGTCGACCTGCTGGTGAACAACGCGAGCGCACTGGGTGCCGAGCCGCTGGTGCGTCTGGAGGAGCTGGGTCTGGACGGGCTGCGGCGGGCGCTGGAGGTCAACGTGGTCGCCGCGCTGGGCCTGGTCCAGGAGGCGCTGCCCCTGCTGCGGGCGGCGGAGGCGGGTGCGGTCGTCGCGGTCAGTTCGGACGCCGCGGCGGAGGCGTACGAGACCTGGGGCGGCTACGGCGCCTCGAAGGCGGCTCTCGACCAGCTGTCGGCGGTGCTCGGTGAGGAGGAGCCCGGGCTGCGGGTCTGGGCCGTGGACCCCGGGGACATGGGAACGGACCTCTACCGGGCGGCCGTGCCCGGGGACGAGGGTCCCCGGCCGGCGCCGGACCGGGTGGTCCCGGCGTTCCTGCGGCTGCTCGACGAACGGCCGGCCAGTGGGCGCTACGCCGCTCCGGCCCTGCTGGAGGAGCGATGACGACGGCGATGGGGGTGCCTCCGGTCGGGCGCGGCCGGTCGTGGGGGAAGGTTCCGCAGGAGCTGTCGGCGCGGGTGCCGGCCGAGCAGCGGGGCGCGGGGAGCGACCGGGATTCCGTACGGCTGCTGGTGTCGCGTGGCTGTGAGGTGTCGCATCACGCGTTCGTGGAGCTGCCGCGGCAGCTCGTGGCCGGGGACCTGCTGATCGTCAACACGTCGGCCACCCTGGCGGCGGCCGTGGACGGGCGGGCCGGGCACGCGCGCGTGGTGGTGCACTTCTCGACGCGCGGCGACGACGGGCGGTGGGCCGTCGAGCTGCGGGATCCCGACGGGGCGGGCACCACGCGTACGCGTGCGGGCGGGCCCGCGGGGACAGTGGTGCGGCTGCCCGGGGACGTACGCCTTGTCCTGGAGGAGCCGCTGAGCGCGCGCGGGCCGCGGCTGTGGTGGGCGCGGGTGCCGGGTGGCGTGGACGTCCTGTGGCTGCTGCGGCGGCACGGGCGGCCCATCCGCTACTCCTATACGGATCGGGACCAGCCGCTGTCCGCGTACCAGACGGTGTTCGCGCTGCCGTCGGACGACGGGGCGGGCAGCGCGGAGATGCCGAGCGCCGCGCGTCCCTTCACCGCGCGGATGGTGGCGGAGCTGGTGAGCCGGGGTGTGCAGTTCGCTCCGGTCACGCTGCACACGGGGGTGGCGTCGGCGGAGGCGCACGAGCCGCCGTATCCGGAGCCGTACGCCGTGCCGGAGGCGTCGGCGCGGCTGATCAACGCGGCACGGGCCGGTGGGGGCCGGATCGTGGCGGTCGGTACGACGGCCGTGCGGGCCGTCGAGTCCGCGACCGGGCCGGACGGGCTGGTGCGGGCGGCGCGGGGCTGGACGGACCTGGTGGTGACCCCGGAGCGGGGGGTACGGGTCGTCGACGGGCTGCTGACCGGGCTGCACGAGCCGGAGGCCTCGCATCTCCTGATGCTGGAGGCGGTCGCCGGGAGGGCTGCCGTGGACCGCAGCTACGAGGCCGCGCTGGCCGGGCTCTACCTCTGGCACGAGTTCGGCGACGTGCACCTCATCCTCCCGGAGGAGGCCCCTCACGGAGAGCGTTGCGCACGCAACTCTTGGTGAGATCGCAACGCCCCCGATGTGAGCCCGCACATAGGGTGCACATCACGTACGAACGGACATAGGAGACAAGCGGACCCTAGATGAGCGGGGCAGACGTGCCAGTCTGCCCCGTTTTGCCCTTTCCGTGTCCACTACCTGGCTTCGTACGTCACACCTTTGCCACAGCATTTTGCGACCGCTAAGAATTGCCCTCGTCGCTCAGCGCCTCGGGTTCTGCCCCAGGGCGTTCGTCCGGAAACGCAATGAAGCAATGTCCCCTCGGACCGCGAGCGACCTCCGCGCTATTCGAAGAGGTCATCAGTCATGCCCAAGAACATCACCACTCCTGGACATAGTCCGAAGCTGACCAAGCTCCACAAGCTTTCGATCGCCGGCGTGGCCACCCTCGGTGCCGCCACCCTCGCGTTCTCCCTGGTGCCGGACAACTCCCACACCACCACGAACGACGCCGCCGTCTCCACCGCGAAGGTCGCCTACAGCGACAAGCAGATCAAGGACGTCAAGGCCAGCGTCACCGACCAGCTGGCCGGCGCGGACCTGAAGGCTCAGGCCGTCGCCGCGAAGAAGAAGGCGGCCGACGCCGCCGCGGCGAAGAAGAAGGCCGCCGAGGCAGCCGCCGCGAAGAAGAAGGCAGCCGCGAAGAAGGCCGCCCAGGCGCGCTCCAAGGCCGCCGCGAGCCGCTCCTCCGAGCGGATCAAGGTCCAGCCCGTCGCCGCCAAGACGTACGCGAACAACCTCGACGGCTGGATCCGCGAGTCCCTGGACATCATGAAGTCGAAGGGCATCCCGGGCTCCTACAACGGGCTGCACCGCAACATCCTGCGTGAGTCCTCGGGCAACCCGAAGGCCATCAACGACTGGGACATCAACGCGATCAACGGCATCCCGTCGAAGGGCCTGCTGCAGGTCATCCCGCCGACCTTCACCGCGTACCACGTGGCCGGCACGTCGTGGAACATCTACGACCCGGTCGCCAACATCACCGCCGCCGCCAACTACGCGGCCGACAAGTACGGCTCGATGGACAACGTCAACAGCGCGTACTGAGGGCCGAGCGCGGAGCTCCCGTCACAGACGCCGAAGGGCGGCACCCCGAACGGGGTGCCGCCCTCGCGCTGTCCTCGGACGCGGAACCTACTTGCGCATGACCTCGGGCTCGTGGCGGCGCAGGAAGCGGGCCACGAGGAACCCACAGGCGATGCCGAGCGCGATCAGCGCGACCATGTCCAAGGCCCAGGCGCCCGCCGTGTGGTTCCACAGCGGGTCCGTGTTCGACGGATCGTCCTGGTTCGGGAAGATGTTGTTGAAGTCCAGCGTCGTGCCGGACGCGGCGACCGCCCAGCGGGCCGGCATCAGGTACGAGAACTGGTTGACACCCGGAGTGCCGTTCAGGATGAACAGGCAGCCGGTGAAGACGACCTGGACGATCGCGAACATGACCAGCAGCGGCATCGTCTTCTCGGCGGTCTTCACCAGCGAGGAGATGACCAGGCCGAACATCATCGACGCGAAGCCCAGCGCCATGATCGGGATGGTGAGTTCGACCTTGGGCAGGCTCTTGAGGATCAGGCCCTCGTCCGGGACCGTACGGCTGCCGAAGCCGATCGCGCCGACCAGGGCACCCTGCAGCAGCGTGACCACGCCGAGGACGATCACCTTCGACATCAGGTACGCGGACCGTGACAGACCGGTCGCCCGTTCCCGCTCGTAGATCACCCGTTCCTTGATCAGCTCGCGGACGGAGTTGGCCGCACCCGCGAAGCACGCGCCGACCGCGAGGATCAGCAGCACCGTCGTCGCCGTGCCGTTCGCGACATGGGCGCCCGAGGGCAGCACCTTGTCGTTGACCAGCAGGGTCTTGCCGCTGTCGATGAGCAGGCTCACCGAGCCCAGCACCGCCGGCAGGATCACCGTCAGCGCCAGGAAGCCCTTGTCGGACGCGATCACCGAGGCGTAGCGCCGGATCAGCGTCGTCAGCTGGGAGCCCCAGCTCTGCGGCTTCGGCGGCTTCATCGCCTGCGCCGACGGCATCTGCGTCGACTGCGGGGCGACGGCGTCGATGTCCGCGGCGTACATCTGGTAGTGCTGCGAGCCCTTCCAGCGGCCCGCCCAGTCGTAGTCGCGGTAGCTCTCGAACGCCGAGAAGACGTCGGCCCAGGTCTCGTAGCCGAAGAAGTTCAGCGCCTCCTCCGGCGGGCCGAAGTAGGCCACGGAGCCGCCCGGCGCCATCACGAGGAGTTTGTCGCAGATCGCCAGCTCGGCCACCGAGTGCGTGACGACCAGGACCGTACGGCCGTCGTCGGCGAGACCGCGCAGCAGCTGCATGACGTCGCGGTCCATGCCCGGGTCGAGACCGGAGGTCGGCTCGTCCAGGAAGATCAGCGACGGCTTGGTCAGCAGCTCCAGCGCCACCGACACACGCTTGCGCTGACCGCCGGAGAGGGAGGTGACCTTCTTCTCCTTGTGGACGTCCAGCTTCAGCTCGCGCAGCACCTCGTCTATCCGGGCCTCGCGCTCCTGACCCGTGGTGTCCGCGGGGAAGCGCAGCTTGGCCGCGTACTTGAGGGCCTTCTTGACGGTCAGTTCCTTGTGCAGGATGTCGTCCTGCGGAACCAGACCGATGCGCTGCCGCAGCTCGGCGAACTGCTTGTACAGGTTGCGGTTGTCGTAGAGGACGTCGCCCTGGTTGGCGGGGCGGTAGCCCGTGAGCGCCTTCAGGAGCGTCGACTTGCCGGAGCCCGACGGGCCGATCACCGCGACGAGCGACTTCTCGGGAACGCCGAAGGAGACGTCCTTGAGGATCTGCTTGCCGCCGTCGACGGTGACCGTCAGATGGCGGGCCGAGAAGGACACCTCACCGGTGTCGACGAACTCCTCGAGACGGTCCCCCACCAGTCGGAAGGTGGAGTGGCCGACGCCGACGATGTCGTTCGGGCCGAGCAGCGTCGAGCCGCCCTTGGCGATCGGCATGCCGTTGACGTAGGTGCCGTTGTGCGAACCGAGGTCGCGGATCTCGAAGCGGCCGTCCGGCGTCGCGTGGAACTCGGCGTGGTGCCGGGAGACCTGGAGGTCCGAGACCACCAGCTCGTTCTCCAGCGCACGGCCGATGCGCATCACGCGTCCCAGCGAGAACTGGTGGAACGTCGTCGGGCTGCGGTCCCCGTAGACCGGCGGCGCCCCCGCGCCCCCGCCGGGTCCCTGCTGCTGCGGGATGCCCGCCGCCTGCCGCGGCGGCTGCTGCCCGCCCTGGCCCGGAGCCTGCTGCGGCGTCGGCGGCTGGGCCCAGCCGGGGCCCGCGCCCTGCGCCGCGTACGGCTGCTGCTGCTGCGACTGCGCGACGGAGGCCGCCGTGCCGGACGCGCTCAGCCGCGGACCGTCGGTCGCGTTGCCGAGATGCACGGCCGAACCCGGGCCGATCTCCGTCTGGTGGACGCGCTGCCCCTGTACGAACGTGCCGTTGGTGCTCCCGTGGTCGTCGATGACCCAACTGCGGCCGTTCCAGCTGATCGTGGCGTGACGCCAGGACACCCTGGCGTCGTCGAGCACGATGTCCCCCTGCGGATCGCGTCCGAGGGCGTAGGACCTGGACGCATCGAGCGTCCAGGTCCGTCCATTCAATTCCAGTACGAGTTCCGGCACTCCAGCCCCACTGTGTTGTCCCCCGAGTTACCCCCAACACAGGGAGTCTAGGGATGTCGAACATCGTGGGGAACTATTTCAGTAGGAGCCCCCTGACCGAAAGTCGGGCCATGTGAACGATGGGTACGGGCGGGTTGCCCGTTTCCGTTGACGGGGTTGAAACCGGACCGGAGAGTGGTAATCCCCCGCGAGGGGGACATTCGCGGGATCACCGCGGCGCGGATCGGGGGGTCTGGCGATGAGCAACGGGACCGAGTGGCACGGCGGAGACACCGGGGGTGTGCCGTGGGGGGATGTGCTGCTGTCGGCGATCGCCTCCGTGAGCTGGGCGCTGATCGGCATGGCGGGCACCGCGGCGCTCGGTCTGCATCTGCTCGGAGCGGACACCGCGGGGTCGCTCGGCCCGATGACGGCTGCCGTCGTGGCTCTCGGGGCGAACGGTTCGGTGACCCCGTCCGGTGACGTGTCCGCCTTCGGCCTCCAGGGCGCGCAGGCCCACACCGCCATCCAGATCACACCGCTCGGCGTCGGACTCGTCGGCGCCCTCCTCATGGCGTGGTTCTTCCTACGGTCCCTGCGCGCGGCCGGAGTTGTGATCGCGCCCTCCGAACTCCTCGCCCGGGCGGGCTCGGTGATCGTCCTCTTCGTCGCCACCCTGGGCGGGCTCGCCTGGGCCGGCCACGACGTCATCACCATCGACGGCGGCAAGCTCGGGCTCGACAAGGTCACCGGCGGAGACGGCGGGCTCGGTGACATCACCGACAAACTGCCGGGCGGGCTGGGGGATCTCGGGGGGCTGCTGCCCGACAAGGTCGGCGACCTCGTGAAGGCCAAGGCGGCCGTCGGATTCTCCGTCGACACCGCGCCGACCCTCCTCGGCGGAGCCGCGTGGGCCGCCGGCGTCCTGCTGGTCGCCCTGCTCGCCTCCCGGCGTACGCCCCTGCCGCCCGGCTGGGACGCCGTGCACCGCGTCGTACGGCCGGCCGTCGCCTCCCTCGTCGCCGTCCTGCTCGTCGCGGTCCTCGCCGGGCTCGCGGCGGCGGCGTACGCGGCGGTCGGCGACGACCATCCGAAGCGGATCGCGGGGGCCGCGCTGCTCGGCGCGCCCAACGGGGTGTGGCTCGCCGTCCCGCTCGGGCTCTTCGTCCCCTGGGACGGCCGGGCCACCGGCGAACTCGCCAAGCTCCTGCCGGACCCGCTCGACCGGCTGCTCAGCACCGGCACCGACCGGCCCGTCACCCTGAGCCGTCTCGCCGAACTCGACGGCCGCGTCTGGCTGTTGGCCGTAGCGACCGCGCTCATGATGCTGTACGCGGGCGTTCTGACGGCCGTACGTACGCCATTCGTACGGGCCGGGGGTGCAGCCGTTGCGGGGGCACCGGGTGACACCTCTGCACGAGGCGGGGGTGCGCTGCGGTTCGCCGGTCTCTGCGCACTTCGGCTCGGCGTCGTGACCGCGTTGGCACTGCCGCTGCTCGCGTGGCTGACGGACGTGTCGGTGGACGCGTCACTGTCGGTCCTCGGGTTCGACGCGTTCGGAGCGGGGATCCGGCTGCACGGGCAACTGGGGATGGCGTTGGTCCTCGGTGCGCTGTGGGGGGCGGGGGCCGGGGGCGTGGGGGCGTTGCTGGCCTGTGCGAGTGGGGTGGCGGGGCGGAGGGTTGCTGCGTTGGGCGTGCTGGGGGGCGCGGGGGTCCCGGGGGGTGCGGGGGTCCCGGCGGGGGCCGGCCGGGGTGCCGGTGTGGGTGAAAGTGCTGGGCCGTATCGGCCTCGGGGGTCGTATCGGGCGCCCAATCCGGACACGAATCCGTATCTGAGGGTGCCGGAGGAGTTGCTGGGGCCGGAGCCGGAGGATCGGCGGCCGGGGCCCGGGGCGGGGCCTGGGGCGGGGCCCGGGGATGTGTATGGGGCGCCGACGGTGATGCGGCCGATGGGGCCGCTGCCGAAGCGGCGGCCGGACGGGCCCGACGGGGGGCCTCCCCCGCCCCCACCGCCACCGCCGCCCGCACCTCCGTCGGGAAGGCCCCGGCGCTGAGGCAGGCGGGCACTGATGCCGGTGCGTGGGGCGGGGCGGCGCCGGCACATCCGCCCGTCGCCGCTGAACCGGCATCGATGCACGCCCGGCGCTGATACCGGTGGGTGAGTCGGGGCCGCGCCGGCACATCCGCCCGTCGCCGCTGAACCGGCATCGATGCACGCCCGGCGCCGATGCCGGTGGGCGAGTCGGGGCCGCGCCGGCACATCCGCCCGTCGCCGCTGAACCGGCATCGATGCACGCCCCGCGCCGATGCCGGTGGGTGAGTCGGGGCCGCGCCGGTACATCCGCCCGTCGCCGCTGAATCAGACGTGGGTGAAGAACCGGGAGCTGCTCGATCCGGACGTGAGCGACGGGCATCTGATGTACCGGCACGGCCCCTCCCGGCGGACGGCGGCTGCGGGCGGACGGGGGCCGAGCGTCCAGCCCTTCGGGCGCGAGGGTGCCGGCTTCCTTTCGGCGGGGAGAATTTCAGCCCCTCCGGCGTTTGAGGAGCGGGGGCCGGGGCGGAGCCCCAGGGGTGGGAAGGGCAGGGGCGGAGGGGGCGAGAGACGGTGGTTGCCGGCGGAGGCCGCTGGAAGGGGGTGGCGGCTGTGGGCAGGGCGTCGGTCCGTGGTTCGGGTGCGGGCCCGGCAGGGTGGTGGAGACGCGGGGCGAGGTGCGGGCCCGACAGGGGAGCGGTGAAGGCGGGGTGCCGCCCCGGCAGGGGTGGTGTAGGCGGGGTATGGGCCCGGCAGGGCGGTGGAGACGCGGGGCGGGGTGCGGGCCCGGCAGGGGTGGTGGAGGCGGGGTGTGGGCGTGACCGGGGGCAGGGGGTCATCCGGGGGATGCCCAGGTGTTGCCCAGTGTTCTGTGTCCGTCAGGCGGACCAGGCGGGCGGACGGCACGCAGTGCCGGATACGGTGGGATCACCATGAGCGCTTCGCAGACCTCTGATGTGCCCACTCTCCTCGTCAAGATCTTCGGCAAGGACCGCCCGGGCATAACCGCCGGACTCTTCGACACCCTTGCCGCCTACTCCGTCGACGTGGTCGACATCGAGCAGGTCGTCACCCGGGGCCGCATGGTGCTGTGCGCGCTCGTGACCGAGCCGACCCCCGGTATCGAAGGTGATCTGAGGGCCACCGTCCACAGCTGGGCGGAGTCGATGAAGATGCAGGCGGAGATCATCTCCGGCCTCGGTGACAACCGGCCGCGCGGCTCGGGGCGTTCGCTGGTGACGGTGCTCGGGCACCCCCTCACTGCGGAGTCGACCGCCGCCATCGCCGCCCGGATCACCAAGACCGGCGGCAACATCGACCGGATCTTCCGCCTCGCCAAGTACCCGGTGACAGCAGTCGAGTTCGCGGTGTCCGGCGCCGAGACCGAGAGGCTGCGGACCGCGCTGGTGACCGAGGCCGCCGCGCTCGGCGTCGACATCGCCGTCGTGGCCGCGGGCCTGCACCGACGCGCTCAGCGTCTCGTCGTGATGGACGTGGACTCGACACTCATCCAGGACGAGGTGATCGAGCTCTTCGCCGCGCACGCCGGATGCGAGGACGAGGTCGCCAAGGTCACCGAGGCCGCCATGCGCGGTGAACTGGACTTCGAGCAGTCGCTGCACGCACGCGTGGCGCTTCTCGCCGGGCTCGACGAGTCGGTCGTGCAGAAGGTGCGCGAGCAGGTACGGCTGACCCCCGGCGCGCGCACCCTGATCCGTACGCTGAAGCGGCTCGGCTACCAAGTCGGCGTCGTCTCAGGCGGGTTCACCCAGGTGACCGACGATCTGAAGGAGCGGCTCGGGCTCGACTTCGCCCACGCCAACACCCTGGAGATCGTCGACGGCAAGCTGACCGGCCGGGTGACCGGGGAGATCGTGGACAGGGCCGGCAAGGCCCGTCTGCTGCGCCGGTTCGCCGCCGAGGCCGGGGTGCCGCTGGCTCAGACCGTGGCGGTCGGCGACGGTGCGAACGACCTCGACATGCTGAACGCCGCCGGCCTCGGGGTCGCCTTCAACGCCAAGCCGGTGGTGCGCCAGGCCGCGCACACCGCGGTGAACTTCCCGTTCCTCGACACGGTGCTGTACCTGCTGGGCGTCACGCGTGAAGAGGTCGAGGCCGCCGACATGCACGAGGACGAGGACGCCACCGCGCACTGAGGCGGCGCGCGCACGGCGGACGGGGCCGGCACCTGGTGGTGCCGGCCCCGTCGGTGTCAGGGGTCGGTCTACTCCGTGGGCGCCCAGTACTCGGTCAGCGAGGCCGATCCGGGTTCCAGGGATTTCCAGGGGCCGTCGAAGGCGAGCACCGCGAAGGCGGCCGTGTGGAAGCCCTGGGCCTTCATCCGTTCACGGGTGTCGTCCTCGGCCTGACCCGCCAGGACGTCGGCGAGGCCGTGGACGCCCGGGTTGTGACCGATCAGGATCACACTCTGCGTGTCGTCCGGGGTCTCGTTGAGTACCGCGATCAGCTCGCCGGGCGAGGCTTCGTAGATCCGCTCCTCGTAGACCGTTTTCGGCCGGTGCGGGAGCTCCTGGACGGCGTGCTTCCACGTCTCACGGGTCCGGATCGCCGTGGAACAGATGGCCAGATCGAAGGGGATGCCGGTCTCGCCGAGCCTGCGCCCGGCGACGGCGGCGTCCATACGGCCCCGGTCGGCGAGCGGCCGCTCGTGGTCGGACATCTGCGGCCAGTCGGCTTTCGCATGCCGGAAGAGGACGATCCTGCGGGGTTCTGCGACGCTCATGCGTCCCAGCTTCGCACGAAACATGCCACGAGGCGCAGGGAGTTGACGTGCTCCCCCGGCACGGGTGACGCCCTCCCCCGTCAGGGGTGATGCCGTACCCGAGAGGGGCGAACCGGTCGCTCTGGGTGGCGTGCGGGTGTCGAGTGCGGGAGATCGCGCGGGATCGGCGCCGTCCTGCGTGCACGGGTGGCGTGAGGCGTCCCGGTGGCATGCGGTGTCGTGGTGGCGCGGAGTGTCAGCGTGGCTGGTCGTGGTGGGTGGGTGCCGGTGCCCGAGGGGGCGGATGAGGTGCCTGCGGCCGAGTCGGCTGCGGACGGCGGACGGCGGGGGCTGCGGGTCCCCCAGGTTCCGCGTGCCGCGCGGTCACGGTGCCGTGTGCAGCGCCGTCTGGATGCGCTCGAACACGTGCGTGAGGGCCGGGTCCCCGCCCGCGGCGTGCGCGTCCGACGGGTTCAGGATCATGAGCAGCAGCGTGATGAAGGCGAGCGTGGGGAGGGCGAGGGCCCACCAGGGAAGGCGGATGTCCACGCGGCCGGGCGTCGCCGGGTGGATCCGGGTGTGCGTACGGGCCGACATGCCGCCTCCGTGGGTCTTCGAGTGGTCGCGGGCCACTTCTCGCGGCCACGATTCGAAGGTACGGACTGCGCGGGCCCCGACCCATCCGGTGATCCACCCACTTGACCCTGACACTCGCCCCCTAGGGGACGGGGGGTTAGCCCTACCCCCGGGCGCGGAGCCGTCCCGGCGCGGAAGCGGCGGGGCATGGAGGGCGCTGGAGGGGGCCCTGGGGCTCAGTGCACGGCGTTCCGGCCGTGGAACCGGGCGCGGGTTCAGATCACCGGTCGAGGGGCTGAGTCGTTCACGGTGAGGCGATGGACGCGATGATGCCGATGATCACCGTGATGGCCAGCATCGCGCCGAGCACGAGCAGCAGCTTCTTCTGGCCGTTCTGGGGGTTCGGGTCGAGCACAGGCATGGCGTCAGTCTCGCACCCCGGGCTGCCCCGGCCGCCGCCGGGTCCCGGTTCACGGGGCGCCGGGTCCCGGTTCGCGCGGCGCCGGGTCCCGGTTCGCGCGGCGCCGGGTCCCGGTTCGCGGGGGCGCCGGGTCCCGGTTCGCGGGGGCGCCGACCGGCCGGGGTCAGCCGGCCAGCTCGTCCTCGACCGTCCGGTTGCGGCCCGCCCGGATGCCGACCGTGATCTGCGGGACCATCAGGCCGGCCATGAGCGCGAGCGGCAGGCCCCAGCCGCCGCTGTGCTGGTAGAGGACGCCGACGAGGAGCGGTCCGGGGATCGACAGCAGGTAGCCGGTGCTCTGGGCGAACGCCGACAGCTGGACGACACCGGCGCCGGTCCTGGCCCGCATGCCGACCATGGTGAGGGCCAGCGGGAAGGCGCAGTTGGAGATGCCGAGGAGCACGGCCCAGGCCCAGGCGCCGCCCGCCGGGGCCAGGTAGAGGCCCGCGTATCCGGCGAGTCCGCAGACGCCGAGGGCGACCACGATGGGGCCCTGGTGGGGCAGCCGGGTGGCGAGGCGCGGGATGACGAAGGCCAGCGGCACGCCCATCACCATGGTGACCGCGAGGAGCAGTCCCGCGGTGCCCGCGGCGACGCCCGCGTCGCGGAAGATCTGTGCCATCCAGCCCATCGTGATGTAGGCGGCGGTGGCCTGGAGGCCGAAGAAGACGGCGAGGGCCCAGGCCGTACGGCTACGGGTGATGCGCAGTCCGGCGGCCTCCTGGCGGGCGTCCCCGGGGGCCGGCGCCGGTTCGTCGGAGCCGGGAGCCGCGCCCCGCGCGCGGACGAGCGCGATCCACGGAAGGACGGCCGCCGCCGCGAGGCCCGCCCAGACCACGAGCCCGGACCTCCAGGAGCCGCCCAGCGCGTCGGTCATGGGCACGGTGACCGCGGCGGCGAGCGAGGTGCCGAGCGCGAGGGCCATCGAGTAGAGGCCCGTCATGGAGCCGACCCGGTCCGGGAACCAGCGCTTGACGATCACGGGCATCAGGACGTTGCTGACGGCGATGCCCATGAGCGCGAGCGCGCTGGCGGCCAGGAACCCGGCCGTCCCCCCGATGAAGGGGCGCAGCGCGAGGCCGGCCGTGATGGCGGCCATGCCCGCGCAGACGACCGCTGCGGGCCCGAAGCGGCGGGCGAGCCGCGGAGCCATCACACCGAAGACGGCGAAGCAGAGCGGCGGCACGGAGGTGAGCAGTCCGGCGACGCTGCCGCTCATGCCGAGCCCGTCGCGCACCTCTTCGAGGAGGGCGCCGAGGCTGGTGATGGCCGGACGCAGGTTCAGGGCGGTGAGGACGATGCCGACGACCACCAGTCGCGTCGTCCACGCGCGCGGGGCGGGCGGCCGGGGTGCCGTGCTCTCGGTGGGGCGGTGTGTCGGTGGGGACGTCATCGTCGTCCGGGTCTCCTCGCTTGCCATGCCGCCCATCATAGAATCATGGGATGATTGGCTGTCCAATCCCGCTGCGTTAATCTCCACAATCTCCGGCCCGCGCGACCGACCGCACCCGGGCCCGTACGAAGGACCGTCATGCCGTTGAGCCACCCCCGCCGTTCGGCACTGTCCGAGCAGGTCATCGCCGAGCTGCGGAACCAGATCACCTCGGGCGAGTGGCCGGTGGGCTCCCGCATCCCCACCGAGCCCGAGCTCGTCGACCAGCTCGGGGTCGCCCGCAACACGGTGCGCGAGGCCGTCCGGGCGCTCGCCCACAACGGTCTGTTGGACATCCGGCAGGGCTCGGGCACCTATGTCGTGGCGACCAGTGAGCTGGCGGGTGTGATGCAGCGCAGGTTCGCGGACGCCGATCCGCGGCACATCGCCGAGCTGCGGTCCACGCTGGAGTCGAGCGCCGCCGCGCTGGCCTCCGAGCGGCGCACCGAGCGCGATCTCAAGCAGCTGGACGCCCTCCTCGTACGCCGGGAGGAGGCCTGGGAGTCGGGTGACACGGAGGCCTTCGTGACCGCCGACGCGACCTTCCACCTGGCCGTGGTCGCCGCGTCCCACAACGACGTCATGACGGCGATGTACGCCGACCTGGGCGAGGTGCTGCGCGACTGGCTGCGCGAGGACGTGGGCGCGGAGCTGACGCCGGAGAGTCACATGGACCACGCCCGGCTCGTCGACGCGATCCGTTCGGGCGCCTCGGAGGCGGCCGCCGAGGAGGCGGGGAGCTACGCGTTCATGTGCCGTCCGGGGCGGCTGGACGCCCGGGGGCGGGCGCTGGGTGCCGGCCGCGGCTGACCGTCAGGTGCCGTGCGTGATCCAGACGGCGCGGATCTCCTTCCAGCACCGCCCGGTCAGCCGGACCGTCGTCGCGGGTCCGACGTCGACGGAGGCGCTGTCGGTGTCGATGTCCCACCAGCGGGCGCACTCGACGTGCAGCCGGACGCTGTCGGTGTCCACATAGGGGTTGTGGCAGTACGCCACCACGTGCGAGCCGGTGACGGTCGTCCGGCACTCTGCGCCGAAGGGCTGGGATCCGGAGGGGGGTGAGGGCCCCGCGCCGTCGTGGTCTGCCAGCGTCCGGGGTATCGCGTCGTACGGAACGGCCATCACCAGGGCGACAGCGGCGAACGCCGGGGCAATGCGGCGGGACAGGCGCACAAGGGGACCTCCTCGGCCGTACGGCTGCGGGGCGGTGCGTACTCCCAGAGTGCGTGGTGCGGTGCCCCCGGCGCCCGGCCGACTGGGCCGAACGGGGGACGCCCCGTCCCCCGCGAGCTGCGGGAAACGGGGCGTCCGGACCGGGCGTGGGTGTCACGCGCCGATGGCGTGCAGGCCACCGTCCACGTGGATGATCTCGCCGGTGGTCTTCGGGAACCAGTCGCTCAGCAGGGCGACGACGCCCTTGCCCGCGGGCTCGGGGTCCTTGATGTCCCACTCCAGGGGAGCGCGGGAGTCCCACACGGAGGCCAGCTCGCTGAATCCCGGGATGGACTTGGCGGCCATCGAGCCGATCGGGCCGGCCGAGATGAGGTTGGAGCGCACGTTCTGCTTGCCCAGGTCGCGGGCGAGGTAACGGTTGGTGGCCTCCAGGGCGGCCTTGGCCGGACCCATCCAGTCGTACTGCGGCCACGCGTACTGCGCGTCGAAGGTGAGGCCGACGACCGAGCCGCCGTTCTGCATCAGCGGCAGGCAGGCCATGGTCAGCGACTTCAGGGAGAACGCCGAGACGTGCATGGCCGTGGCGACCGACTCGAACGGCGTGTTGAGGAAGTTGCCGCCGAGGGCGTCCTGCGGCGCGAAGCCGATGGAGTGCACGACACCGTCGAGGCCGCCCAGCTCCTCGCTGACGAGCTCGGCGAGCCGCGCGAGGTGCTCGTCGTTGGTGACGTCGAGCTCGATGACCTTGGTGGGCTTCGGGAGCTTCCTGGCGATGCGCTCGGTCAGCGTGGGCCGCGGGAACGCGGTCAGGATGATCTCGGCGCCCTGCTCCTGGGCCAGCTTGGCGGTGTGGAAGGCGATGGAGGACTCCATCAGCACACCGGTGATCAGGACGCGCTTGCCCTCGAGAATTCCGCTCATGGTGATCAGTGACCCATTCCCAGTCCGCCGTCAACCGGGATGACGGCTCCAGTGATGTACGAGGCGTCGTCCGAGGCGAGGAACCGCACCGTCGCGGCGATCTCCTCGGGCTTCGCGTAACGGCCCAGCGGCACCTGCGACACGATGTTCGCGCGCTGCTCGTCGGTGAGCGCCTGCGTCATGTCGGTGTCGACGAAGCCGGGCGCGACGACGTTGAAGGTGAGGTTGCGGGAGCCGAGTTCCCGGGCGAGCGAGCGCGCGAAGCCGACCAGGGCGGCCTTGGAGGCGGCGTAGTTCGCCTGGCCCGCGGAGCCGAGCAGTCCGACCACCGACGAGATGAGGACGACGCGGCCCTTCTTGGCCCGCAGCATGCCGCGGTTGGCGCGCTTCACGACCCGGAAGGCGCCGGTCAGGTTGGTGTCGATGACCGAGGTGAAGTCCTCCTCGGACATGCGCATCAGGAGCTGGTCCTTGGTGATGCCGGCGTTGGCGACGAGGATCTCGACCGGGCCGTGCTGGGCCTCGATCTCCTTGTATGCCTGCTCCACCTGCTCGGTGTCGGTGATGTCGCACTTGACGGCGAGACACCCCAATTCCGTCAGGGCGGCCGGCGGCTCACCGGACCGGTATGTGATCGCGACCTTGTCGCCTGCGTCGGCGAACGCGCGGGCGATGGCGAGGCCGATGCCTCGGTTGCCTCCGGTGACGAGAACCGAGCGGCTCAACGGATCACCCTTTCGATAGCGGACTGAACCCCTGCGTGACAGGCGCCTACCTCGAAAACCTATCGGTCCGTCCGGCCTGTCAGAGAATCGGGCACCGACAGTGGGTTCGGGTGCCCTCTGTCGGGTCCCTACAGAAACCCGGGGAGGCCCGGCCGAAAAAGCGCCCGGTCGCACGAAAGGCGTGGCCCCGGAGCCCGCCCGCGCGACATGATCGGACCCGACAGGCCACGACAGCAGGGAGACCTCGGTGCCTCATTCCATCGACGAAGCGTTCACGGCGCTGCCGCTGCGCGCCCTCGCGGACGCCGCGCTCGCGCGGGCGCGGGCGCTCGGCGCGGAGCACGCGGACTTCCGGTTCGAGCGGGTGCGCAGCGCGACACTGCGGTTGCGCGACGCCAAGCCGGCCGGGTCGTCGGACACCACGGACCTGGGCTACGCGGTCCGCGTGGTGCACGGCGGGACCTGGGGGTTCGCGTCGGGCGTCGATCTGACGATGGACGCGGCGGCGAAGGTCGCCTCGCAGGCGGTGGCGATGGCGAAGCTGTCGGCCCAGGTGATCAAGGCGGCCGGTTCCGACGAGCGCGTCGAGCTGGCGGACGAGCCGGTGCACGCCGACCGGACGTGGATCTCCTCGTACGAGATCGATCCGTTCTCGGTGCCGGACGAGGAGAAGGCGGGGCTGCTCGCCGACTGGAGCGCGCGGCTGCTGGCGGCCGACGGCGTCAACCACGTCGACGCGTCGCTGATGTCGGTGCACGAGAACAAGTTCTACGCGGACACCGCGGGCACCGTGACGACGCAGCAGCGGGTGCGGCTGCATCCGCAGCTCACCGCCGTCGCCGTGGACGAGTCGAGCGGCGAGTTCGACTCGATGCGGACGATCGCGCCGCCGGTCGGACGCGGCTGGGAGTACCTGCGGGGCACCGGCTGGGACTGGGACGCCGAACTGGAGAGCATCCCCGTGCTGCTCGCCGAGAAGATGCGCGCGCCGAGCGTCGAGGCGGGGGTGTACGACCTGGTCGTCGACCCGTCCAACCTGTGGCTGACGATCCACGAGTCGATCGGGCACGCCACCGAGCTGGACCGCGCGCTCGGCTACGAAGCGGCGTACGCGGGTACCTCCTTCGCCACCTTCGACCAGCTCGGCAAGCTGCGGTACGGCTCGGAGCTGATGAACGTGACCGGTGACCGCACCGCCGAGCACGGCCTCGCGACCGTCGGGTACGACGACGAGGGGGTCGCCGGCCAGTCCTGGGACCTCGTCAAGGACGGCACGCTCGTCGGGTACCAGCTGGACCGGCGCATCGCGAAGCTGACCGGCTTCGACCGCTCCAACGGTTGCGCGTACGCCGACTCCCCCGGGCACGTGCCCGTGCAGCGCATGGCGAACGTGTCCCTCCAGCCGGACCCGGGCGGCCTGTCCACGGAGGACCTGATCGGGGGTGTCGACCGCGGCATCTACGTCGTGGGCGACCGTTCCTGGTCCATCGACATGCAGCGCTACAACTTCCAGTTCACCGGCCAGCGCTTCTTCCGGATCGAGAACGGCCGGATCGCGGGCCAGCTGCGGGATGTCGCGTACCAGGCCACGACCACCGACTTCTGGGGTTCGATGGCCGCGGTGGGCGGTCCGCAGACCTACGTCCTGGGTGGTGCCTTCAACTGCGGCAAGGCCCAGCCGGGCCAGGTCGCCGCGGTCTCGCACGGCTGTCCCTCCGCCCTCTTCAAGGGTGTCAACATCCTCAACACGACCCAGGAGGCCGGTCGATGAGCGCTCGCTCCAGCCAGCAGAACAAGCCGCACGAGATCGTCGAGCGCGCCCTCGCACTGTCCCGGGCCGACGGCTGCGTGGTGATCGCCGACGAGGAGTCCTCCGCCAACCTGCGCTGGGCGGGCAACGCGCTGACCACCAACGGGGTCACGCGCGGGCGCACCCTCACCGTGATCGCCACGGTCGACGGCCGGGAGGGCACCGCGTCCGGCGTGGTCTCGCGCTCGGCCGTGACCGCCGACGAGCTGGAGCCCCTGGTGCGGGCCGCCGAGGCGGCCGCCCGGGGTGCCGGTCCCGCCGAGGACGGCCGGCCGCTCGTCACGGGCGTGGCGGAGTCCCCCGACTTCACGGACGCGCCGGCCGAGACCTCGTCCGCGGTGTTCGCCGACTTCGCACCGGCGCTGGGCGAGTCGTTCGCCCGCGCGCGGGCGGGCGGCCGGGAGCTGTACGGCTTCGCCAACCACGAGCTCGTCACCAGTTACGTCGGTACCTCGACCGGGCTGCGGCTGCGGCACGACCAGCCGAACGGGACGCTGGAGCTGAACGCCAAGTCCCCGGACCGGACGCGGTCGGCGTGGGCGGGGCGCTCGACGCGGGACTTCAAGGACGTCGACCCGGCCGCGCTCGACGCGGAGTTGGCCGTACGGCTCGGCTGGGCGGAGCGGCGCGTGGAGCTGCCCGCCGGGCGCTACGAGACGCTGCTGCCGCCGACCGCCGTCGCGGACCTGATGATCTACCAGATGTGGTCGGCGGCCGCCCGGGACGCCGCCGAGGGCCGGACGGTCTTCAGCAAGCCGGGCGGCGGCACCCGGATCGGCGAGCGGCTCACCGAGCTGCCGCTGACGCTGCGCAGCGACCCGAACGAGCCGGGTCTGGAGTCCGCGCCGTTCGTGCTCGCGCATTCCTCGGGCGACGACGCCTCCGTGTTCGACAACGGACTGCCGTTGACGGCCACCGACTGGATCCGGGAGGGTGAGCTGCGGCACCTGTCCACCACCCGGCACAGCGCGGAGCTGACCGGGCTGCCGGTGACGCCGTCGATCGGGAACCTGGTCCTGGACGGCGGCGAGGACCGGTCTCTGGAGGAGATGGTCGCCGCCACCGAGCGCGGTCTGCTGCTCACCTGCCTCTGGTACATCCGCGAGGTCGACCCGGCGACGCTGCTGCTGACCGGGCTCACCCGGGACGGCGTCTACCTCGTCGAGAACGGCCAGGTCGTCGGCGCCGTGAACAACTTCCGCTTCAACGAGTCACCGGTGGGCCTGCTCGGGCGGGCCACCGAGGCGGGGCGCACGGAGAAGACGCTGCCGCGCGAGTGGAGCGACTGGTTCACCAGGGCAGCGATGCCCGCCCTGCGGGTGCCGGACTTCAATATGAGCTCTGTCAGCCAGGGCGTATAACCTCGTACCTGATCCACGAGACCACCCAAGGAGATACGAGAACCGTGACGGACATCGTCGACGAGCTGAAGTGGCGGGGGCTTTTCTCCCTGTCCACTGACGAAGATGCTTTGCGCAAGGCGCTCGCGGACGGCCCCGTCACGTTCTATTGCGGCTTCGACCCGACCGCGGCGAGCCTGCACGTCGGCCACCTGGTGCAGGTGCTCACGATGCGCCGGCTCCAGCAGGCGGGCCTCAGGCCCCTCGCGCTGGTCGGCGGGGCGACGGGTCAGATCGGCGACCCCCGCCCGACGGCGGAGCGCACGCTGAACGACCCGGAGACGGTCGCGAACTGGGTGACGCGCCTGCGCTCGCAGATCGAGCCGTTCCTGTCCTTCGAGGGCGACAACGCCGCGGTCATGGTGAACAACCTGGACTGGACGGCCGGTCTGTCGGCCATCGAGTTCCTGCGGGACATCGGCAAGCACTTCCGCGTGAACAAGATGCTCACCAAGGACTCGGTCGCCCGGCGGCTGGAGTCGGAGGAGGGCATCAGCTACACGGAGTTCAGCTACCAGCTGCTCCAGGGCATGGACTTTCTGGAGCTGTTCCGCCGGTACGGCTGCACGCTGCAGCAGGGCGGCAGCGACCAGTGGGGCAACCTGACCGCCGGTCTGGACCTGATCCACCGCCTGGAGCCGCAGGCCCACGTGCACGCGCTGGCGACGCCGCTGATGACGAAGGCGGACGGCACCAAGTTCGGCAAGACCGAGGGCGGCGCCATCTGGCTCGACCCCGAGATGACGACGCCGTACGCCTTCTACCAGTTCTGGCTGAACGTGGACGACCGGGACGTCTCGACGTACCTGCGGATCCTGTCCTTCCTGTCCCGTGAGGAGCTGGAGGAGCTGGAGCGGCAGACCGAGGAGCGGCCGCAGGCGCGCGCCGCGCAGCGCGCGCTGGCCGAGGAGCTGACGACGCTGGTGCACGGCGCCGACCAGACGGCCGCCGTGATCGCCGCGTCCAAGGCGCTCTTCGGGCAGGGCGAGCTGGCCGGGCTCGACGAGCGGACGCTGAGCGCGGCCCTCTCCGAGGTGCCGCACATCCAGGTCGCCGAGCCGGGTCTCGTCGTGGACCTCTTCGCCGAGGTCGGTCTGGTGGCCAGCAAGTCGGCCGCCCGGCGCACGGTGAAGGAGGGCGGGGCCTACGTGAACAACGTGAAGGTCGCCGCCGAGGACGCGGTCCCCGCCAAGGAGGACCTGCTGCACGGACGCTGGCTGGTGCTGCGCCGGGGCAAGAAGAGCCTGGCCGCGGTCGAGGTCACCGGCGCCTGAGGCGTCGCCCGCGCGGGGCGTGACGTACGACGAAGAAGGGGCGGCTCCCTGACCGGGGCCGCCCCTTCTTCGTTCACCGGGTGGGGGTCACCGGGTCGCGTGCACCTTGTTGCCCCGCACCGCCATGTAGAGCATGTCGCCGAGGAAGACGATGACGATCGCGGCGGCGAGCTGCAGCGCGTGCCGGCCCCAGTCGATGCCCCGGGTCTCGGCGATGCCGATGCCCCGTGCGATGGCGTTGCCGACGATCGCGCCGAGGATGCCGAAGATGGTGGTCAGCCAGAGCGGGCTGTGCTGCTTCCCCGGAATGATCGCCTTGGCGATCAGGCCCAGCACGAACCCGACGATGATGGCCCACAACCAGCCCATGTCTGCCTCCTAGTACGGCTCTCCGTGAGCAGTACCGCCAGTCTCGTGGCGGCGGTCATACGTCGCATGTCGGGCGGAGCCATACGCGGTACCGCGCACCCGATCCACCCGCCGGGGACGTGCCCCGGTCTCGAAGGCGGCGCAGCCGCGGCGTACCGTGGAGGCTGTCCGGGCCCGCCTCGACGGGTTCGTACCGGGTACGGGCCGGGCAACGTCCGAGACAGGCGGGTGGTGGAGTGTGATCAGGAAGCAGAGCGACGTCCAGGTCTTCCGGATCACCGGAGCACGGCAGGGACTGGACGAGGACGTCCGCGGCCGGCAGCGCCGGTACATCATCTCCATGGCCGTCCGTACGGTCGCGGTGATCCTCGGGGCGGTCCTGTGGAACGTCGAGCGGCACGTGGCCGTCGTCGCGCTGGTCCTCGGCATCCTCCTCCCCTACGTGGCCGTCGTCATCGCCAACGCGGGCCGTGAGAACGCGCCGGGGCTCCCGTCGACGTTCGTCGCCGCGCCCTCCCGGCCGATGATCGCGCCGCCGCGTCAGGATGCTCCCGCGGCACCGGCCCCGGAGGATGTCACCGCCGATCCCGGGATGCCGTTGCGGCCCGAGCCGCACGATCCGAGCTGACGCGAACGGGGTCCGCGAACGCGCCGAAACCGTCTCCGAAACGCCTCCGAAGAGGCTCCGTCACACGCTCGGAAACGGCCCCGGAGGAACCTCCGAAAACGGAATCCGGCCATGCGCCAAGCTCAAGAAAACCTCAGATCAATCATGTTGTTCAGGTGCCGGGCGGCGGGTCGCCCGTGACATACTTCGTACGCGCTCCGCATCCCCCGTCGGAGCGACGGACCGACGCCGGGCAGCTCCCCCCGTGGCTGCTCGGCGTCGCCTTTGCAGGGGTGCCGGAGGCCCGTCGGAGGGCTCTTCCGAGGACGCCGGCCGACCGCGCGGGACGCGTGAAGTGAGGCCTCGGCTAGGGTCGGCAGCGTGATTTTGAACGTGCCCGGCTCCGACCCCGCCTCCCCCGTCTGCTCGGCCAAGGCCTGCCGCGCGGATGCCGTGTGGGTGCTCGCGTGGAACAACCCGAAGCTGCACACGCCCGAGCGCAGGAAGACCTGGCTCGCGTGCGACGAACACCGCGAACACCTGTCGACGTTCCTCGGCATCCGCGGGTTCCTGAAGGACGTGGTCCGGCTGGAGGAGTGGGAGTCCCCGGAGGCCTGAGCAGGCGCCCCGGCCTAGCCGCCGATCGCCGACATCGGACGGTCGGGCTGCACGAACGACGGGTCGTCCAGGCCCGCTCCCGCCTTCTTGCCCCACATGGCGACCCGCCAGATCCGGGCGATCTCCTCGTCGGGGGCGTCCGAGCGCAGCGCAGCCCGCAGGTCGGTCTCCTCGGTGGCGAACAGGCAGGTGCGCACCTGGCCGTCGGCCGTGAGACGCGTACGGTCGCAGGCCGCGCAGAACGGGCGGGTCACGGAGGCGATGACACCGACCTGGTGCGGGCCGCCGTCGACGGTCCAGCGCTCGGCGGGTGCGGAACCCCGCTCGCCCGCGCCCTCCTCGACGAGCTCGAAGCGGGTGCGCAGTGAGGCGAGGATGTCGCCGGCGGTGACCATGCCGTCGCGCTTCCAGCCGTGCTGGGCGTCCAGCGGCATCTGTTCGATGAAGCGGAGTTCGTAGTCGTGGGCGACGGCCCAGGCGAGGAGGTCCGGGGCCTCGTCGGCGTTCAGGCCGGGCATCAGGACCGAGTTGATCTTCACGGGTGTCAGGCCCGCGGCGTGGGCGGCTTCGAGTCCCTCGATGACGTCCTTGTGCCGGTCGCGGCGGGTGAGGGTCTTGAAGACGTCGGGCCGGAGGGTGTCCAGCGACACGTTCACCCGGTCCAGGCCCGCGGCCTGGAGGGCGGCAGCGGTGCGCTTGAGGCCGATGCCGTTGGTCGTGAGCGACATCTGGGGGCGCGGGGCGAGTGCCGCGACCCGCTCGACGATGCCGACGAGGCCGGGGCGCAGCAGCGGCTCGCCGCCGGTGAAGCGGACCTCCTCGATGCCGAGGTGGGTGACCGCGATGTCGATCAGCCGGACGATTTCGTCGTCCGTGAGCAGATCGGGCTTGGCGAGCCACTGCAGGCCTTCTTCGGGCATGCAGTACGTACAGCGGAGGTTGCACCGGTCTGTCAGGGAAACCCGCAGGTCAGTGGCTACTCGGCCGAATTTGTCGATGAGCACGTGGGCCCCCTCCCTCGATGCCGATCACGTTTTCCGGACATGTGCGAGCCTACGTGACGCGGCCGACAAGGACACCGGCCCGATCCCACGAGACGCGGCGCGGGCCCGTCGTAGGGACCTACTAGTGGTGATCCACCAGCGGCCTACGACGGGCCCGCGCGATGCCGGTGCCTCAGTGCGCTCCGGTGCCCGTCAGGGAGCGAACCTCCAGCTCGGCGTACTTGCCGGCGTCGGGCTCCTCCTTCGACAGCAGGGTGCCGAGCCAGCCCAGCAGGAAGCCGACCGGGATCGAGATGAGGCCCGGGTTCTCCAGCGGGAACCAGTGGAAGTCGACGTCCGGGAACATCGACGTGGGCTTGCCCGAGACCACCGGGGAGAACAGCACCAGGCCGACCGCGGTGACCAGACCGCCGTAGATCGACCACAGTGCGCCCTGGGTGGTGAACTTCTTCCAGAACAGGCTGTAGAGGATCGTGGGCAGGTTCGCCGAGGCGGCGACCGCGAAGGCGAGCGCGACCAGTCCGGCGACGTTGAGGTCGCGGGCGAGGGCGCCGAGGAGGATCGACACGGCGCCGATGCCGATCGTCGCGTAGCGGGCGGCCCGCATCTCCTGTTTCTCGGTGGCCTGGCCCCTCTTGATGACGTTCGCGTAGATGTCGTGCGCGAACGACGAGGACGAGGCCAGGGTCAGTCCCGCGACGACCGCGAGGATGGTGGCGAAGGCGACGGCGGAGATGGTGGCGAGGAGGATCGCGCCCCAGCTGGAGTCGACGCCGCCGAGATGCAGGGCGAGCAGGGGTGCCGCCGTGTTGCCCGCCTTGTTGGAGGCGATGATCTCGTCCGGTTTGATCAGCGCGGCCGCGCCGAAGCCGAGGGCGAGGGTCATCAGGTAGAAGGCGCCGATGAGGCCGATGGCCCAGTTGACGGACTTCCGGGCGGTCTTGGCGGTGGGCACGGTGTAGAAGCGGATCAGGATGTGCGGCAGGCCCGCGGTGCCGAGGACCAGCGCCATGCCGAGCGAGATGAAGTCCAGCTTGGTGGTGGAGGTGGCGCCGTACTTGAGGCCGGGCTCCAGGAACGGGGATCCCTTGCCGCTGTTCTCGGCCGCCTTGCCGAGCAGGTCGGAGATGTTGAAGTCGAACTTCAGCAGCACCAGGAAGGTGAGCAGCAGGGCGCCGATGATCAGCAGGACGGCCTTGACCATCTGGACCCAGGTGGTGCCCTTCATGCCGCCGATGGTGACGTACACGATCATGAGGACGCCGACGAGCGCGACGATGCCGACCTTGCCGGCGCTGCTGGTGATGCCGAGGAGCAGCGAGACGAGGACGCCCGCGCCCGCCATCTGGGCCAGCAGGTAGAAGATCGACACGACGATGGTCGAGGTGCCCGCGGCGGTGCGGACCGGACGCTGGCGCATGCGGTACGCGAGGACGTCGCCCATCGTGTACCGGCCGGAGTTGCGCAGCGGCTCGGCGACCAGGAGCAGGGCGACCAGCCAGGCGACCAGGAACCCGATGGAGTACAGGAAGCCGTCGTAGCCGAAGAGGGCGATGGCGCCGGCGATGCCGAGGAAGGACGCGGCGGACATGTAGTCGCCGGAGACGGCGAGGCCGTTCTGGAAGCCGGTGAACTGGCGGCCGCCCGCGTAGAAGTCGGCGGCGTCCTTGGTCTGGCGGCCCGCCCAGACGGTGATGACGAGGGTCGCGGCGACGAACACCGCGAACAGGGTGATGATCAGCGGCCGGTGCTCACTGGCCTCGCCGGCGGCCAGCACCGTCGTGTGCACGCTGGTCTGTACGGAGCTCATGCGCCGCCCTCCATCCGGGACTTGATGGCGTCGGCCTTGGGGTCGAGCTGGGCGGCGGCGTGCCGCGAGTACCACCAGGCGATGAGGAACGTGGTGAGGAACTGGCCGAGGCCGAGCACCAGGGCGACGTTGATGTTGCCGAACAGCTTGGTGCCCATGAAGTCGCCCGCGTAGTTCGAGAGCAGGACGTACAGCAGGTACCAGAGGATGAAGCCGATGGTCAGCGGAAAGGCGAACGAGCGGTGGGATCGGCGCAGTTCACCGAACTCGGCGCTCTGCTGGACCTCGATGAACTCCTCGGTGGACGGCAGAGGGGCGCCGGTCCTCACGGGCGGAGGGGCGTCGTTCGCGGGTGGCGGTGCGTCGGTGGCCACGGTGTCTCCTCGCGTTGCGGGTGCGGTTGCGACGGTGGGCGGGGGCGAGCCGGTGCTCGCGGACGGGGACGGTTCGGGTACGGACATGCGGCTGACCTCACAGTGATGTGGATCACGTGACGGAATGCGAGACCGCGGCTCCGTTCCGTGATCCAACAGGGAGCTCGATCGTCCACGGGCTCCCTGCCCAAGGTCACGGCGCCACGCGTGGACCGGTTCAACTCCCCTGAGTTCTTTCGGGAAGTCGCCTTCCTCGGGAAGTCGTCGCCGGAAGTCATTGCTGGCCCGGGCGGCGGGAGGATAGCTTCAGCCTGCGCCATTTCCGTCATGTACCTGCCCGGGCACCACCTGTGTTCGGGCAGCTCCGTTTTCCGGATGATGTGGAGATCCCATGGCTCATCTGCGTTCCAGACGCCGTCTCGCCCTCGCCGTGCCGGTCGTTCTGTCGCTCACCGCTTCGCTGGGCTTCCTGCCGGGTGTCGCGTCCGCCGCTCCCGCCACCGCGCCCGCCGTGACGGCCGCGGACGGGCCGAACCTCTCCTACGTGGTCAACACGCGGGCGGACCACCGCACCATCGCGTCGGTGAAGCAGGCGATCACCGCGGCCGGCGGCAGCGTCGTCATCGCGTACGAGCAGATCGGTGTGATCGTCGTCCACTCCGCCAATCCGGACTTCGGACGGCAGATCCGGGCGGCGCGCGGAGTGCAGTCGGCCGGTGCCACGCGCACCTCGGCCCTGACACCCGCGGGAACGACGGACGAGGGCGCGGCGCAGGTGCTGTCGGCCGCGGAGGCCGCCAAGGTCGCGAAGACGGCCGCCCCGGGCGAAGAGCCCCTGGAGGCCGACCAGTGGGATCTGCGCGCGATAGGCGCCGACAAGGCGGCCGCGGTCAACCCGGGCAGCAAGAAGGTCACCGTCGCCGTGATCGACGTCGGCGTCGACGACACGCACCCGGACATCGCGCCGAACTTCTCCGCCTCCCAGTCCGCGAACTGTGTGGGCGGCAAGCCGGACACGACGTACGGCTCCTGGCGTCCGGTGGACGCCGACCACTACCACGGCACCCACGTCGCCGGTGAGATCGCGGCGGCCCGCAACGGCGTCGGCGTCGCCGGTGTCGCGCCCGGCGTGAAGGTCGCCGGCATCACCGTGGCCCAGCCGGACTCCACCCAGCTGTTCTACCCGGAGAGCGTCGTCTGCGCCTTCGTGTTCGCCGCCGACCACGGCGTCGAGATCACCAACAACAGCTACTACGTGGACCCGTGGCTGTACAACTGCGTCGACGACCCCGACCAGAAGGCGATCGTCGACGCGGTCAACCGGGCCCAGCTGTACGCGCAGCACAAGGGCACGCTGAACGTCGCCGCGGCGGGCAACTCCAACGACGACCTCGACTCGGACGCGCTGACCGACGCGTCCAGCCCCGACGACGCGACGCCGACGACGCGGACGGTCGACCCGCACAAGTGCTTCGACATACCGACCCAGTTGCCGGGTGTCGTCACGGTCGCCTCGACCGGCGTCAAGGGCGCCAAGTCGTACTTCTCCAGCTACGGCGAGGGCGTCATCGACGTCGCGGCGCCGGGCGGCGACCGGTACCAGATCCCGGACACGCCGTCGCAGAACGGCCGCATCCTCTCGACGCTGCCGAACAACACCTACGGCTACCTCCAGGGCACCTCGATGGCGACGCCGCACGTCGCCGGTGTGGCCGCGCTGCTCAAGTCCAAGTACCCCTGGGCGACGCCCGCCCAGCTCCAGATCCTGCTCAAGGCCCAGGCGGACAACCCGGGTTGCCCGGCCGAGCCGTACGACGGGAACGGTGACGGTGTCGTCGACGCGACCTGCGTGGGCGGCAAGCACGTGAACGGCTTCTACGGATTCGGGATCGTCAACGCCCTGCGGGCGGTCAAGTAGTCCCCGCCGACGCCTCCGTGGCCCCGGTCCTCGCCCATGGCGGCGGCCGGGGCCACGTCGCTTCGTGTCGCCCTCACCGATCGACCGTCGCCCTCCGGGGGCCCGACGCACATGTTGATCCGGTCCACGCTGCACAGTGACCGTATGACGCAATCACCGATGGCTGCCGTGTGGCGGGAGCTGGGCGGGGACTCCGCCCTGCTCGCCGGGGTCTCGACCGTGGTGCGGGCGGGCGCGCTGGAGGCCCGACTGCCCGTACGGGAGATGGCGCGGGCCTGCGTGGGCGGCTGCGCGCTGGCCGCCGCCGAGCTGGCGGCCCGGCGGACCGGACGCGCCGAGGTCCCGCGCGTGAAGGTGGACGACGGCGCCGTCGCCACCGCGTTCGTCAGCGAACGGCATCTGCTCGTCGACGGGCGGGCACCGGTCTCCTTCGCGCCGCTGTCGCGCTTCTGGCGGACGGCGGACGGCTGGGTGCGCACGCACGCGAACTATCCCCATCACCGGGCACGACTGCAGGCGGCGCTGGATCTGGCGGACGACGCGACGGTGCGGGACGTGGCCGCGGTGCTCGCGGAGCGGCCCGCGCGGGAGGTCGAGGAGACGGTGTACGCCGCCGGCGGCCTCGCCGTCGCTCTGCGCACGCCCGCGGAATGGGCCTCGCACGCACAGGGGCGCGCGGTGGCGGCCCGGCCGCTGATCGAGCGCGGCCTGCTGGACTGCGCACACGCGCGTGGCCTCGCCCCGCTCGACGGCGGCGGCCCGCTGCTCCCCGCCGCCGGGGTGCGGGTGTTGGACCTGACCCGGGTCATCGCGGGCCCGGTCGCCACCCGCACGCTGGCGCTCCTGGGCGCCGACGTGCTGCGCGTGGACGCGCCGCAACTGCCCGAGTCGGCCGACGCGCACGCCGACACCGGTTTCGGGAAGCGGTCGACGACGCTGGACCTGACCACCGACCGGCGTGAGTTCGAGGAGCTGCTGGCGACGGCCGACGTCGTCGTGACCGGGTACCGGCCGGGCGCGCTCGACCGGTTCGGGCTCAGCCCCGAAGCGCTGGCCGAGCGCGGGCCGGGCCTGGTCGTGGCCCAGTTGTCGGCGTGGGGCGCGTACGGGCCCTGGGGCGGCCGGCGGGGCTTCGACAGCCTGGTGCAGGCGGCGACCGGGATCGCCGTCACGGAGGGGGCGGCCGAGGGCCCGGGTGCGCTGCCCGCACAGGCCCTCGACCACGGCACCGGGTACCTGCTGGCGGCGGCCGTCCTCCGGGCCCTGACCGAGCGGTCCGAGGACGGCCGGGGCCGCTTCGTACGCCTGGCGCTGGCGCGGACGGCGGCGTGGCTGACGGAAGGCATCGCCCGGGACACCGGCGGCCCCGCGGAACCCGGCAGCGAGAACCAGGTGACGGGCCTGCCCTACGGCAGCCCGGACAGCCGGCTCTCCGACCGCGACGGCCCGATCGGCCGTCTCCGGTACGCCCTCCCCCCGCTCGCCTTCACCGACGGCCCCACCGACTGGTCCCGCCCGCCGGGTCCCTGGGGGACGGACGCACCGGGCTGGCTGTGACCGGGCGCGACGGAGACGACGCGGGCACCCGCACGGACATGGAGGGGCCCGTAACGCCGGGGCACCGCAACGGAGTGTGCGATGCGCGCGGCGTGGCAGCGGGTGATCTCTCGGCCTCCCGCGACCTCACGGACAGCGGAGGCCGGCCCCCGTTCGCCGGTTTTCTCGGTGTCCGGATCTCCAACGCCGGACGGGCTAACGTGAGTTGCCGGGTACGCGGCGGCTGGTGAGCATCGTGAGGTGACGTTGACACGACCGACGGCCGACGCGGCGGACGCGGGGGCGGCGGCCCGGCGGGGTGCCACCCGCAGAGCCCTCGCCCTGCTCGCGCTGGTGGCCGTCGCGGCGCTGATCCCGCTGCTCGGCCCGCGCTCCGCGCTGACGGGTACGGGAGAGGCCGCCGCACCCGGGGTCGCGGGCATCGCCCTGCTGCGCGCGGTGCTGTTCGCGGCGCTCTGTGTCCCCGCGGGTGAACTGTTCGCGGGGACGCTGGCCCGACGGGTGCCCGGTGCGCCACAGGTGGAAGCGCCGCGCAGCTGGGCGGCGTACGCGGCGGTCGCCGGGTTCGCCGCGGCGCTGGGGCTCGCCTCCCTTGTCGCGACCGGCAATCTGCTGCCGCGTCGTTTCGTCGACCTGGACCTGGGCGGCCTCTACGCGAGCCGCGACGGCAGGCTGGCGCTCTGGGAGGTCAACGCGTTCGCGGTGGCCTGGTTCTGCGCCCGGTCGCGCCGGCCGGGCGCACAGGTGTGGCCGCTGGCCGCGGTGGCGCTGGCGGAGGCGCTGCGCGCACATCCGGCGGCCGAGCGCGCGGCGCTGACCGGCTCCGGTCTGACGCTCGTCCATGTGACCTGCGCCGCGCTGTGGGCGGGCGGTCTGCTGCACGTCCTGCGGCTGCTGCGCGCCTGGCGTGCGGCGGAGGCCGGCGGCACCGCAGGGCCGGGGGCGGCCGGGGCGGGAGCCGCCGGGGCGGGGGCTGCCGGGGCGGGGGCTGCCGGGGCGGGGGCTGCCGGGGGTTCGGCGGCCGGTGCCACGCTGCTCGGCCGCTACGCGCGCGTGGCGGCCGTCCTGTTCGCGGTGATCACCGCCACCGGCGTCTGGAGTTCGCTGCGCAGGATGCCGGCCGGCACGATCATGGACCAGCTGACGACGACGGCGTACGGGCGCACTCTGCTCGCGAAGGTGCTCCTCGTGACCGCCGTCGCCGTCCTGGCGCTCTGCGCGCGGCTGCGGCTGCGGCGCGAGCGGGACCCGTTCGACGCCCGCTCCCCCGCGCGTGCGGAGGTCGTCGTGCTGGGCGCGGTCGTCGCGGTGTCCGGTCTACTGACGGCACTGCCGCTGCCCATCCGCTGGTGAGCCGCGACGGCCCGGTAGCGGGCCTCAGCCCGTGACGAGGACCTTCAGCGCGGTCCGCTCGTCCATCGCCTTGTAGCCCTCGGGCACACCCTCCAGGCCGACGGTCATGTCGAAGACCGGCGACGGGTCGATGGTGCCGTCGAGGACGTCGGGCAGCAGCTCGGGTATGTACGAGCGCACCGGGGCGACCCCGCCGCGCAGGGCGACGTTCCGGTCGAACAGGACACCGAGGTCGAGGCCCGTTCCGCTGCCGTGCGGCACACCGACGAAGCCGATGGCGCCGCCGTCGCGGGTGATGTTCACGGCCGTACGCATGGACTGCTCGGTGCCGACGGCCTCGACGACGCAGTGGGCGCCCTGGCCGCGGGTCAGCTCGCGCACGGCCTCGACGGCCGCGTCACCGCGTTCGGCGACGACGTCCGTGGCGCCGAAGCGGCGCGCGATGTCCGTCCGCGCCTCGTGGCGGCCGAGGGCGATGATCCGGTCGGCGCCGAGGCGCTTGGCGGCCAGTACCGCGCACAGACCGACGGCGCCGTCGCCGACGACGGCGACGGTGGAGCCCTTGCGGACGCCGGCGCCGAGGGCCGCGTGGTGGCCGGTGCCGAGGACGTCGGAGAGCGTCAGCAGCGCGGAGAGCAGGTGGTCGTCCGAGGCGGCTTCCTTGGGGAGCTGCACGAGCGTGCCGTCGGCGAAGGGGACGCGGACGGCCTCGCCCTGGCCGCCGTCGTAGCCGACGGCGCCCCAGAAGCCGCCGTGCTCGCACGAGGTGGTGAGTCCCTCGCGGCAGTAGTCGCACACGCCGTCGGACCACATGAAGGGGGCCACGACCAGGTCGCCACGCCGGACGCCGGTCACCTCGGAGCCGGTCTCCTCGACGATGCCGAGGAACTCGTGCCCGATCCGCTGGCCGGCCTGCCGGGCCGCCTCGCCGCGGTACGCCCACAGGTCGCTGCCGCAGATGCAGGAGCGCAGCACGCGGACGACGGCGTCGGTGGGCAGCTGCACCATGGGCTCGGGCACGTCCTCCACACGCATGTCGAACGGGGCGTGGATGGTGGTGGCGCGCATGGCGAGGGTCCCTCTCGTGCGGTGTGTGGGGTCGGCTCAGGGGGTGGTTGAGCGCATACCACCGTACGCCGCCGCGGACGTGGCTGAGGCGCCGAGGGGTCCGAGCACGCCGCGGACCAGCAGGAACTGGGCCGCCGCGTACGTGAGCATGATCCAGAAGGCCGGGTTCGGGGGCTGCGGCCGGTCGGCGACACCGGTGGCGATGAGGGTGTCGGAGAGCATGAAGAGGGCGCCGCCGAGCCCGGCGACGGGCCCGAGACGGGTGGCTCCGTAGGCCATCGCGGTCAGCAGCAGGCTGTAGCCGGTGACGGGCACACGGAGCCCCGCGGGCAGCCCGGGCCACAGCAGGACGACGAGGACGGCGAGGACGACGGCGTACGCGCCGGGCAGCCACGGGCCGCGGGCCCGGGCCGTCCGCTGGAAGAGCACGAGGTAGCAGACGTGTCCCGCCGCGAACGAGGCCATGCCGGCGAGGAAGGCGGCGTCGGCGTCGGAGAGGAGGGCCAGGTCGCCGGCCCAGCCGAGGAGCAGCGCGGCGACCAGCAGCCGGGGTCCGCCGCGGACGGCGGCGTGCGCGGCGAGCAGGGGCATCAGGAGCGGCTTGGCGATCAGGTGCCCCGGCTCGAACCCGACGGCGAGGGAGAGGACGTCCACGGCCGTCGCCAGGGCGAAGGAGCCGAGCAGGAGCGGGGCGGCGCGCGGGGTCACGCGGCGGGCTCGGTGAGGGGGGCCGGGACGGTGGCGGGGGCCGAGGCGGTGGCGGTGGCGCACGGGGCGGTGGCAGGCTGCGCGGGCTGCCAGCCGGGACCGCGCACGACGCGTCCGGCGCGCTCGCGCCAGGTCGTCGCCGCCTTCACGTCCCGGGCGATGGCGGCGTACTCGTGGGTGGCCACGCGCAGCGGGTTGTGGGTGGTGATGTTCTTGGTGAGCCCGTAGACGGGCCGGTCGGTCTCGGCGACCCACGATCCGAACAGCCGGTCCCAGACGATGAGGATGCCGCCGAAGTTGCGGTCCAGGTAGCCGCCCTGGGACGCGTGGTGGACGCGGTGGTGGGAGGGCGTGTTGAGGAGGAACTCGAACCAGCGGGGCATCCGGTCGATGCGCTCGGTGTGGATCCAGAACTGGTAGACGAGGCTCACGGACGAGCAGAACGCGAGGGCGGCGGGGTGCACGCCGAGCGCGATCACGGGGAGGTAGAAGGGCCAGGACGTCCAGCCGGTCCAGGGCTGGCGCAGTGCGGTGGTGAGGTTGAACTTCCGGCTGGAGTGGTGGACGACGTGGCAGGCCCACAGGACGCGGACGACGTGGTGGCCGCGGTGGGCCCAGTAGTAGAAGAAGTCCTGCGCGAGCAGCATCAGCGGGACCGTCCACCACATGAGCGGTACGCGCAGCGGCGTCAGCTCGTGGACCGCCGCGTAGACCGCGACGATCGGGATCTTCCAGAGGAAATCGAAGAAGAGGCTGCCGAGGCCCATACCGAGGCTCGTGGCGGCGTCCTTCCGCTCGTAGCCCGCCGCGTCGTCGTCCGGATGGATCCGGACGCTCACCATCTCGATCACGGCGAGCAGCACGAAGGCGGGTATCGACCACAGCACGACGTCGGGCAGGTTCGGCATGGATGCACCGTAGAGGCGCCGGTCGCCTGCCGCCAGGGGTTGTTACCGACAAGTATGACCGGCGGTACGCGCAGGCCTCCCGGTGGTCTCCGCCAGGGGGCGCACGAGTTCGCCGCGCGGCGCTGCGCTCCCGGCCCGGGCGCTCACGCCCCTTCGGTGCCGGCCCGGGCAGTCACACGCCCGCCGCCCCGAGCAGTGCTCCGGCCGCGTACGTCACGGCCATGGCGAGCGCTCCCCCGGCCATGTTGCGCAGCACCGCGCGCCACGGGTCCGCCGCGCCGAGGCGGGCGCTGCTCCAGCCGGTGAGGGCGAGCGCGGCCAGCACGCAGACCACGGTGACACCGAGCCGCCAGGCCGGCGGGGGCAGGACGATCGCGAGCAGCGGCAGCAGCGCGCCGACGGTGAACGCGAGGAAGCTCGCCCAGGCCGCGTGCCACGGGTTGGTGAGGTCGTCGGGGTCGATGCCGAGTTCGACGGACGCGTGGGCCTTCAAGGCGTCGCGTTCGGTGAGCTGTTCGGCCGCCTCGCGGGCCACCTGCCGTGACAGGCCCCGCTGTTCGAGGAGTTCGGTCAGCTCTTCCAGTTCGGCCTCGGGCTCGTCCCTGAGTTCGCGTCGCTCCATGGCCAGCGCGGCCAGTTCCGAGTCGCGCTGGGTGGAGACGGACACGTACTCGCCCGCCGCCATCGACATCGAGCCGGCGAGCAGTCCCGCGAGGCCCGCTGTGAGCAGGGCGGCGCGGTCGTCGGTGGCGCCGGCCACGCCGACGACGAGGCCGGCGGTGGACACGATGCCGTCGTTGGCGCCCAGGACGGCGGCCCGGAGCCAGTTGAGCCGCGAGCCGAGTGTGCCGCCGTGGGCCTCGTCGTGCGTCGGTTCCGTCACACGGGGAGGATCGCACCCCGGAGGCGGGGCGCGCCGTACCGACCCCCGTACGGCGCCGGGGAGCCGCCGGGGAGCCGCGGCGGCCCTCACCAGACGCGGACCGAGCCTCCCCTCGCGAACGCCGGGCTCGTCGCGTCGGCGGGCGGGGTGACGAGCGGCTCGGCGATCTCGGCCACCGTGGGGCCGACCTTCGCGGCGATCTCGTCGAGGTGGGCGAGATCGAACCCGTAGACGCGGGCCGCGTTGCCGCCGACCATGGCCGCGACCTCCTCGCGGGGCAGTCCCGCGTAGGCGATGCGCAGACCCTCGCGGGTGTAGGGGTGGGTGCCCTCGTCGTGCGGGTAGTCGCTGCCCCACATGATCTTGTCGAGGCCGATGCGGTCGCGCAGCGGGACCTCGTGGGGTCGCATGAAGCTGGCGCCGACGAAGCAGTGGTCCCGCCACACCTGGGAGGGTCCCTTGCCCATCGCCTCGCCGAGCCCGGCGCCGAACCTGGACTCGGCCGTCGCCGCCCGGCCGGCCGCCGCGACCAGCCGGCGGTGGTAGTAGTCCAGCATGTCGAGCACCCCGGGGATCCAGCCCGAGCCCTGTTCGGTGAGCACCAGGCGCAGGCCGGGATGGCGACGGAACGCTCCGCCGAACACCAGGTGCCACAGGGCCCGGTGGGAGAACCAGGTCGTCTCCACCATGAAGACCGCGCGGGCCGCCGGTTCGTCGCCCAGGGGCGGTGAGGCCGAGCCTCCGTGGTGGTTGACCGGGACGCCCCGTTCGGCGCAGGCCGCCCAGATCGGGTCGTACCCCGCCGAGTACAGCTCGGGCAGGCCGGAGCCCGGGGGTGTGCCGGGCAGCAGCAGGCCGCCCGTCAGACCGGCGTCCGCGGCCCGGTGGATCTCCTCGACCGCCCGGCCTACGTCGTTCAGGAGGATCTGGAAGACGCCCGCGCGCCGGCCGGGTGCCGCCGCGCAGAAATCCGCGAGCCAGCGGTTGTGGGCGCGCAGGCCCGCCCAGCGCTGTTCGAACTCGGCGGCCGTCGGGGCCGGTGCCATCAGGGACGCCGAGGGGAAGAAGGGCGGGATGGTGTTCGGGAAGACCACCTCCGCGACGATGCCGTCCTCCTCCAGTTCCGCGAGGCGCCGCCCGGAGTTCCAGTTCCGGTCGGCGGTGTCGGCCAACAGGTCCTCGTAGGGGTTGACGTAGCCGGCCGCCCAGGCGTCGAAGTCGTCGTGGTGCGCCCGCTCCAGGTAGGGCTTGTAGTCGAGGAGATCGGCGCCCGCGTGGCAGTCGGCGGAGATGACGGTGTAGCGGTCGTCGGCGGTCACGGGGTCACCCCCAGGTCGGGGAAGTCGTGGTCGGTCAGCCAGTGGCGGCCGACCTCGCTCGAGCGCGCCCAGGACGCCTCGACCGCCGACTGGTCCTCCGCCTGGCCCAGTTCGGCGGGCACGGGCCCGATCCGCCGGGCGAGCGGGGCGAGTTCGGTGACGTCGAAGCCGAAGACCTCGGCCGCGGCGAGTCCGAGCATGCGGCGGGTCTCCGCCACCGGGATGTCGTGGAAGGTCCTCGCCAGCCAGGCGCGGGTGTCGGGCCAGGTGCCCTCGGGGTGCGGGAAATCGCTGCCCCAGAGGATGTTGTCGACGCCGATCTCGTAGCGCTGGGCGAGTTCGCGGCGCTTGGTGTTGGTCGCGCAGATGAACACCTGCCGGTCCAGGTACTCGTGCGGGGGCCTTTTCAGCTCGGCGAAGGGCGAGAGCTTCTTGCCGCCGTGCGCGCCGAGGTAGAGCCGGTCCATGAACCACAGCAGGTTGGGCAGCCACCAGCAGCCGGACTCCGCGACGCCGAAGCGGAGACCGGGGTGGCGTTCGAAGACTCCCGACCAGAGCAGGAACCAGAGGGGTCGTGCCGGCCACCAGGTGACCTCGGAGACGTAGATGCCGAGGTGGTCGCCGTACTCGTGGCGGGGGGCGGCTCCGGAGTGGGTGACCACGGGCATGCCGCACTCGGCGGCCGCCGCCCACACGGGGTCGTAACGCCGGTCGTGGTAAGGCTCCTTGTCGACCCACATGGACGGGATCATCAGGGCGCCGAGGCCCGACTCCTTGGCCCGGTACACCTCGGCGACGACCCGGCCGGTCCCGCCCGTGATCGGCAGCAGCGCCACCCCGCAGTGCCGTTCGGGGTGTTCGGAGACGAACTCGGCGAGCCAGCGGTTGTGGGCCTGCGCGCCCGCCATGCCGAGGTCCGGGTCCTGGTCGCCGGAGAGGCCGAGGCCGACCCCGAAGGGCGCGGCCGTACGGCTGTCGACGGCGTCCGCGTCGGGGAAGACGACCTCGGCGGCCACTCCGTCGCCGTCGAGTTCCTTGAGGCGCTGCGCGGAGTCCCAACCGCCGCGCAGACCTTCTTCGTTGTCCTCGAACCACTTGTCGGCGAACGTCTCGTTGCGGATGCCGAGGCGGGTCATCTCCTCGCGGCGCCGGCCCTGGCCCGCGAGGAACTCGTCGAAGTCCCGGTGGAACCGGGCGTCCAGATAGGGCCGGTACTCCTCGGTGGGGAGCCCGGCATGGCAGTCGGAGGAGATGATCAGATACGGGTCCTGTGCGGTCACCGCGCCCCCTCAGTCGAGGATGAAGCTTTCCAGGTAGGACGGATCGGCCCGGTCGAGCATCGACTGCGACCGGGCACGGATCTGCCGGTCGCTGTGCTCGCTCTCGGGCAGCAGCCAGAAGCGGTCCCGGCGGATCCCCTCGGCGACGAGGTCGGCGACCTGTTCGACGGGCGTGAACCGGACGTCGTGGCCCGACTCCTTCATCGCGGCCTCCCACTGGTCGATGCTGCGGTACGGGGTCTTGCGGGGCCGCGCCTTCGCATAGCGCTCGGGACGGTTGCGGTGCGACTCCCACAGGCCGGTGCGGAGCATGTGGGGTCCGGGGAACAGCACGGAGGCGCCCACGCGCGCGTGCTCCGCCTTCAGATGGGCGTACAGCGACTCGGTCATCGTCACCACGGCCGCCTTGGTGACGGCGTAGACGGAGGCGGTGGGCAGCGGGGCGATCCCGCCGTCGCCGGACGAGGTGTTGACGACGTGGCCCGGTTCGCCCGCGGCGATCATCCGGGGGACGAACGCCTGGATGCCGTGGAAGACGCCCCACACGTTGACGGCGAAGGCCCACTTCCAGTCGTTCGGGTCGTGCTCCCACATACGGCCCTCGGCGCCGGAGCCGACGCCCGCGTTGTTGCACAGGACGTGCACCGCGCCGTACGTGGTGTAGGCGTCCTCGGCGAGCGCGACGACCTCGGAGCGCTCCCCGACGTCCACCACCCGCGCGTGCACGTCGGCGCCGTCCTCGCGCAGTTCCGCGGCGGCCTTGTCCAGGGCGCCCTCCTCGACGTCGGCGAGGACCACCTTCAGGCCGTCGGCCGCGAACCGTCGTGCCATCGCCAGCCCGATGCCGCCCGCCGCTCCGGTGACGACGGCGACCTGTCCCGCGCGCAGTTCCATCACAGGCTCCCTTCGGGCGGCCCGTCGAGGATCTGCCGCGGGTCGTCGTAACGCTGGTGGATGTACGGCAACAGGGCCTGCCCGCTGACGCGTTCGACCACCCTGCCCTGCTGGTCGGTGGTCTTCTCGCCGATGGTGATCTCCACGAGCCGGCGGACGGGGAGGTCGGCGACCGGGTCGTACATCGACTCGCGCAGGACGACGTCGCCGGTGAGGCGCTCCAGCCTGCGGACCTTCTCGTTGCGCACGCAGTGCACGAGGACGGGATCGAGGTCGAATCCCGAACCGTCCACCGCGGGAAGGAACTTGAAGTAGAAGTCCGTCTTCCGCGTGGGTTCCGGCAGCGGCAGGTCGCCGCTCACCGCGCCGCGCACCTCGACGAAGGCGATTCCGTGCCGGGCGAGGACGGCACGCACCACGAGCCCGTCGCGTTCGACCGTCACCTCTCCCAGTTTCTTGGGCTCCCCGAAGACCTCGCGCCCGCCGGTGAGGGCCCGTTCGTGGGTCATCGGCATGACCAGCGGGTACCAGCCGTCGATGCCGTCGTGCGCGGCGGCGACGGCGAACGAGCCGGCGCCCAGCGGGTATCCGGGCAGATCGACCTTGCTGATGTTCACGCGGACCAGGGGCCGCGCGGTGGGCTTCAGCGGGGGCGGCAGGACCGCCGCGACCGCGTCCGGATCGCTCTCCCAGACGGCCACCACGCCGGTGGACCAGATGTCGGGGAGCCGGGAGTTCGCGGTGCGCGCGGCGGCGATCTCCGCCTCGGTGCGTGCCCCGTACCTCACTCGTGCCATGTCGTACCGCCCTTCGCGGGGAAGCAGCAGCTTTCTGATGGCCCGTCACTGGCGCCTGTAACACAGTTACAGCAGACTGCTCGAAGGGTGAATACACGTGCAGGCACGGAGTTGGGGAGCGCCATGGGAAGACCCGCACTCACCCGCGAGGAGGTCCTGGAGACCGCCGCAGGTCTGGTGAAGCGGCACGGTCCGGACGCCCTGACGATGCGGGGGCTCGCCGCCGCGCTGGGCACCGCCGTCACCTCGATCTACTGGCACGTGGGCAACCGTGAGTCGCTCCTCGACGCCCTCGTCGAACGCACCGTGGCCGACCTCGGCGAGATCCGTCCCGCCGGGCGCACACCGGCCGCCCGCGTCGTCTCGGTCGCCCGGACCCTGCGCCGGCAGCTGCGCGAGCACCCCCACCTCGTCGCGATGGTCCACGAACGCGGCCTCACCGAGCGGATGTTCCTGCCCGCGCGGCAGGCCCTGGTACGCGAGGTGCACGCGGCGGGGCTGCGCGGGTCGCGGGCCGCCGAGGTCGTCCGCGCGGTGCTCTTCCAGGTCGTCGGTTTCGTCCTCGTCGAGCGCAACCGGGAGCGCGCGCCCGTGCAGCGGCCCGCCGAGGAGGAGCTCTGGGACGCGCGGACCGCACAGGGCGACCCGGCCCTGGCCCGCGCGCTGAGCCGCCCGGTCGACCCGGAGAGGCTGTTCATCACGTCCGTACGGGCGCTGGTGGAGGCACTGCTGGCCGGCTGACCCGGCACGGGGAGGGGGAGGGAGAGGGCGGCCGGGTCCGTGTACGGCCGCCGCCCGGCCCGGTCGACCGTCGCGGGCCCGAACTGCCGACGCGGGGGACCTCGTCGCGGCGCCCGGGGCGGCCGCTCCCGCGCCGGGCGCCGCCGCGGGCGGGCGGCGGCGTCAACTCGGGGGCGTGCGGCGCCCTTGCGAGGGGTCACGCGCGCGTGCCACGTCCGGGGCCCGGGGAGTCCCGTGTTCCGGGAAGGCGGCAGCGGAGCTGTCAGTCACGGCCCGTATCCTCAGTGACCATGCTCGAAGACCTCACGACCGCAGCGTCCCCAGCCTCCTGGCCGGCCGCGTATCCGCAGGGATACGCGGTCGTTGACGTGGAGACCACAGGACTGGCCCGCGACGACCGGATAATCTCCGCCGCCGTCTACCGGCTGGACGCGCGCGGCGAGGTCGAGGACCACTGGTACACGATGGTCAATCCCGAGCGCGATCCGGGCCCGGTGTGGATCCACGGGCTCACCGGCGACATGCTCGAAGGGGCGCCGCTCTTTCCTGAGATCGCCGAGGAATTCGCCGCTCGGCTCGACGGCCGCGTACTCGTCGCGCACAACGCGGTCTTCGACTGGTCGATGATCGCCCGCGAGTACGCGCGCGCTGAGCGCGAGGCCCCGGTGCGTCAGCGGCTGTGCACCATCGCCCTCTCCAAGGAGCTGGGTCTGCCGCTGCCCAACCACAAGCTGGAGTCCCTGGCCGCGCACTTCGGGGTCGTCCAGCAGCGCGCGCACCACGCGCTGGACGACGCCCGCGTGCTGGCCGAGGCGTTCCGGCCGAGCCTGCGGGCCGCGGCGCGCGACGGGGTGCGACTGCCGCTGCTCGAATGCCTGCCGCTCAAGGAGTGGTCCGGCAGCACGTCGGCACCCCGGATCGGACGCCAGGCCGGGGGGTACGCGTCCGGCGGCTATCCCTCCGGGAGTTGGCGCCCCTCCCGCAAGCGTCCCGCATGCCCCTATCCCAACCCAGGGCGTTACGACTCGGGCAGACCGCTCAAGCAGGGCATGCGCGTCGCGTTCTCCGGGGACACCTCCGTCGACCGCGAACTGCTGGAGGACCGCGCCGTCGAGGCCGGACTGCACGTCGCGACGAGCCTGTCCCGGCTCACCAGCCTGCTCGTGACGAACGACCCGGACGCCGCCACGTCGAAGGTCGTCAAGGCCCGGCAGTTCGGCACACCGGTGATCGACGAAGCCGCCTTCGGACAGTTGCTGCGCGACGTCGAACCCGCGTCGCGGGGGTGACGGACGTACGGGTGACCGAACGGGCACGGGAGGGTGACGGGCGTACGGGTGATTGACGCGCGACTCGCCCGGCCCCCGCTCGCCCGCGCCGCGACGGCACCCCACCCTGTGGCGCATGGCGAGATGCGAAGTATGCGGCAATGACTACGGAATGACCTTCGAGGTGCACGCGCAGGGCGCGGTGCACGTCTTCGACTGCTTCTCCTGCGCGATCCACCGGATGGCCCCGATCTGCGAGCACTGTCGCGTGCAGGTCATCGGCCAGGGCGTCGAGGTCGAGGGCCACTGGTACTGCGGCGGGCACTGCGCCCGCGCGGAGGGGAGGACGGGGATCGTCGACAAGGTCTGAGCCCCGGACCACCTCGGGCGCGGGTGGCGACCGGCCCTCGGCGGGACCCTCCCGTCGGGGGCCGAAACCGTGCCGAGTACCGTCAATGGGGTGTACCGCTTCCTGTTGTCCCGGCAGTGGGTGATCCTCACCCTCGTGGCCCTCGCGCTCATCCCCACGATGATCAAGCTGGGCTTCTGGCAGCTGCACCGGCATGAGCACAAGGTCGCCCTGAACACGGTGATCTCCGACTCGCTGGCGACGAAGCCGGTACCCGCCGAGACGCTCACCGCGCCGGGACAGCACATCCGGCACGACGACCTCTACCGCCGGGTCAGCGCCAAGGGCCACTTCGACACCGCGCACGAAGAGGTCGTCCGCCGCCGCACCAACTCCGACGGCGAGGTCGGCTACCACGTCCTGACGCCGTTCGTGCTGACCGACGGCCGCGTCCTCATGGTCAACCGGGGCTGGGTCCCGGCGGACGGCGCGCAGACCGCCTTCCCGAAGATCCCCGCCCCCGAGCGCGGCGAGGTCACCGTCACCGGCCGGCTGATGGCCGACCAGACGACCGCCGACAGCGGCATCAAGAACGTCCGCGGCCTGCCCGACCGTCAGGTCATGCTGATCAACAGCGAGCAGCAGGCGCAGCGGCTCGGCAAGCAGGTCCTCGGCGGCTATGTCGAGCAGACGGCGCCGCGCCCCAAGGGCGACTCCCCCGAACTGATCCCGGACCCCGAACACAGCGACATCGGTCCCCACATGGCGTACGCGATCCAGTGGTGGCTGTTCTCCGCGGGCATCCCCTTCGGCTGGGTGGTCCTGGTCCGCCGTGAGCGCCGCGACCGCACGGAGGCGGCGGCCGCGGAGACGGCATCGGAAGAGGAAGCGGAGCCGGCGAGCGTCTAGAAGCGCCCGCCCCAGGTCACCCTGACCGCTCCTGCCACTCCGGCGGCCCGATTGACGCTCGCCCGGGTCGGGAACCCGTCCTGCGTGCACCGACGCATCGAGGACTACGCGCTCATCGGGGACGAACAGACCGCCGCTCTGGTGGGCCGCGACGGGTCCGTCGACTGGCTGTGCCTTCCCCGCTTCGACTCCGCCGCCTGTTTCGCGGCCCTGCTGGGCGACGAGGACAACGGCCAATGGCGGATCGCGCCCGAGGGTGCGGACGTGTGCACCCGGCGCGCCTACCGCCCGGACACCCTGGTGCTCGACACCGAGTGGGACACCGCCGAGGGATCCGTCCGGGTGACCGACCTGATGCCGCAGCGCGAGCACGCCCCCGATCTCGTACGCGTCGTCGAAGGGCTCAGCGGCCGGGTGAAGATGGGCAGCCGGCTCCAGCTGCGCTTCGACTACGGGTCGGTCGTGCCCTGGATGCGCCGGTCGGGCGGTCACCGGGTGGCGATCGCGGGCCCGGACTCGGTGTGGCTGCGCACCGAGCCGCCCGTCCGCACCTGGGGCAAGGACTTCCGCACCTACTCCGAGTTCACCGTCGAGGCGGGCGAGAAGGTCGCCTTCGTACTGACCTGGCATCCCTCGCACCGGCCGCGCCCGCCGCTCAGCGACCCCTTCGAGTCACTGGAGACGAGCGTCAAGGACTGGCGGGCATGGGCGGCGCGCTGCCGTTACGACGGACCGCACCGGGACGTCGTCGTGCGCTCCCTGCTCACGCTGAAGGCCCTCACCTACGCGCCGACCGGCGGCATCGTGGCCGCCCCGACCACCTCGCTCCCCGAGGAACTGGGCGGTGTCCGCAACTGGGACTACCGCTACTGCTGGCTGCGCGACTCCACCCTCACCCTGGGGGCGCTCCTCGCGGCCGGATATCTGGAGGAGGCCGAGGCCTGGCGCGACTGGCTGCTGCGCGCGGTCGCGGGCGACCCGGCGGACCTACAGATCATGTACGGCCTGTCGGGCGAACGCCGGCTGTCGGAGTACGAGATCCCGTGGCTGCCCGGATACGCGGGCTCCTCGCCGGTCCGGGTCGGCAACAGCGCCGTGGAGCAGCTGCAGCTCGACGTGTACGGGGAGGTCATCGACTCGCTGTGGCTCGCGCGGCGTTCGGGCCTGCCGTCGAGGCCGCACATGTGGCGGGTGCAGTGCGCCATGATGGACTTCCTGCGCGTCGCGTGGCGGCAGCCGGACGAGGGGATCTGGGAGATCCGCGGCCCGCGCCGGCACTTCGTCCACTCCAAGGTGATGGCCTGGGTGGCCGCCGACCGCGCCGTGCGCACCCTGGAGGAGGACCCGTCGCTCGAAGGCGACCTGGAGGGCTGGCGGGCGATGCGCGACGAGGTGCACCGCGAGGTGTGCGAGCGCGGCTTCGACGCCGAGCGGAACACGTTCACCCAGTCCTACGGCTCCACCGAACTCGACGCCGCCCTGCTGCTCATCCCCCGCGTCGGTTTCCTGCCCGCCGACGATCCGAAGGTGGTCGGCACGGTCGACGCGGTCCGTGCCGAACTCGCCCCCGACGGCCTGCTGGTGCGCCGCTACAGCGCCGCGACGAACGATGTCGACGGGCTCCCCGGCGACGAGGGCGCCTTCATCGTCTGCTCGTTCTGGCTCGCGGACGCGCTGCATCTGACGGGCCGCACGCAGGAGGCCCGCGAGCTGTTCGAGCGCTTGGTCGGTCTCACCAACGACGTGGGTCTGCTGTCCGAGGAGTACGACCCCGTCGCGGAGCGCCAGCTCGGCAACTTCCCGCAGGCGTTCAGCCACATCGGCCTCGTGGTGACCGCCCTCAGCCTCTACGGGGTACGGCCCGCGAAGCCGCCGGAGGACGGGGAGAAGCCGGCGGATCCTGAGGCGTCGTAGCGCGGCACGCCTCCCCCCGGTCGGCCCGCCACCGCCCTGGAGGCGCGTGACGGCATGGGGGAGGATGGGTGCCATGGATCTTGGACTGAAGGATCGTGTGTACGTCGTCACGGGCGCCACTCGTGGCCTGGGCAACGCCGCCGCGCGGGAACTCGTCGCCGACGGCGCGAAGGTGGTCCTGAGCGGGCGCGACGCGAAGAGCGCGGCCGACGCCGCCTCCGCGCTCGGCCCGAACGCGGTCGGGGTGGCTGCGGACAACGCCGACCCCGGGGCCCCGGCCCGCTTGATCGCGGCCGCCCGGGAGCACTTCGGCGCCTTCGACGGCATCCTCATCAGCGTCGGCGGCCCGCCGCCCGGCTTCGCCGCGGACAACACCGACGAGCAGTGGACGGCCGCGTTCGAGTCGGTCTTCCTGGGCGCGGTGCGGCTGGCCCGCGCGGCCACCGCGGAACTCGGCGAGGGCGGCGCCATCGGCTTCGTGCTCTCCGGCTCGGTGTACGAGCCGATCGGCGGGCTCACCATCTCCAACGGTCTGCGCCCGGGCCTCGCCGGCTTCGCCAAGTCGCTCGCGGACGAGCTGGGTCCGCGCGGCATCCGTGTCGTCGGGCTGCTGCCCTCGCGGATCGACACGGACCGGGTCCGCGAGCTGGACGGTCTGTCGGCCGACCCGGAGGCCACCCGCGCGGCCAACGAGTCGCGCATCCCGCTGCGCCGCTACGGCACGCCGGAGGAGTTCGGCCGGACGGCCGCGTTCCTGCTCTCCCCCGCCGCCTCGTACCTGACCGGCATCATGGTCCCGGTCGACGGCGGGATGCGCAGCGGGTTCTGACCGGCCCTCTCAGGTCACGCGCTCCGCGCGGTGCTTGACGGCGCGCAGCCGGACCTCCGCCGGGAGCGCGGCCAGGCCCGCCGAGTTCCGCGCGTGCGCCAGGGCCTCGACGGTCAGCTGGTGAAGTGCCTGCCCGGGGTCGACGTGTGGTTCCAGCAGGAGCCGTACATGCGCCTCGGGCAGGGTGCGGCGGCCGGTCAGGTGGACCCGTGCCGTGTCGACGCCGCCCAACCGGTCGGCCTCGGCGGCCAGTACGCTCTCCAGCGCCCGCCCGCGCAGCAGAGCGCCCTCTCCGTCGCCGGTGTCGACGAGCACCTCGGCGAGGCGGCGGCGCCGGAGGTCGGCGAACAGCCACCACAGGGCGAGCAGGACGAGGATCGCGAGGGCGGCGATGACGACGGGCCACCACCAGCCCTGGTCGCGCCACTTGGTGCGTTCGGCGGTGCTGAGGAGCACGTCGTGACGTCCGTCGTGGATCCACCAGGAGGGCGGCTTGACGCCGAGCCCGATGGCGAGGACGGAGCCGCCGAGGGCCAGCAGCACGAGCCCGGCGAGCCCGATCAGTACGCGGTTGACGGTCCGGCGCACGGACCTCACCCCTTCCGTCCGGGACGGGCGACCCGCACCGACAGACGCGGTGAGCGGGACAGCCCCAGTCCCTGAATGCCGTCGGTGAGCGTGGCGTCCAGGTCCGCACGGACGTCGTCGAGTTCACGGAAGTGCGACACCGCGCGGACGTCGACCTTGCGGCGTTTCACGCGGACCCGGACCGACTGGACGCCGGCGACCTCCATGGCCCGGTCGCGCAGGGCCATCGCGGCGGCTTTCCGGTGCAGACCGGCCCGCACGTCGCGGTGGGTGCGCCGCATGGGCAGCACGTCACGCAGTCCGGGGGTGGCGGCGAGGAGGACCAGCCAGAGCCCGAGCGCGGCGGCGATGCCGGCGCCCACGAGGACGGCGGTGTCGTCTAGGGGCCGCTCGGCGAGCTGCCGGGCGAACCACTTGCGCAACTCGAGGGCGGAGTGACCGGCGCGGACCGCCGCGACGTCGTAGAGGAAGAAGCCGGCGATCACGAGGAGCAGGATCGCGAGGATGCAGGCCGGAACACGGCGCGCGGACCAGAAGCGGCCCTGGCGGCCGTCCTCGTCGTCCAGGGTCTCCAGCGGTTCGTAGGCGGCTGCCGAGGCGGACTGACCGAGCGCGCCCGGGTCGTCCGGCTTCTCCAGCACCGGCAACTTCCGGGTGTTCTCGGAGCCCTGGGGCTCGCTCATTGCGTCCTCCCCTGTACCGAGTCCGGCCCGTGCGCCAGGTGCAGCCGCTCCACCTGGACGGCCACCTCCGGAACGTCCATTCCCGCCAACGCCTCTACCCGCTCCGCGACATGACGACGCACCGCGTTGCACTGGCCACCGATGTCGGAGGGGTATCCGAGTTCGAGACTGACGCGTACCTGGGCGCTGTGCGTCGCGCGGTCGCCCGCTCCCCCGGCGCCGGACGACTGCCGCCGGACGACGACGGTCGCGTGCGGGGGCACCGCGTCGGGCGGCAGCGGCGGCAGCGCCTCGCGCGCCGCCTGCGACGCGATCTTCGCGACGACCCGGTCGGCGATCCGGGTGGCGCCCCGTTCGGGCGCCACCACGGTCGTCACGCCTGGCCGGGTCTCACCGAGCCGGTCGACCTGACCTGGCACGGGTCACCGCCGCCGGTCGTCACGGGCGCGGAAGAGGTCGCCCACGTCCAGGTCCCCCTCGAGGAACCGTCCGACGAAGAACCCGACGGCGCCCAGAGCGGCCACCAGGAGAAAGGCGCCGAATCCACCGAAGTACCCGGCGAAGGCCAGCGCCATACCGGCGATCATGCCGACAACGGCCAAGCTCATGGTGCGCTCCTCAGCGGTTCGGCGACCGCGTGATCACGTGTGACGCGGTGGCCGGGTGGTGGTCCGGGACGTACCGATGTCCCCGAGGTCACTGGAGACGTGACTCCGGTTCCTCGTCTTCTTCCTCGGGAAGCTTCACATCACTCACCGCGATGTTGACTTCGACCACTTCGAGGCCGGTCATGCGCTCGACGGCCGCGATGACGTTCTCGCGCACGTCGCGCGCCACGTCGGCGATCGAGACGCCGTAGTCGACGACGATCTCCAGATCGAGGGCGGTCTGCACCTCGCCGACCTCGGCCTTCACACCACGGCTCACGGACTTGCTGCTGCTGGTGCCCGGCACCCGGTCGCGCACCGCACCGAAGGTCCGGCTCATCCCGCTGCCCATGGCGTGGACGCCGACGACGTCACGCGCGGCGAGCCCGGCGATCTTCTCCACGACTCCGTCGGCGATGGTGGTCCGTCCGCGCGTCGCGGGGTCCCCGCCGCCCCGCTTGGTGGGCTTGCGGCCGGCCTCCTTCTCGGAGTCGGGGCTGTCCGTCCGGTTCCGCTCGGTCATATCGCTCATTGCCGTACGTCCCTTTCGGTCGTCCTCCTGAGCCCACAGTAGGTCGGGTCGCGCGGTCGCGCGCCCGCTGATGGGGCAGGCTGGAGCAATGACGGCGGACCGGTGGGCGCAGGTGGTACGGCATCAGCTCGGACTCGGCAGGCTGCTGCCGCTGGGCCTGTCGCGCGACGGCGCGTGGATCACGGAGAGCGCCGCGGACGCCGTGCTGCGGCGGGCGGCGACGGCCGTGGACGGCGTGCGCCTCGGCGCGCTGCGGATCGCGCTCGCCGATCCGGACGGGCCGTACGCCTCCGCCGTACCGGCCCCGCCCAGTGCCCTCGCGCCCGGTCCGCTGCGCGTGACAGCGGAGTTCGGGGCGGCGGCGGATCCCACGGCCCCGGGCACCGACCCGTTGCCGACGACCGCGGAGCGGCTGCGGCTCGCCCTGTCGGCCGCCGCGACCCAGCGGCTCGGCCTCGACGTGAGCGAGGTGGACCTCCAGGTCACGGACCTGCTGACGGATCCGCCGGAGAAGCCGGAGAACAACAAGGAGGAGAGCGTACGGGAGGCTGCCGCGCCGAAGGCGCCGAAGGTCCCGAACGATCCGGAGGAGGCGCGGATCGCCGCCGTCGTCCGGGCCGTCGCGGGAGTCACCCGTCTGACGGACGCCCTGGGCCGATCGGTGGACATCACGGCTCCCGCCGCCTCGGAGCCGGCCGTGCCCCGCCGTCACGTCCGTGTCGAACTCGCGGTCTCCGCGGACTTCCGGGCGGTGGAGGTGGCACGCGCGGTCAGGACGGCGGTCGCGGAGGCCGCTCGGGACACCCCGTCCGTGGCGGTCCTGGTGACCGCCGTCGGCTGACGCGGTACGCGCGGGAGCGCCGGGTCGTCGAGACCGCCGGCTACCCGGCGTTCGCTCCGTCGCCCCGGGGTCGCGTCCACGGCCCGCAAGACAAGGCCGTACGGACGCGCCCCGCTCGTCGTGGTCAGTCGCCGACGCCGGCGAGGTCCCGGAGCCGACGGGCCTGCGAGGCGCGTTCGGCGGTGCGCTGCTCCTCGTAGGGACGCTCCTGCGCGCCGCGCAGCAAGGCCTTCGTCTCGATCACGGCGTCGCGCGGGGCGGCCAGCAGAGCCGCGGTGAGGTCGCGGACCGCGTCGTCGAGCTGGGCCGCGGGCACCGCGAGGTTGGCGAGTCCGGTGCGCTCGGCCTCCTCGGCGAGCACGAAACGGCCGGTCGCACAGATCTCCAGGGCGCGGGCGTACCCGACGAGGCTCACCAGGGGGTGCGTGCCCGTCAGGTCGGGCACGAGGCCCAGGCTGGTCTCGCGCATGGCGAACTGCACGTCATCGGCGACGACGCGCAGGTCACAGGCGAGCGCGAGCTGGAATCCGGCGCCGATGGCATGCCCCTGCACGGCGGCCACGGACACGATGTCGCTGCGCCGCCACCAGGTGAACGCCTCCTGGTACTCGGCGATGGTCGCGTCGAGTTCGGCGTCGGAGCCGCGCGCGAGGTCGATGAACGACGGTTCGCCGTCGAAGCCCTCGGGCGTGAACGCCTGCCGGTCGAGCCCCGCGGAGAAGGACTGGCCCTCGGCACGCACGACGACGACCCGGACGGAGCCCGGCAGTGACCGGCCGGCTTGCGTCAACGCCCGCCACAGAGCAGGACTCTGGGCGTTGCGCTTGGCCGGGTTGGTCAGTGTCACCGTGGCGATCGCGTCGTCGACGGTGAGCCGTACGCCGTCCTTGTCGAGAACCGGTTCGAGATCCTTGTCGGGCGAAGCCATGGGGTGCCTCCGATGGGTGCGGTCGGATCAGGTGTGCACCCCGTGAAGCACGAGCGCACACCTAAGTGACTGCACAGTAACCACCCGGTCGGTCACCCGACCGACCGGGTGGTCACCACCGAAGCCGATGGGGACGCCCGGCCTCAGGCCGTAGCGGCCTTCTTGCCCCGCGTCGCTCCGCCACGCCCTCGGAGCGTGACACCCGACTCGCTGAGCATCCGGTGCACGAAGCCATACGAACGGCCGGTCTCTTCGGCCAGCGCTCGGATGCTCGCACCGGAGTCGTACTTCTTCTTCAGGTCTGCCGCGAGCTTGTCGCGCGCGGCGCCGGTTACCCGGCTGCCCTTCTTCAGAGTCTCGGCCACCCGTGCCTCCTCATGGGAAGTGCGCTCTGGACTCTCATGATCACCCCTTCCGGGCGTCATGGCCACCCATTCGGCAAGGTCCGTAAGACAAGGTTTTGACGACAGGAGCCCGTCCCCACGAGTGGAATCTGTGGTTCCGGCTGGTGCGTTCCATACCGCCGAACGGGTTCTTCCACGAAGTACCTGGTCAGCGACGCAAGACGGCCGAGCCCTGGGTTCTCCAGGGCTCGGCCGGAAAATCGGTGTAGGACACACCTCGGTACGAGGAGATCTCACACAGATGGTGGATCACGGATCGGCCGAATGATCCATACGCGGTGGATCAGTCATTCGATCTCGGTGTGCGGACCCCTCGCGGGGCCTCAGGCGAGGGCGACCAGGTCGGCGTAGTCGGAACCCCACAGGTCCTCGACGCCGTCCGGCAGCAGGATGATCCGCTCCGGCTGGAGCGCCTGGACGGCACCCTCGTCGTGGGTGACGAGGACGACGGCGCCCTTGTAGGTGCGCAGCGCGCCGAGGATCTCCTCGCGGCTGGCCGGGTCGAGGTTGTTCGTCGGCTCGTCGAGCAGGAGGACGTTCGCCGAGGAGACGACGAGGGTCGCGAGCGCGAGCCGCGTCTTCTCACCGCCGGAGAGCACACCGGCCGGCTTGTCGACGTCGTCGCCGGAGAAGAGGAACGAGCCGAGCGTCTTGCGGACCTCGACCAGGTCCAGGTCGGGGGCGGCGGACCGCATGTTCTCCAGGACCGTGCGCTCGGGGTCGAGGGTCTCGTGCTCCTGCGCGTAGTAGCCGAGCTTGAGGCCGTGGCCCTCGATGACCTCGCCGGTGTCCGGCTTCTCGGCGCCGCCGAGGAGCCGCAGGAGGGTCGTCTTGCCGGCGCCGTTCAGGCCGAGGATGACGACACGGGAGCCCTTGTCGATGGCCAGGTCGACGTCGGTGAAGATCTCCAGGGAGCCGTACGACTTGGACAGGCCCTCCGCCATGAGCGGGGTCTTGCCGCAGGCCGCGGGCTCGGGGAAGCGCAGCTTGGCGACCTTGTCGGAGACGCGGACCGCCTCCAGGCCGGCGAGCAGCTTGTCGGCGCGCTTGGCCATGTTCTGCGCGGCCACCGTCTTGGTGGCCTTGGCCCGCATCTTGTCCGCCTGCGAGTTCAGCGCGGCGGCCTTCTTCTCGGCGTTCTGCCGCTCGCGCTTGCGGCGCTTCTCGTCGGCCTCGCGCTGCTGCTGGTAGAGCTTCCAGCCCATGTTGTAGACATCGATCTGAGCGCGGTTGGCGTCCAGATAGAAGACCTTGTTGACGACCGTCTCGACGAGGTCCACGTCGTGGGAGATCACGATGAAGCCGCCGCGGTACGTCTTCAGGTAGTCGCGCAGCCAGACGATCGAGTCGGCGTCCAGGTGGTTCGTCGGCTCGTCGAGCAGCAGGGTGTCGGCGTCCGAGAAGAGGATGCGCGCCAGCTCGATACGGCGGCGCTGACCGCCGGAGAGCGTGTGCAGGGGCTGGCCGAGCACCCGGTCGGGCAGGTTGAGCGCGGCGGCGATGGTGGCTGCCTCGGCCTCGGCGGAGTAGCCGCCCTTGGTGAGGAACTCCGTCTCCTGGCGCTCGTACTGCCGCATGGCCTTCTCACGGGTGGCGCCCGCGCCGTTGGCGATGCGCTGTTCGTTCTCGCGCATCTTGCGGATCAGGACGTCCAGGCCGCGGGCGGACAGGACGCGGTCACGGGCCAGGACGTCGAGGTCGCCGGTGCGCGGGTCCTGGGGCAGATAGCCGACCTCGCCGGAGCGGGTGACGGTGCCCGCGGCGGGCTGGCCCTGGCCGGCGAGGACCTTGGTGAGGGTCGTCTTGCCCGCGCCGTTGCGGCCGACGAGGCCGATGCGGTCGCCCTTCGCGATGCGGAAGGTGGCGGACTCGATGAGGATGCGGGCGCCGGCGCGCAGCTCGATACCGGAGGCGGAGATCACGGACAGACTCCAGGGCTGGGGTCCCCCCCTGCTCGAGCGGAGTCGAGAGCTCGGGGGAGGTTGGCGGATGGACGGCTGAGGACGTTCCCGCCGTCTAGTGCGCGAGGAGAATGGCCATGGGCCAAGTCTAACGGGACCGTGCAACCACTTTTCCGGTGTGCGGGCCTCCGGCACTGTGACACTCGCCCCGCCGCGCTCCTCGGACCGGACGCGGGAGTGCGGGGCGTCCGGCCGGGAAACCCGCCACGGAGGCCGCCGGGCGCGGGCGTAGCCCGTTCGGCCCCCGGGCCGGGGCCACGGGGCCGGGAGCGTACGAGGATGGCGCCACGGAGGGCGACCGACGTACGGCAGAGGGTGGTGTGTCCATGCAGTTCGACGACGACGCCGACCTGGACACGTCCGAGGTCCAGGATGTGCGCGGCAGTCGGATCCCCGGCGGCAGGGCGACCCTCGGCGGCGGTCTCGCCGGTCTCATCGCCCTGATCCTCGGACTGTTCTTCGGGGTCGGTCCCGACCAGCTCGGCCTGTCCTCCGGTAGCGACCAGCCCGCGCCGGCCTCCTCCTCCCTGGCACAGCTGCAGCAGACCTGCCGGACCGGGCGGGACGCGAACGCGGAGGAGGACTGCCGCGTCGTCGCGGTGGTCAACAGCATCCAGACGTACTGGACGAAGGAGTTCACGCGCCGGGGCGGCACCTACACCCGCTCTCCCACCGTGTTCTTCAGCCGCCAGGTCGGTACCGCCTGCGGCACCGCCTCGTCGGCCGTGGGCCCCTTCTACTGTCCCGGGGACCGCAAGGTCTATCTGGACCTGGGCTTCTTCGACGAGCTGCGCACCAAGTTCGGCTCCAGCGGCGGACCGTTCGCACAGGCCTACGTGGTGGCGCACGAGTACGGGCATCACGTGCAGGACCTGATGGGCACGCTGGCCAGGTCACAGGACGGGGTGACCGGCGCGAACAGCAACGCGGTGAGGGTGGAGCTCCAGGCGGACTGCTACGCGGGCGTCTGGGCACGGCATGCGACGACCACCCCGTCCACGTCGTCGGGCAAGCCGCTGCTGACCTCGCTGACGGACGCCGACATCCGCGACGGCCTGGACGCGGCGGCGGCGGTCGGGGACGACCGGATCCAGCAGCGGTACCAGGGCCGGGTCACGCCGGAGACGTGGACGCACGGGTCGGCCCAGCAGCGGCAGCAGTGGTTCTACCAGGGCTTCAGCAGCGGCGACATGGCGCAGTGCGACACGTTCCGGTGAGCGGGGCTCCCCCGGGGGCCGCCCGGTCCGCGGACGAGCCGCGGGCGGCGGGCCTTGGCCGGCGGGGCGTTGTCAGTGGCCGGTGCCAGACTGGGCAGCGGATCGGATTCCGGCGATGTGACGAGACGGAGTGATCGGCATGGCTGGTACGAACGGCGGACGCCCGAGCATCTATCCCTCGCTGTTGTACACCGACGCGAAGGCGGCGATCAGGCAGCTCACGGAGGCCTTCGGCTTCACCGAGCTGTCGGTCTACGAGGGCGAGGACGGCTCGGTGATGCACGCCGAGCTGGTGCAGGGGAACGGCGCTGTGATGCTCGGCTCCAAGGGCCGCGGCGGCCGTTTCGACGAGGCGATGAAGAGCGCCGGCCCGTGCGGGGTGTACATCGTCGTGGACGATGTCGACGCCCACCATCAGCGGGCCGTGGACCACGGCGCGGAGATCCTGATGGCCCCCGCCGACCAGGACTACGGCTCGCGGGACTACATGGCCCTGGACATCGAGGGCAACATCTGGAGCTTCGGCACGTACGCCCCGGAGATAGGCGCGTAGGAGCCGCGCTCCCCCGCCGCCGCTGCCCGGCCGTCGGGCGGGCAGCGGGGCCTCTTCGCGGGGCCGCGGCTTGTGCCGCTTGTGTGGAGATCCCGTCGGGCGCCGCCCGGGGGCGCTGTCCGACGGGCGCGTGCCTCTGCCCCCGTTCCCGACGGCTCCCGGGGTCAGCTCCCGCCGGTGTGCACCTGGAAGGCCGCCCGGCGCACGGCCTTGGCGAGGGCCGGGTCCGGGTGGGCGGCGGCGAGGGCGACGAGGACCTGCACCGTGCGCGGGTGACCGACGGCGCGCACCTCGTCGAGGAGTGCGGGCACGGTCGGCTGCACCGCGGACTCCAGATGACGGACGAGGAGCGGGGCGTCGCCGTGGTCGGCGACGGCTGCGGCCGTGTCGACCCACAGCCAGGTGGACTCGGCTCGGGTGAGGAGCTCGTGCGCGTCCTCGGGGTCGTGGCCGTCGTGCTCGGCGAGCCACAGCAGGGCGTAAGGGCGCAGCCACGACTCGTCGGCCACGGCGCGTACGTCGGGCTCGGCGGGGGCACCGACCACGCGCAGCGCCTCGAAGGCGAGGCCGCGGGTGAGGGCGTCCTCGCCGCGGGCTGCGGCGAGGAGCTCGGTGACGGCGCTGCCGACGGGGCGGGCGGCGAGCCAGGCGCGGTACTCGGCGCGGGCCGCGTTGGGGCGGAGCTGGGCGCAGCCGCGGAGCATGTCCTCGGCGGACTGCTCGATGTTCCCGGCGGGGCTCTGCGCGGCGACGCAGATCTGCTCCAGCTTGACCCAGACCGCCCAGCTGCCGAGCGGGGTGAGGGTGGCCTGTGCGTCGCCGTAGGTCAGCGCGCCGACGGAGGCGAGGGCGCGCAGCGCCCATTCGAGGAGGGGTGCGAGCGGGGCGTCCGTGATCTCGACGGGTTCCGGGGCGGGCTCGGGCCGGGGACCGTAGGCGACCTCGCAGCGCTCGGTGCGCAGTTCCGTGACGCGCTGTTCGAGGAGGTCGAGGAGCTGCTCCACGGGGACGGGCCCGGCGGAGAGCTGGAGGAAGGAGAGCACCTGGGGCATCGCGGAGACGACCTCGGCGACGGTGGCCGCCTCCCGGTCCGTGGGTTCGGGGTGGGCGAGGGACCAGGCGTCGAAGAGGGCGACCCAGCCGCGCAGGACGGCGCTGTCGTCGCGGCTCCAGGCGCGCAGCCGCCAGCCGGGGCGGGCGCTGTCGCCGTGCACCTCGATGAGGCCGGCCAGCCGGGCGGTGTCCCAGTCCGCGCGGACCTGAGCCGGGGTCAGTCCGAGTTCGGTGGCGGCCCGTTCGGCGGTCGCTTCTGAGAGCGCGCCCTTGCCGTCGGGGGTCGCGTCGTCGCGCCCCGGGCGCAGCGCGGCGTCGGCCCAGCGGGCGACGCGGGCCGCGTCGGACAGGCCGGTGCGTGCCATGCGGGCGAGTTCCGCGGGCGGCGGTGTGCCCTCCGGCGGTCGCGGTGCGGGGCGGGGTGTGCGGCGCTGGGTCACCGCTCGGGGAGCGGCCGCGAGGGGCCGCGGGCTGACGAGTCGGAGCCTGGAGTCGCGCGGGTTACGGGACGTCACGGGTGCAGTCTTCCGGTTGACGGTCCGAAAACCCAAACGGAATGCCCTCGCGGGTGCCGGTGGCGCTCGGGGAGGAGGCTCGCCAGGGCGCTCGCCGCACCGGAAAGTGCGCCGTGGGGAGTTGTCCGGGACGGAACCGGAAGGGCGCCGGAAGCGCACGTCCGCGGCGGCCGGGGAGCCCGGACCCGTGCGTCGGAGGCTGCTGCGGATCGCCGCCGGGGTCACATGAGTGGGGTGAGGAAGCGGCGGAGCGCCTCCTCGTAGCCGGTCGGGTCGGCGTTCCACATGGCGGCGTGCGGGGCGTCCGGGACGGTGTGGAGGGTGACCAGGTCCGGGCGGCTCGCCGCGAGGCGGCGGGACGGGCCCCAGGGGGCGATGGTGTCGTCCGGGCCGTGCACCAGCAGGGTCGGCACGGTGAGCCGGTCGGGGGGGGGGGGGGGGGGGGGGGGGGGGCGGGGCGCCCCCCGCCCCCCCCCCGGGGGGGCGGGGGGGGGGGGGGCGGGGGCGGGGGGGGGGGGGGGGGGGGGGGGGGGGGGCGGGGGGGGGGGGGGGGGGGGGGGCGGGCGCGGGGGGGGGGGGGGGGGGGGGGGGGGGGGGGGGGGGGGGGGGGGGGGGGGGGGGGGGGGGGGGGGGGGGGGGGGGGGGGGGGGGGGGGGGGGGGGGGGGGGGGGGGGGGGGGGGGGGGGCGGGGGGGGGGGGGGGGGGCCCCGGGGGGGGCCGGCCGGGGTGCCGGTGTGGGTGAAAGTGCTGGGCCGTATCGGCCTCGGGGGTCGTATCG
>NZ_JBIWLU010000024.1:0-65426 GCF_044766365.1 Streptomyces sp. NPDC102279 | reverse complement strand
CCGACCGGCTGGACGGTGTAGCCGGCGTACTTGTGGGTGTCCCAGTTGGCACGGGACAGCAGGCCGGTGACCGTGATGGTCTTGCCCTTCTTGACCGGCTCCGGCGAGGCGTTGACCGTCAGCTTGGAGTAGCGCTGGAGCTTGGTGGTGGCCAGCGCGTCCTGGCCGACGACGCCGACCTTGCTCCAGTCGGCGTTCTCGTCGTCCAGGTCGACACCGTTCAGCGCGATCGCGTAGCCGTCGGCCTTCCAAGTGCCGGCGTCCTCGTTGAGGAGCTCGTCATGCGGGTAAACGTCGATGCTGCTCTTGCAGCTGGCGGTGGTCGACGAAGTCTCCGTGCAGGAGGGGACGTTGTCGCCGAACAGAACGTTCGCGGCGTCGTCGTAAGAGCCGCGGTAGATCTCGACGTCCAGGATGAAGTCGTCGGCGGTGATGTCCACGGACGCGGCGTGCTTGATGCTGTAGGTCACCGGGACGGAGACCTTGTTGCTGGTGCCGACCACGATCGGGCTACCGCCGTTGATCTTCACGTTGGAGAAGGTCAGGTCGAGCGTGTAGGGCTCGCCGTCGGAGCCCGTCGAGCCGGTGTACGGGGCCTTGCCCGAGGCGGCGTGGGCGGCCTCGCGCACCTTGGCGATGTCCGCGCGGTGGTCGGCGGAGCCGGCTGCGTGGGCGCCCGGGACGGCGAGGGCGGAGAGGGCCAGGGCGCCGGAGACGGCGGCCACGGTGGCACGTATGCGCATGCGATCCCCAAGTGGAGAAAGGGGCCCACCCGGTGGTCGTCCCTCACGGAACGTCGACACCAGGGGCCCAACTGATCATGGAGCCTTCTGGCTCCGGTGATCAGATCAGCGACCCGTACGAATAGTTGTACGGGTGATGAAGACTTTGCGTACACATGACCAAGATCACGACGGGGCAGGCGGAGAACCACCCACCCTTCCATGACCAGTCAGAGGCCGGCCCGACGCAGCGTCAACATCTTGGTAGGCCGGAGAGGGAATCGCGGGGCTACTGGCGGGGTCAAAGCCTGAGCCTGCGGGCGGTCGCGCATCACGCCGACGCCCCGCATGTCGAGCACTTCTCGCTGATGCGACTGAAGAACCGTCCTGACAGGCCCACGTGCGCGCCGGCACCGTGTCGGAGGACGCTCATCGAACGAGGGAAGCGGCTGAGGAGCGGGGTTCAACGACTGCCGGCCTGAACCCTGTTAGACGTGCTTGTGGCCCGCTCTCCCCAGAGGGCGGGCCACAAGGGTGTCCGCTCCCGGATCGCTGACCCGGGCCGGAACTTGGGAGCTGGTGGCGCCACGGGGGACGTACACGGCACCAGCAACCACCAGTCTGCCACCCGAGCCAGGGCGGACGGGGGCGTTCAGGCCCAGTCGAATCCGATCTGCTGATACCCGGACGCCTCGTCCACGTCACCGCGCTCGAGGACGTTGCCGTGCCGCATCGCGATCAGATCGACTTGAGGGAGGAGGACCTGGTCGAGGTAGCGCTCCTGGGACAGGGCTACGAGTGCGACATTCACAGGCACGTTGATGGTGAGTTGCTGCTGGAACTCATCGACAAACGCTGTCGCTGAACGAAGCTACAGAAGGACACCCACAAAGCCCTCCGCCCTTATTCCACCCCGGGCGGAGGGCTTTGTGGTGCCGGGCGGAGCGCGGCCCACGCTGCCGCCTCTCACACATCGGGCTGCGCACCGCCGCGGGTGGGGGCGGTCGGCGAGCGCCGCTTGAAGTGCCGGAAAGATCAGCGCGCCGTGATCACTTTAAGAGTTCTTTCCATTACGTTCCGTGACGAACGGTCGTGAGGACACGACCCCAAGGCATGGAGCTGCCCTACATGCGACGCCTCTCCCTCAAGCTCGGCACCCTCGCCGCGGCCACCCTGCTCGCCTTCACCGCCGCCCCTGCCGGATCGGCCCAGGCCGTCGCGCCGACGAAGGCCGCCGCGAACGCTGCGTACTTCAACCTCCGGGACATCACGGGGTCGGACTTCACGCTCATGCTCAACAACCCCGAGAAGATCAAGGAAGCACGCGAGCTCGTCCGCACCGGGGAGCACAAGATCGTCATCGGGCGGATCGTCAAGACGTCCGCGGCCTACAACCCGCAGTGGGACTTCCACGTCAACCCCGACACGGTCTCCTTCGCCGACCAGGCAATCGAGGTCTGCGACGCGACCATCCCGTACACCAACGACCACCTCGACGAAGCCGGCGGCCCCTTCCTGCCCGGCCTGTACTGGTGCCCGTGGACCGGCCGCCTGACCAAGGAAGTCTCCGCCCCGTAACCACACCCACAGCTCAACAGTGGAGCGGACGCAACGGCGGTGGTCACCCGGTTTCTGGGTGGCCACCGCCGCCGACCATCACGACCACAACACCGCAGCGCAGCCAGCTCAGGCGTCACCGAGCGCCGGATACCTGGGATCGCCGGCCAGGGCATCGACGCGGGCAAGAAGATCGTCGGCCGCAAACGCAGCATCATCACCGACACCCTCGGCCTGCTCCTTGCGGTGCTGGTCACCGCCGCAAGCGTCCAGGACTCCACTGCCGGGCAGAGTCTCCAGGACCAGACCGCCGCGACCCATCCCGGCCTGCGAAAAGTCTGGGTCGACAGCGGGTACCGAAAGCACTTCGTCGAGCAAGCCGCTCCCTCGGCATCGACCTTGAGATCGTCCAACGTACGGCCGGAGCCCGCGGGTTCACCCCCATCCCGACATGCTGGGCGGTCGAGCGGACCTATGACTGGCTCATGCTCCACCGCCGCCTGGCCCGCGACTACGAGACCCACCCCCACCGCTCCGAAGCCATGATCCACGTTGCCATGACCGACCTCATGGCCCGCCGACTCACCGGCGAGAACACCACCTCCTGGCGCGACCCGACACCGCCGAGTAAAAGCCGCATTCCAGGATGAAACAGCAGGATGAAACGACCTCTAAAGGGCAGCCGGCTCGACGCTGCTTCCTTGTGGCCGCCCCGGCCCGCAAGACGTTTCTGCCGCCGCTAGGAGGAAGTGTGAGGGCTCGTCAGTGCGGCTCCAAAGTAGCCTTGCGTGTCACGGACGGTGATGCCTGCGCTCTTGCCGCACAGATTGACGGACCCGCTCAGGACGGGCCCGGAGGCCGAGCCGCGGGCGATCCACACGCAGCCGTCGGTGTTCTCCCCGGGTACGCCGACGACCGTCTCGGCTTTGCCGTCCTTGTTCAGATCGGTGAGGTGCACCGCCGCGCCGAACTGGTCTCCGCTCTCGGCGCTGCCGGGCACGCTCGCCGTGTCCTGGGTGTATCCAGCGGCCCTGGCCGTGGTCAGGCCGGTCGCGGAGCCGCGCAGCAGGACGGCCGTACCGGCGTAGAGGCGTGTGCCGACCGCCTCGCTGGGAGAGCCGACGAGGACGTCGGCGTATCCGTCGGCATTGACGTCACCGACGCTGAGCGACTGGCCGAACTGATCGCCGTCCTCTGCGGTGCCGGGGACGCCTGCCGTGGCCTGGTGGAACACCTTCGGTCGCTGGCCGACGGTGATGCCGTGCGCGCTGCCGTACAAGACCTGGATCTCCCCGCCGCGGTGTGCTGCCCCGGTCTCGTTCATCCTGAAGTCGTCGTCCGCGATGCCGGTGACCAGGTCACCGTAGCCATCGCCGTTGATGTCGCCGATCTGACCGGCGTGGCCGTCAGCGTTGGTGAGTTTGACGAGCTCACCGCCCGAACTCTCCTCATGGACCGGCCCGCGGAGGTCGCCGTCCGTGGGCCCGGCCATCCAGAATCGCTCTGCCGTGCCGTCACCGTTGACGTCGCCCATCACCACACCGCGCGCCTCACCGGTGCGCCATTCCCGGTAACTGGATGCTGCCTTGCCAGTGCGCGTGAAGAGGCCGCTGTAGGCAGCACCCTCGCAGCGCGAGCCGATAGCCACCTCCGGGACACTGTCGCCGTCCATGTCGCCCGTGGCCAGTGACATCCCGAAGCCGCAGTACGTCATGCCGTCCCCATACCCGGCCGGAGGGGACACGGTTGCACCGCCCTGCAGACCGCCAGGCCCGCCCCACACGACGGTCACCGAGCCCCGGGACTCCTTGTCACCGACGGTTTCCTCCGGAGTGCCGACGAGTAGATCCGCATACCCGTCCCGGTCCAAGTCGGCACTGGCGACCGCCGTGCCGAAGGCGTCCCATTGCTCGGGGTCGCCGGGGATCCCGGGGGTCGCCTGGGTGATGACCGCGCGGCGCGTGGTGCTCACCGATGACGCCGCCCCGTACAGAACGACGACGGCGCCGGCTTCCTCCACGCTGCCATTGGCGGCGCGGGGCGCACCCACCACCAGGTCCCGGTAGCCGTCACCGTTGAAGTCGTCCTGGACAGCGGCAGTGTTGGCCCCCTTGAAAGGGGCAGTTGCCGAAGCCGGCGCCGGACTGAGAGTGACGGTGAGAAGGGGGGCGAGCACGGCCGCGGCCCTGACTGCTCTGTGCAACGGAAACTCCTTGGCGAGGGGCGGGTACCGCAGAACGGCGACAATGAGCGGCACGGCCTGAAGCTCAATCGCCTCACTGGATCCACAAGATCCACTGAGGGCTGTGCCCGACTGCCCGTCCTTCCCGGCTGTCGCCATGGTCGTGGGAGACTTGCTGATCTTCCTGCTTCCTGTCAACTGCCTTGTCTAGACGCCGAGTTTGGTCGATGCGATCAGGGGCGGTGTACGGGCGCTGCTGGAGGTGTTCCGCCTCTCCCGGCGACGAACCAGCACGCCTGCCGCTTCGTAGTCCGACTCCTCCGTAGGTTCGAGCTGACCGGCCTGTTCCAGAGCGGCAGGCTTCGGGTGCCGAGGACGCTGCGGAGCGCGCGAGGCACCTCTTCGTCGTTGTAGGCGATCTCGAGGGCAGCTTCCTCGCCACCCCGCTCTTCGGCGCCGTGAAAGCGCAGCGATCCTCAACACCGGGCGTGGGACTCCTGTTCCCCTCCCCCACCAGCAGCTTCAGCGGCTGTGCGCGACGACGCCTGGCCTGCATGATCTGCTGCCGCAGTACGCGTGTGTCCTCGACCGCGACGACGCGAGCCGGCTCATGCCCAGCGACGTGGCCGCACTCGGCGGCCACCCTGAACCGGCGGCCGCGGCTGCCACGCCGCGAGCAAGCGGTCCGCCATCAGCCTTCCCGGCCACCCTGCGGTGGCCGGCGCGGGACAGATCACCTCCAACGCGCAACGACTGACGAAGCCCGTCTCGCCGCTGCCATCTACCGCACGAACCTCAACCTCCACGCGCTCGCCAGACCTTCTGTGCGCCGCCGAGCCTTGGCCCTCAATGCCGCTCGCGCCGGTGCCCCCGCTCCTTCACCAACTCACCACCCGCACCGGCCACCGAAATGGGCACCCGCCTGGGCGACCGGACGCGACTTCACACCAGCTCTCCGCGACACACTGACCGGCCACACTGGCTCAGTGGACGCACTGGCGTGCACGGTCGTGGATGGCGTGCCGGTCGCCGTCACCGGAGACAGTGAAGGGGACCGTTCGCGTGTGGAACCTGGCCACAGGCCAGCCGGGTTGACCGACCAACTGCCTGGTTCGGCTCGTTCAAAACCACGCGCCACGACAGCTGAGGGCTCGTACGCTCCGAACCGGAGAGAGACGGGGGAGCCTTGGGAGACGAATACTTCTTGCTCGTGTGCGACGACATACCTCACGACGTGGTGCTCACCGACCCAGGTCTCCGCGTGATGGACGTCGTCCGTGCAGTGCGTCGGCTGAAAGGGCTGAGTCTCTGGCACAGCAAGGTTCTGGTGACGCAGGTTCCCGCCGTGGTTCTCACCGGCGTGCCTGAGGAATACGCGGTGGCTGCCGTCTTGGCCCTCCCGCGATGCGGGAGCCGAGGCAGAGACCAGAGAGCAGCCGGAGCCGGACTTCCTTTAAGGGCCCGCGGAGCGGAGGCCCGTGCACTCAGCCAGCGATGCGCACGCCAAACTGGAACGATCCGATCGTGCTCATCGACTCGTAGCGCACATAGGCGCCCGGGTACGGGGCATGCAGCACCTGGTTGTTGCCCGCGTAGAGGCCTACATGCTCGGTGTTGTTGAAGAAGACCAGGTCACCGGGCTTGAGCGCGCTCATGCCGATCCGCGTCCCGTCATTGACCTGCGTGTAGGTGACCCGGGATATCTGGACACCGGCCTCGCCGTACGCCCACTGCGTGAGGCCCGAGCAGTCGTAGGAGCCGGGGCCCGTGCCGCCCCGGGCGTACGGCTTGCCGATCTGCGTAGCGGCGGCGTTCAGCGCCGCGGCGCCGAACGGGGAGGAGGCCACCTCGTTGCCGAGGTCGACCTGCTGCGCAGCGGTCTGACTGGCCTGCTGCTCGGCGTCGGCGATCTCTTGGCGTTCGGCCGCGGTCAGCGTGTTCAGCAGCTTCTGCGCCTTGCTGAGCTTGCCCTGCACTTCCTTCTTCTTCTCGCCCAGCTCGGTGCGGGTGTCCGCGAGGTCCTTGAGCTTCCGCGTGGCCTCGGCGCGCTCCTGGGCCAGCTCGCGCTGCTTCGCCTGCACCTTGTGCAGCGACTCCAGCTGCTGCGCGGAGAGCGACTCCAGCGTCGACGCCTTGTCGAGGTAGTCGTCGGGGTCCGCGGAGAGCAGCAGCTGAACGGCCGGATCGATACCGCCGGAACGGTACTGGGCGCTGGCCATCGCGCCGATGCCCTGGCGCAGTTCGTTGAGTTCGTCCTGCTCGCGGGCGACCTTGTCCTGCAGCAGGCCGATCTCCTTCTGCAGCTTCTCCTGCTTCTCCTTGGCCCCGTCGTACTGGTTGGTGGCCCGCTCCGCCTCTTTGTAGAGCTTGTCGACCTCGGACTTCACCTCGCTCTTGGTGGGCTTGGGGGCCGCGTTGGCGGCCTGCGAGGTGAGCGCCACGGCAGCGGCGGCGGTCACGGTCATCACCGTAACGCGAGCGCGGCTGGGTGACTTGGGTCGGCGGTGAAGCGCCACGAAGACAAGCTCCTTCTTCCTCCACCGCCCGCGCAACTGCCCGTGGACGGCGCCCCCTTCACCGTCTCTCACCCGTTGCGAGCGATTGTCCGTGCGAAGGTTCGAGACCTCACCTTAGTGATCCTCTTGTGACCGTTTCAAAGTTTGATGAGAACAATTGAGATCACCTTCCGCATCCATTGCGCACAAATCAATCACAATCCGCCCTCCGGATCAGGGGCGTCTCAGGTCGTGGCCCGCCCGCCTGGCGGCCGGGGCATAGGCGAGCAAGGTCATAGCGAGGGTTACATCAGCCAGCAACTCAAGTCTCTGGCAGGCCGGTTGGAAGTCAGTCTGCCGGTCGGCCGCTCCCGGCAGTGCTGGGACAACGCGCTCGCCGAGTGACAGTCGATCCCCCTGCTAGAGGTCGGCAGCGAGCACGGCCAGGAAGTAGCCGGCGCCGGGCCCGTCCCTCTGCGCCGGGTGCTCGATGGTGACGTCGCCAGCCTGGCCGAGTTCGTCGGTGAGTTGCTCGGCTGCGGTGGAAGCTTCCGTGTAGCGGTGGAGCACGCGGTCGACTGCGCAGCACTAGCCCGCGGAGGCGGCGGTGTCGGCGTGCCGGGCTACCATCGCGGCGATCACCCGCTGCCTGGCCAGCCGCCGGGCAAGCTTGAGCTTGCCGTCGGCGAGCAGGAGGGGCACGTACCAGATCCAGCCCCACACGCTGTAGGAAACGGTGCCGCTCAGCACCAGCGCCTTGTTGGTGCTGAGCACCAACACGAACGTGACGACATACGCGACTACCCGATGACGGATCAAGAGCCGCAGCGGGGCTCGCCACGGACCAGCCAGCAGCTCCAGCGCGGCCGTCACCTCCGCCGCCCGCAGGTCCTCAGGATGCCGGGGCACCTCGCTCCCACGCTCGAGCGCTTCGGCGACATCGGCGCTGTGAGACGTAAGGGCCACCCGCTCGTCCCGCACGGCGGCCGTCCGCTCCCGTATGTCCTGCCAGTAACCCCGGCCGGCCCAGCCGAGCGCGTCCTCCACCCGTACCGCCTCGGGCGAACCCGTCGGCGCCAGGACGGCGATCCGCTCCTTGAGCCTGACCGCCCGAGCGCTGCGCCCGGGGTAGGTCCACCCGTCGGCCCGAAGGCACAACTCCAGATAGGAGACGAGCAGTCCGAGATCATCGGGCCTATGTGCGAGCCCGGCCTCGTAGGCCTTCTCCGCCTCGGCGTCGTGATCGTCCTCGTCCTCCGCCGCGTGCGCCAGACCCAGCCACCGGTAAAGCACCGGATCGGGCCCAAGCTCCTCCAAGCCCTCCTCGGCCAACTTCCGAACCTGCCCGAAACCGCCCACCGCGAAGAGCTCTTCGCAGCGGTCGGCGTACTCATCGTGCGTCATGCTTCCCACCCCAGTCGATCACTAGGACCACTCTCAGCCCCACGAACCCACTGGTCAAGGCACATCGGAGGCCGTCAGGGCCCCCGCGCCACCGGACATCACGCCCCGCAAGCGCTTCGATGCCGGCGATGACGCCCCCGCCCCCGCCAACGAAGCTCCTGGTAGACGAGTTCTCGACAAGATCACCCGCGTCTGCCAGGAGCTTCGCGTGCTTCTCTACCCGTCCTCGGTTGATCTGTTCAGCCGCACCGTCCGGTTCCTGACCGGACAACTGACGGCCAGACGGCAGGCCATCGGGACGCGTCGACGGTGCCTTACCGCCTCGCGACAGGCCCTGTTCGCCCTGGCCCACCTGCAGGGCGGGGACACCTAGGCCCGCCGGCCGCCGGGTTCGGCATCGGATCGCGACCGTCCACCGCTACATACGCGAAGCCGTCGAGGCCCTGGCCACCATCGCCCCGTCCCTGACCGAGGCGATGCGGACGATCCGGGAGAAGGCATTCGTCATCCTCGACGGCACCCTGCTGCCGATCGACCTCCGCCGACACCCCCTTCTGCTCCGGCAAACGGAAGCGCCACGGCATGAACGTGCAGGTCCTCAGCGATCCGTTCGGACGGCTGCTCTGGGCCTCGCCGGCTCTGCCCGGCTCGACTCACGACCTGACCGCCGCCCGGCAGCACCGGATCATCGAAGCCCTCACCGAAGCAGGACTCAAATGCTTGGCGGACAAGGCGCATCAAGACGCCCGCGGACCCATCCGCGTACCGTTTCAAGGCCGGGGCCCCAAGTGGTGGAAGCGCCGCCACAACACCACCCACGCCAAGATCCCCTGTCTCGGCGCAAAGGCCATGGCCACCCTCAAGGGCTGGCACCTCCTGCGGAAACGCCGCTGCAGCACCAACCGAATCCTCGACGTCGTGAAGCGGTCCTCGTCCTTCACCACACATCAACGTGAGGTTGGAAAACGCTCAGTAGCCGGCGTGTAGCCCGGCCCGCAGATCCGTAGGCGCCGGCAGACTGCACGACGCGGTGCGAGGCACTACGAGCCTCGGAGGCTGAGCCCCTCCGTGAGTAAGGTGCCGAAGCGGGTTATTCCCTGGGCGCCTGCGTGTTCACCGGGGGTGCGACGGCTTTCGCGAAACCGTGAACCTTTTGGATCTCGGCGGGGAACAACAGGTGACATGCACTCACCGAGGAGTCAGGGGAAGCACTGTGAGCGGACCACCGCCGTCCACGGAACGGACGATGGACGACGCGGAGATCGTCGCGCAGTCGTTGGAGGAGTCGGAGCTGTTCGCCCTGCTCTACGACCGCTACGCCCCTGACATCCACCGCTACGCGGCCCGTCGCCTGGGCGACGCGGCCGCCGACGACATCACCGCCGACACCTTCCTGGTCGCCTTCCGGATCCGGTCCCGCTACGACCACAGGCGCCCCAACGCGCGCCCTTGGCTGTACGGCATCGCCGGGAACCTCATCGGCAAGCAGCGCCGCGCCGAGGTGCGGGCGCTCAGGGCGCTCGCCCGCACCGGCCACGACCCGCTCGCCGCGTCCGGGGGCGCGTTCTGGCTGGAGGACACCGACAGCCGGATCGCGGCGCAGGGCCCGCTGGCCGGCGCTCTCGCGGGACTGTCGGCGCCGGACCGGCACGTTCTGCTGCTCATCGCCTGGGCCGAACTGACCTATCAGGAGGTCGCGGAGGCGTTGGGCATACCGGTCGGCACGGTTCGTTCGCGGCTCAACCGGGCGCGACGCAAGGTACGTACGGCGCTGGGTGCCGATCCCGCGTTTGTGATTGACATTGCGGAGGTGGCCTAGCCATGGACGAGATGACCGAAGTGCGTGAGCTGCGCGCCTACATGCCGGTACCGGACCGAGGCCGGCTCGCACCGGGGCGGGCGCGGCTCACCGAAGCCGTGCGAGCCAGGGAGTCGCGCCGCGCGTTGTGGCGACGGCGGGAGTTCGCGATCGTCGCAGTCGTGGCCGCGGTGACCGCCGTCGCCGTCGCCGCCACCCTGCTGGTGGGCGGGAAGGACACGGGACGCGCGGTGCAGCCCGCGGCCACGCCGGGCGTGCGCTTCAAGGGAGTAGGCGCTGCCGAGTTCCTGCGGCAGGCCGCCGACGCGGTCCAGACACAGCCGGACGGCACCGTTCCGACGGCGAAGCAATGGATCTACACCAAGTCGGTGCAGGAGCCTGCGAACAAGTCCAACAAACGCTTGGGCGATGTGGAGAACTGGATCCGCTACGACGGCTCCGCCAGCGCCTTCCGGTTGAGGCACCATCCGCTCGACGTCACCGAGATGCACCTGAAGAACGGCGGCGAGGGCGATGACCGCTCGCCACGTGAGATGTACCAGGTCCTCACCGCCCTGCCGGCTGACGGCATGGAGACGCTGAAGGCGCTGCGCGAGCAGGATGCCATCGCCGACTCCGAGGAGGTCTCGCAGGCACGCAACGACTACTCCGAGATCAGAGACCTGCTGTCGGCCGACGTGATGCCGGCCAAGGGCCTGGCGTCTCTCTACCGTGCCCTCGCACTCCTGCCGGGCGGAAAGGTCACCGGCCACCTGGTCGACAGCGCCGCCGGGCGCCGGGTGGTCGCCCTGAACTACTTCCGTGGGGAGAACGCCGCGACCGGTGAATCGATCCACGACCAGTGGCTGATCGACCCGCGGACCTACCGGATCGTCGGCACCCAGACTATCTCGGCACGCGGCAAGGTCCTCGGCGGTGACTCGATCGTCACGACGGCTGTGGTGGACAAGGCAGGCAACCGCAACTGATCGACCGCGATCATGGGCGGCCCGCGCCACGGGGCGGGCCGCCCGTCTTCCGAGACCGCCAAGCGTTCCGCGGGCCGGCGAGGGGCACGGCGGTTGCTGCACAAAACGGCTGTACGCACGCCAGAGGCGCATTCGCGATCACGCGAATGGGCCTCTGGAACGGTTGGGCAATGCCCCACTCATGCGGCGAACCCAACGTTGGTCACGTACTCGTATGGGCCCACTGGGAACCGGGGTCGATGACCTGCTCCACCCACGCGTCGTCCAGCTCCTGTTCGGCACCGGCCGCGCACGCGGCGACGATGCGGGCCCAGCGGCGGACGTTCATGTGGCGCAGACTCACTTCGCGCTGGAGTGGCCGGGAGTCCTGGGACTGGTTGAGCGGCTGGATCTCCACCCGCGTCCCGCGGCCCTCGCGGTTGAGTCGGGCGAGCAGGTAGCGGGCGACGTTCTCCCGTCGCACCGTGCGGTAGGCCTGCTCGATCTTCGCCGGCGTCGCCGGAAGCTCTGATCCACCAGACTCAAAAACCACGGCCCTCGCACTGATCCACTCTGTGACGGATCCCAGGATCAGGCGAAGACCGCTCTCACGTCCGCTGAACTGCGAAAACCCTGATCACGTTCGAGCCCCGTTCGACTGCGGACCATAAATCACGAGCTCAGTTCGATGCGCTGTCCGAGACCCACTGGCTCCACGGCATGTTCCAGTCGCTGAGGCCGTTGTCCGGGGCCACGGCGGCCTTGTCCGAGGAGTTCTTGACGATCACGACGTCACCGGTCATCGAGTTGTCGAAGAACCATGCGGCGGGCTGCTTGCCTTCGCCGGCGTTCCTGACGTCCTTCAGGCCGACGCAGCCGTGGCTGGTGTTGACCTTGCCGAAGACCGCGTCGCCGCCCCAGTAGTTGCCGTGGATGAACGTGCCCGAGGCGGTCAGTCGCATGGCGTGCGGCACGGCCTCGATGTCGTAGGAGGGCTTGCCGTTCTTCTCCGTGAGGCCGACGGTCGCACCGTTCATGTGGATCTGCCGGTACTTCTCGGAGATGACCATCTGGCCGTTGTACGTCGGGTGCTCGGCGCTGCCGGCCGAGATGGGAATGGTCTTGATCGTCTTGCCGTCCCGCACGACGGTCATCTGCTTCGTTTTGGCGTCGACGGTGCTGACCTGGCTCCGGCCGATCTTGAAAGCGGCCGTCTCCTGGGCGCCGTCGAGAGTCATCTTGACGGTGACCGTGGAGCCGGGCTTCCAGTAGTGCTCGGGGCGGAAGTCCAGACGGCTGTTGTTGAGCCAGTGACCGACGATCTGTTCGCCGCTGCTGGAGCTGACCTGGATCTTCGACTTGACGGCGGCCTTGTCGCCGATCGCCTTGTCGAAGTTGAAGGTCACGGGCATGCCCACACCGACGGTCGAGCCGTTCTCGGGTGAGAGGTGCCCGAGGAAGTCGTTGGCCGGGGAGACCGTGGAAATCGCGGCGTTTTCGATGGCGGAGCGGCCCTTGCCGTCCTCGGCCTCGGCGGCGACCTGATATCGGGTGGCCTGTTTCAGCGGGCCGTTCGGCTTCCAGGACGTGCCGTCCGCGGACAGGGCGCCCGGAACCTCGGTGCCGGTCGCGACGTCGGTCATGGTCACCTTGGTGAGAAGGCCGTCACTGACCGTGACGTTCACGGGGTCATTGATTCCGACTCCGCGGGCTTGGCTTGGGGTGATCTTTATTCGGGCGTCGGAAGCGTCCTGAGCGTCCGCTCGCTTCGCCTGTGCATGCGTTTCCGCGTGAGCCCCGGGGTCGCCGGTGGCGGCGTAGCTGGTACCGCCCAGCGCCGTAAGTGTGAGTGCGCCGGCCAAAGCCATCAGCCCGGTGCGTCGCTTGCCTGCGGTGATCAAGCGCTTCTCCCATCCCGCTGGTCGTTGAAATCCCTCGGCCGATTGGTAGGGGCAATCAGCTCCAAAGAATCATTTTGGCTTATTAGTCCGTTTTTGTGGGCGGATTGTGTCGGGTTTCACGTGTTACGCGCGCTTCGCCGAGACCTCGCCCAACGGCCGGATGGCGTGTGATCGATCCGCGCTCCCTGATCGGTGCAGGACGTACGGCGACAGGTAGGCGAGAGGCCCGGCGTGACCGGCGACCGGCCCGCCACCGGGCCGCGGCCGTGGCCTCACCTGTCGGAGATCTCGGAGAGCCGTGCCATGCCCTCCGGGCCGGGCGCTCCGAGGCCGGATGCGGAAGCCGGCGGACTTCGCCCGTGCGCAGGCGACCGTGGCCCGCGGCTGCATCGGCCCGTGACCCTGCACGAGAGCAGGACGTGTTCCCGGACTGTCACTGAGGCTCACGCGATGTTCGAGAGCGAGCAGACGCCGGCCCGGGACGCGTCGCTTCGACGTCCCCGCCTCACGACCCTTGGCACGGGCGCCGACCGCGATCGCGGCAGGCATCAGCCTGTGGATCACGTACGGGGCCTGGCCGCCGATCACACATCCAGGCAGAGGAAAGGGCCCTGGATGCGGTGGCCGCGGCGTGCCGGACCGTACTCCGCATGGTGGGCGGCCTCGACGTCGGTGGCGACCCGGTGAGTCTGCGGGGCAGGCTTCGCCGCATGAAGGCCACGACGGTCCTGCGGGAACTCTTCGGAAACAGCCCACGCCGCCTCCACCAGTCGCTCACCCGAGGTGCCACATGCCTACCCGGGCCTCTGCGCAGGTGCCGTGCCGCGGACGATGAGGGCGAGTGCCGGGCCCGCGGCCAGGAGCAGGGCCAGTGCGGCGTATCCGTAGGTGAGGGTGGCAAGCGTGGCAGCGGCCGCGACGAACAAGGGGCCCCCTGCGTCGCCGAGTTCGCGGCCGAGTTCGGCGGAGCCCATGGTTTGGCCGAGTCGTTCGGGCGGGGTGGAGGCCGCGAGTGTGGCGAAGCCGAGTGGGGTGATCATGCCGGTGCCGATTCCGATCAGGACCGCAGCGAGTAGGACGCCGGGGAGGCCGGGCAGCATTGCGCAAGCGAGTCCCGCGGCGGCAGTCAAAAGGCCGAGGCCCATTCCGGTTCGTGCGGTGATGCGGCCGGTGTCCAGGGCGCGTCCGGCCTTGGGCTGAACGATGGCGGCGCCGGCGGCCAGGACGGAGACGGCGGCGCCGGTGGCCACGGTGCCGAGGCCGGCTGCAGCGCCGGAGACCGGCAGGAAGCCGACACCGACGGAAAGTGCGGCGGTTGCGGCGGCAAGAGCCGCGGTCGGCTTGAGAAAGGCCGGGTCGGTCAGCCGCCTGGCAAGGTCTGCGACGGTCTGCCTGGTGCGTGGCAGTGGCGGAACGTGCGGTACGGCGAGTGCCGCCCACACGGCGACGGCGGCGGCGAGCAGGGCCATGACGCTGAACAGCAGCCGCAGCCCGTCGGCCCAGACCAGGATGCCGCCGAGCAGTGGGCCAAGGCTGTAGCCGATGGACTTGTAGAAGCCGTAGCTGCCGAAGGCCCGGCCGTGGCCTGCGGCCGGATTGAGGCGGACCACCAGCGCGGAGGCGGAGGGGGAGAAGGCGGACGCGGCGGCGCCCTGGCCGAGCCGGGCAGCCCAGAGCCAGCCGGGGCTGTCCGCCACCGCGTACAGGGCGGAGGCCGCCGCGAAGGCGGCCAGGCCGGCCAGGAGGACGGGTCGGGCGCCGACGCGGTCGGCGAGGGTGCCGAAGACGGGCTTGAGGAGCACCTCCGCGCCGTCGTAGAGCGCGAGCAGGGCACCCAGTGTCATGAGGGAGGTGACAGCGTCGTCGGAGAAACCGCCGAGGTTGGCGGCGACGCCGTGGGCGCCGAAGGCCGTGGTGAAGGCGGCCGCGTACAGCGGCCACATCTGCCGCCGCTCGGCCGGGCGGAGCGGTGCGGGCCTGGTCATCGGTCGTCCTCCGAACTTTGATGCCGGACGTAGAGAACGTGTTCCGCTGTATCCGGTGTTACATCCATGAGTGTGCCGGGATTGGGTGCGGGGGTGCCCCGTCCGGTCGGTAGGCGAGCAGGCAGCAACGTGGCGGACGAGCGCGCCTCCAGGGCGGGGCGGGGCGGGCGAGCGTGCCTGCGCGGCGCGGCGGGGCGGGGCGAGGCGGGGTGCCTGCGCCGGGGGCGGAAGCGATGGCTGCAAGCGGCAGCGTGCTGTCGGCCGCGGCGCCCGCTCGGCTGGTGTGGGCGTCCCGGCCGACCGGATCGGCCGGGAGCACGGCAACGGCTACTTGCCGGCGCTCAGAGCCGAGTCGGCGTTGTCGACATAGTCGAAGTAATCGCCGACGAGATCGCCGACCAGGGTTCCCGCCGTGATGTCGCTGGTCACGTGGCCGGCCATATAGAGGCGCGAGTAGACGACCTGGGCGGCCATCGCCTGGTAGTCCTCGTCGCGGTGCGGGGCCCAGCCGTTCAGCAAGGTGACGGCGGCGGCGGACTTGGCGGCGTGCCGGGAGGGATAGGAGTAGGGGCCCTTCTGGCCGGTGGTGACGTGCTTGTCGGGGCGCAGGGTGGGGTCGAGGACGTACGGGGCGGGCTGCTTGTCGCTTGCGGCCACCTTCTCGGTGATGGCCTTGGCGAGCTTGAGGGCACGCTTCAACTCACTCTTGTCGACGGCCCCTTGCTCCTTGGGGAGCAGTTCGCGCTGGTCGTGCCCGTACAGCTTCCAGATGTCGCCCTTGCCGTGAAGCTCCAGCCAGGTCGCGGCTTTCTTTCCGGCGGCGGTACGGGCCTTGGCGAGCTGCTGCACCTGGTGCAGCTCGGCGGTGCGCTCGGCCTTGGAGGGTGGGGCGGGGACCTGCTGGGTGACCCAGATGGTGAACGCTTTGTCGTCGCGAGTGGTGCCGTGGGCCGCCTTCCATTGGATGAACAGGGCGCCCGCGGTGTGCTTCTGGACCGTCTGCTGCTCGGCGACGTCGGCCACTCGCGCGTCGGTGAACAGCCGGGGCGGCGGGTCGTTCTTGATGCGGTCGGTCGCGCCCGGCTTCTTCTTCGCCGCGGCGGTGGCGGCTGTCGGTGTGGTGGTGTGGATGACGCCGAAGGTGGCGGCGCCCGCGGCCACGACCGCGATGACGGGGTATTGCCACTTCAGGCGACGGGGGCGGTTCATGCGGGGGTGTTCCTTTCGATCGGGGCCCCGCCTTGCGGCATGGTCACAGACGGCGGCGCACCGCAGGAGATACCCGTCCTTCGTCCGTGCGGCGACATGGACCACGCCACCGTCGGCTCCTTCGCCGACGAGCTCCAACAGCTCTGTGCCCAGCACCGTGCGGTCATCGTGGACCTGGCAGGCGTCACCTTCGGCGACTCCACGTTCCTCAACACCCTGATCCATGCCGAGACGCGCACCGACCTGCGCCTGACCGGCGTCCCGGACACCATCGCCAGAGTATTCGCCATCACCGCCATGGACGAGGTTCTGGCCATCTACCCCACCTGCGAAGCAGCACAAACCGCTCCCCCGCGCTCCGGGGACACGGCGTAGGCCTTCGGCCGGCGCGGAAACAGCCGCCTGCTGGGCTGGGTTCCCCGGCCCTGACGACCGGGGAACCCAGCCCTGTGCCCAACGGCACGCGCTGGTAGTGGCAACGCTCAGAGTGAAGGCGATTCAGAACCTGTGGCCCGCGAGGTCTCCCTCCGGATCGTCGGCGAGCACGATGGCCGCAACGACACGCTTGCCGGTGGTCTCTCGGCGCACCTCAAAGTTCCGACTGACCGCCATGACAATCTCGAGGCCATGTTGGCCGACCCGGCTCGGATCAGGTGCCTGGGGCATCGGCAGCACCGTGGAAGCGTCCCAGACCGCGACCCGGACACAGCCTCCCACCACGTTCAAGTCGAGTCGGCACCGGCCGGACCCGTGCCGGAAGGCGTTTGTCAGCAGCTCACTGACGACGAGCTGGACGATGTCCATCGCCCGGCGCGACACCGGGAAACCGTGAACAGACTGCACCCGCTCAAGAAAACCCCGCGCCAATGCACGCCCCTGGGCAGCATCACCCATGGCACCCTCGTAGGCCACAGACACCCCGACCGAAGTGCCGTCCTGCAGAAGGTCCCCATTTCGGGCAGCCTCATCCATGCGATCCGCCCGCTTCCTGAGCCATGACCGTGACAGCCCACCATCTACCCCCGTCTTCGGATCTAACCGCCGAATCGGGTCACGCGGGCAGCTTCAGGACTCGCTCGTGCGAGGACCGCGAGAATTGCCAAGCCCGCAGCCGACTTCCGCCCACGTCACAGGCCATGGCCGCCGGGCCACCCTCCTGCTCCTGGACGACCTATACAGACAAGCCGTTCCCTACACCGCAGCCGTCGACCCCGCTGATGCGGCACGGCGGTATTCGGTGTTGATGCGCTGGGCTTCTTCGAGTTGGTCTTCGAGGATGATGATGCGGCAGGCGGCCTCGATGGGCATGCCACCGTCGACGAGTTCGCGGGCGCGGGCGGCGATGCGCAGCTGGTAGCGGGAGTAGCGGCGGTGTCCGCCCGTCGAGCGCAGAGGGGTGATCAGGCGGGCTTCGCCGATCGCGCGGAGGAAGCCCTGGGTGGTGCCGAGGAGTTCGGCGGCCCGGCCCATCGTGTACGCGGGGTAGTCATCGTCGTCGAGCCGGCCGAACGAGTCGTCTGCTGTCACTTGCACCTCTCTTGGAACGCGTGGAGGGGCCCTGGCGCCTTTGCGCCAGGGCCCCGAAGGAACAGCTACACCATCTGCCGGCCCCAGTCCTGCGCCGGCCTTCTGTGTCCGCGGCAGCTCACGAAGGGTGTGAGCCTGTGCGGGGATCGCGGTTGCTCGACCGGAGACCACCTCACTATCGATGTCCTGCGGTACCCGGGCTCAGCCATTCCGCCCGGGCGATCCTGATGGCGCCTCACTCCTCCGTTCAATCCCTCTGAAACCAACCAACTACCGGTACTGCGTACTACTGGTACTGCTTTCCTGCGTACCGCTTCGCGGCCTGTGACAGCGCCACTCTCCGGCAGCCAGCCCCCGTCGCCCGTCCTGCGACCACTGCTCTGGCTTAGAACCCCACTACCGGACCTCCCGGTGCGCGCGCCCGCAGCCGACGCCTTCACCGAGGAACCACTCACAGACTGCACTGCTGGGTCCTGCGAACTGCACTTACCCGTACTGCACCTTCAACCGCTGTCCTGCTCTCGGTGGCCCCTGATCACTGCGGGCCACCCGGTACGGCCGTCAGTCCCGTCGCCGACCTGCAACCGCTCTGGCTTCGAAACTCCACCACCGCACCGCCCTGAACACTGCAACTACCTGCACTGCTCCCGGCAGTTCGTGTCTGCCGGGCCCTGCCGACTTCCTGACTACGAGAGAAACGATAGCCAGTCGACCGGTCAATGTCTACTCCAGCGATCACAGATTTTTGCGAGGTTCCCAAGGAGGTAATCGGCCTCGACCAACACGGCTCCCCTTCCGGGGCGCCGCCCCGGGAAGTGCGAGTCGCGTGAGTTCAGGTGGTTACGATCACCAACCGTCGCCTCCCACCACGGCGAGCAGACGCGGGTTGTCGCGCAGGCAGCGGGCGGACGTCGCATCCGGTTCGGCGGGATATGCGACAACGTCACCGTCCGGTACCGACAGCGGGGTCCGGTGCCGGCAGCGGAGAGAGTTCCGTGGCTTGCAAATCCAGTCTCCAGATTTGGGCTGCCCTCTCCCGGCGGGCGGGCCACTATGCGGCTGCTGTCGGCGAGTGCCTCCTGGAAGCGGGCCGACCCGTGACCGGGATACAGAGTTGCGGCTCCTGGCGCGACACGGACGGCGAGTACCTCGATGCCGAGGTCGACATCTCCTTCACGCAGGCATTCCAGGATCGGCATGGCGGGGGCGACTGCGGGCTCGACTGGGCGGGTACGTCCGGCTCGCGTCTCTACACCGCCGATCAGATGGTCCGCCACCTCTCAGGTGTCCGCTGGCCAGAAGCTGGCCTGCTTCCCGAGGCCCGCCTTGTAGCGGCCTTCGTCGACGCCTTCCGTCTCGACGCGGCCGGGCAGCGACCCACGCCCGATCAACGCCCCACGGTGTCCCAAAGGCGGATGAATCGTTTTGACGAACGTGACGGATGATCATTGGATGGACCTTGGCCACGGCCCACAGGCAGGCAGCGGCAAACGCAGAGCGGACACCCGTCTTCCGGAACAAGCGCGCCGAAGGCCTACCCATCCCGCACACGCCCGTGGCCAGACCCGCGCGGAAGCACCCGACCTGGACACACCCCTGTACGCACAGCTCGCCAAGGAATGGGCCGCCCGCGGCGCCACCGTCCCCTGCCACCCCGACCCGCTGTGGCAGCGTCTGGCATCCCTCGAACATTTCACAAACGAGACGGAAAGCACCCTTCGCCAACTACACCTGGCAGGGGGGTATCCCGCCGGCCGCACAGCCCTGGCAGCGAGCTGGGAGACAACACCCCGCCAGGCGGGTCGATGAACTGATCATGGCTTACCCTCCATTCGGTGATCGCTTATTGAGGTGGTGATCCGGCCGACGGAGGCGGATCAGGTGCGGGCCGACCCGCTCGACAGGGCTCCCGACGGAGTGGCGCGAAGGACTTGCACCACCTTGATGTAACGATTACGGTTACAACCGAGGTGAGTGAGAATGAGTGCGAACAGCAGGCTGACCGTTGCGGCTCATGCCCTGGCGTGGATCGGCTTGTATCAGCGCCGTGGCCACGAGGTGGCCACCTCGGAGCAGATCGCGACGAGCGTCAACACCAATCCCGTGGTAATTCGGCGATTGCTGGCCGAGCTGCGCAAGGCCGGGCTCGCCGACTCGCGGCGCGGCGCGGGGGCGGGGTGGATGCTCTCCCGGGAGCCGGCGGCGATCACTCTGCTCGATGTCTACGAGGCGGTCGAGCCGGGATCGGTCTTCGCGCTGCACCGCTCGGCACCCGACCCCGAGTGCGTCGTGGGCCGGGGGATCGGTCCGGTGATGACCGCCGTGTATGACGACGTGGAGGCCGCCCTGCGCAGGGAGCTCGCGAAGACCACGCTGGAGGACGTACTCCGGGACGTGCTCACCGTCACCTAGCTTCAGTTCTCGTCGCCCCCTGTCGGACGTCGTTTTTCCAGCCCTTCAATGTAACCAATATGGTTACGACAAATGATGTGGGGAATCCCATGGGACACCTGGACAACAAGACCGCCCTCGTGACCGGCGCCTCCAGCGGCATCGGTCTGGCGATCGCCCGGCGCTTCGCCGCCGAGGGCGCGACTGTCTACCTCACCGGCCGCCGCAAGGCAGAACTGGACGCCGCGGTAGCAGAGGTCGGCGCCCGAGGCATCGCCGTCCAGGGCGACGCCTCGAACCTCGACGACCTGGAACGGCTCTACGCCGAGATCTCCGAGCGCAGCGGCCGTCTCAACGTCGTCGTCGCCAACGCTGGTGTCGGCGACTACGGCCCACTCGGCGCGATCACGGAGGAGGAGTACGAACGCACCACTTCCATCAACTTCAAGGGCACGATCTTCACCGTCCAGAAGGCGCTCCCGTTGCTGCCGTCCGGCGCCTCGGTGATCCTGCTGTCCTCCAGTGCGGCGCTGCGCGCCGCCCCGGGCCTGGGCGTCTACGCTGCCACCAAGGCCGCGATCCGTAGTCTCGCCCGCACCTGGGCCGCCGAACTGGCCGATCGCGGCATCCGGGTCAACGCCCTCACCCCCGGTCCCGTCGAAACACCCGGCGGCGACGAGTTGCGCGCCGCTTTCCCGCACGACGGTCACCCCGACGTGGCCGAGAGCGCGGCACCTACCCCGCTGGGGCGCCCCGGGCGTCCAGAGGAGGTCGCCGCGACAGCCTTGTACCTGGCCGGCGACCAGAGCACGTTCACCACCGGCGCGGAACTGCTCGTCGACGGTGGCGCCACCCAGCTCTGAAAAGCGAAGGTGCCGCGGGGGCGGTACCTCCCACCATGCTCATCACTCTCCAAGGAGCCGACATGTCCGCAACTCCCCCGGCCGGCACGGTGCAGGACACCATCAGCCGTTTCCTCGCCCTGCTGGCAGCCGGAGACGCCGAGGGCCTGGCCGACCTGTTCGCCGATGACATCGACTGGTTCGTCCCCGGCGACAGCAGCCTTCCCTGGACGGGCGCGCGGTCCCGTCGCGAAGAGGTCTCCGCGTACTTCCGCACCCTGTGGCCGGTCTTCATCGAGGGCGCGAGTGAATCAGAGATCGGCCACATCCTCGTGGATGGCGACGAGGCGGCCCTCTTCGGCCGGTTCACACACACGGTCAAGTCGACGGGACGTCGCTTCACGACCCCTGTGGCTTTCCATCTCACGGTCCGCGACGGGCGCATCGAACGCCTTCATCTGTTCGAGGACACCCTCACCGTCGCGCAGGCCATGCCCCCGAACGGGAGCTGAAGAGTGATCGCACCACGTCGATGAACCACACCTCAGCCGTGATCACCCCGCACACCCGCCGGCGTAGGTCCGAACGACGAGCGTGATGTCCTGGACACGCGGCACGGACTCGGCAGGCTGAACGGCTTCGCCACCTCCAGTACCTTCTCGCGGCGACCGCGTTCCGATCTGCCATGTCAGTGGACGGGTGGACGGCAACGCTGGAGCTCGGAGGATGGGCTGCCGGTCACGAGTTCGTCTGCGATGAGCCGTCCGACGGTGGGCGCCAGAGTGATGGCGGAGTGCATGACAGCGACGTAGACAGATCGTTCGTGTGTCATGTATCCGATGACGGGTCCGTTCCTGGGCACGGGGCGTCTGCCGATGCCGTAGCCCAACAGGCGGCACTGGTCGCTTCCTCGGAAGGCGGTCTTCAGGTGCTGAAGTGCATCTTGAGCTGCCTGCTCACACACTGCCGCTGTGCCTTCAACGTGCGGCACGACCAGCACGAGTTCGCCATCCTGTACCTCTCGGACCTCGAATTCAGGTCTGGCCACGATGCGCTTGACCAGGCCCGGCGGCGCTGCGACCCGTGCGAGGGTGGCCGGGGAGTCGGCAATGGCCAAGTCGGCTGTCAGCGGCTCGCAGAGCTTGGGGACGCCTGTTCCGGCAGTGAGCACGACGGTGGTGGCGGGGTGGAGCCCGGTGGGGGTCAGCACGCCCTCGACGCGTCCATTGGTCATCTGCAGGGAGATGACCGTGGTGTCGTGGAGCACGGTTGCTCCGTGGGCGCCGGCGGCTGCCACGAGCGCGTGGGTCAAGGCTGTGGGGTCGACGCCTGCGTCGCTCGGGGTGTGGATTGCCTGGTCGGGTGGGTGTCGGAGGTTGGGCTCCAGCGTTGCGATGTCACTTCGTCCGATGCGGAACTGGCCCGGCCCCGGCCGTGAGCTCTCAGCCGGTGTATCGGCCCAGGACAGCGAGCCGGTCCAGCGGACGACGACATGAGGCACATCCGTCTCCAGGCGCCGGTAATCCGCCAGCACGTACTCCCGGAGGTCTTGAGCGCCGCCGGGCCAGTGGCCTCCCGCGCTGCCAATCCAGGCGAAGGAGTGCTTGGTGACCCCGCTGGCTGGTGCAGGTCCTTGCTCGAGCAGAGTGACCGGGACGCCTCGACGGGCAAGGTGGTAGGACACGGAGGCGCCGACGATTCCCGCACCGACAACGACAACGGCTGACATGAGGTCCCTTTCGCTAGGCCGACGATCCTTCAGGCTGTCGCTGCAGCCGTGGAGACACGGTCGGGTCGCGGCGGCGATGGCGCAACGGGATCTGCCGGCCTTGGGCCCGGGTTCCGTCCCGGCGGGCCTGGCCGAGAACCCGTTGCCCCTATCAGCGGCCAGCACGATTCCCGCAGCGAGGTGCCCGCTCCGGGGTGCCGGGTCGGCCATCCTCCGGACGTCGGCGATGTCCTCACTCGGATGAAGTTCGGCGTGAGTTCGGGCGGTTCGGGACCGCGTTCCGCTAGGAAGAGATCCCGTTCTCGAAGTTCGCGGCCGTGGCTGCTGCCCTCCTCGCCCTACCGCTCACCATCACCCCCCGGCCCTCCGCGCACCAACTGCGGTCCGCTCCCCTGCCGATGACGGCGGCCGTCGACCTCCTCCCGTCATCGGCCGAGTCCCGGGAGGGCTACCAGCGCACCAACTTCAAGCACTGGATCGACGCCGACCCGACGGCTGCAGAACCCGGGCCGAAGTCCTGCTCGCAGAATCCCGTCAAAGCGGCTGCCCGGGAGGGGCCCGGCCACATCCGCCAGCACCGCAGTCAGGTTGATCGCTCTCGTCTGGCTCGTCAGCTTCCCGGGAGCGTGGGATTGCCGGGTTTGCCGAGCCTCAGGTCTACTTCGGCCTCCACGGGTGGACTCTCAGAAGGTGACGTCTGCGGCCGCACAAATGTTCGCGTCCATGTTGCGGCGCATCATGCGCAGCGCGGCGTCGGCGAGATCGGCATGGATGTGGGCCACGGCATCCTCGGGAACGGTGACCTCGAGGTGTCGGATGTGTGCGTCGAGCGCCGAATACAGGACGCATTGCTCGGTGACCTGGCCGCACAGCACCACGTGGTCGATGTCCTGTTGGGTGAGCAGATAGGTCAGCGGCGTCTCGTAGAAGATGGAGTGCCGGGCCTTGACCACGAAGAGGGATGTGTCGTCGGGCCGAAGTGGTTCGACGAGGTCGGCGTGAGGGCCGGCGAGCGCCTTGTCGAGCAGTTCTCCGTGGTGGGATCGCCATTCTCCGAAGTTGTCGTTGACGTAGATGACGGGTGCCTCGGCGGTTCTGGCGCGTTCCAGGAGGCGGCTGAGCGCTGGTATCGCCTTCGCCACGGACGGGACGAGGCGGTCGACGTCCGGGTGGTCATAGGTATTGATCATGTCGATGACGATCACTGCGGTTTTGCCCATGGGTGGTCCTGGTGCTCAGTCGGCCGCTGGGCCGGTCGGTCGGGCAGCGCGGCGCTGGGCCCGGATGGCTTCTTCCAGAGCTATGCGGATGCCGAGGTTGAGTTCTCCGCAGGATGCCCAGGAGGTGAGGAGTCCGGCGATACGAAGCGGCGTGACGTTGGTGCGTTGGGAGACTTCTGTCAGCACGGTCCGCGACTTGTAGGCGGGCAGACGCCCGAGTGCCATCACGATGCCGACGGCCTGGTGCATCACCGTGTCGGCGGATGCCTCGTGCAGCGACGCGCTCGATGGTTGTTGCCGCGCCTCTACCGGTGCGGTGGCAGCGGGGCGCGTCATTGTCGCGGCGCCCGACTGCGCCGGGTCGAGATCATCGGTTCGGTCCTGACACGTGGGAAGCAGCTCCTGCACCCGGCTCGTCTCCTGGCGGCGCTGTGAGTTGCTCACTGCGTGCCGGCCCTGGCAGCTGCTGGACTTGTGGGCCACGGGCTGGTCCACGGGGTCCAGACCTCCGGTCCTCCACCGTGCCATTCGATGAGGGGCAGTTCGGCGACGTCGACCTCATCCAGGTCCTCCCAGCCGGCCCGGCGCAGAAGTACGGTGAGTTCTCCGAGGCTACGGGCCTGGCCGACGAGTCGTCCGTCGACCCACACCTGGCGGCCGGTGTGTCTCGTGGGCGGATGGATGATCACGGAACGCTCGCTCATGTCTTGTCTCCTCACTGTCCACCGCCCTGCGCTGTGTCCGCACCGGGCAGCGCCGCGGGCCTCGGGCGGGGGTGCTCGCCGCCGGCGCGCCGCAGGGCGCCGACCTCGTGCTGGAAGACGGTCGCCGTGATGAAGGGGGCCTTCGGGGAGGCGTCGGCCGCCGCTCGCTCGGGGCCCCGCTTCTTGCCGGCCGCTGTCGGCGTGCCCGCGCGGGTAGCGAGGTAGGAGTGGGCAGTCTCCAGAGCCTGGGTGATCTCGCGGGTGCCGGTTGACACGCACAGGGTGTAGTCGAGGTCGCGCAGGCGCTGGCCGGGCGGGGTCGTCCCGGTCGAGGCGAGGAGGGTTTCATATCCGGTGAGGAGTCGGCGCAGGGTGGAGGGGAGGGGCATCAGCATCGGTACGACTCCTTCGAACCCTGTGAGCGGGGGCAGTGGGACGGCCGGCGGACGCGCTGCTTGGTGTGAGGAAAAACTGGCCGTACGGGGTGTCATCGGCTTCGCTGTGCTGCCGGCTTTTTGGTTCACGGGGCCAGCGCCTCTTTGCGTACGCGCTGGCAGCTGCGGGTGATGAGCCGGGAGACGTGCATCTGGGAGATGCCGAGTTTCTCGGCTATGCGCGTTTGCGTCATGTCCTCGAAGAAGCGCATGTAGAGGACGCTCCGCTCACGTTCGGGCAGTCGTCGCAGAGCGTTCTTGGCCGCTTCGCGGTCGACGACGAGGTCGAAGGCGGAATCGGCCACGCCGAGGGAGTCGCCGAGGCTGTATCCGTCGTCGCTGTCGGCCAGTACGGCATCCAACGAGAGGCTGCTGAAGCTCTGCAGGGCCTCCAGGCCTGCGGCGACCTCGTCCTCTGTCAGGCCGGTGTGTGCGGCGAGTTCGGCTGGGGTCGGCTCCGGGGCGTTCGGTGAGTTCACGGCGCGCGATGCGTACCTTGTTGCGAATCTCCTGCACTCGCCGGGGCACCCCCACGGCCCACATCCGGTCCCGGAAGTGCCGCTTGATCTCGCCGGTGATCGTGGGGATCGCGTAGCTCTCGAACGCCCCTCGGGAAGGATCGAAGCCGTCGACGGCTTTGACGAGGCCGAGCGCGGCCACCTGACGCAGGTCGTCCATGGCTTCGCCGCGGTCACGGAAGCGGCTCGCGAGGCGGTGGGCCATAGGAAGCCACATGGCCACCAACGCGTCACGTACTGCTTCGCGTCGTGGACCGTCTTGCAGGTCGGCCAGCTGCGCGAAGAGTGCGGCGGCCTCCGGGTGTTCCTCGTGCGTGCGCCGCCCGGCGACGGATCGGGGGCTGGAGTGGTAACCCCCGTGGACACGGTCGGCAGCTATCTGAGTGAGCACAGCGTTCGCTCCTGGCGGTGAGTACCTGCCGTGCACGGGAGAGATGCCCGGGCACGACAGAAACGGGTAGTCAGGGTTCGCCGTACGGAGATCTGCCTCGCCGGAGGAATTCGCAGCAGCCGGGGTGGTCCCCGCTCGGCGTGCGCCTCCGGTCCGAAGCACTAATCCGCGCCTGCCCCGCGGTCACACCGGCAAACACCGCAGATCGAAGAGCACGCACCAGATCCGATATGCACTATAAATCACTTTGGTGGCTGCCGCGAGGCAAGCCCGGAGCCTCGGGAGTGCAGGGATCATCCCGCCGCTGCCTCCGGGCAAGCCATGAAGATCAGCCTCAAGGGGGCCAGGCGTCGAAAAGCCGGAGGCTGCCCGGCCACGCCGCGACGCGTCGCTTCCACACCCCACACTCCCCGGCACGAGCCTGCGACCTGCCGGTCAACGGCGCGAACCGGTTTTGCCGACGGGAGCCGGGCTATTCATCGTGGCCGGCGCTGATGCACCGCGTAGAGGTGGTGGCGGTCAGGATGAGGACGCCTTGGTCGTCGTCGATGTCGTTGCCGCCGGTGAAGGCGTGGACTGCGCTGGTGGGAGCGTCCAGGACCTCCGAGGCTCGTTGCGGTGAGGGCGCGAGTGCCGAGGCGGTCTTCACCGAACTGTTCCCCGGTGGTGTCGCGGGACGACGCGCAAGGCGTCGCCGCCGACACCAGGACGTCCAAGCAGCGGCACATGCGGTGCGCACGCACCACCGCCCCGATCACCGGCGGGGTCGCTTCCATGCGGAGAACGATGACCGAGGTTCGGAAGATGGCTGGACAGCGTCCGACGCTCACGCGGCACGAGGCGACCTCGTCACCAACTGATGCCTGCTGCCGAACGCACTCGCCGGGAGAGCCGGCCGCCGCGCGGGAGGCATGCGCCGGCCGCCGGTCCGTCGATCCCGGGGACTTCGCCGTCCGCCCGCCCGCCCGCCAGATCCGTGCGGACGAGTAGCAGCTGAGGTCTCGGGCCGGGCGAGGAGTCGGGCCGGCAAGACCAGCGTCACCCGCCGTCTCTCAGCACCGAGGACAGCCGTCGGCGGGACGAGACGTCGAGCTTTCGGAAGACCTTGTTCAGGTGGTACTCGACCGTCGAGACGGAGATGAACAGCCGGACCGCGATCTCGGCATTGGTGGCGCCTTCGGCCGCGAGGGTGGCGACCCGGCGCTCCTGCTGAGTGAGGGCGTGGTCGGCGGCCCCGGTCCGGCGGCGGGCCTGCTCGCCGTTGGCGCGCAGTTCGCTGGCGGCGCGTTCGGCGAAGGCGGCGGCACCCATGGCGGTGAACATGGCGTGGGCGGTGCGAAGCTGGGTGCGGGCCTCGGCGCGGCGCCTGCGTCGGCGGAGCCATTCACCGAAGAGCAGGTGGGCACGGGCGAGTTCGGCGACGGTACTGGTCCGGCCGAGAAGGTCGATGGCGTCCGTGTAGAAGGCCTCCGCCTGGTCGTCGTCCGCGGTGAGGGCCCTGCAGCGGGCCAGCAGGCCGAGGCCCCACGGTGTGACGCTGGAGGTGGCACGCTCCTCCAGGCGTGCGAGCGCTGCCTTGGCGGTGTTGTGGTCCCCGCTGCGTGCGGCCGCTTCGACGACCTCGTGGAGCAGCCTGGCTCCGGTGCCCGGGAGGTCGGCGTCGAAGGCGGGACGGACGCAGGCCAGCGCCTGCGCGTAACGGCCGAGACTGTTCTCCAGGGCGGCCAGACAACTGGCCGCCCAGGCTCCGAAGATGCGGTTGCCGTAGTGCTGCTCCCGCTGCTCGGTGATGACGCCCGCGGCGGTCCTGGTCTCGGCCTCCTGCCCGCGCCACGCGGTCAGTTCGACCCGGTGCACCGGGCCCGTGGGGGGGCAGGCCGGTGACCTCGGCCAGTTGTTCGGCCTCGTCCAGGCAGACCTCGGCGGCGCGGAGACGCCCGGCGCGAACCTCCCAGGTCGACTGGATGACGAGGATGCTCTGCAGGGAGCCGAGTGCTGCGGTGCGGCGGTCGTGGGCGTCCAGCAGTCGCCAGGCCTCGCGGCCGGCCACGTCGTCCCAGCCGTCGTCGGCGGCGAGGCTGGTGAGAATAGCGAGGGGCAAGCCTTCCTCGGTGACCTCGCCGCCATCGCCGAGCAGGGCCAGCGCCTCCCTGAGGAGGGGGAGGGCCGGGGCGTGCCCGGCGTCGATGCGGGTGGCGAACCCCCGCAGCAGCAGATCGGAGACGGTGGGCAAATGCGTGGTACGCAGGGCGGGTGAGGCGAGCGCGGCCCGGGCGTACTCCTCGGGCGCAGGGCGGCCAGCCCGACCAGGTAGCGGTCGGCGACGGTGTCGGTGTCGCCCAGACCGAACGTGGCGGCCAGTGCGTGCCGTTGCGGGGGCGGCAGACGGGCGAGGCCGGTGAGGAAGGGCCGGAGCAGTCGGTGCAGAGCGGCGTATCCCGGCCGCGACCGCCACCGCCAACACCGCCCAGGCGGGCGCGACAACACCGCACCGCGCCCCGCACACACCCAAGCCGACCGTGGTGCTGGTGCACGGCGCCTTCGCCGACGCGTCCAGTTGGAGTGGCGTCACCCGCCGGCTCCAGCGCCAGGGCTACACCGTCGTCGCCGCCGCCAACCCGCTGCGCGACCTCGACGGCGACGCCGCCTACGTCTCCTCCGTCCTGGACGGGATCACGGGGCCGGTCGTCCTGGTCGGGCACTCCTACGGCGGCGAGGTCATCACCAACGCCGCCGTGGGCCATCCCAACGTCAAGGCCCTCGTCTACGTCGCCGCCTTCGCCCCCGAGCAGGGCGAGTCCGGCCTGGCCCTGACCGGCCGCTTCCCCGGCAGTCAACTCGGCGCCCACCTCACCGTGCGCCCCTTCCCCCAGGCAGCCGGTGGCACCGGCTCCGAGGCGACGGTCGACCCGGCGGCCTTCCACGCGGTGTTCGCCGCCGACGTCCCGGACCGCACGTCCGAAGAGATGGCGTCCGCCCAGCGTCCGGTGGCGCTTGCCGCCCTGGCCGCGCCCAGCGGCGTCCCGGCCTGGAAGACCATTCCCTCCTGGTACCTCGTCGCAGGCTCAGACCAGGCCATACCGGCCGCCGCCGAGCGGTTCATGGCCCAGCGCGCGGGCGCCCACACCACGGAGGTCAAGGGGCCTCACACGTCGTCATGGTCTCCCATCCGGCCCGGACCGCCGACCTGATCGTCCAGGCAGCCGACGCCACATCCTGACCGGAACGCCGCCACACGCTCATCGCCGCGTCTCGCAGGGGCGGAACCTCTTCGACGCGCCGTCAACGAGCCGAACGCCCGGCGAGCACCTCGGAAGGTGCCTCGCCGGGACGCGCGCTACTGCTCGGGCTCGTCGCTGATCCCCCAGTGCTCGGACCGGGCATGGCGGGCGCACTGGTCAGGGGATCAACCACAGCGGCCGGATCACGCGCCGAGGCGGCTCAGCTCGGGCCGGACGGGCCGATGCGGGAGTCAAGCGCCTCGATGACCCTGCGGAGTTCGCGGGCACCGCGCCGCGACATTGCTTGCATCACGCCGTCGAGTAGGGCACGGCCTTCGAGCGGGTTGCCGCAGCAGTACCAGTGCACGTTGCCGACCTCGTCGTCGTGCCAGAGCTCGCCCTCGGGGCGGCGGACGTAGTCCTTCCAGCCGCGCAAGGCCGCGCTGATGTCCCCCGGCCGGAGATAGTTCCGCGTGCGTTCGATGCGAACGATCTCGGACAGCGCTCGCGAGGAAAGGCGGTCCACGGCCAGTCGTGCGTTCTGTGACTGGTGCCGGTCCGGGATTCCAGCCCGGATACGTCCAGGCCGTCTACGCGGCATGGGCCTTTCGGTTGGCTGTCATGCCGTACATGGTGCCATGGTCCCGAACGACGTCTCGAACGGGTTCGCTCTCCTGGAGATTCACCGGACACAGGAACGGCCTTCGGCGGTCCGGTGGAACACAGCTTGACCTTGTTCTTCTTCGCCCAGCGGCGGCTGTCCGAACCGGGATGGGCGGAGAGTTTCTCCAGAAGGACGTAGATCGGGGCGCCCTTGAGTCGTCTTCCCTCCGTGTTCCCCGACGCGCCGAGCAAACCGGCCGGGTCCACTGATCAACGGCTTCATCCAGATCACTGTGCCCGGGAGCGACGAGCGCAGGTGGGCCTTCGGCCGCCAGACGAAGGACGCCGCCCTGGACAAGAACTCGGTCGCCTTCCTGGAGAAGCAGATGCCCGCGTTCGACGAACTGCGGGCCGCGATCGAGGCGGCCGTCGCGGCGCACCACACCCCGCAGGCGCAGGCCCCGTCGTCGAGTTCGGTGGCTGACGAGATGGCCTAGCTGGGGGCGCTGCGCGAGCGGTGGCTGTTGAGCCCGGAAGAGTTCGAGCAGCGGAGGGCCCGGCTCCTAAACGGCTGAGTCGTTGTCAGTGGCCGCGAGTAGCGTTCGCGTCATCACAGTTGAGCGTCTGCTGGCTGCACGCGCTGGACTCTCGATGCCCCGCCTGATGGACAGCGCCAACGGCGGGGCATCGTGCTCTTCCCAGGCCACAGACCCGTTCCGGCGACAGGGTCGTTCTCCCAACGGTCGTTGTCCTCGAAGCCGCCGAGCAGTGCCTTCGATCCATCGCCCCCATGTGCCGGCCGATCGGTACCGGGTCGTATCCGGCCTTCCTCGCTGCGATGGCGAAGCCTCGGCGAAGGACGTACGCCTCTCGTAGGAACCGCGCTTACCTGCGTCGCCGTGGGATCCACTGCCCCATCCCGGACAAGGCCGACCAGGCACGCAACCGTCGGAGTCTCGGGCCGCCGATCCGCAGAGCAGGCACGGGCCCGAGCTGGCGCAGAGCAGTTCGACACCCGCCGTGGTCGTCGAGGTTCCGTTCCTTCGTGTACCGATCGATGCGCTGCGGGTCTCCTCCCGTGCGCGCCCGGCACCGGCCCCGGCACGGCTTGGGTCTCCCCTGTTCAGCCCCCGTCCCCGGCTGCTGCTGTTCTTCCCGACCCGGACTCACGTCGCACGGGTGACCTTCCGGTGAAACACTGTGGGGATGAGCGTGACGCGCACAGGTCCGGGAGATCCGGTCACTGCACGGTGCGGCCGCCGGGTCGTCACTGCCGTTACGGTCGTCGTCCTACTCGTCCTCTCCACCCTCGGTGCTTCAGCTCTGCCCTCAGGCGACACACGAGCGGCAGGCAAAACCACGACCGGTGCCACGGAGCCGGGCAGCACCGGGCATCTGGTGACCATCGGCGACGGCCGCAGCATCTATCTCCAGTGCCAGGGAACCGGCTCTCCGACGGTCGTGCTCGTGTCGGGTACGGGAGGCGCCTCGGACGAGTGGACCCACGTCGTCGACCCCGCTCACCCTGCGGGCCCTCTGAAGCCCAGCAGGTCAGCGGTGCTGCCGACGGTCGCCTCATCCACGCGGGTGTGCGCCTACGACCGTCCCGGCACCACCCGAGTCGACGGCAGCCTGAGCCCCTCGACGCGGGTTCCGCAGCCCACAACGGCGAAGGACGGCGTCGCGGACCTGGAGGCGGTCCTCCGGGCCGCCGGCGAACATCCGCCGTATGTACTGGTTGGAGCATCCTGGGGTGCGATGATCACCACCCTCTTCGCGCGAACCCACCCGACCCAAGTGACCGGTCTGGTCACTGTCGACGGCGCTTCGCAGTTTCTGAAAGAAACACTGACTCCGGATCAGTGGTCCGACTGGATGGACAAGATCGCCGCAACGGAGTCGGCGAAGCGCCTTGAGGTGCCCGACTACGAATCCAGCGTCACGGAGATTCGGAACGCACCCGCATTGCCACAACTCCCGCCCGCCGCCGTACTGACCTCCGACCAACCGTGGGACCTCCAGGTGGGGCACAGCGGCTCGACCTGGCCCGCTTGGCTGGCAGCCCAGCAGCGGCTGGCCTCCGACCTCCACGCTCGGCACATCACCCACACCGACAGCGGGCACGGCATCAGCGTCGAACAGCCCCAACTGGTCGCCCATGCCATCCGCGCTGTCGGCGGAGTACCAGCATCCAAGGGCCCCCCTCGACTCGCTGGACGTGCGCATGTCGGTGAGTAGCGCCGGCAGCAAGTCCACCCATCCACCACAGAGGGCAGATGAGCGGAGCCTGTCCGTCCCCGCCGACCCGCCGGAGCGACCCCAGAAGCCAGGTGACGCCGAACGGGCCCTCCAGTACGGGCCTCCGGCCTGTTGATCGCGGGTGGTGGGGGTGGGTCGGGTTCTCCGGGCCACGGCTGCACTTGGCGCCTGCATCGAGGAGTGCGCGCGTGCCGGCGCTCCGTATCGGCGAAGCTCCTCGAGGCGGATCTGATCGCGCTGATGGCGACGACCGGTGCTGTATTCGGCTGCACGTGTCCGGTGGTGTCGACATCCAGGACCTCGCGGCTATTGCCCACCGACATCTCCGGCGCTGACTGGTTGTCAGACACGTAAGGCACGTTGGAGGTCATCAACATACCCACGGCCGACGGACCGGTCGCGGGATGCCCACTGCTCCGATCAACTCCAGCCTCGATAGGCTCAGTTGTTCGGACCTGGAATTGGCTGGGTCCGTAGGGTGGGGAGTGGAGTGCCATGAGCGAGACACGCGTGCACGACGTCAGTGGCCGGGGATGGAGCAGGCGGCAGCTTCTGCGGGCCGGCGGCGGCTTCGTGGCGCTCGCGGCGGGCGCCGCGGCACCGTTGGTCGCGGCGTCCCCCGCAGCCGCCGGGGACCCCCTCGTCTCCCCGCACTTCGTCCTGGCGGGCAATGGCGGGAACCCTGTCCTCAAGGCCACCCTCCACCAGCCGTACTGGGCGATGCAGTCCTTCGCCTACGACCACGTCAACGCACAGATGTACTTCGCCCAGCACCGGGTGGGTACCAGCGCGGGGCACAACGGTGACCTGTGGATCTCCCGGACAGACCTGGCCGGTAACGTCCTGGGCGCCTCGACGATCCAAGGGTTCGGCCACGGCTCCTCCATGGGCGTGGAACCGGCCGGCGCCGGCGCGCTGCCCTATCTGTGGATCGAAGGCGGCGACTCCGACGACAACGGCGCGGGCGAGACGCTCGCGCGCTTCCGGTACGCGGACGGGATGGTTTTGAAGTACACGGACCCGGTCACCCCCATCTGGAACCGGACCCCGACGTTCGACAGCTTCGCCAAGCTCCCGCGGCCCGCGATCGACCCGTACGCCAACCGCCTCTTGATCCGCTACGCAACGCAGGAGCCGGCCGACCGCGTCTGGCGCATCGCGGTGTTTTCAATGGCGGACGCCGTCGCGGGACGGCTGGGCCAGGACAACCGGATCGCCGAGCGCGCGATCCCGAACAACGACGAACTCGGCCTGACCGACGCCGACCTCTTCCAGGGAATCGCGCTGTGCGGCCGGTTCGCATACCTCCTGTACGGAGGCCCCAACCGGACCTCGTACCTCGTGACCCTCGACCTGAACGCCACCGGCGGCACGTACTACGACAAGTTCGCGACGGGCGCCGGCGCCTCCCTCAACGGCCGCGAAGCCCAGGGCATGGCGATCTGGATGGCCTCGGGTGCCCCACGACTCGCCTTCGGCTACTCCTCCAGGCAGATCGCCGACACCGACCACTTCGAGGCCAGTGTGTTCTACAAGAGCGACTTCATCAACTGATCCACGGGCGAGGGGCGGCGGTACGCGCGTTAGGACGTTTTCGAATCCCCGCCGTACGCGCGTGCTCGTCAGCCGGGGCCAGCCGCGGCCAAGGGCTCGGCGAGTTGCCCGGCTCCTGGGGACGGATTCGCCCCGTGCTGCGCGTCGCCGACGAGGACTACGCAGGCACACGGAGGGAGGCGGAGCGCCGGCTGACGGGGTTGAGGACAACTGCCTTCACAGGGTGCCGGGCGGCGGCCAGGATTCGCGCAAGACAGGTCTGGCTGGGAATCAAGATGGTCAGGTCATGCGACCACCCAGCGACTGCCTCCAGGCCAGGGCACACCACACCTGCCGGCTGACGCGCCCCTCCCCGCTCGCGGCCAAGCCGGCGATGCCCCGCGCGGCCGTGAACATCACGCTCGGCGGGATCGGAGTCGCCGCCCTGTGCGGCGGGCTTCTGGTCCTGACGACGTCCATCGCGGCGCTCTGCCGTTGTGCTTCAGCGCCAGGCGAGCGTCGTTTAGACGCTTCATCGAAGGGTGAGGGAGTGGGACATCCCACCGATCCTGGGAGTTGGAACGGCAACGTGGCGCGTCCCGGTGGTGTGTGTACCGGGGCGCGCCCCCTTGCCCGAGCGTCCGGGTTCAGCCGCTGATCGGGGCGCCGAATTCGGGGTACCAGTCCTCGCCGGTGGCGAGCCCGATGGTCTGCGCACTGAAGCCGACCGCGCTGGTGAAGGTGATCCGCGCGCCGTCGCCGCGCAGCGAGGTGAGCGCGCCGTACCAGCCGTTCTCGCCGGGCGCGCCGACGGCCAGGTCGAGCCGCCCGTCGCGGTCGGTGTCGGCCAGCGCCAGGGCTTCGCCGAAGGAGTCGCGGGACTCCGCGACGCCGGGCACGCCCGGGGTGTCCTGGTGGAAGGCGTACGAGCCGGTGCCGGTCAGGCCCTTCGCGGAACCGGGGACGACGGTGACGGAGCCGGTGAAGCCCGTCAGGCCCACGCCCTCGTCGACGGCGCCGGTGGCCAGGTCGGCCCGTCCGTCCCGGTTGACGTCGGCGAGTTCGACGGACCAGCCGAAGCGGTCGCCCTCCTCGACGACCCCGGGCACCCCAGCGGTGTTCTGCGTGATCACGACCGCCCGTCGGCCGTCGACGCCCTGCGCCGAGCCCCGCAGCACGGTCACGCTGCCGCCGTCCCGGGCGCCGGGCACCTCCTCGCGCCCGTACGGCTGCCCGGACACGACGTCACCGTGGCCGTCGCCGTCCACGTCGCCGATGGCGAGGGAGAGTGCCGGGGGCAGGTCGCCCGCCGCGCGGCGGTTCGCCGGGACCCCGGGCGAGAGGTAGAGCGCGCCGCCGGAGCCGTTGAGCGGGTTGGTAACGGCGGCCAGGTCATCGGTGCCGTCGCCGTCGACGTCCCCAGCGGCGAGTGCGGTGACGCCGGTGCCGGTGGCGGGCACCGCCGATGCCTCGAAGTCGGTGTGCGCGAAGCCCATTTCGCCGGACTGGCCGGTGCTCCGGTTGAGGTAGAGCCACAGGTGGGTGCCGCTGCCGGTGCTCGCAGCGATGTCGGCATGGCCGTCCCCGTCGAAGTCCCCGGCGGTGACCGCAGTGCCGAATCCGGTCTGCTCGATGCCCAACGGCTGACTCAGCGCGCCGCCCGCGCCGAGTCCCTTCGGGCTCCCCCACAACACCGTGACAGAGCCCCAGTCGTCACCGCGCGGGATGTCCTCGCCGGGCGAGCCGACCGCGAGGTCGGTGTATCCGTCCTTGTTGAAGTCCCCGGCCGCGGTGGACGCGCCGAAGCGGTCGAACGCCTCGGCGACACCCGGCACGCGCGCCGTGTTCTGGCTGACGACCGACGTCCGCGAGGACTTGATCCCGGCGGACGAGCCGTAGGCGACGACGACCGCCCCGGCCAGGTTGTTCCCGTCGATCGCCGCGTCGGGCGCGGAGACGGCGAGATCGCCGTAGCCGTCACCATTGAAGTCGGCGGACGGAGCCGGTGTGCGGGCGTGGGCGGCGGCCGGGGACAGAAGGACGGAGGCCGCGAGGGCGACCGGCAGCGCGGCGCCGGCGACGATGAGTCTTCGCATGACACGGCAGACCCATCCGCGGGGCCGATGGTTGTACGGGGGGCCGGCCGCGTGCCGGACGAGCCGGGGCGTGGACCGCCCCGGCGCACGGTGCGTCCGGCCAGCGCGCCCGGACGGCAACGGCGTCGAGGGCGTCGAAGACCTGCGGCCACACGCTTGCGCATGTGTTGGCAAGGCTGTCCGGTGACGTGGGGTCATGCCCATCTCGCAGGTGAGGATGCACGCGCGGAGCACTCAGCCTGGCACCCTCTCGTCGCGCACCTGCGCACCCCCGCCGCAGCAACATGGGCACGTAGGCGACCGCGGCGGCGTCCTCGTAGGGCTCACCGATCACCTCGGGGACCGTGCTGCCGAGGCCGTGCCGTCGCCTGATTTCGATCTTCCGCCGCGATGCCCCCCCCAGGACGTGCGGAGCTGCCGGGCGCCGACGCAGGCAGGCGCCGCGGTCCCCAGGAGGAGCGGGCGAGTGATGTCGGTGACGCCTTCACCGACCACCCTGAACTCCACTACCAGGCGCGGAAGTCCGCTCAGCCCACTTCCTGACCCGCCCCGCCCGCCGCGTCAGCCGCCTGACGTCAAACGATGGCGAGCGACGCGTCCAATGCGCCGTCAGCGAAGATCCGACTGGACCTCTGTCACTCGATGCCTCCGACGACGCGGAAGTCGCGCTCGACGCCGTCGGAGAGAGCGACCAGCGCCTCTTGGTAGGCCGCACTTTCGTGCGCCGCGACGGCCTGCTCGAAGCTGTCGAACTCGATCAGGACGGTGCGCTCGGCGATTCCGGCGTCGTGCGCCACGACCCGACTGCCACGGGCGAGGATCCGACCGCCCCCGGCCTCGACGGCCGGACCTGCCAGCTTGTTGTAAGCAGCCGGCTTCTCAGGGTCTGAAATGGTGCGGTAAGCGCCGCCCCAGTAGCCCCTTGGGCATGGAACCTCCGGTGTTGGGATGAGTGCATCTGACTTAGAGCGTCCGCCAGTAGGCGTTGAGCTGGGCTATCGGATGCGGGGGCTGTTCGGGCGGGTGTCCCATCGGTGGGTGTACCAGGCTCGTCGGATCAGGCTACGAACGGTGATGGTGGCCGTGGCCAGAGCAAGGAAGAACTCGGTGCATGCGCGTCGCCGCTCGGTGTTGCGGCGAAGCTTGCCGAAGTTGTTCATCCACGAGTTTGTGCGCTCGACCACCCAGCGGGCCTCTGTCTGGATCGGCGTCTTCGTGCCGCGCCGGCTGATGCGTGGCCTGATCCCGCGTTCGGCCAGGCCGGTGTGGACGATTATCCGGCGGTTGTCCCCCCCACATCGGAACCGGTCTTTGAGCCTCAAGTCTGGATGGCAAGGGCGAGGAGGGTATCGACCGCGACTTCGAAGGGACGCGTACTGCGTTGCACCTGGGCGAGCAGGAGTCCCCCTTGCAGGGTGGCGAGCATCGTGGTGGCGAGGGCGTCCGGGTCGATGCCGGGCGCGAGCTTCCCGTCGGCATGCAGCGACCTGAGTCCTTCGCTGATGACGGTTGACCATCGCTCGAATCCGGCGGCGATGAGGGCTCGGGCCTCGGGATCGCTCTCGGCTAGTTGACCGCCGAGCGAACCGAGTGGGCAGCCGCCCTTTGCCTGGCCGTGCTTCACCCCGGCGATCAGCATGTTGCGCCAGGCTGCGACTGGGTCCTCGCTGCCGAGCGCGTGCCGATTGTGATTGACGAGGGTGTCGGCTTGGTGGCAGATGACGGCCTGCAGGAGCTCGTTCTTGTCGGGAAAGTAGTGGTAGAGCTGCGAACCGCTGACCTCCGCTGCCACCTTGACGTCCTCCAGGGTGGTACCCGCGACCCCGCGCTCGTGGATCAAGGCCGCAGCCCCTTCCACGATTCTCGCCCGGACCCGTTCGCCCTTCGGGGTGAGCCGGGGCCGATCGTTCGTCTTGTTCACCATGCACCCATAGTAGCGATTCTGAGTTTGACAGCCCAGTCCGGTCGAGTCAGACTGAGTTGCATAACCCACTTTGAGCAGGAGGAGGAAGCAACGCATGCCTGTTGACTTGAAGGACAGAACTGCACTTGTCACCGGGTCCACGAGCGGAATCGGCAAGGCGACCGCCTTAGCCCTCGCTGCCCGCGGCGCTCACGTCCTGGTTGTCGGGCGCAACGCAGAAAGAGCCGAGCGGGTCGTGGCCGAGATCGAAGGCGGCGGAGGCTGGGCGTCGTTCAGGCTCACCACGCTGAGAGACCTGGAATCTGTACGAGACCTGGCGCGATGGGCCACCGAGGTCGGCGGTGGTCACGTCGACATCCTCGTCCACAATGCCGGAATCGCCCTGCTGGGGGCGCCGAATACGGCCCGCGTGGTGTGCGCGTGAACGCCGTTGCGCCCGGCCCGACGCGCACCCGGATGACCGAGGGCATCCCCGAGGAGATGGTGAACCAGCTCGCAGGTCTGGCACCAGCGGGTCGCGTAGCCGAGCCCGAGAAACTCCTTCCGCGATCGTCTTCCTGGCCAGCGAGGATGCCAGCTTCATCCATGGCGTCACCGTTCCCGTCGATGGGGGCCGAGTATCGACCTGACGCCGGTCGCGGCCTCTGAGTGCCTGAGCCCCCTTCGTTTCGGGTGGAACCTGACGTCCGAAGCCAGCGGTGCAGCAGTGGCAGCCGAGCCCTCGACCAAGAAGGGCCGCGTGACTCGTCAACGGAGCACCGGCCCCGCGACGCAGCAAGAGCCGTCCAACCTGAACAGCCCCACAGAAGATGAGAGGGAATCCCGATGAGCACACTCCCGGGAAAGACCGTGATGATCACGGGCGCCAACGTCGGGATCGGCAAGGACGTGGCCCGGCAACTGGCTCTGCGACCGGAGACGGCCCGCATCTATCTGGCATGCCGCAACCGGGATCGGGCGACAACGGCAAAGGCGGAGCTCGAAGCCGCTACCGGCCGGCGCATCTTTGAGATCGTCGTCATGGATGTCGCCGACCTGGGCTCGGTCCGAGCCGGCCTCGCGGCCATCGACGGATCCATCGACGCGTTGGTCATGAACGCTGGCGTCATCGGCCCGCAGTCGATGGAGTTGACCTCCGACGGGGTCACCAATGTGTTCGCGACGAACGTTCTTGGCCACGTCGCCCTCCTCGAAGGGCTCTTGGCCGAGGGGCGGCTTGGCGAGGTCGCGGTCCTCGCCGGAAGCGAAGCAGCCAGGGGGCTTCCGATTCTGCGAATGAAACGGCCGTCCTTCGTCTCAACCTCTGCTGACGAACTCGCCACCGTCATCGACGGCAGATACTTCGCCGACGGAAAGACAGACTTCAACCTCGCCTTCGGGCAGGCCAAGTACATCGGGGCCCTATGGATGGCCTACCTGGCCCGCCAACACCCCGACCGCCGCCTCATCACCGTGAGCCCCGGCGCCACCACCGGCACCCAAGCCTCCAACGACATCGCCCTACCGCTGCGCATGGCGTCCAAGTACGTCCTGCCCGCCCTGGGGATCTCCCACAAGCTTGAGGTCGGCGCGAAGCGACTGGTCGACGGCGTCACCGACCCGACCCTGTCCAGCGGCGTGTTCTACGCCAGCGCGGCCAACAAGCTGAAGGGCCCCCTGGTCGACCAAGCGGACATCTTCCCCGACTTGGCCAACCCGTCGTTCCAGGACCACGCAAACGAGGCCATCCACCGCTTCATCATCTAGATCGTCGGCCAGTAGGCGTGGGCAAGGATCGAGAGGGCGGCACGACGGAGACGCGTTTGATCAGCATGGAGTTGTCTACGCCATGTGACCATCTGCGGGGTTGGTGTCCGTCGTGCCCGCGTCCATCATCGACCCGATCCGTGAGGAGTTCCTGAGGCTGCTCCCTGCCCGGCCAGATTCGCACCCGCTGGGGTGCCACAACCCGCGGATCGCGGACACGGTCGTGTTCGACCGGCTTGTCCTGGCACTGGTCTCGGTGATGGGCTACGAGCGGGTCGCCGACCGGGCCTGTTCGGCGCTCACGATCCGCCGCCGGAGGGACGAGTGGATCGAGGCCGGTGTCATCGGCCACCTGCTCCTCACGGTGCTGCGAGCGTACGACCAGATCGTGGGCCTGGAACTCGAAGACCTGGCCGCCGACGGGTGCACCACCAAGGCGCCCTCGGGCGGGCAACGCGCGGGGAAGTCACCGGTAGACCGGGGCAAGCAGGGCACCAAACACTCCCAGCTGACCGACGGTTACGGGATACCCGTGGTCACGGTGCCCGCCGGCGCGAACATTCGCGACCACACACTGCTCCCCGAAACCCTCGACGAGTTCACCGCGTTGACCGACCGCCTCGACCACGCCCCGCAGAACCCGGCGCTGAGCCTGGATGCCGGCTACGACTACCGGCCCGTCCACACCGCCCTGGCCGAACGCGGGATCGGGCCACGCATCAGCCGGCGCGGCACGAAGACGCCGATCCAGACAGACGGCCGCTGGGTGGTCGAGCGCACGAACTCGTGGATGAACAACTTCGGCAAGCTTCGCCGCAACACCGAGCGGCGACGCGTATGCACCGAGTTCTTCCTTGCTCTGGCCACGGCCACCATCACCGTTCGTAGCCTGATCCGACGAGCCTGGTACACCCACCGGTGGGACACCCACCCGCGCAGCCCCCGCATCCGATAGCCCAGCTCAACGCCTACTGGCGGACGCTCTTACGGGTTGGTTTCGGACGGGCGTCGGCGGGCGAGAGCGAGGCTTGTCAGCGTCGTGATCGCCATGGCGCCGATGCCGACCAGCGCCGCGGTCGTGTAGGCGCTGTCGTCGGGGAAGAGGTGGCCGGGGCCGGTGCCCGCGGCGAGGATCAGGCCGCCGATGGCGCTTCCCAGGGAGTAGCCGACGCTGCGGACGACGTAGTTGAAGCTCATGGCGCTCGATGTCTCGCTCTTGGGGGTGACGGCCAGGATGACGCCGGGCATCGCGGCCGAGAAGCCGCCCACGCCGAAGCCGAGCACGCCCATCGCTGCGAACAGTTCGGCCAGGTCCGACCGAGCCGCCGCGAACAGGGCGAACCCGCCGCCGACCACGACGGCGCTGCCGGCCAGGATCAGGGGGTCGGCGATCCGTGTCCGGACCCGCGGCGTGAGCTTGCCGGCGACGAATCCCAGCACCGAGAACGGGATGAGGACCAGCCCGGCGACGAAGGTCGTCAGCCCGAAGCCGTAGCCGGCGCCGTGCGGCGTCTGCGCGTACCGGGTGATGAGTGTGAGCAGGAGGTACATGCCGATCCCGCCGACGAACATGGCGAGGTTCGCCCCGGCGACCGCCGGGTGCCGCACCGCCCGCACATCGACCAGGGGTGTCGTGCTGCGCAGTTCGATGACGACCCAGGCGCAGAGCAGCACCACCGCGACGACGGCGAGGCCCACCGCCACGGCGAGGTGCCGGCTCCACAGATTCCGTTCGCCGGCGAGGAACAGCACCAGGAGCAGCGCAGCGGCCAGGACGACCGCGCCCGCCACGTCCACGTGGGCGGAGCGGCCTTCGGGGGCTTCGGGCATGGAGCGCCACGCGGTCAGGAGGGCGGCGGCGGTGACGACCAGGCCGAGGCCGTAGGCGGCCCGTACTCCGCCGAGCTCGGCGAGCAGTGCGGCCAGCGGGTAGCCGACGCCGGCCCCGATGATCGAGACCACCGAGATCAGGGCGATCACGGCCGCGCTGCGCTCCTCGGGGAGGTGGTCCCGGGCCACGCCCATCATCAGCGGCGTCAGCCCGAGCCCGACGCCCTGGGCCGCCCTGCCGGCCAGCAGCCACGCGAACGGCAGCGGCAGCACGGTGAGCGCGCTGCCGGCGACGACGACCGCCAGCGTGGCGAGGATCGCGGCCCGCCGGTGCGGGCCGGCTCCGAGCCGGCCCAGGACCGGCGTGGCGACGGCGCCGCTGAGCAGAGCGACGGTCAGCGTCCACTGCGCGCTGCCGAGCGAGACGTGGAACGAGGTCGCCACGCTGGTGATGAGCGGCGTCCCGAGGCTGGCGACCGCCGCCACGACCAGAGCGATGAACATCAGGGCGGGGACCAGCAGCCGCGCCTCGGAACGCGGCACCGGGAACGCCTTCGCCGCGACCCCGCCGACCGGCTGCCCGGTCACTGCTTCGGCCCTTCGCGGTCCTGGCTTTCGAGTTCTGCCAGATGCATCAGCGCCGGAAGGGCCGCCACCAGCGCCTCGACCTCGTCGCCGGTGAGCTCGCCGATCAACCGATCGAACGCGTGGACGCCTGCCTGGCGCCGCGTCCGGACATAGGAGGCGCCGGCTTCGGTCAGGCACACCAGCGTGACCCGCTTGTCGGACGCGTCGCCCCGCCGCTCGACCAGGCCGGACTCCTCCAACACCCGGACCAGGGTGGTCATCGCGGGCTGAGTGACGCCCTCGACCGCGGCCAGGTCGGTGATGCGCCGCGGGCCGGTCCGGTCCAGGGTGGCCAGGGTGGCGGCGGACGTCAGGCTCATGTCCCGGGGCAGGCGTCTCGCGGCCCTGGTGGCCAGGCCGTAGAGGGCTGCCCCGATGGCGGCGGACGCGCCAGGAGTGGTGTCTTGGCGACTCATGCCCGAAGCATAGCATTTTTATATTCACCCTTTATGGACTGGTCGACTGGCACGAGGGGCACCGCTGTTGGGGACCGAACCCAGCGAGATCGACGACAACTTCGGCTCCACCCTGGATGCCGAAGACGAGCGCGACACCCTGCCCGCTGAGGCCCTCGCCGCCCCCCTCGGCTGCGGCAACTCACCGCGGTGGCCGACCTCCACGGAGGCGAACGCGTCCTGGACCACGGTTCCGGCGGCGGCACCGACGTACTGCTTTCCGCTCGCCGCGTCGGCCCCACCGCAAGGCGTAAGGACTCGACATGACCGAGGAGTTGCCCGCCCTCGCGCTCGAGAATCAGCGGAAGGCCGGCGCTACCGACGTCGAGTTCCTCAAATGCACCATCGAGGCCATCCCGCCGCCCGCGAACACCATCGACGTCGTCATCTCGAACTCCGTCGGTCGGCGTGGACGCGGAACCTGCATGGATCACGCCTTTCTTGGCGGCCTGCACTGGCGGACGACACGACCGTTACGGGTCGGCCGACGGACGACGGACGGTCGCTGCCGCGGGCAGCGGCGCCCCGTCACGAGGCCGTATGCGTCCGGACGCGAGCGACGGACGACTGTTCCGCTGATATCCGGAACGATCAGGGTGCGCTGCCACGGCATGCAAGTGAGCCACCGTCGAAACCCGTTCGGGGTTCCGTCCCGGCCTCTCGGGAAGCCGGAGGGACGACAAGACGGATGCCTGGTGTGTGCATGCCGGGTGGAGGATCGAGAGGTGACGACCATGACCACGGTGCTCGTATTGCACAGCGTCAGCCTGATGCGCTCCGCGCTGACGGCACTCCTTCAGACGGAACCCACGTTCGACGTGGATGCGGCGGGCTGGAGGTCCGCCCGTGAGAACGCAGGCGCGCTGCTCCCCGACGTGTGCGTGGTCGACCTCGACTGTCCCGACGCGACCTCCTTATTAGAGGGCGGCGCCGGGAACACGGCGGAGCGGGTGCCGGTGCCGCGCGCCGGGCTCGTCGTCCTGGCGTCGGCTGGACGACCCGGAGCACTGCGCAGAGCGTTCGATGCCCACGCACTGGGATTCGTGGACAAACACAGCTCCGCACAGCGGTTGATCAAGGGCATCACGGAAGTGGCCGCCGGTCAGCGGTTCGTGGACGCGTCACTGGCCTGTGGGTTCCTCGAAGCTTCCCAAATGCCGCTGACCACCCGGGAACTGAGCGTGCTGGCACGGGCCGCCGAAGGTGAGACGGTGGCGGAGATCGCCCGCCGACTCCATCTGACCAGCGGAACGGTACGGAACTACATGGCCGCGGCGACACGCAAGGTCGGCGCCCGCAACCGCATCGACGCCATCCGCATCACGCAGGGCGCCGGCTGGGTCTGACGTCGCGGTCGCAGGGCGGGCCGACCGCTGTGACCGCGCCCTTCGACGCCGTGGGGTCCTCATCACGAAGCCTGGACCGGGGCGCCCTCTCACCGTGACCCTCCGGCTCCTCCGTACGCGCGGCGCTCCGACGCGCGTGTCGATCACGCTCCTGCGCAGCGGATTCGGAGTCGTGGTACCAACGGCCGACCAGGTCGCGGTAGAGCTCCGATTCGGCCAGAAGGGCGTCGTGCGGTGCACACAGGGCTCGGTCGCCGTCCAGGACCAGGACTCGGTCGGCCCGCAGAGCGGAACTGATCCGATGGGCGACGAGTACGAGAGTGCCGGGGCGCGCGGCGAGGACACGCTCGGTCCGCGCCTCGGTCGCCGGGTCGAGGTGACAGGTGGCCTCGTCCAGCAACAACAGGGGCGCCGGCGACACATAGGCGCGCCCGACGGCCAGTTGCTGGCACTCCCCCAATGAGAGGAGACGCGGGTCGACCCTCCCGTGCAGGCCGCCGAGCCGCCGCACCAGGTCTTCCAGACGAAGGAGGTGTGTGGCGCGTTCGAGGTCGGCACGGGAGGCGTCGGGCCGAAAGTACGCGAGGTTCTCAGCAACCGTCCCGCTGAAGACGTACGCCCGCTGCGGCAGGAGTGCTCGGCGCAGCTGTGGATGCGCCGGTCCGTCGGGACCTGCCGCTGCTCCCGCCACCCGTACCGAACCGGCATCGGGCGTGAGTATCCCGGCGAGCAGAGAGGTGAGGGTGGACTTGCCGATGCCGCTCGGCCCCACGACCACGAGGTGCTCGCCGTCCTCAAGGGTCAGGTCCAGCTCTCGCAGCACAGGGCGAGCTCCGGTGCCGTACGCGAAGGTCACGCCTCGAAGCTCGGCCGCAGGTATCGGTCCGGAGCGGCCTGACGCAGCGGGCCGTGCAGTTCGGGGGGCGTCGGCAGGTATCCGTCCTGACGTGTGCGCAGGTTCGACCGGAGGCTGGGCAGTCGGGATTGCCGGGGCATGGCAGTCGGGTCGGTCGGTGAACCGCTCCAGCACGACCAGGAGGCGGGTGCCTGCCGTTCCGACGGCGGTCATCAGGGCGTGCAGGGCGGGCAGGAGTGCCTGGACCAGGTAGGTCAGCGCTCCCAGCAGGGCGCCCGCGGTCAGACCGCCCTTGAGGAGAAGGGGGGTCGCGGCGAGGAGTGCCACCAGGGGAAGTCGGCCGGCGACGCCGAGCGCGAACGATCGTACGGCCGCCCAGCGGGCCAGCCTCCGGGACAGCCGTTCCTCGACGGCGATCAGTCTGCCGACCTCGGCAGCGATCCGGGTTCTGGCCCCGCACGCCGCCACGTCGCGCAGGCCGGCGGCCACCTGCCCGGACAGTGCGGACAGTGCTTCGTCGGCGTCCAAATAGGCACGCTGTGCCACCGCCATGGGCGGAAAGGTGGACAGGAAGAGGAGGAGCCCGGCCAGCAGCGGCGGCAGTACAACGATCAGCAGCGCCGGGTCGAGCGAGGCCATGCCGAGCAGCGCGCCTGCCGTGGTGAAGACGAACGAGCGGGCGGTCAGGACCAGGCCGGCGAAGCTGTCGCGGGCGATCTCGGTCTGGTGCGTGAGTCGGGACACGCCCGCGGTCGGATCGGCTCGTGCCGGCTCGGCGAGCGCGGCGCGGAGCGCCTGGTCCACCGCCCGGCGCATCAGACCGTCGCGGAACGGTTCGACCAGGTCGGCCAGACCTCGGAAGATCTGGCGGACGGCAAAGCCGCCGAGCAACGTGGCGCCGGCCGCGGCGCAGAGCCAGAGCAGACCGGTGCCGGTACGGCCGGCGAGGAAGCCGTCATCGAGCGAGCGGGCGACGCCGTAACCGCCGAGGAATGTCTGGCCGCTCTCCAGGACGGACCAGCCGGACAACGCGATCAGGACAGGTCGGTGTCGGCGCAGGAACCGTCGACCGTCCGCCAACACTCCTCTCGGGGAGCCACGTTCATCGTTCCCGATCGATCTCGGGTCACCCGGGGCCCGCCGTGTCGAAGGTCCGGCCGTGTGGCGGAGCGAGGATCCGTCGGTGGCTGCCGCGGGGCGGGCGTCGTTCATCAGGCCTTCTCCCCCGCTGCCTGGTGTCCGGACGTGGCACCGGGCGGCGAACCCATGTCCGGGACCGTTCGAGAGTTGCTCAGATGGTCTGGTCCGACGTCCGTGGCGGTGAAGACGGCGCGGTAGTCCGGCATCCGCCACAGCACATCGTGCGGGCCCACCCCCCGGATGCGGCCCTTCTCCAACCAGATGACCAGATCGGCGCCGGCCGCGGTCGACAGTCGATGGGCGACCAGCAGCCGGGTGCCGGCACGGACGTCCTGCGCGAGCGCGCGCTCCACCTCCCGCTGGGTGACGGTGTCCAGGCCGGACATAGCGTCGTCCAGCACGAGCAGTCGTCCGGCGTGCGCGAACGCCCGGGCCAACCCCAGGCGTTGGCGCTCGCCTCCGGACAACGGCGCGTACGTGAGTGGGGTGTCGTATCCCTGCGGAAGGCGCGTCACGAAGGTGTCCGCTCCAGCTGCACGGGCGGCGGCCCGTACGGCTGCGGGGGGCGGTGCGACGGCGCCGAACGCGATGGCGTCGGCGACCGTGGTTCCGAAGAGTGCGGGCTGTGCGAAGGCGTGAACCACCTCCGTGCGCAGGTCCTCTTCGGTGAGCCGGTCAAGCGGGACGCCGTCCAGACTCACGCCGCCCTCGTCGGGGTCGGTCAGTCGGCCCGCCACCGCGGCGAGGGCGGACTTGCCCGAACCGGAGCGGCCCACGACGGCCACCGTGGTCCCGCCGGGCACGGTGACGGTGACGTCGTCAAGGACGTGGGCGCCGTCGCGCACGACACCGACACCGCGCAGTTCCAACGTCCCCCGTCCGCCTGCCGGCAGGGCCGACGGACCGTACGCGACCGGGGACAGGAGTGCCGGTTCGACCGTGCGTCGAGCGGCCGCCCTTCCCTTCACGAGGGAACCGACCACCCCCGCCACTGCCCCGGCGCCCGCAGCCAGCGCCGCGTACCGGGAGGCCGCGACCAGGTCACCGACGCTCAGGTGTCCGGCGGCGAGCCGCAGGCCTCCCACACCGAGAACGAGACAGACGAGCAGCGGCATCAGCACTCCGCTGTGCGCGACGGCGCGCCCGTAGACCCGCCACATGGCACGGCCTTCGGTGCCCAGGCGTGGCAGGTCCGCGAGCACGCGGCGTCGTTCCCCGGGTGCGGTGCCCGCGGCGGCGACGGTCTGGGCTCCGTCCAGCACCTCGGCGAGCCGATCGGCGATCTCCGCCTGGATCCGCTGATACCGGCCGACCGCCACGGACGAGGAGCGGGCGAACGTTCGAAGGAGCAGCACCAGCAAGGGGACCCCCAGCAGAAAGGCAGCGGCGGTCCACACGTCGATGACGGCCAGCGCGACAAGGGCACCGAGCGGCGGGAGCAGAGCCGCCAACGCTCCCGCCGAAGCGGCCGGAACGGTGCCCGCTTCGGTGGCGTTGGCGGTCAGCCGGGTGGCTAGATCCCCGGGCGCGAAGGAGGCGGTGGCGCGGTTCGGGTCGGCGCGCAGGAGCCGGTCGAGTGTCCGGGTGCGCAGCCAGGCGGTGGAGCGGGCGTTGACGGTTCCGACAAGCAGCGCATCCACGGAGTCGAGCAGGATCTCCGCAACGACGAGCGCGGCGCACGCGAGGGTCCATCCGGTGGCGCCCGGCGACCGGGAGAGGAGCAGGTCAAGAGTGTGCCCGAGGACCGCGGGTTCAGCCAGCGAGACGAGCGCGGAGGTGACGGAGCAGAGGAGGATCGCGAGGCTGTGCCCGCCGCTGTGCCGGAGTGCCTGGCGCAATAGGCCGTCACGGGGGGCATGGACTTCCGAGTTCTCCTCGCCGTCGTTTCCGGCGATGGACGGGGTGGCCGGGAAGTCCGGGACGGAGGTCATCGCGGAGGTCTCCTCCCCGGGAACGGCTGAGATGCGTGGTGTGGGCGGCCGGCGTCGGGGCTCGGGTCGATGAGCTGTCCTCGTCGGTCTCAGACGTCGGGCGTGATCGTCGTCGGGCCGGTGACCGGCGCCGGTCCGCGCAGCGGTGAAGCCGCGCGGACCGGCCGGTGTGTCAGTTGCAGGTCGTGACGGACAGGCTGCTGTCGCCGCAGAGCAACAGGCTCGCGCGGCTGCCGGTGGCGACGTCGCCGGTGGCCTCTTCCTTCGGGGTCTCCATCGACTGCAGGTCAAGAAGCGTCATCGTCTTTCCTTTCGATCGGGGACTGTGAGCGGTTCGTACGTCCTGCGGGTGGTGCACTTCACGATCCCTGTACGGGACCGGCTTGTGGGTTCCGCCGGGGCGGCGGGAGGAAGGGCAGATGCACGCCTCCGCCGGAGGCGGCGCTGCCCAGAGCGAGGAGGCAACCGGCAGTGCCGGTGGCGAGGTCCATGGACAGCCGCATCATCTGCTCGCCGGGAAACGCCAGATGGCCCTCGTAGGGGACGGCGTGCCGGGTCAGGGCGTCGATCTGTCGGCGGACGTCCCCCGGCGCGGTGCCGGGGCCGGGCGCGGTGGTCCGGCTGAGGTGCAGCACCATGCCGGCGGCGCCACGGAACAGCCCGGGTTGAGCGTAGAAGGTGGCCTGCGCGGCCTGCACGATCTCGCGGCGCGCTCGTTCGAGGTCGTCGTCCGCCCGGTGGGCGAGGTAGTCGTCGAGCACCATGCCGATGCCGACGCTGCCGGCGCCCAGGTACGGCATGGTCCGCCAGCCCTCGTCGACCTGGAGCGTTCCGGAGGCGCTACGGACACACCGGGCGAGGTCTTGCCGGAGTGCGTCGCCTGCCCGGTCGAGCAGCGAGGTATCACCGGTACGTTCGTAGAGTCGGACGAAGAGCAGGGCCGGTCCGGACGCCCCGTACAGGAGCCCGGCGCGGGTGATGCCCGGTACGGCCTCGGCGACCAGTTCGGCGCAGCGCCGAGCCGCGTCGTGCAGGGCCGGTGTGCCGGTCGTGGTCGCGAGGGAGTCCAGGGCGAGTCCGACGCCGGCGAGGCCCCCGTGGAGATCGGGGGCGATGCCCTCCCAAGGCCGAGCTTGCGCCGAGTCGACGAGTTCCAGGGCCCGTTCGGGGTGGCCGAGGCGGTCCAGTGTCCAGGCGATGCCGGTCAGTCCGTCGTAGAAGCCGATCGGTGTGCCGGACTCCGGTGCCTTGGTGTGGCGCAGAAGCCACTCCTCCGCCTCGGTGTGGGGGTCCGAGCCGGTCTCGGCGAGGGCGTACAGGACACCGGCAGTGCCGTACCCGAAGGTCGCTCCGCCGCCGGTGGTGGCGAACTGGGCGATGTCGCCGGGGAAGAACCGGTCGTCGCGCTCGGGGGTGGCGGAGGCCAGTACGGCGCGGACCATCGAGTCGCGGCTGCGTGGCCAGTCGCCTGGCTCGACGGGCAGGTACGGTCCGGCAGCGGGTCGGTCGGTGCCGCGGGCGATCTCCTCGACCGCCTCGTCCAGGAAGCTTCTGTCGACGGGGAACTGCTCGGCGGCGATGTCCGCCAGGTGTCGGGCTTTGGCCCTGTCGAGGGGAAGCAGACTGGTGAGCGGCAGGAACAGGGCGAGCCGCAGGCAGGCCAGGGCGTACCGGTCCACGTCGTGTCCTCGCCGGTCGGCGGGGGCGACGAAGCCGGGGTTCGCGACGGTCTGGCGTCGGCCCTCGTCGATGTGGGCTGCGGCCTCGAAGTCGATGAGTGTCACGGACTGCTCGTCCTCGGAGACCATGATGTTGAAGAGATGAAGGTCGTTGAAGACGACTCCGCGAGCGTGCACCGCGTGCACGGCGCCCTCGACCAGCCGGTGGATACGCAGGGCCCAGGCCGTGTATTCGGCCAGCGCCTCGGCGCCGGGGTCGGACTCGATGAGGGGGTGACGCCGCGCGAAGAAGGTGTTGAGCGGTTTGCCCTCGACGAACTCCATCGCCAGGAACTGGTGGTCTCCGACGGAGAACGTCCCCCGTACCTCCGGGGTGCAGCCGAGCCCGGAGAGCCGCTCCAGCGCTTCTTGTTCGCGGCGCAGTCGGGCAACCGCGTCGGCGCCGTCGGCGGCCAGTCCTGCGTGCGGCCGGGCCTCCTTCAGGACGACCTTCTCACCGGTGGCACGGTCGCGGCCGAGGTAGACCCCGCCTCCGTTGGAGAAGTGCAGGGCACTCTCGATGGCGTAGGGAAGTTCGCCGACGGTGACCGCGGCCCGGGCCTCGATGTGCGGCGCGAGGAAGGCCGGCGGCTCGATCCAGTCGGGCACCCGGAAGGCGGGCCCGCGCAGATCGGGGACGAGGCGTCCGTCGGGGCGCCGAACCGCGGGCCGTAGTTCCCCCTCCTCGTCGTAACAATGGCGGCGGGTGAAGCTGCCGTAGCGGAGGTGGACCGGTCCGGATCCCCAGCGCAGGTCGCTGAGAATGTAGGGCCCGGGCTCGCCGTCGAGGAGACCGGCGAGGTCTTCGGCGACGCGGTGGCACCGCCCGTCGTCGCACGGGTACACAGTGATGAATTTGCCGCTCGCGGCCCGATCCGCGTACTTGGCGTTGCGATGGTGCAGCAGATAGCGGCTGGGCACGAACTTGTAGGCGACACGCTGCTCTTGGCAGTAGGTGGAGACCCTCGCGAGTACGGACTCGGCGTTGCCGAGGCACGCGGACACATGGATCTTCCAGCCCTGCTCGGGGAGTTGGCGGTCTGCCGGCCGCATGGCCAGCCAGTCGCCGACGCGGTGACGCTGCCAGCCCTCGGGGACCGGTGCGAGGGCCACGGCGTACTGCTCTCCCCTGCCGCCGGCTCCACCGGTCGGACCGGTGCTCAGCCGGTGCGGAGCGTCGTAGAAGTGCGGGTCCGCGTCACAGAAGGCGGCGTAGCCCTGGATCACGTCCACTCCCTCGGTCGGCGGTACCGGCTCCGTGTCGGCCTGACAGGAAGAACGGTGTCATTCGGCGAAGGGGCGCCGACAGTCACACACGTCAGCAACTGACCGTGCGAAACGCATGGGTGACTCGGACCTTGGGGGAAGGTTGCCCGCACCACCGCAGAGTGCCTGCGCGCCACGAGGTCCTGATTTCGCGGTGCCCCGGCACGAGCCGCCGGTGCGGGGGGGGCAGGATCGAGGAAGAGTGCTCCGTCGATGGGGGCACCGCAGGGGAGGGTGCGTGCCGAAGCCGGGCGAAGAGGCGCGGCTTGCCGATCCCGTGGGTCACCGACAGCCGGGCGGGGACCGCTCCGACATCGACCGCCGGCGTCATCCGCCCTCGGCCGATGCCCTCCGTCCGCGGCGTAGGTCACTGACGGTTTCGCCGAATTCACGTTTCAGGGCCCTGCCGAGGTGTTCGGTGTCGTGCACGCCCCAGCGAGCCGGGATGCGGTGTTGGCGCGCGACAGTCTCCGCATTGAGCTGGGAGTCGCCGAGATGGGCCGGCGCATAGGGGCGGAGACGGTCGACAAGTTCGCCGGCGACGGAAGCTCGCTCAGGGATGGTGCCCACGAAAGTGGCGAGGAGCGGTGCGGTGAGCGCGTCGGCGTCCAGTGGTATTGCCTGCCCACATAGTTGGCCTTCGGCACGGAATGACCTGTTGGAGACGTCCGACCCATCAGGACCAAGCCGATGTCCGCGACGCAATGGGTCTGCGCCGATCAAGAAGTCGCGGACCTCGCAGCTTTCGGCGCAGGCCGAAAAGGGGTGCGTCTTTCCCCGCCGCCCCACAAGCTGCACTGCAGGAGAAGGTCCGAGAGAAACGGAACGCCTGACCAGCAGCTCTGACGAACAGTCCGCCATGAGACCGGCGACAGCCACCTGAACGACAGGAATCCGCGCTGAAAAGCGCCACCACGGACGGGGAACGATGAAACAGCACTTCAAGCCGCGCAGACACCGCACGCTGCTGACCTTCGCGGCGGCGACAGCGATGGCTGCTCTCAGCACCACCTCAGCTCAGGCAGCTCAGCAACTGCCCGCCGACTTCGAGATCAACCAGATCGTCAACCAACGGAGCGGATTCTGCCTAGAGGTCAACGACGGCAGCCCCGAGAACGGTGTTCGCGCGCAGCAATGGTCCTGCGCGGGCGGAACCTCGGCGTGGATGCGCTGGCGCTGGGAGAAAATCGGCCCCGTCGACCCCAACGTCTGGGGCGGCGGCGGGACCGTGTACCGGATCCGGAACGCCTCCACCAACAAATGCCTGGAAGTGGCAGATTCCCGCCTGGACAACGGCGCGCCCGTCCAGCAGTGGACGTGCGAGAACGTCAACACGCAGAAGTGGATTCTCGACCACGACCCGTGGACATTTCGCACCGCCGTCCTCGCCAATCTCAACAGCCTGAAATGCCTTGAGATCCCGGACGCATCGGTCGGCTCCAACGGCGCCCTGGCACACCAATGGACATGCGGTGAGGGCATCGCCCAGAAGTGGGACTACTGATCCCGCTGAACGGCCCGGCACAAGAGCGGCACCGGCGGACGGTATCCGTTTCCGGCAGAACGTATCCCACCGGTGTCGATGACCCCGCCGAGCAGCTCCGAACCTCGGTACACCCTATGAAGATTGCGGGGAAAAGATGCGCAACCGTATGCTCACCTTGATGGCGTCGGTATTCGTCGGCGTCATGGCAGCCACATCATCAGCATCAGCAAGTCCGCAAGCGTCCGCGGAGTTCTTCGCGGACGCCGGCTACGGCGGAGGATCATCGCTCTACGTACCAAGCGGTAGCTGTGTGACCCTTCCCGCCCACTGGCAGAACACCATCTCATCCTTTACGGCGTCGGGTCGAGTGAACGTCTACAGCACCGGCAACTGCGTGGTGACGGAACCCGGCCACGTCCAAACGTACACGGGCAGCCAACCGTACGTCGGCGACGCGATGAACGACAGGATCGTTTCCGTCCGGGTGTTCTGACGTCGAGAGCGCCGGCACAGTAACTCAGCAAGTGGCTTGCGTTCCCCCGATGCGACAAGCACAAGCCTTCATGATCAAGGTTCGCCGAATCTTCTACAGGCACCGCTCGCGACCACCTCCATCGGTCCCTGTCGAAGCGTGATTGCGCCCCGTCCCGCGGTTCCGTCGCCTCTCACGCGGCGGGTCGACGGGGCGGGGTGCGCCCTCGACCGGAATCGGCAATGACGCTCGCGGCTGCCCGCACGGCCCGCACTCCCGGACGGTCGCGGTACTGGACGGGCCAGCCGAGGGCGGACATCGACGGAGACAGATCCACCACATCGAGGTAGCGCACCCCGGGGCGCGGGAACAACTCGCGTGCGGCTGCGGGCAGGAAGCACATTCCATCTCCTCTGGCGACCGCGAGCAGCAGGCCCTCCATGTCGGAGACGACCGGTCCGTAGCGCACGCGTGTGCCATCCGGGCGTGGGTCCATGGCCCAGAAGTCCCACCACACCCGAGGCACTTCCGGCGGGACGTCCACGAAGACCCGGTCCCCCAGGTCGGCGAGCGAGATCTTGGCAAGATCCGCGATCGGGTCTGTGGCCGCGAGGCAGGCGACACGGGGCTCGGTCGCCAGTTCCAGAAGTTCGATGCCGGCAGGCACCGGGGGCCGGAGTATGGCGACATCGATGTCGCCGGAGAGCAACTGGGCAAGGTGTTCGGTGAAGTTGAGGCTGCGAATCTCCACTGTGAGCCGGGGTTGGCCGGCTCGGAGGTGCTCGAGGATGGCCCGGGTGTAGGGCATGGCCGCCTCCGCGCCGATCGTCCCGATCACCACGTGCCCGGCGAGGGTGCGGCCCCATTGGCCCGCGCGGAGACGCAGTCGCCCCATCGCCTCCACGGTGACCCGTGCTTCCTCCGTCAGGCCACGGCCGGCCTCGGTGAAGGACACCCTTCGACTGTCACGGGAGAACAGCACCACCCCCAGCCGTTTCTCCAGATCCTTTATCTGACGGCTCAACGCCGGTTGGGTCATGTGTAATCGCGCGGCCGCCCTGCCGAAGTGCAGTTCCTGTCCCAGCGTCAGGAAAATGCGCAATTGACGCAAGCTCGGCTCCGTTGTCCCCCCTGCATCAGGCACAGCCAAGGTCCCCCGCCTGCAGCCATAACGGCCGCGCTATTGATCCGGCCCAGGTTCTCATCAGTCGCCTCCCTGACAGACGCACACTCTTCGTGCAACGTTGAGACGGCGCAGCGCCGCCCGGACTGACCACCGGCAGGAGCTGGGCGGTGTCAGCCGGCTCCGGCGAGACGCGATGAAGACACGTGCGCGGTCAGGGGGACAACATGCTGGCCGCCGGCTTTCTTCCGGCCCCCGTCCGGCCCGCCGCATCGTGGCGATCCCTGCAGCCGTGCCGATCGCGCGTACACGACGAGCCGTCGGTGCGATCCCGGACGGCCGGGGCCGAGGCCAGAGTTCGGGCATGGCGCCGGGCCCGTTCGGTCCTGCAGGCACCGTTGGTGACCCGCCCGCCTGTCCGCGCCGGCGGTGGCCGCCGCGCTCGCGTTCGGACCGTACCGACAGCAAGAGCCAACGGGGAGACAAAAAGGTGCTGCGCATTCACTTATCCGACGGCGACCTGGCCCACGTCCACCTGGCCCGCGAGCCTGATCCGATCTGGGAGACCCTGCTGAGCTTGCACCATTTGGCCTCCCCGCGCCGAGGCCACCCCGTCTTCACCCACTGGCGGCGCACCGCACGCGCCAAGCTGGCCAGTCAGCGCCTGACGGGCCCGGTCCGGCTGCTCTCGGCACTCGCCCCGGGTTCGGCGGGCTACTGGCCCGATTTCCTGACACCAGACGCCTCGGCGAGAGGTCTGGAGGCAGCACTCGACGAACTGCGCGCCACTTCCAGGCCACGACTACGGCGTGAACTGGTCCGCCTCACCAAAACCCACCCGCTGCCGTCCTGGGCGCAGGGTCTGGCCTCGGGTGATCGGAGCAGGACGGAGGAGGTGGCGACGGCGTTTCAGCTGATCCACCGCACGATCATCACGCCGGACTGGGCCGGAACGGCAAAGACCACCGAGGCCGACCGGGCACTGCGGACGCGCATCTTGCGCGATCGCGGCGTCCACGGGCTGCTCGATTCCTTTCGTCCCCTGATGGTCTGGCAACCTCCCGTGCTGCACGTGCGCTACCCGGAGGACAGGGACCTGCACCTGGACGGCCGCGGTCTGCGGCTCATCCCCTCGCACTTCTGCTGGGGTACACCCATCGCTCTCGCTGACCCCGCCCTCCCACAAGTCCTGGCCTACCCCGTCGCCCATCCCCCCGTCTGGGTCCCCGCGGCCACACACGACCGCCGTCCCGAGGCTCTGGCCGCCCTGGTCGGCCGAACGCGCGCCCGCGTGTTGGCCGCCCTGGACACCACCGCGACCACGGGAGAACTCGCCCGACGCCTGAGCATCTCGGCTCCTTCGGCGAGTGAACACGTCGCTGCCCTACGAGAGGTGGATCTCGCACACAGCCAACGCATGGGCACCCAGGTCATCCACACCCTGACCCCGCTGGGTGCCGCGCTGCTGAGCGGCGATCTGCCTCCCCACCGGCGAACCGCCTGACCTACGGTCCCGCTGGTTCGCTTGCCCCCGGGAGATCAGCAGTGGACGGCCGCGCTGGTCCAGGCCTCACTCCCCCGACTCAGCTTCTGCGGCCCGAAAGCGTTCCCTTCACTGCGGCACACGCCATGCACACGATGGCTGCCCCAACGTGGAGGAACCCGTCGCCCGCACCGCCGCGATCGCATGGCAAGCACTCAAGGCAGGCGAGCCGGTCACGGCCTGGACGCCGTGGGCACCTCCGCTCGTCTGCCTGCGTCGATGGTGGACGGGATGAGAGTCCGCACGCCCACCACGATGTGCCCGCGGCCGGCGAGGTCGCCGGCCAAGGAGTCCTCGACACAGAAGCGCCGGAGTGCCTGACCCCTTCCCTGGCCTGGGCGATCTGGGACTTCACGAGATGTCCGGCCGGTCAGGCGGCTGTGGTCTTGGCTGGTCCGAGGCTGCCGCTCCCGGGTCTCTCCAGCAGAGCATGCACACGCGCTGTCACGCACCAACTCATAGGACCGCCCATGCCGCTTCGCACGCCCGCCGGGCTCAGGGCCCGAGGGAGACCAGTCCTGCTCTGTGCGCCAGGACGACGGCCTGGACGCGGTCGCGCAGGTCGAGCTTGGTGAGGATCCTCGAGACGTAGGTCTTGACGGTCTCGGGCGTGATGAACATCCGCGCGGCGACCTCCGCGTTCGACAAGCCTTCGGCAAGGTGCCGGAAGACCTCCAGTTCACGGGGCGTCAGTGCCTGAACCACCGCCACACCGTCCAGCCGGGACGCCTCGGCTGGACGCAGGCGTTCGGCATAGTGGCCAATGAGGTGGCGGGTCACGGCAGGCGCGAGTAGAGCCTCGCCCCTCGCTACCGTCCGGATCCCGTTGACCAGTTCGGCCGGCGGCGCGTCCTTGAGGAGAAAACCGCTCGCACCCGCGTGCAGCGCGTCGTAGACGTAGGCGTCGACGTTGAAGGTGGTGACGACCAGAACTTTCGGCGGGTCCTGGACGTCGGGGCCGGCGAGTTGCCGGGTTGCCTGAATGCCGTCGAGGAGAGGCATTCTGATGTCCATGACGACCACGTCGGGATCAAGACGCCGTGCGGCGTGGACCGCCTCGTGCCCGTTCTCCGCCTCGCCGACAACCTCCATGTCGGGCTGTGCGGAGAAGATCGTCGTGAAGCCGGTGCGCACGAGTGCCTGGTCGTCACAGACGAGCACACGGATGGGAAGCGGCGCCTTGGCCACGGTTCACTCCTGAATGGGGATGGAAGGGATGGTGGCGTGGACCTCGAATCCACCGTCGGCGCGCAGGCCTGCCTGCAGTTGACCGCTGACCATCTGGATGCGTGCTCGCAGGCCAGGAAGTCCGCGCCCGCCCGCAGCGCTCTCCTTGGGCTCGGCGGGACCGGTGGCGTGGGTAGGCCTGTCGGTGGTCACCGTGATGTCGAGAAGTTTCGCGCCGTACTCGACCACGACCCGGGTCGGTGAGCCGGCTGCGTGCTTGAGCGCGTTGGTCAGCGCCTCCTGAACCACCCGGTAGGCAGCCAGCTGCACATCCGCGGAATGCGCGTGCGGCGTGCCCTGTTCGCTGAACTCGATCGGCTGCCCGGACCGACGCGTCTGGGCGACCAGGTCCTCCAGCCGACCCAGTGCGGGTGCCCGCCCCTGGCGAGCGGGACCGGCTGGCGCACTGTCGGCGGTCGCCTCCAGCACACCGAGCAGCAACCGCAGCTCCTTCAAAGCTGTTCGGCCTGTGCCGCTGACGGCGGAGAGCCCCTCTGCTGCCTTGTCCGGCGCGGAGGTGAGCACGACCTGGGCCGCGTCCGACTGAATGACCATGGCGGTCACATGGTGCGTAACCACGTCGTGCAGCTCGCGGGCGATTCGTGCCCGCTCCGCGGCCGCGGCTTCCTCACCGACCCTACGGCGCCGCTGGACTTCGCCAACTCGCCGTCCGCGCACCGTACTCCCGACGATCCAGAAGGCGGCCAGAGCCAGATAGAACGCGAGATAGTCCGCCACGTCCTGAGGTGAGCCGAGCCGGTCAAGTGCCAATGCCAGGACCGCATAGCCCCCAGTCATCGCCCCCACCAGTCGCAGGCGCCGGCTGCCCTGGTGGGCGCCGGCCGAGTACAGAGCCAAATACAGTCCCAGACTCGCGAACGTCGTCGTGAAGCCCATGGCCTGATGCATGGCGAACGCGGCCGCCACAACGACGACACACAAAGCGGGCCTTCGACGTCGCGCAGCCAGCGGCAGAGTCTGAGCAAGGATCAGGCCAACTCCCCACAGGCTTGGCGGGCGCTGCGGCAGATCCCCTATCTGCGCCCCGACAGTTGACAAGGTCGCCAAAGCCGGGACGAGCGCCACCGCGGCCGCACCGACAGCCAGAACACCGTCGGTGGCGAGGACGCCCCGTGTCCTCCACCAGACATGTACTGAGTCGATCAACGACCCTCGCCGCGACCACACCTGACGGGCCGTCACTACGTCCCTCCAGTCATCTGGCCTGAGGATGTCATGCGGACCTGCGCGAGACGAGTCTGCCACTGCGGCCGGCCAAGGTGACCATGCGCACCGCGATCAGCGATCCGACGACGAGGGTAACCAGAGCAGCCTCGAGCCCGAAGCCGCCGCCGGTCAGCCACGTTCCGCCCGACACATCGACGGTGAACAGACCCTCGGGCGTATGCCCGGACACCGGGATGCCCAGCAGCTGCTCCATGACGTTCCAGACGAAGTGCAGCCCCACGACGAACCAGATGCTGCGCCGCCACAAGAATGCGGCACCGAGCATCACTCCAGCTTCCAGGGCGATGCACAGCGCACTCCACGCGGTGGCGCTCGGGGCACCCAGGTGAGCGACACCGAAGAACAGTCCGGTGATCACAATGGCGGCACGGCTGCCCAACATCTGCTCCAACGCCTGCAGGGCGACACCGCGGAACATCAGCTCCTCAGTAACCGCGGCGGCGCCCTGCACCACCACCGCGCTCACAACAACAGTGAAGACGCCGTCGCCTGTCCAGGAGAACGAGTAGCCGCCGAACATCACGATCACCAGCGTCGACAAGAGCACGAAGCCCAGACCGATCGCACCGCCGAAGAGCGCCTCGCGGGCGGCTCCACGACGGCCTACCTCCGGCGTCGAGCGATGCGCCAATCGCTGCATCAACAGCCAGTACACACCCACCGCCGCAACCGCGCCCAAAGCCGGGACAGGACCCGGCCCCGCAGCCGTCAGGCCCGACACCAGGCCCAGACCGAGCAGGCCGACAACCATCCAGCCGAGTGGAGCCCGGAGCAGTCGGCCCAGGCGGCCCCCATCTGGTTGCTCGGGGCCAGGGGTAGGGGCGTTGTCCCCGGCGGCGGGCTGCGTGCTCATGGTGGCCTCCTCGATCGCGGTCGCACCGGCGGCGACCTGAGGACCACGGTAGGAACTCGGAGCTGTTCCCCCATCCCCCATACAGGGACACCTGTTGTAGCTCGCACGGGGGATGCGCTGCGTCCCTCCGCCGCCGCATACCTGCCAACCGGCTGATTCGGAACGGCTTTCGAGCGTGCCGCTTGCAGACTCCGCGATACGGCGTTCGCGACGATCCAGGGATGCGACCTCCGGCGTGGCCAGAGCGCCGTGCAAGAGCACCGACAGCACCACGGTGAAGGTGACGGAGCCCACGGCCCGTTGGAGTCGCGGCCGGCATGTCGCAGGCGGGACTGCGGGATCACTTCAAGCGCCAGGACGTACTGCCGCCGGCGTTCTCGCCTTCCACGACCGGACGTGGGCCGCCCGCTCCGCCCCGCCAGAGCAGGGCCCCGAGCCAGTTGCTCGACCACAGGCTCGACGTGCTGCGGGAAGAGGTGAACTCCCCAGGGTGAATCGCCTGTTCGTGACGACCGCCGGTGGGGCCGCCGACCCCGCACATCCGGCCCACGACCACGGTTCGAGCTGATGGAGATGAACCACGCCGTTGCGGTGCGGGCGCCCGCTGACGGCCTATCTGGCGAACCCCGAGTGGACCGGTTGAGCGCGTTGGCCAGTGTCTGGGCGCTCAAGGGCGAGAGCACGTCGTCAGCGTCACGGACCTCTGCCGACACGTCCCGAGAACGGCCGCGGGAAACATCGCCACCGTTGGACGTCGTTTGCCTCACCGGCCTCCTTGTCCACTGCGCCGGCGGTGGAGAAGACTACGGACGTGAGCCCGGTGGTTGTCGTGGTCCGGCGTTGGTGCCCGTCGCCTCGCTGTACCGGCTATGCGCTTGCGCGAGCCAGCGTCTCCAGAGGGCGGACCAGGATCTCGGAGAAGGCGAGTTCGGCGGCTCCGATGAGCACCGCGTCGTCGCCGAGTTCTCCCACGCGCAGCCGCAGGTTCTCGCGGGAGGGGCCGAGGGCAATGCGGTTGATTCGGCTGCGGATCTGGGCGGCCGAGCCGAGGAACACCTCGCGGAGCGTCCCGCCGAAGATGACCGTGCGCGGGTTGAACACATTGACCAGGTTGGCGACGCCGATGCCGAGCCAGTCGCCGACGTCGTGCAGGGCGGCGCGGGCGGTGATGTCGCCCCGGTCGGCTGCTTCGATGACGGTGCGTACGGCTTCCCGGCCGGTGGCTGACGGGTCGCGCTGCGCGGCCTCCAGCAGGGCGCGTTCCCCCGCCTCGGCTTCGAGGCAGCCGTGCGCTCCGCAGCCGCAGGGCCTGCCGTTGCGCGGGTTGACGACCATGTGCCCGATCTCGCCCCCGTATCCGCGGTCACCGTGCAGCAGTTGGCCACCGGTGATGACACCGCCTCCGATGCCGATGTCCCCATGCAGGTATACGAGGTCCTGGCAGCCGGTGCCGGCACCGCGCAGGTGCTCCGCGAGTGCGCCGAGACTGGCCTCGTTACCCACCGAAACGGGGAGCCCGAGGTCCAGCCGGCGCGAGAGGTCCTTGCCGAACTCCTCGTCCTCCCAGCCGAGGTAAGGGACGGCGCGGACGAGGCCGTCGGGTCGGCGCACCATCCCGCGGACGGCGGCGGCCGCTCCTACGCAGTGGGTGCCGTGCGGTGCTGAGGTCATCACTTCCAGCGCGGAGCCGGCGAGGACCTCGGCCACCTTGTCGGCGTCGCGAGGGCCTGGAGGCATGGAGATTTCACGGCGGTCGAGGAAGATGCCGCCCAGGCCGATGCGGGCGGCTGCCAGCCGGTCCACGCCCACGTCGAAGGCGAGGACGTACACGCGGTCGGACTCGGGCCGTACGACCAGGGACGGCCGGCCGGCCCTGCCGGTATCACGGGGCAGTTCCTCGCGGACCAGGCCGGCCGAGCCCAGCTCGCTCACCAGCCCAAGGATGGTGCTGCGGTTGAGTCCCATGCGCTCGGCCAGGACGGCCCGCGACATGGATCCGCCGATGTGTACGTGCCGGAGCAGCGTGCCGAGGTTGTGCCGGCGAATCTCCTCCTGCGAGGGACCGGCTTTCATGGAACCCCAGGTGTCATCGTTGTACGGCCCGGCGACGGGACAGCGCATCCACGCCTGCGGCCACCAGTAGAACCGAACCCGTGACAGCGTACTTGACCCCTGAGCTGTACCCCATCAGGCCCATACCGTTCTGGATCACTGCCACCACCATGCCGCCGAGCACCGCGTCAATGGCCCTGCCCCGCCCGCCGAACAGGCTCGTCCCGCCGATCACGGCCGCGCCGACCGCCAGCAGCAGCACGTTGCTGCCACCGGTGTTGGGGTCGACCGAGTTCCCACGGGACGCGGCGATGATGCCACCGACCGCGGCCAGGGAGGAGCAGATGACGAACGCGCAGATCCGGATGGCTGCCACGTTGATACCGGCCCGGCGGGCCGCCTCGGCGTTACCGCCCACCGCGTAGATGTGCAGGCCGAAGGAGGTGCGCTGGAGCAGGAACGTACCGGAGACGAGGAGGACGGCGATGACCGGCACCACGATCGGCACGCCCTTGAGCGAGTCGACGATGATGTTGCGGCTGCGCTCCTGGTTGAGCAGGTGAACGGCGATTGCCCCGAGCACGGCCAGGCCGCCGATCCTTACTGCGAGCAGGATCAGTGGGGCGGGGGTGAGTCCGCGCTTCCGGCGGTTGCGGCTCTGCCTGAGCTGGATTGCCGCGTACGCCCCGACACTGACGGCGAGCAGTATCCAGCCCGCCGCGGGTGACAGGTTGTTGTTTGCGACGGCCAGGATCGTCTCGTCCCGGATCGAGATGTTGGTCCCTTCCTTCAGCAGCATCAGCACGATGCCCTGAAACCCCAGGAAGGCGGCCAGCGTGACCACGAAGGACGGGATCCCGACCTTCGCCACCAGCAGACCGAGCATCAGGCCGATGACGGTGCCGGTGAGGATCGCCGCGCCGACCGCTCCGTACCAGGGCCACCCGTGGTTGGTGAGCAGGATGGCGAGGACGGCGGCGCACACCCCGCTTGCGTATCCCGCGGACAGGTCTATCTCGCCGAGGAGGAGCACGAAGACCAGACCCATGGCGATGGCGATACTGCCCGCGCCCTGAGTCAGCAGGTTGGCGAAGTTCAGCTCGGACAGGAAGACCGGGCGCAGGGCAGCGAAGAACACGCACAGGACGATCAGGCCGAGTACGGCGGGGATGGCGCCCAACTCGCCGCCCCGTACCCGATCGACGTAGTTCTTGGCGACCGAGCCCAGACTCGCGGCTGCGGCCCCTCCGTTCTTCCTCGGCGTACCGGCACCGCGTGGGAGTTCCGGCTTCTCGGGCGCGACGGCGGCGGTCATGCGGTGGCTCCGTTGCTGTGGGCGAGGCCGAGGTCTCCGCTGCGGCCCGAGGTGATGAGTTCTACGACCTGGGAGTGCGTCACCTCCGACGTGCTGACCTGGGCGGCCATCCGTCCAAGGAAGAGGGCGGCGATCCGGTCGGACACCGCGAAGACGTCATTCATGTTGTGCGAGATCAGGACCACGGCGAGACCGTTGTCGGCCAGCCGCCGGACCAGTTCGAGGACCTGTGCCGTCTGGGCGACACCGAGCGCTGCGGTCGGCTCGTCCAGGATGACGACCTTGCTGTTCCACAGCACGGCCTTGGCGATGGCCACGGTCTGCCGCTGACCGCCGGAGAGGCTGGAGACCTGTTGGCGGATGGACTTGACGGTGCGGACCGACAGCCCTTCAAGGGTCCGGGTGGCCATCTCCTCCATCGTGGTGTTGTCCAGGACGAGCCCCCGGCGCTTCTCGCGGCCGAGGAACATGTTCTGCACGATGTCGAGGTTGTCGCACAGTGCGAGGTCCTGGTACACGATCTCGACGCCAAGGGTCGCCGCCTCACGGGGGCTGTGCACCTGGACCTGCTCGCCTTCGAACCAGTACGCGCCGCCGTCGATCGGGTGGATCCCGCCGATGCACTTGACCAGGGTGGACTTGCCTGCGCCGTTGTCTCCGACGAGGGCCGTCACCTCCCCCGGATGGACGTCGAAGGACACGTCGTGCAGTACCTGCACGGGGCCGAAGCTTTTGTCGATCCCCCGCAGTTGAAGGATCGGGGTAGCTGTCATGGAAGACGGCTCCTTAGGGTCGTGATGTCGCGGGCCCCGGGGAGGTGGGAGCCCCGGGCCCCGCACTCGGGCCGGCCGGCCGGACTGGGGATACGGTTCCGGGCGTCCGGCCAGGGCTACTTGATGCCGGCCTCGGCGCACAGGGCGGCGTACTTGCCCTTGCACAGCTGTTCCTTGGTGACGTAGCCGTCGTCCACGACGTCCTTGACGTTGTCCTTGTAGATGGCCACGGGCGTCTCCAAAACGGACGGGACCTTGCGCTTGCCCTCGGGGTCCTCGACGGTCGCGTTCGTCTCGCCCTTCTCGGCCTTGGCGAGGGAGACGGCGAGCTTCGCGGTGGCGTCGGCCTCTTTCTTCACCGCCTTGTAGACGGTCATGCACTGGTCGCCCGCAAGGATGTTCTGAAGGGCCTGCACGGTGGCGTCCTGCCCGGTGACAGGGACCTCGCCGTTTCGTTTCTGCTTGCGCAGGATGGCGATGGCCGCGTTGCCGAGGGTGTCGTTGGCCGCGAGCACGCCGCCGATCTTGGGCTCGCTGGTGAGCATCTGCTCGAAGATGGTGCTCGCCTCAGCGGCGTCCCAGTCCGGGACGGACTGGTTCGGGCCCTTCACGTAGTCGCCCGACTTGTACTTCGGGCCGAGGACGCCGTTGTAGCCGTCCGCAAGGAGAGTGGCGTTGTTGTCCGTCGGTGAGCCGTTGAGTGTGGCGATGATGGGCTTCTTGGCCTTCATGTCGCTCAGGCACTTGCTGAGGCCCTCGCCCTGCAGCTTGCCGACCTCGGTGTTGTCGAAGCTCACGTAGTACTGGGCGGAACCGCCAAGGGTGAGCCGGTCGTAGTCGATCGTGGCGACGCCCTGCTTCTTGGCCTTGTCGAGGACTGCCTTACCCGTGCCGCTGTCCAGGTTCACGATCACCAGGACGTTCACGCCGCTGGTGATCATCTGATCCGCGATGGTCTGGAATTCCTGCTTGTCGGCTTGCGCGTTCTGGATGTCGAACTCGACGCCCGCCGCCTTGAACGCCTCGGAGAGATATTTGCGGTCCGCAGTCTCCCAGCGGGCCGAGGACTTGCTGTCCGGGAGGATCACACCGATCTTGGGCTTGGCGTCGGAACCGGAGCCGGACGCGGAGTCGTCCGATGAGGAGTCGCTGCAGGCAGTGAGCGAGCCGGCCAGTGCCACCGAGGCGGCGGTGATGAGGAGTCCCTTTCGCATGGGCAGGGTCCTTTCTGGTGTTTCGGCCTGACGACCGGACGAGGGTGGTCGGAAGGAGACGAGAAGCGCGCTTAGGGGGAATTGCCGGATGTCGGGTGATCCACCCGGATCGAATGTTGTGAGCGGGAACTTACGGCGCTCCAGGCCCCATGCCCAGAGGGCGGGCAGCGCCATTTGTCATCCGCCATAACAATTAGATGACGGCCCGTCACAACGCGGGGCACTACTGCCTCCTGTGCCTCATGCACCCGGCGAGCGCATGAGGCCGTGCGGTGGCCCGGCAGAGCAGCGTTCCGATCTCCGAGTTCGACACCCCACCGTCCTCGATCTCGCAGACCTTCCGCATCCGGACAGCCGGATCCAACAGGCTTCGCCGGTGCGACCAGCCTCTCGGCAAGAGGACTCGCAGCGGCGCCGATGACCTCCGCGGCGGTGACCCTCCCGGCCACGGGAGACCTGCAAGGACGCAGATCTGACGGCAACGGAGCTCGCGCCGCGGCTGGACTGGTACCCGCCTAGGTCTCCCGCATCGAGCACGCCCGGACCTCACCGGCGACTTCCGGGTCTGGCGTGCGACCTGCGGAGGCGAGAACGCGGCCCATAACCTGGCTGCCTCCGCCCAGTCCGCCGCCTCGATGGCGCGGCGGACTCGACGCCCTCGATCCAGCCGGTGCGGTCGTGACTCCGGCGGCAGTTCTCGGCACGGCAGACCCAACCTGGTCAAGAACGCGTTACTGATCTTTTCGGATGAGCTTCGGGGAGTCTGAGGTATGGGTCGGGCCGGTCTCCGTGAGGCAGCCGTCGATGAGTTCGGGATGGCGCGGGATGCGGGCGACCTCGGCGGAGTGTGCGGCTGAGGTGATCGGGGTCGGTGAACGCGGCGTTGGCCGTGGGCCCGCGCCGCAGCAGCGACCGCATGCCTTCCACAGGATTCAAGTCACTTATGTAGGACGGCAGTTGGATGACGGTGAACCTTCATGCTCGGCCGCGTACTTCCTCATCCCGGCGGCACGGTGCGTGTTCAGATCGTCCCGAACGACAACGATCGCGGCGCCGAACTGCACGTGAGCTCGGACCAGAAGGTCGCGGTAGTCCTGCCAGGTAACGCTCTTGAGGAGCAGGTGGAAACGGGGCCAGCAGATCAGCCGGGGCCTTTCATCGGACCGGTAGCAGCACATCGCGGCGATCGAGATCCCTCGACAGGGCCGTCCCCTCACCCGCACCACGGGCGTCTGTCCACGCCGGCCCCACGTGCGGGCTCGTGGCGGCGTCCTCGCGAACCCGGCCTCGCCCTCGAACACGATCCGGGCCCCGAGCGCCGCCGCGGTGCTTCCACCCGCGGCCACACGCCTTCTTCCACCGCGTCGACGGCGAACCCGAGCCCAGGATGAGCGTCAGCTACGCCATGGCGTTCTCTGCGGAGGCCGTATCGCACGTACCCTTCGTAAGGTCTACGGCGTTCGTAACGGGCGCCAAACCACTGGAGGCAACACCACGTGCTGATCGCTCAGCGTCCCTCGTTGACCGAAGAGGTCGTCGACGAATTCCGCTCCCGGTTCGTGATCGAGCCGCTGGAGCCGGGCTTCGGCTAC
>NZ_JBIWLU010000023.1:0-76544 GCF_044766365.1 Streptomyces sp. NPDC102279 | reverse complement strand
CGGATCTCGGCCGGAAAGTTCGGCAGCGTCGAGAGGTCGTTGCCGAACGAGGCCGTCTCCGCGGTGAAACGGTCACCGGTGAGCTGCATCCCGTCACCCGAGTCCCCCGCGAACCGGATGATGACCCGGTCGAGCCGGCGGACGTCCTTCGTCCCCACCGGTTTGCGCTGTTCTCCCACGAGGGCGTCGTCGGCCTGCTCCGTTGGGCTACTGACCTGGCTCGTCACTGAACTGGACCTCCTTTGAGGCGGCTGTCCGGGAGTGGTCCTGCCGCAGACCCTTCCCTTTTCAACCCTACGTCCGTAAGGGTCGCCTTCCTTCGGCCATTCGCATGATGGACACCATTTTGAGACGGCCTGACGCCCTGACTTGTCATGATTTCCCCGCCCTCGGCTCTCTCTCCGAACGACGCTCCCGGTCTGCCTCCTGGTTCTGTAAGACAACTGACACAGTGTCAGATGGTCAGGAGTTCAGATAGGTCAGAACGGCCAGAACACGCCGGTGGTCCCCGTCGCTCGGGGACAGTCCGAGCTTCAGGAAGATGTTGCTGACGTGCTTCTCGACTGCCCCGTCGCTCACCACCAGCTGGCGGGCGACGGCTGAGTTCGTCCGGCCCTCGGCCATGAGCCCGAGTACTTCCCGCTCCCGCGGCGTGAGCCCGGCCAGCACGTCCTGCTTGCGGCTGCGGCCGAGCAACTGCGCCACGACCTCCGGGTCGAGCGCGGTACCCCCCTGGGCCACCCGCACCACGGCGTCCACGAACTCGCGCACCTCGGCGACCCGGTCCTTGAGCAGGTAACCGACGCCACGGCTGGAACCGGCCAACAGTTCGGTGGCGTACCGCTCCTCCACGTACTGTGACAGCACGAGCACACCGAGTCCTGGATGTGCCTTGCGCAGCTGCACGGCCGCCCGCACGCCCTCGTCGGTGTGGGTCGGCGGCATCCGTACGTCGGCGACCACCACGTCCGGCAGCGCGCCCTGCGCCGCGAACTCCGTCATGGTCTTGATCAGCGCCTCGCCGTCCCCGACTCCCGCCACCACGTCGTGCCCCCGGTCGGTCAGCAACCGGGTCAGGCCCTCCCTGAGCAGCACTGAATCCTCGGCGATGACGACCCGCACCCTGTCCTCCACGATTTTTCGGCCCCCCAGAGCCCACCCCGGGCCGTCCCGGACCCGCCGGGTTCGTCCCCGCTCGTACGACAGCGCTCGTACGACAGGCCCCAGCATTCCAGCATTCCGATCGGGGCGCGCCCGGGCGGCGTGAATACGCCAGGGGTCCGGGGAGGTGCGGTTCTGGAGGGTGACGCATCAGCCCGTCCGGCGTTTCCGGACGGGTGTGCCGCGCGCCCGTCCGGTGATCCCGGAGGAACGCGCGGGTGTGGCGGGGCCTGTCGGCCCCGCCTCGTCGGTCCTGTCCCGCCGGGCCGTATCCGCCCCGCGGTGGGTGCCGGCCCGCAGGGGCGGTTCAGCCCCGCCAGGGCAGTTCCGCCGTGATCCGGGTCGGGCCGGCCACCGGCGAGTCCACGACGAGGATCCCGTCGACCGCGTCGAGCCGTTCCGCGAGTCCCGCGAGGCCCGAACCCGAGGAGGCGTCGGCGCCGCCGACCCCGTTGTCCACGACCTGGAGCATCAGCCGGTTCTCGACCCGCCACACGTCCACGCTCGCCCGGGTCGCCCGGGAGTGCTTGCTGATGTTCTGGAGCAGTTCGGAGACCGTGAAGTAGGCGATGCCCTCGATGGCGGGCATCGGCCGGGCCGGCAGGTCGACCTCCACCCGCACCGGAACCGTGCACCGCGAGGCCACCGAGGACAGCGCGGCGTCGAGCCCCCGGTCGGTCAGCACCGCCGGGTGGATACCGCGCGCGAGGTCCCGCAGCTCCTGGAGCGCCGTCTTCACCTCGCCGTGCGCCTCGCCGACCATCCGCGCGGCGGCCTCCGGGTCCTCGGTCAGCTTCTCCTTGGCGAGACCCAGGTCCATCGCCAGCGCGACGAGCCGGGCCTGGGCCCCGTCGTGCAGATCGCGCTCGATGCGGCGCAGGTCGGCCGCCGCGGTGTCGACGACCACGCCCCGGTCCGACTCCAGCTCCACCACACGGGTCGCCAGCCGTGACGGGCCGAGCAGTCCGCGCACCATCAGCCGGTCCACGCTCGTCAGCGCCCGCACGATCCACGGGGTCGCCATCGTGAACAGCAGCCCGAGCAGCGCGGTCATCGTGATCTCGAACGGGTTGTCCAGGTACACGGAGTGCGTTCCGTCGCCGTAGAGCTGCAGGCCGCCCTGGCCCGCGTACATCGGGAAGACCCAGAACCACAGGGGATACGTCAGCAGCGCCCACCCGTACAGCCAGAAGCTCAGCGCCACCGTGAAGGAGAGCACCGCCCACGGGAACTGGACCACCGCGTACAGCAGATGCCGCCACGAGGCGCCGCTCCTGAGGACCGCGCCCATCCACGCCATCGGGCCGTGTCCCCGCATCCGCAGCGGCTCGGGATCGGCCACCTCGACGCCCAGCAGCCCGCGCGCCCGCGTCCGCTCCAGCGAGCCGAAGCCGCGGCAGCCGGCCAGCGCGGCGGCGAGCACCGGGACGCCCAGGAAGGTGATGAGCAGGCCCGCCCCCAGCGACACCATCGTGACGGCGAACGTGAACATGAGGATCCCGAGCGGAAGGCCCAGCATCACGTAGCCGAACTCCCGCCAACTCCGGGCCTCGATCGGTGCCCGCAGCGGGGCCGGAAGACGGTGTCGCCGCTCCGTGGCGCCCGCCCCGTCGAATCCGGGCCCGCTCCGGTGCCCGTATCCGTTTCCGTACTCCGTGGCCATCGGTCCGTCCGTTCTCTCGTCGCGTCCTGCGCCTCGACTCGTTCCGCGCGTCGGCTCGTACCCCCACTCTGCTGTCCGCGCCGCCCGCGGACCATGGAGCGGGTCGGCGTCTCGGGCCGGGGGTTTTCCCTACCCACGGCCGCACCCCCGGCACTGGCGGGACGCCGAAGGCCGCGCGGTGGACCACCGTGCGGCCTTCGGCCCGGGAGCGTGTGTGCCGCCCGCCCGCGCGCTACCGCGCGGGCCCGTCCTCGCGTGCCCGCCAGGGGAGTTCGGCCGTGACGACCGTCGGGCCGCCCTCCGGCGAGTCGACGACGAACAGACCGTCCACCGCCCCCAGCCGGTCGGCGAGCCCCGCCATGCCCGTACCGCGGTCGAGCCCAGCGCCGCCGTGGCCGTCGTCGCGGACCTGGATGAGCAGGCGGTCGTCCGACCGCCAGACGTCGACGGACGCCGAGCGCGCACCGCTGTGCTTGCTGACGTTCTGCAGCAGCTCGGAGACGGTGAAGTAGGCGATGCCCTCGATGGCCGCGGCCGGCCGCGTCTCCAGGTCGGCGGTCACCTTCACCGGAACCGTGCACCGCGAGGCCACCGAGGACAGGGCCGCGTCCAGACCCCGGTCGGTCAGGACCGCCGGATGGATACCGCGGGCCAGGTCGCGCAGCTCCTGCAGAGCGAGTTTGACCTCGCCGTGCGCCTCGTCGACCATCACCGCCGCCGCGTCGGGATCCTCCAGCAGCTTCTCCTTGGCCAGGCCGAGCCCCATCGCGAGGGCGACGAGCCGGGCCTGCGCCCCGTCGTGCAGATCGCGCTCGATGCGGCGCAGATCGGCGGCCGCCGCGTCCACCACCACCCCGCGGTCGGACTCCAGCTCGGCGATCCGCCGTTCCAGCGCGTCGTCGGGCGACAACAGTCCGCGCACCAGCGCCCGGTCCACGTTCGTCAGCCCCCGCGCGAGGAACGGCAGCACCGGCCACAGCACGAACAGCGACACCAGCGTGATGACGAAGGTGGCGATGCCCCAGGGCAGCCGTATGAAGTCGTAGAGCGCCGCGCGCCAGGCCACCGGGTCCTTCAGGCTCGACCACAGCCAGCCGAACAACCCGGCCCGCCGCACCGGCAACGGGCTCGGCTCCTCGATCCGCAGCCCCAGCAGCCGCCGAGCCCGCGCCCGCTCCGCCTTGCCCAGCTGCCGCGAACCGCGCAGCCCGCCCGCGAGCAGCGGCAGTCCGACGACCGTCACCGCCAGGCCGGCGCCGGTGGCCAGCATCGTCACCACGTACACGAAACCGATGAGCGAGGCCGGCAGGTTCAGCAGGAGATGCGCGATCTCCTTCCAGGTCTGCCGGTCGAGGGCGAAGCGCGCTGGAGGCGGCCGGTCCCCGTCGGACGGTCCGTCCGACGGACCGGCGGGCGTGATGCGTTCGGTCATATCCGCTAGCCTGCCCGGCGGCGCGCCGCCGCGCCATGAGGTGGGCCGCCGCGATGCACTGGGGATAACCCCACCCTCAGGGGTGACGACGGGATGTGACACGAGATGCCGGCGGGGAGCCGTTCACACCGTGAGACGTGAACGCGTGCCCGGTGGTCGGGGGATGGTCGAGGCGTGACGGGCTGCTTACGCTCTCTTTAGCAGGCCCTAGACTCCCGTCCGTACAGATCGTCGAACACGGCGCATCACCGACTGCGCGACGGCGCACGACGGGGCGCAACGAGGTCAGGGAGTGAGGGGCTGACGTGCCGGAACCGACCGTTGTCACGGCGACCGGGACCGTCGTCGCGGCGGACTACTTCCAGTCGTACTCGGTCGTCGGACTGCTCGCCGTCGTCGGCGTGCTCTTCGTCGCCGTCGCGTTCGGGGCAGGCCGCCTGCTGCGGCCCGTCGTCCCCACGCCCGAGAAACTCCTGACGTACGAGTGCGGCGTCGACCCCGTCGGCGAGGGCTGGGCCCACACCCAGGTCCGCTACTACGTGTACGCGTTCCTCTACGTCATCTTCGCCGTCGACTCGATCTTCCTGTTCCCCTGGGCCACGGTCTTCGCCGCTCCCGGCTACGGCGCGGCCACGCTCGTCGAGATGTTCATCTTCCTCGGCTTCCTCGCCGTGGGACTGCTGTACGCATACAAGAAGGGCGTCCTCGCATGGACGTGACCCCCTCCGCCCCGGAACCGGTCCTGCTGCCCGAGCCCAAGCGGCTCGGCGCGCTCGCCCGGCTCGCCCCCGAGCCGATGAAGGTGGTCCTGAACTGGGGCCGCCGCTACTCGCTCTGGGTCTTCAACTTCGGCCTCGCCTGCTGCGCGATCGAGTTCATCGCCGCGTCGATGGCCCGCCACGACTTCATCCGGCTCGGCGTGATCCCCTTCGCGCCCGGCCCCCGCCAGGCCGACCTGATGGTGGTGTCCGGCACGGTCACCGACAAGATGGCGCCCGCCGTCAAGCGCCTGTACGAGCAGATGCCCGAGCCGAAGTACGTCATCTCGTTCGGCGCCTGCTCCAACTGCGGCGGCCCCTACTGGGACTCGTACTCCGTCACCAAGGGCGTCGACCAGATCATCCCCGTCGACGTGTACGTCCCCGGGTGCCCGCCCCGCCCCGAGGCGCTGCTCCAGGGCATCCTCAAGCTCCAGGAGAAGATCGCCCGGGAGTCGCTGGGGGAGCGGTACGGCACGGCCCGGCCCTCCGCCGCGGCCCTCCAGAGCGGCCTGGTGAAGCCGCCGGTGGCCGCGGGCACGGCGCCGGGGCCCGCTGAGGCGGGCGAGGACCGGACCCCACCGGACCCCGGGGCGACACCTTCCGCGACCGACGCTCCCGCTCCCGGCGAGGAGGACCGATGACCGTCGGCTGGCTCCCCGCCCCCGCCGAGGAACTCTTCGGCCCCGACGCCACGGCCGAGGAGTCCTACGAGGTCCTCACGGTCGACGTACCGCCCACAGCCTGGATCGCGGCCCTCGAAACGGCCCGTGACACCCTCGGCTGCACCTACTTCGACTGGCTGAGCGCCGTCGACGAACCCGGCACCGGCTTCCGCGTCAGCGCCCACGTCGTGGCCCTGTCCCCGGTACGCCGCCTCCTCGTCCGTACGACCGTCCCGCACGCCACCCCGGTCCTCCCGTCGGCCGTCTCCGTCTACGCGGGAGCCGGCTGGCACGAGCGCGAGACCCACGAGATGTTCGGCGTGGGCTTCGAGGGCCACCCCAATCTGGACCCCCTGCTGCTGCCGGAGGGCTTCGAGGGCCACCCCCTCCGCAAGGACTTCGTCCTGGCCGCCCGCGTCGCCAAGGCCTGGCCCGGCGCGAAGGAACCCGGCGAGTCCGAGCACGGCGGCCCGAAGCGCCGCCAGATGCTCCCGCCCGGCGTCCCCGACCCCAACGAGTGGGGTCCCCTCAAGGGCCAGCTCCCCCCGGCACCGTCCCGCCCCGCCCGCGGCGCGGCCCGCGCCGCGGGTGACCGCCCGGTCCGCAGGACCCGCACGGTGGGTGAGGGCCCGGCCGGCCAGACAGCTCCGGGTTCCGCGGCGGGTGCCGCTCCGGAGGGGGCGGCGTCCGCAGGCGTGGTCGCGGGTGCGGCTCCAACAGATGAGGGTGCGGTCTCCGGTACGGAGACGGCCCGCCCGGCCCGCCGCACGCGCAGCGCGGGCCAGGGCTCGGCGAGCCAGCGGACCGAGGAAGCGGCGCCGGAGGAAGCGGCGCCGGAGGAAGCGGGACCATCGGATGCCGCGGAGCAGGCCTCCGGGCCGAGCGCTGCGTCCGGGGTGACGCCTCGGACCGGGCCGGCGACTCCGGGTGCTCCGACAGCTCCGGAGGCACCGACAGCTCCGGAGGCCCCGACGGCCGACGCCCCTTGGCACCAGCCGAAGCCCGCGTTCGAGGACGCGACGCCGAAGGAGGAACGGGAGCCGGAGCCGGAGGCCGAGCGGCAGCCGAAGACCGACCGTGCGCCGGAGAGCGAGCCAGAGGTCGGACCCGGGGCCGGGTCCGAGGCGGAGAGCGGATCACGGCCGGAGCCGACACCCGCGCCCGGGTCGACGGCCGAGCCCGGGCCCGGGCCGAAGGCCGAGCGCGGTGCTGATCCGGCGCGTGGTCCGGAGTCCGGGCCGGACCCCGAACCCGACCCCGACGCCGAGCCGGAGCCCGAGTCCGCTCCCACCCCGAGCCCTGACGACGACCCCTCAGGAGGACCGCAGTGAACGACGCTCTCGACGTCGCCCTCCGCCTGATCGTCGTCTTCGTCGTGTTCCTGACGTTCCCCCTGATCGTCGGCCAGACCGAGCACAAAGTGATGGCCCACATGCAGGGCCGTCTCGGCCCGATGTACGCGGGCGGGTTCCACGGCTGGGCCCAACTCGTCGCGGACGGAGTCAAGTTCGCCCAGAAGGAGGACATCGTCCCGGCGGGGGCGGACCGCCGCATCTTCCAGCTCGCGCCCGCCGTGGCGCTCCTCCCGTACCTCCTGGTCCTCCTCGCGATCCCCATCGGCCCCGGTGAGGGCGCGGTCGGTGAGGTCGTCGACGCGGGCATCTTCTTCGTCCTCGCCGTGATGGGCGTGGGCGTCCTCGGCTCGCTCATGGCGGGCTGGGCCTCGGCCAACAAGTTCTCCCTCCTCGGCGGACTGCGCACCGCCGCCCAGCTCCTCGCCTACGAACTCCCCATGCTCCTGACGGCGGCCTCGGTCGCGATGGCCGCCGGTACGGTGTCGCTGCCGGGGATCGTGGACGCCTTCCACTGGTGGTGGCTGCCCTGGCAGATCATCGGCGCGGTCGTGTTCTTCGTGGCCGGCCTCGCCGAACTCCAGCGGCCCCCCTTCGACATGCCCGTCGCCGACTCCGAGATCATCTTCGGCGCGTACACCGAGTACACCGGCCTGCGCTTCGCCCTGTTCCTGCTCGCCGAGTACGCCGGGATCGTCGTCCTGTGCGGACTGACCACCGTCCTCTTCCTGGGCGGCTGGCACGGCCCCTGGGGCGCCGACGGCCTCGGCTGGGTGTGGACGCTGCTGAAGGCCGCGCTCCTCGCCTTCGTCGTCATCTGGCTGCGCGTCACCTACCCGCGCCTGCGCGAGGACCAGCTCCAGAAACTCTCCTGGACCCTCCTCGTCCCCCTCTCCCTCGCCCAGATCGCCCTCACCGGCATCGTCAAGGTGGTGATCGCGTAACCATGGCCGAGTCCCGCCCGCCCGCCCGTTCCCGCATTCCTGGCTCCGGCCTCGCCAAGGGCCTGGCCGTCACCCTCCGCACGATGACGAAGAAGACCGTCACCGCGCAGTACCCCGACGCCCAGCCCGAACTCCCGCCCCGCACCCGCGGCGTCATCGGCCTCTTCGAGGAGAACTGCACGGTCTGCATGCTGTGCGCCCGTGAGTGCCCGGACTGGTGCATCTACATCGACTCCCACAAGGAGACGGTGCCGCCCACCGCCCCCGGTGGCCGCGAGCGCAGCCGCAACGTCCTCGACCGCTTCGCCATCGACTTCTCCCTGTGCATGTACTGCGGTATCTGCATCGAGGTCTGTCCTTTCGACGCACTCTTCTGGTCCCCGGAGTTCGAGTACGCCGAGACCGACATCCACGAACTCACCCACGAACGCGACAAGCTCCGCGAGTGGATGTGGACCGTCCCGGCCCCGCCCGCCCTCGACCCCGCCGCCGAGGAGCCCAAGGAGATCGCCGCCGCCCGCAAGACCGCCGACAAACTCGCCACCGAACAGGCGGCGCAGGCGCAGGCCGAGGCGGCGCAGGCCACGGCGGAGGCACCGCAGGCCGATCCCGCGCAGGGCGATCAGGCGGCACCGTCCGGACAGCCGACCGCCCCGCCCGGGCAGCCGGAGCCTCCGGCCACACCTCCCTCCGGTCCTCAGGAGGGCCAGTCGTGACCTTCGCAGCAGCCACCGCCACGGTGGCCCGCGCGACCACCACCGTCGCCGCCGGACATCACGGCTTCCTCTCCCCGACGGGCGTCGAGATCGCCTTCGTCCTCGTCGGCCTGGTCACCTTCGGCGCGGCGATCGTCTCCGTCACCACCAAGCAGCTGGTGCACGCCGCTCTGTGGCTGGTCGTGGCGCTGGGCGGCCTGGCCGTCGAATACCTGCTGCTGACGGCCGAGTTCATCGCCTGGGTGCAGGTCCTCATCTACGTCGGTTCCGTCGTCGTCCTCCTCCTCTTCGGTCTGATGCTCACCCGAGCTCCCATCGGGCGCTCCCCGGACGCCGACTCCGGCAACCGCTGGGCCGCCCTCACCGTCGCCGTCGCCTCGACCGGCGCCCTCGTCTGGGTCGTCGTCGACGCGTTCCGCACGACCTGGGTCGACCTGAACGGTCCCGCCGCCGGCTCCACCGAGGTCACCGGAGCGAGCCTCTTCCAGAACTGGGTCCTCCCCTTCGAAGCCCTCTCCGTCCTCCTCCTCGCCGCCCTGGTCGGCGCGATCGTCCTCTCCCGCAAGGCGAAGGCGGACACCCAAGCGACGGCCGCCCCGCGCGTCCCCGGCGGCCGCGACGGCACGGAACTCGAAGACAAGCAGGGGGCCCGCTGATGCACCTCGCCTATCCCGCCGTGCTGGCAGCCCTCCTGTTCGGCACGGGCCTGTACGGAGTCCTGGCGCGCCGCAACGCGATCCTGGTCCTGATGTCGGTCGAGCTCATGCTCAACGCCGTCAATCTGAACCTCGTCGCCTTCGACGTCTGGCTCTCCAAGGCCGCCCGCGACACCCTGCACTCCGGCCAGGCCCTGACCCTGTTCACCATCGCCATCGCCGCCGCCGAGATCGGCATCGGCCTTGCGATCGTCCTGTCCGTGTACCGCAACCGCGGCACCTCGGACATCGACAAGCTCCGCGACACCGCCGAGGGCCACGGCCCCGACGACCCCGACAGCGACGCCCCCGCGGCCGAGAAGGCTGAGGCCACCGCGTGACCACGACGACCCTCGCCGTCCTCGTCCCCCTCCTGCCGTTCCTGGGCGCCGCCACCGGACTCCTGCTGGGCCGTTCGTCACCCGGTTTCGTCCGCCCGCTCGCCGTCCTGCCCCCGCTCGCCTCCCTCGTCCTCGCCGTGACCGTCGCGGTCCGCCAGGGCGGCGGGCAGGCCATCGACGCGCACACCGAACTCACCCCGACCGGCTCGGTCCCCATCGAACTGGCCCTGCACATCGACGGCTTCGCCGCCCTCGTGGCCGTCCTCGTCGGCGTCGTCGCGACCTGCGTGCAGATCTACTCGACGGGCTACCTGCGCGACGACCCGCGCTACCCCTCGTACGCCGCTCTCGTCTCCCTGTTCACCTCCGCGATGCTGCTCGTCGTCTACTCCGGCGACCTGATGGTGCTCCTGGTCGGCTGGGAGATCATGGGCATCTGCTCGTACTTCCTCGTCGGCCACTACTGGGAGACCCCGCAGGCCCGCGCCGCCTCCCTCAAGGCCTTCCTGGTCACCAAGCTCGGCGACGTCCCCTTCCTCATCGGCCTGTTCGCGCTGGCCACCGACGCCGGCTCCTTCCGCATCACCTCGGTCCTCGGCACCGTCGCGAGCGGCGGACTGCACCACCCGACGCTGGTCGCCCTGCTCCTCCTCGCCGGAGTGGCGGGGAAGTCGGCACTGTTCCCGCTGCACACCTGGCTGCCCGACGCGATGGCGGGCCCCACCCCCGTCTCCGCGCTGATCCACGCCGCGACGATGGTCGCCGCCGGCATCTACTTCGTCGCCCGGCTCCTTCCCGTCTTCCAGGCCTCCTCGGCCGCGATGGTCGTCCTCGCCGTCATGGCCGGCGTCACGATGGCCGGGTCCGGCCTCGCCGCGCTCGCCCAGGACGACATCAAGCGGGTCCTCGCCTACTCGACGATCGGCCAGCTCGGCTACATGGCCGGCGCCCTCGCCGTCGGCGACCGCGGTGCCGCCGTCTTCCACCTCCTCGCGCACGGCGCCTTCAAGGCGCTGCTGTTCCTCGCCGCCGGTGTCGTCATCCACGCCTCCGGCACCAACTCGCTCGCCGTCATGTCCCGCATGAAGGGCCTGCGCAACCGCGTGCCCGACGCCTACTGGACGATGACCGTGGCCCTGCTCGCGCTCGCCGCGATCCCGCCCTTCAGCGGCTTCTTCTCCAAGGAGGCCGTCCTCGGCGCCGCCGAGCACGTCGCCACCGGTCACACCGAACACGCTCCCGGCGCCGCGGGCTGGATCGTCCTGATCACCGGCCTGGCCACCGCCGTCCTCACCGCCGCGTACGCGACCCGGCTGTGGCTCCTCGCCTTCCACGGACAGGGAACCGAGGCCCCCGACCACGGCAGGCAGCCGGTCACCATGACCGCCGTCCTGTGGGTGCTCGCCGTGCCCTCGCTCGCCTTCGGCCTCACCTACGGCCTGCTCCCCGACTGGTTCGACGGCCGCGACCTGACGCCCGTGCTCACCACGTCGGTGCTCGGCACCGGACTCGCCCTGGTCGGCGTGATCATCACCTACGGGGCCTGGCGGCACACCACCGCGATGGCGCTCCGCGTCCCGCTGGGCGCGGTCGCGGCCCACCCCGACGCCGATGCCGGACTGGTCGAGGCCGAGGCCATCGCCAGCCACGAGCCAGCCTTCGGAGACGTGGCCTACGCGCCCGACCCCGCGGACCCGGGCCGGCTGTTGCTCGGCCCGCTGCACCGCCACGCGGCCGTCGGCTTCCACCTCGACGCCGTGTACCACGCGCTGTTCGTCCGCCCGGTCCAGGCCGGAGCCCAGCTCGTCCGGTTCCTCGACCGCGAGGTCGTCGACACGTACGTACGCGGCGCGGGCGCCCTACCCCGCTGGCTCGGCACCGCCGTACGGCGGGCACAGACCGGCAATGTGCAGACCTATGTGAGCGCGCTGCTCGCCGGCACCGTCGTCCTGGTGGTCGCCGCCGTCCTCGTCGCCACGGGAGCGTGAGCAGGCGTGATCGATATCAGTGAGTCCGTGATGCAGGTTCTTCTCGCGTTGATCGTCGTCGGGCCGCTCATCGGGGCCGCCGCTGCCCTGCTGCCGGCCCCGCCCGGACTGAAGGGGAAGTCTCCCGAGCAGGCGGTGCTGCGGCACGGCGTGGTCGTCACCGGAGTCGTCCTCATCGCCGCGATCGTCCTCGCGCTCGGCTTCGACCACGACCACCCGTCGAAGATGCAGGCCACGACGGACATCAGCTGGATCCCCGCACTCGACGTGCGGATCCACCTCGGCATCGACGGCATCTCCCTCCCCCTTCTGGTGCTGACCGCGCTGCTGACCTTCCTCTGCGCGCTGTACTCCTACTTCAAGACGCCCGCGGGCCCGACCCCGAAGGCATTCGTCGCGCTGCTGCTCGTCCTCGAGGCCGGCACCCTCGCGACCTTCGCCGTCCTCGATCTGCTGCTGTTCTTCCTCGCGTTCGAGATGGTGCTCATCCCGATGTACTTCCTCATCGCCCGGTGGGGAGGTGCCCAACGTCAGGCCGCGGCCTGGAAGTTCATCCTCTACACCCTGCTCGGTTCGGTCGTCATGCTGCTCGGCCTGCTCCTGATCGGAATCAGGGCGGGCACATTCGACATGGTGACACTCGCCACTGACAACGGCCGGTCGCTGAGTACATCCGTGCAGGTCATCGCCGTTCTGGCGATCGGGATCGGGCTCGCGGTCAAGACGCCGATGTGGCCGCTGCACAGCTGGCTGCCGGACGCCCACACCGCCGCGCCGACGGTCGGCTCGGTCCTGCTGGCCGGCGTCATGCTGAAGATGGGCACGTACGGATTCGTGCGGATTCTGCTGCCCATCACCCCGGACGGCTTCCGCACGTTCGCCCCCTACCTCGCCGCCCTCGCGGTGGTGGGGATCATCTACGGTTCGCTGGCCTGTCTCGCCCTCGCCAAGCAGGGCGCGAAAGGCGATCTCAAGCGGCTCATCGCCTACTCCTCCGTCGGCCACATGGGCTTCGTCCTGCTCGGCATCTCGACCATGACGCCGACCGGCGTGAACGGCGCGCTGTTCGCCAACATCGCCCACGGCCTGATCACCGGCCTCCTCTTCTTTCTGGTCGGGGCGCTGAAGGACCGCACGGGCACCACCGACCTCGACACCCTCGCCGACCGGACGGGCGCCGCGCTGTACGGCAAGGCGCCCCGCCTCGGCGGCCTGCTCGCGTTCGCCGCCGTCGCCTCGCTCGGACTGCCCGGCCTCGCCGGATTCTGGGGCGAGATGCTGGCCCTGTTCGGCGCGTTCAAGCCCGCCGAGGGCCTCAGCAGGGCCGCCTATCTGACGTTCATGGCGATCGCCGCGTTCGGCACGCTGCTCACCGCCGCGTACATGCTCATCGTGGTGCGCCGCGTCTGCATGGGCACGGTCTCGCAGGAGGCGCCGAAACTCGCCGACGTGCAGAGCTACGAGTTCGCCGCCTGGACGCCGCTCGTCGCCCTCACCGTCGTCGCCGGCCTGTGGCCCCGGGCCCTCCTCGGCCTGACGGACCCGGCCGTACAGAAGCTCCTCGCAGGAGGCACCCGATGAGTTCTCTGGTCCAGTCCGTCGATTGGCTCGCCATCGCGCCGCCCACCCTCGCGGCGGTCGTCGGACTCGTCGTACTCGTCGCCGACCTCTTCGTCGGCGAAGCCCGCAAGGCCGTACTGGGCTGGATCTCGGTGGCGGGCCTCGCCGCGGCCGCGCTGCTGCTTCTGCCCCTCCTGGACGGCGACCGGGCCACGTTCTGCGTGACCGGCGACGCGGACGCCTGCAGCTATGTCGCGGACCGCTTCACCCTGGTCATCCAGCTCCTGGTCCTCGGCGGCGCGCTCCTCACGGCGCTGCTCTCGGTCACCGCCCTCAAGGACGCCGACAAGGAACTCCCCGAAGGGGAGTACTGGTTCCTGCTGCTCTCCTCGGCCGCGGGTGCCGCCCTGCTCCCCGCCTCCCGCGACCTGGCCACCCTCATCGTCGCCCTCGAGGTGGCCTCCCTGCCCGCGTTCGCCCTCGTCGGCATCCGGCGCGGCGACAGGAAGTCCTCGGAAGCGGCCCTGAAGTTCTTCCTGTCGTCCGTCACCGCGACCGCGGTGAGCCTGATGGGAGTCAGCTTCGTCTACGCGACGACGGGCACCCTCCACCTCACCCGGATCGCCGACCGGATCCAGCACGTCGACGGACAGTTCCACACCCTCGCCCAGACGGGCGTCGTCCTCACCCTCGTCGGCTTCGCCTTCAAGACGGCCGCAGTGCCCTTCCACTTCTGGGTGCCCGACACCTACGTGGGGGCGCCTCTGCCGATCGCCGCCTACCTGTCCGTCGTCGGCAAGGCGGTCGGCTTCTCCGGGCTGATCCTCGTCACCGTCATCGCGTTCCCGTCGTACGCCGACGTCTGGGGCCCGGCCCTGGCCGCACTGGCCGCCCTCACCATGACGGTCGGCAACGTCGGTGCCCTGCGGCAGCGCTCCACGCGCGCGTACAGCGCGGTACGCCTGCTCGCCTGGTCCTCCGTCGGACAGGCCGGCTACCTCTTGGTGCCGATCGCGTCCGCCGCCTACTCCAAGGACGCGCAGAAGGCCATCGGCTCCACGGTGGCCTACGCCCTCATGTACGCCGCCGTGAACCTCGGCGCCTTCGCCGTCGCCGCCCTGGTGGCCCGTACGAGCCCTCTCAACCGCATCAGCGACTACCGCGGCCTGTACGCGAGGAATCCGCTGTCCGCGCTGCTGCTCGGCTTCTTCCTGCTCTGCCTCGCGGGCCTGCCCCCGGGCATCATCGGCCTCTTCGCCAAGGTGACCGTCTTCTCGGCGGTCGTCGACGCCGGACTCGGCTGGCTGGCCGTCGTCATGGCCGTCAACGTGGTGATCGCGCTCTTCTACTACCTCCAGTGGACGACGCTCCTCTTCCGCGCCCCCGAGGGCGAGCCGGGCACCCACCGCGTCCCCGCCCCGCTGACGGCCGCGATCGCCCTGACGGCCGTACTGGGCGTCGCCCTTTCCGGTGCGCCCCAGCTCGTCCTGCGCTTCTCGGAGACCGGCCTCTTCTAGGACCGCGGACCGGCGCTCCCCACCCGACCGGACCCGCTGCTCCCGGCCCGATCCGACCCCTTCCCCCGGCCCGTCCGCGCGCTCCACACGCGCGTGAACCCCGCTCCGATCACCCGGACGGCCCACCCGCCGGGCCGCGCGCACAAGGGAACTAGACCCTCCCGTCTGGCGTTGACCAGTACGGGAGGGTCCACTGAAGAGTGGAAGCAGAGCAGTAAGCAAGCAAAGGGTTCCCCTGCCGCACCACTTGGAGGGCGTACCGTGCACCGCCGGCACAACGGGCTCAGGACAGCCGTACTCCTCGGGGGACTGTCCGCACTCATCATCGCCATCGGCAGCTTCTTCGGGCGTACCGGCCTGATCGTCGCGCTGGTCATCGCACTCGGCACGAACGCGTACGCCTACTGGAACAGCGACAAGCTGGCCCTTCGCGCGATGCGGGCACGCCCGGTGAGTGAGTTCGAGGCCCCCGCCCTGTACCGCATGGTCCGCGACCTCTCCACACAGGCCCGCCAGCCCATGCCGCGGCTGTACATCTCGCCGACGGAAGCACCGAACGCGTTCGCGACGGGCCGCAACCCGCGCAACGCGGCCGTGTGCTGCACCGAGGGAATCCTGCGCATCCTGGACGAGCGCGAACTGCGCGGCGTCATCGGCCACGAGCTCAGTCACGTCTACAACCGCGACATCCTGATCTCGTCCGTGGCCGGCGCCCTTGCCTCCGTGATCATGTTCCTCGTCAATTTCGCCTGGCTGATCCCGATCGGCCGCTCCAACGACGACGACGGCCCCGGCATCCTCGGCATGCTCCTGATCATGATTCTGGGACCGCTCGCCGCCTCCCTCATCCAGCTCGCCATCAGCCGCTCGCGGGAGTACGAGGCGGATGCCTCCGGCGCCCAGCTCACCGGCGACCCGCTCGCCCTCGCGAGCGCGCTGCGCAAGCTCGACGCCGGCACCAAGCAGCTGCCTCTGCCCCCCGAGCCGCGCATCGAGACCGCGAGCCACATGATGATCGCGAACCCCTTCCGCCCGGGACAGGGAATGTCCAAGATGTTCTCTACGCATCCGCCGATGGCGGAGCGCATCGCCCGGCTCGAGCAGATGGCAGGTCGACAGCAATGAGAACGATTCTGAACGTCATCTGGCTGATCCTGAGCGGCTTCTGGCTGTTCCTCGGATACCTCGCCGCAGGCGTCATCCTCTGCATCACCATCATCGGCATCCCGTTCGGCATCGCCGCCTTCCGCATCGGCATCTACGCGTTGTGGCCGTTCGGCTATACGACGGTGGAGCGCCACGACGCGGGCGCTCCGTCCTGCGTGGGCAACGTCCTGTGGCTGGTCCTCGCGGGCTGGTGGCTGGCCCTGACCCACATCGTGACGGGCATCGCCATGTGCCTCACGATCATCGGCATCCCGTTCGGCATCGCCAACTTCAAGCTCATCCCGGTCTCGCTGTTCCCGCTGGGCCGCGAAATCGTCCCCACGGACGAGCCGTTCGCGGCGCGCTAGGGCCCGACCCCTTTCACCCGGCTACCTCCTCCTCAGTGCCGAGGAGGAGCCCTGGGGACCCTGCCGGGACCTCGCGCACATCCGCCTCGGTCCCGCGCCGGCACACCCGCCGATACGGCTGCTCGGGTGCTCGCCCGGCGGCGACCTCCGCGCCCAGCGGCCTTCACCTCTTCCGGCACACGTCGGACGTCGCCCGCACCCGCCTCGGCGTCACCCCGCACACCGACCGCCGCCCGCCGGCCTTCGAGGAACTGCTCGCGTTCCCGGTGGAAAAGGGGCCGATGTCCGTTTCGCATGAGGGTTGTCCACAGGCTGCCCGATTGTCAGCGGCGCGCTGCATGATGAACCCATGACCGAAATCGAGCAGTTGCTGGCACGGGTTGCCACGGAGGCCCGCAACACCCGTCCCTGGGGCTGGTCTTCGCTCCCCGCACCCGTGGACACGGCCGAGGTCGCCCGCGCCGAGGCCGTCCTGGGCTTCCCGCTGCCCGCGCTGCTCGTCTCGCTCTACCTGCGGATAGGGGACGGCGGGTTCGGTCCGGAATACGGCCTGTTGCCTCTCCTGGAAGGCCCGCCCTCGGGCGAGCCCGCGGTCGTCCCGCAGTATCTGGCCAGTCGGCAGAGCGGCCAGAAGGACCCCGAGTGGCCCTGGCCCGAGGGCGTGCTGCCCATATCCCACTGGGGCTGCGGCATGTACGCGTGCGTGGACTGCCAGGACCCCGACGGGGCCGTCCTGCTCTACGAACCGAACGCCGACGAGGCGGACCACGCCTGGTTCGTGGACGCGCCCGACCTCGCGACCTGGCTGCGCACCTGGCTCGACCGAACGGGTTGGTACGAGGAGTCCAGCGACGCCGCGGACCTCCAGCCCTGGACGGACTTCTCCCGCCGCACGGCGACAGCCGGAACGCCCTGACCCACAGCTCCCTTCACCGCACCTGGCTCGGCGGAGCAGGTAAGAAACCGCCGAAGGCCGGCGGCATCATCCGGCCCGAGTCCGAGTCCGAGTCCGAGTCCGAGTCCGAGCCGGGGCAGTCGGCCTGCGTCCGGGGCGGTCAGCGCGAGGCCGCCCACAGACGTACGCCGTAGACAGCTGCCCCGACCGCCAGCACACCCGCACCCACCACCACCGACACCACCGGCAGGGCGAAGGCCAGCGTCAGGCACCCCAGGAGACCCAGCACCGGCACGACCCGTGACACGGGAGCCGAACTCAGCGTCCAGGCGGACGCGTTGGCGACCGCGTAGTAGGCCAGGACCCCGAAGGAGGAGAAGCCGATCGCACCCCGTACGTCCACGGTCGCCGTGAGTACGGCGACGACCACGCCCACGGCCAGCTCCGCCCTGTGCGGGACCTGGAAGCGGGGATGCACGGCGGCCAGAGCACCCGGCAGATGACGGTCACGGGCCATGGCCAACGTGGTCCGCGAGACGCCCAGGATCAGCGCGAGGAGCGAGCCGAGCGCGCCCACCGCGGCGCCCACCCGCACGACCGGCACGAGCCCGGGCACCCCCGCCGCCCGTACGGCGTCCACGAGCGGTGCCGCGGAGAACCCCAGCCCACCCGGCCCGAGCACGGAAAGGACGGCGACCGAGACCGCCGCGTACACCACGAGAGTGATGCCGAGGGCCAGCGGGATCGCCCGCGGGATGGTGCGCCCCGGGTCCCGCACCTCCTCGCCGAGAGTCGCGATCCGCGCGTACCCGGCGAACGCGAAGAACAGCAGACCGGCCGCCTCGAGCACCCCTCCCACGCCGGACGACAGCCCGATGCCCAGTCGTCCCGCGTCGGAGGCGTCCGAGCCGAGACACCCGACCACGACGGAAGCGAGGACACCCAGGACCACCGCCACGATCACCCGGGTCAGCCAGGCCGACTTCTGCAGGCCTCCGTAGTTCACGGCGGTCAGTGCGATCACGGCCGCTACCCCCACCGCGTGCGCCTGCGCCGGCCAGACGTACGCACCCACCGTCAACGCCATGGCTGCACAGGAGGCCGTCTTGCCGACGACGAACGACCAGCCCGCCAGATACCCCCAGAAGGCTCCGAGCCGCTCACGCCCGTAGACGTACGTGCCTCCCGAAGCCGGGTACAGGGCGGCGAGGCGTGCCGAGGACATCGCGTTGCAGTAGGCGACGACGGCGGCGATCGCGAGACCGAGCAGCAGTCCGGGTCCGGCCGCTCGTGCCGCCGGACCGAGCGCGGCGAAGATCCCGGCGCCGATCATCGAGCCGAGTCCGATGACCACGGCGTCGCCCAGGCCGAGGGTTCGGCGCAATGTGGCGGTGGGCTGAGGCATGCGCCGCACCCTACTGATCGCTGCAACCGAAAGGAGCCTTGGCCACGTCTTGTTCATCGACACGGCACCGGGACGCAGACGTCACGAGCCGCGTGGACGGACGGGACGAGCACGTCACTGCCGGCCGGACCGAACTCACAGGTTCGGGACAGCGTGACTGCGGCACGGAGGGGCAGGTTCAGGGCATGGGCATCATCAGCTGGATCATTCTGGGGCTGCTGGCAGGCGCCGTCGCCAAGCTGCTGCTCCCGGGCCGCGACCCGGGAGGCTTCATCGGCACGACCCTCATCGGTGTCGCGGGCGCGTTCATCGGCGGCTGGATATCGGCCCGCTGGCTGGACCACCCCATCAGCAAGCACTTCTACGACGGTGCCACCTGGGCAGCCGCCATCGGCGGTTCGCTCGTGCTGCTGATCATCTACCGGGTCTTCTTCGGCAACTCGCGCGACTGAGCGCGCGGCGAGTACCGCCGGAGACCGTGACCGGCGGACGAGGAGGGTGGGCACCCCGGGGGTGTCCACCCTTCTCGTGTGCGCCATCGTGAGGCGCCCGCAGAACCCCGGGCGCTCCCAGGTTCGTCCCGGGCGTCCTACCGGTAGTTCACGTACTGAAGCGCGAAGTCGAAGTCCTTGCCCTTGAGGAGAGCCTGGACGGCCTGCAGGTCGTCACGGCTCTTCGAGCTGACGCGCAGCTCCTCACCCTGGACCTGGGCCTTCACGCCCTTGGGGCCCTCGTCACGAATGATCTTCGCGACCTTCTTCGCGTTGTCCTGGGAGATGCCCTCCTCGATGGACGCGAAGATCTTGTACTCCCTGCCGGAGAGCTGCGGCTCACCGGCGTCCAGCGACTTCAGCGAGATGCCGCGCTTGATCAGCTTGGTCTCGAACACGTCAAGGATCGCCTTCACGCGCTCCTCGCCGTTCGCCTCCATGAGGATCTTCTCGCCGGACCAGGAGATGGAGGCGCCGACGTTCTTGAAGTCGTAGCGCTGTGAGATCTCCTTGGCGGTCTGGTTGAGGGCGTTGTCGACCTCCTGCCGCTCGACCTTCGAGACGATGTCGAAACTGGAGTCGGCCATGTCCTGTGGCTCCTTGTATCGGGGTGCGTGGGGGCGGCCGTCGAGCCCGGCGTAGGCCCCGGCCGCATCCGCATAAGCCTAGCCACCCCCCTCCCTTCAAGGCTCGATCAATCGGGTGGCGAAGCACCCCCGGGCATCGGGTATCGTTTACGTCGTTGCCACGGAGCACCGCCCAAAAGCGGGGTTCAGGCAGCAAACCTGGCGGTGTGCCCGAGCGGCCAAAGGGAGCAGACTGTAAATCTGCCGGCTTAGCCTTCCGTGGTTCGAATCCACGCGCCGCCACATGAAGGTAAACCCCCTCCGATCTGCGGAAACGTAGATCGGAGGGGGTTTCTTCGTGTTGGGGCGAGGGTGGGGTCGAGGCGGGCGGTCCACGTTCGTTTCCGTTCCCCAGTCAGGGCCGATCGCTTGCTCCAGGCGCTGTGACGTGACTGTGACGAGCAGCGGAGCGGGCCGCTGTCATGCTTCGGTCATGCCCGATGAGACGCTCGCCGAGTCCGGTGTGGGAGTTGTTCGGCCGTCCGCCGTGTCGGAGGGGCCCGAGCCACGGCGGAAGCGCGGAGTCCCCGGTTACCGGGGTGCCTTGGCGGTGGCTGCCGTGCTCGGGCTCCTCGTCGGGTCGGGCGCCGTCGCGCTGGCGTGGAGGCTGTCCGGGGCCCGTGACGGGGGAGCGGGGACGTTCACCTTGGTAGGGCGGGTGCGTATCGCGGCCGACCCTGGTGCGACCGGGACATGCAGCGGCAGCGGCCCGTTGAGTGACGTCGACAAGGGCGCGCTCGTCACGGTCTACGACTCCGAGGGACTGGTCGTCGCGACCGGCACACTCGGCTCGGGTGCCTACGACGAGGCGGCGGCGTGCACGTTCCCGATCATCGTGCGGGACGTGCCGGACGACTCGAAGTCGTATGCGGTGCGCGTCGGTTGGCACCCTCGGAAGGACGTCACCAACGAGGTGGCGCGGACCGGCGAACTGGTTCAGTTGCTCGGCTGACACGGCCGGTCGTTCTCGCGCAGCCTGGGCCACCCGCGCCCGGTCCCTGAGCCCACAGCCGGTCGTTTCAGCGAGCCCTCACAGCCCTCACAGCCCTCAGAACAGAGGTAGTTGGCCCGGGAAGTCCGGGACCGCGTATCCGTCCAGGGCGGGCTGGGCCGCGCCGAGTTGGGCCTGGCGGCGTGAACCGGGACACGAGACCAGTTCGCCGCTCTGCCGCCCGCCGGGCGGATCGTGCCGAGCGAACCGGCCCGCGACGACGGCGATCTCCCGGCGGCACTCTGGGCAGTGTCTGCGACGCGATGACATGCCATCAGTGTGCCCCGTGGCCGCCGGGTCGTGTCGGACGGCATGGGCGGCACCGCTCTTCGTGTGCGGGCCGAAGACGCGCCCTGGGCTAGTTCCCGGCCACCGACTTCACCGCCACGGAGATCGGTGTCGAGCCGCTGACCGCCTCCAGCGTCAGACCGGCCGTCGCCGAGGTGTCCACCAGCTCCGCGAGGATCGCGGCGACGTCGTCGCGGGGGATCATGCCGCGACCGGTGGACGCCTCCAGCCGTACGAGGCCGGTACCGGCGTCGTCGATCAGGCTGCCGGGGCGCAGGATCGTCCAGTCCAGGCCCTTACGGCCACGGATGTACGCGTCGGCCTCGCCCTTGGCCCGCAGATACGCGTCGAAGATCTCGTCACCCGGGTGGTCCGCGTCCGCGCCCATCGAGGACACGACCACGTGACGCCGTACACCCGCCTGCTCCGCGGCGTCCGCGAACAGGATCGCCGCTCCCTTGTCCACCGTCTCCTTGCGGTCCACCCCGCTGCCAGGGCCCGCGCCCGCCGCGAAGACGGCCGCGTCCGCCCCGCGCAGGTGTGCCGCGACGTCGTCCACCGACGCCGACTCCAGGTCGCACAGGGCCGGCTCGGCGCCGGTCGCCCGCAGATCGTCACTCTGCTCGGCGTGGCGGATGAGCCCCACGACCTCGTCGCCGCGCGCGGAGAGCAGCCGCTCCAGCCGCAGCGCGATCTGACCATGACCTCCAGCGATGACAATGCGCATGTCTCCGACCGTACGCCGGGAAGGACACGTTCGCCGCACAACCCTGTGGACAACTCATGCGTCACATGGGTGATCACTGTGGACGCACCGGGCGCGCCAGGTGCACCGGATGTATCGGGTGCGCCGGTGGGCCCGTACGGGCTGATCGGCCTGTGCGGCGGATTCACCGTGGTCACGTCGAGAACGACGGAACACGCGAACGAAGGATGACGGGCGGGCCCGCCCGGCGTCATAGAGGAGACCACCATCACCGCCATACGCAAGACCGTGACCGCGGCCGGCTGCACCGTGGCCCTCCTCACCACGGCGGCCGCCTGCGGCACGGTCGAGAACCTCACCGCCGGTCAGAAAGTGGACCGCGCCGTCGACCGGCTCGGCGAACAGAAGTCCCTCTCCTTCCGGTTGGACCTGGACGCCGACGCCGACGCGATCAACGCGCTCGGCGGCGACGCCGACCCGGACGAGGCCCTTCCGCCGGAGGCCGCGAAGGCCCTGAGCGCGCTGCACGTGGATGTCTCGGTCAAGTCGAAGAAGCCGCTGGCGGATTCGGGCGAGAAGGACCTTCTCGGTACGAGCCTGAAGGTCTCGGGGGCGGACGGCGTCCTGGCCGAGTTCCGCGTCGTCGGCGACTTCACGTACTACCGCGCCGACATGAAGGCTCTGGGCAGGACGATGGGCTTCCCCATGCCGTCCGCCGACGATCTCCCTCCGAGCGAGAAGGAGATGAAGAAGGTCTTCGAGGGCGACTGGGTGAAGATCGACACCAAGGCTCTGGAGGATGCGCAGAAGCCCGCTGGCGGCTCCAAGGGGGCAGGCGGCGCCGGTGACATCGACGCCGGGACGCAGAAGAAGATCCTGGACGCGGTGGGTACGGTCATCGGCCGCAAGGTCACCTTCCGTACCGAGGACGGTGCCGACGGTGTCGAGCACGTCGTCGCCACGGGCAACTTCCGCGCCCTGGTCACCGGCGTCATCGCCAAGCTCCGGCCGCTCCAGGACGACCTGCCGGCGGGCATGGAGCTCCCCACCGCCAAGGACCTCAAGGGCGCCCCGGACAAGAAGGTCTCCGTCGACTTCACCCTGAAGAACGGCGACCTCCGGCAGATCAGGGTCGACCTCGCCGCCCTGGCCGACGCCCCCAAGGGCAGCAAGCTCCCCCTCGTCCTGAAGCTCGCCGAGGCCGGCGACGTCAACGCACCGAAGGGGGCCACGGAACTCCCCGCCGACAAGTTCCCCGGCGCCGGCCCCGGAGCGCTGGGCGGCGGCCTGCTCGGCGGCGGCGAACTCTAGAGGTCCCGCGCCCGCGCCCGCCCCTCCAGCGCACCGGCCTCCGGAGAGCCTCCGGGGGTCGGCACGCGGGGCGGGGTCCGATCGGGCCGGATCGCGTCCTACGAGAGCCCGCCGCGCCCCTGTCGCGGCAGGTCGAGTCCGGACGCCGCCGCCGAGTTGCAGTACTCGCGCACCGCGCTGGTCCGCGCCACCACGCGCCCCCGGTGCACCACGATCCGGCTGTACGCGAGGGACAACACCCCGTCGAGCCGGTCCCCGCGCACGGCCAGCAACTCGGCCGGGAATCCCGCCTCCACGCGTACCTCGGGCAGCCCGAGAGCGGCCCGTGCGGCGCAACTCACCGCCCCGTAGGCGTCCTCGGGGCGCAGGCCGTGGCGGGAGGCCAGCAAGTAGGCGGCCTCCAGGGGGTCTCCGCGGCCCACCGGGTTGGACACGTCCCGCAGGGCGCCGCTGCCGGCCGCCACACGCACCCCGGCCGACCGCAGCAGCCGTACGGGCGCGGTGGCGCGGAGGTCGGCCGAGCCGCAGCCGCCCTGCGGCAGGCACACCACCGTCATGCCGGCCGCGGCGAGTTGGTCCGCGGCGCGGGACGCCACCTCGGCCGGCAGTCTGCCGAGGCCGCCGCACGGTCCGAGCGTCACACCCGGCCGCAGGCCGCCCGCCATGGCCGCGAGCCGGGCGAGCCGTGCGGGGTCGGCGGCGTCCGTGTGCAGGTCGACCGGGCAGCCGTGTTCGGAGGCGAGCTCCAGGACCGCCTCCACGTACCCGGTCGGATCGGGGTCGGCGTCCGGGCATCCGCCCACCGCGGAAGCGCCCATCTTCAGGGCGTCCCGCAGCATGGCGAGCCCGTCGGCCCCGGCCGCCCCGGTCAGCACCCGCGGCATCGCCACCGTCGTCAGCTCCGCGAGCCCCCGCAGCGACCGCCGCACCTGGAGCAGCGCCGCCAGCGCGTCCAGCCCCTGTACGTCGCCGACGCGCACGTGGGAGCGCAACGCCGTGGCACCGTGGCCGAGTTGCAGCAGGGCGGCCTCGGTGGCCCGGCGCTGGATCTCCTGGTCGTCGTAGGCGAGAGGACCGTCACCGTCGGCCGTCAGGGCGGTGTCGCTGTGCGCATGGGCCTCCGCGGGCGCCGGCAGGAGGAGATAGCCGTCCAGGTCCACCTTCGCGGCGAGGGCCCCGGAGGCGCCCGCCAGGCTTCCGGCGGTCCCGACCGCCTCGATCCGCCCGCCGCCCAGCCGTACGTCCACGGCCCGGCCGTCGGTGAGGCGCGCTCCGCACAGCAGCAGCGCTGCCGTGTCGGTCTGTCCCGACGAGGAGTGGGGCGGCTGCTGCTGTCGGTCGGGCATCGCGCTCCTGGGCTCGGGGGCGGCTGCGGGAGGGACGGCTGCGGGGCGAGGGGACACAAGATCACGCAGCGTGAGTCGAGCCTAGGGCGGCGACCCGTCAACGTCGGGGAGGAGCGCAATAGTCGTACCGGTGTGGTCCGTCATCTGGTGGTTGACCAGGGCGGACGGCACCGGATCGGACCGGGGCGGGAGCCCGGTGACCCGGTGCGCGCGACGGGATCGGCGGGACTCCGGTAGTGCTCCGACGAACCCGTAAGCCCTCGTCAGGACCTCGTCACCGCGTGTGATGTGCGGGCCGCCCGGGGGACGTGAGAGGTACCGGGAACGGCCGGGCGAACAGCGGGGAACAGGCCGGGTCGGGTGCCGCGAAACGGATTTGGGCGATCGGCGGGCGACCGTGTAATGTCTTCATCGCTCGCCCCAATAGCTCAGTCGGTAGAGCGTCTCCATGGTAAGGAGAAGGTCTACGGTTCGATTCCGTATTGGGGCTCTGGTGTGAGAGGTTCCCGTCGCGAGACGGGAGCCGATCTCATCAAAGCGGTGTAGCTCAGTCGGTAGAGCAAGCGGCTCATAATCGCTGTGTCACCGGTTCAAGTCCGGTCACCGCTACTGACGGTAGCCGATTGCGGGGTCGGTCCTTCGATCGGCTACTCTCGTATGCATTAATGTCCCATCCGTTCGTCAAGGAGCACTCCTGTGGCTGCCACCGACGTCCGCCCGAAGATCACGCTGGCCTGCGTGGAGTGCAAGGAGCGGAACTACATCACCAAGAAGAACCGGCGTAACGACCCGGACCGACTGGAGATGAAGAAGCACTGCCCGCGTTGCAACGCGCATACCGCGCACCGCGAAACGCGATAATTCAGGCTCGTACACGAGGCCGTCCCCTTCGCGGGGGGCGGCCTCGCGTCGTTGTGCAACCGTGTCCGGCACGGATCCGGGGCACCGGAGTCGCGGCGGCCCGGCCTTTCCGGGTCCGCGGTGGACCCGGCGTCCAAGAGCGAAGACAACCAGGAGGTGCCGAGCCCATGGCGCTCGACCAGTCCTTCGTGGGGCGGTCCTACCCGCCCACCGACCCCTACGAGGTCGGCCGGGAGAAGATCCGCGAGTTCGCGGAGGCCGTCGGGGACGGTAACCCCGCGTACACGGACCCCGAGGCCGCGCGAGCGCTCGGACACCCCGATGTGATCGCCCCGCCGACCTTCGTGTTCGCCATCACGTTCAAGGCCGCCGGCCAGGTCGTCCAGGACCCGCAACTGGGTCTCGACTACAGCCGGGTGGTGCACGGTGACCAGAAGTTCGCGTACACCCGGCCGGTGCGCGCGGGCGACAGGCTCACGGTCACCTCGACCATCGAGTCGATCAAGTCCCTCGCGGGCAACGACATCCTGGACATCCGTGGCGAGGTCCACGACGAGGCGGGCGAGCACGTCGTGACAGCCGTCACGAAGCTAGTGGCGCGCGCGGCGGAGGTGGGCTGACATGGCGGCGAAGATCTCTTACGCGGACGTCGAGGTCGGCAGCGAGCTGCCCGGCCGGACCTTCTCCGTGACCCGTGCCACGCTCGTCCAGTACGCGGGTGCCTCCGGGGACTTCAACCCGATCCACTGGAACGAGAAGTTCGCCGTCGAGGTGGGTCTCCCCGACGTCATCGCGCACGGCATGTTCACCATGGCCGAGGCGGTCCGCGTCGTCACCGACTGGGTCGGCGACCCCGGCGCGGTCGTCGAGTACGGCGTGCGGTTCACCAAGCCCGTCGTCGTCCCGAACGACGACAAGGGCGCCACCATCGAGGTGAGCGCCAAGATCGGCGCCAAGCTCGACGACAACACCGTGCGCGTCGACCTCACGGCGACGAGCGACGGACTGAAGGTCCTCGGGATGTCGCGCGCGGTCGTACGGCTGGCCTGACCGGCGAACGCTTCGAGGCCCGCGGCCGACGGTCGCCCGGTCCCGGCGGCCGCTTCGAGGTTCGAGGTAAGGGGCGTCCCGCCACTGCGGGCGCCCCTTACCTCTCTCCCGGCAGCCCGGACTTCTCTCGGCCGCCCGGGCCGCTCACCGGTCCCGTGCCGCTCACCCAGCCGTCCGCGCCGCTCAACGGCCACCCTCAAAGCCCCTCTGCTGAGGGGCCGACCCATCCCTTGACGTAGTTAGTGATTGAGTACTAACTTAGCCGCATGGTCAGGATGAGCGCAGAAGAGAGGCGCGAGAGCGTCATCCGCGCGGCGATGAGCGAGTTCGCCCGGGGCGGCTACTACGGCACGTCCACCGAGGCGATCGCCAAGCGCGTGGGTGTATCGCAGCCGTATCTCTTCCGGCTCTTCCCGGGGAAGAAGGCGATCTTCCTGGCGGCCGCCGAGCGCTGCATGGAGCTCGCGCGGCGCACCATGGAGGAGGCCTCCGAAGGTCTGGAGGGCGAGGAAGCCCTGCACTCCATGGCGAACGCCTATGTGAAGGTCATCGCGGAGCACCCGGAGCGGCTGCTCATGCAGATGCAGATGTACGTCGCGGTGGCCGCGGCCGAGGAGGCCGGCGACCACGAACTCGGCGAAGCGGTGCGGGCCGGCTGGATGCGGCTCTGGGACACGGTGCACGTACCGCTCGGCGCGCAGGTGGACGACACGGCGACCTTCATGGCGTACGGCATGCTCATCAACTGCCTGGTGGCGATGGGGTTCCCGCCCGAGCACCGGGTGTGGGAAGGGTTGTATCCGTCGGCGCGGGTCACGGGCCGGCTGGAGAAGTAGGGCGGCGGAAAGGCGGAGTTCTGCGCCTTTCTCTGCCCGCAAAAGTTAGTCATCAATAACTAACCAATGATCCACATCATCCTCTGGGGGAGCGATGGCGCAGCGGACGGCACGGACAGAACCGAGCGGACCGGCGGAACAGAACGGGCCCGCGGAACAGAACGGACCGGTCGTCGACCCGGCCGCGGCGTCGACCGCGAAGTCGGCCGAGGCACCGGAAAAGCGGCGCGGCGGCGCCGGCTGGGCGCTCGTCATCACCAGCGTCGCCGGATTCATGGCAGCCCTCGACAACCTCGTCGTCACCACCGCCCTGCCGTCGATCCGCAAGGACCTCGGGGGAGCACTGGACGACCTCGAATGGACCGTGAGCGCCTACACGCTCACCTTCGCCGTCCTGCTGATGTTCGGCGCGGCCCTCGGTGACCGGTTCGGCCGCAGGAGGCTCTTCCTCGTCGGCCTGAGCATCTTCACCGGCGCCTCCGCCGCCGCGGCCATGGCCCCCGGCATCGACTCCCTGATCGCCGCCCGGGCCGTCCAGGGCGTCGGCGCCGCGATCATGATGCCGCTGACCCTGACCCTGCTGACCGCGGCGGTACCGGCCGCCCGGCGTGGGATGGCCTACGGGATCTGGGGCGCGGTGAACGGACTCGCGGTCGCCTCCGGACCCCTCATCGGCGGCAGCCTCACCGAACACGTCTCCTGGCACTGGATCTTCTGGCTGAACGTCCCGCTGGGGCTCGCCGTCCTCCCGCTCGCCCGGATGCGGCTGTCGGAGTCGTTCGGCAACGGCAACCCGCTCGACTTCCCCGGCACCCTGCTCGCCAGTGGTGGCCTCTTCGGGATCGTCTACGGTCTCGTTCGCGGGCCCGCCGAGGGATGGACCAGCCCGTTCGTGCTGACCGCCCTCTTCGCGGGGGCCGCGCTGCTCGCCGGGTTCGTCCTGCACGGCAGCCGTGCCAGGAACGCGATGCTTCCGATGCGGCTCTTCCGGTCCCGCGCCTTCGCCGGGATCAACGCGGCCAGCCTGCTCATGTTCCTCGGGATGTTCGGCTCGATCTTCCTGCTCAGCCAGTACATGCAGGGCGTGCTCGGCTACTCGCCGACCGAGGCGGGCCTGCGGATGCTCCCCTGGACCGGGATGCCGATGCTCGTCGCGCCCATCGCCGGCTACCTCTCCGACCGCGTCGGCGGACGGCCCGTCGTGGCGACCGGGCTCTTCCTCCAGGCCGCCGGGCTCGCCTACTACGCCTCCGTGGTCGCCGCCGACGCCTCGTACTCCGCGCAGCTGCCCGCGCTGATCATCAGCGGCATCGGGATGTCCCTCTACTTCGCCCCCGCGTCCAACCTGGTCATGTCCAGTGTCCGGCCGCAGGAGCAGGGCATCGCCTCCGGAGCCAACAACGCGCTGCGCGAGGTGGGCGGCGCGCTCGGCATCGCGGTCATGTCCTCGATCTTCTCGGCGCAGGGCGGCTACGCGACGGCGCAGAGCTTCATCGACGGACTGCGGCCGGCGTTGGTGGTCGGCGCCGTGGTGGTGGGTCTCGCGGGCCTCGCCGCCCTGGCCATCCCCAGCGCCGGGCGCCCTGAGCGCGTCGAGGCAGGCGGAACGCCGGCGCTCGCCCCCGAAGCGGGCCGGGCCGAGACCGCTCGGACCGGTGCCGCCCGGGTGGAGACCGGCTCGCTGGAGACCGCCTCCCGCTGACGCCCGCAACATGCGCGCCGCACGGCGAAACGGCCCCGCCCCACCGGCGGGGCCGTTCGCCGTGTTGTGCGCGGCGGCTCCGGCGGGGCGATCCGGCGCGCACCGGTGGCCGGGGGCTCCCGCCCCTTCTCGTAGTCTTGGGCCCGTGCTGGAACTCCACGATGCCCCGCTCGCCCCGCTGACCACCTTCCGGCTCGGCGGCCCGGCCGCCCGGCTGATCACCGCCACGACGGACGCCGAGGTGGTCGCCGCCGTGCGCGAGGCCGACGCCGCCGGTACGCCGCTGCTGCTGATCGGCGGTGGATCGAACCTGGTCATCGGCGACGAGGGCTTCGCGGGCACCGCCCTGCGCATCGCCACGGAGGGCTTCTCGCTCGACGGTACGACGCTGGAACTGGCCGCGGGCGAGGTGTGGACCGACGCGGTCGCCCGCACCGTCGAGGCCGGGCTCGCCGGGATCGAGTGCCTCGCCGGCATCCCCGGCTCCGCGGGCGCGACCCCGATCCAGAACGTGGGCGCGTACGGCCAGGAAGTGTCGTCGACGATCAGTGAAGTGATCGCCTATGACCGGAAGACGGGCGAGACGGTCACGCTGGCCAACGCCGAGTGCGCCTTCTCCTATCGCCACAGCCGCTTCAAGGCCGACCCCGACCGCCATGTCGTGCTGCGCGTCCGCTTCGAGCTGGAGGACGCGAACGGCCTCTCGGCGCCGGTCAAGTACGCCGAGACCGCCCGCACGCTCGGTGTCGAGCCGGGGGACCGCGTCCCCCTCGCCGACGCCCGCGAGACCGTCCTCAAGCTGCGCGCCGGCAAGGGCATGGTGCTCGACCCCGAGGACCACGACACCTGGTCCGCCGGGTCGTTCTTCACCAACCCGATCCTCACCGACGAGGCGTTCGCCGCGTTCCACGCGCGCGTGAAGGAGCGCCTCGGCGCCGACGCCGCGCCGCCCGCGTTTCCCGCCGGCGAGGGCCACACCAAGACCTCGGCGGCCTGGCTGATCGACAAGTCGGGCTTCACCAAGGGCTACGGAACGGGCCCCGCCCGCATCTCGACGAAGCACACGCTGGCGCTCACCAACCGGGGCGAGGCCAGCACCGAGGACCTTCTCGCGCTGGCCCGCGAAGTCGTCGCCGGAGTCCACGACGCCTTCGGCATCACCCTGGTCAACGAGCCGGTCACGGTCGGCGTCAGCCTCTGACACCGGAGGTCTCCCACAGGCGGCCCCACGGGGGCAGCTAGTAGGCGACGCCCACGCCCTGCTTCACCGTCGCCGGGTCGTCGGTCATCGCCAGCATCGCGTGGGCCACGTCGGCGCGTCCGATGAAGCGGCCCCGGGGCGGGAATCCGCCGACAGCCGTGCGATAGGAGCCGGTCACCGGCTTGTCCTGGAGGCGGGGCGGGCGGACGGCCGTCCAGTCCGTGGCGCTCGCGGCCAGTGCGGCCTCCATCTCTCGCAGGTCGGCGTACACGTCCCTCAGGAGCGACGAGATCATCCCCCGCATCGCGCGGTCGACGAGCCCGTCCTCCGGGGCGGCCGGGCCGACCGGGCTCGCGCTGACCACCAGCAGGCGCCTCGTGTGCTCCGCCTCCATCGCGCCCAGCACCGTACGGGTGAGCCGGGAGGCGACCCCGGCGTCCTTGCGGCGGCGCGCTCCGAGCCCGGACAGCACCGCGTCCCGGCCCGCGACCGCGGGGCGCAGCGCCTGCGGATCTGTGAGGTCGGTGCGGAACACCTCCAGACCGGCGCCGGTGACGGTGAGCCGCGCGGGATCCCGTATGACGGCTGTGACCTGGTGGCCCGCGCCGAGGGCCTGGCGGACGATCTCCTGGCCGATGCCTCCTGTGGCACCGAGAACGGTGAGTTTCATGACCTGCTCCCCAGAGGGTGGACGTGAAGGAAAAGAGGTGGGTGAGTGTTCACTCACCCTTGCTCCTTCTAGAGTGAGTAAGTACTCACCCACCCGTCAACCCCGCGAGGTCACGCCGTGGAATCCTTGGGCCCCATGCAGCAGACATCCGCCGCCGAGCCCGCGCGGTCGAAGCCGGCCAGGATCCGCATCCTCGACGCGGCGCACGAACTCATGCTCACCCTCGGCCTCTCCCGTGCCACCACCAAGGAGATCGCGAAGGCGGCCGGCTGCTCCGAAGCGGCCCTCTACAAGTACTTCGCCAGCAAGGAAGAGCTGTTCATCCGGGTCCTACAGGAGCGGCTGCCCCGGCTCGGCCCTCTCCTGGAACGGCTGACGGCCGAGCCGGGGGAGCACTCCCTGGAGGAGAACCTCACCGCGATCGCCCGCCAGGCGGCCCTCTTCTACGAGCAGAGCTTCCCGATCGCCGCCTCCTTGTACGCGGAGACCCAGCTCAAGCGGCGTCACGACGAGGCGATGCGGGCCATGGGCGCCGGACCCCACATGCCGATCCGGGGGGTCGCCGCGTATCTGCGCGCGGAGCAGCAGGCCGGGCGGGTCCAGCCCGGCGCCGACACCTACGCCGCCGCCTCGCTCCTCCTCGGCGCCTGCGCACAGCGCGCGTTCGCCTACGACGCGACCCAGGAAGGCGTGGCCCCGCCGCTCGACACCTTCGCCCCGGCGCTCGCCCGCACCCTGCTCACCGGGATCGCGCCGGTCGGCCCCTGACGCACCGCCCTAGGAGGTCAGCCAGTCGTCGACGCCGGCCAGCAGCTTCGCGCGTACGTCCTCCGGCGCCGCCGAGGCGCGGATCGACTGCCGTGCGAGCTCGGCCAGTTCCGCGTCCGTGAAGGCGTGGTGGCGCCGCGCGATCTCGTACTGTGCGGCGAGCCGTGATCCGAAGAGCAGCGGGTCGTCGGCGCCGAGGGCCATCGGGACCCCGGCTTCGAACAGAGTCCTCAGGGGTACGTCGGCCGCCTTCTCGTAGACGCCCAGGGCGACGTTCGAGGCGGGACAGACCTCACAGGTCACCCCGCGGTCGGCGAGGCGCTTCAGCAGTCGGGGGTCCTCGGCGGCCCGCACCCCGTGGCCGATCCGGGAGGCGTGCAGGTCGTCCAGGCAGTCGCGGACGGAGGCGGGCCCGGTCAGCTCGCCGCCGTGCGGCGCCGCCAGCAGCCCGCCCTCCCGTGCGATCGCGAAGGCACGGTCGAAGTCCCGCGCCATGCCGCGCCGTTCGTCGTTGGAGAGCCCGAAGCCGACGATCCCGCGGTCCGCGTACCGCACGGCGAGCCGGGCCAGTGTCCGGGCGTCCAGCGGGTGCTTCATCCGGTTCGCGGCCACCAGGACGCGCATCCCGAGCCCGGTGCCCCGCACGGCCGAGTCGACCGCGTCGAGGATGACCTCCAGGGCCGGGATCAGACCGCCGAGCCGGGGGGCGTACGACGTCGGGTCGACCTGGATCTCCAGCCACCCGGAGCCGTCCTTGATGTCCTCCTCGGCGGCCTCGCGGACCAGCCGCTGGATGTCCTCGGGCTCTCTCAGACAGGACCGGGCCGCGTCGTACAGGCGCTGGAAGCGGAACCAGCCGCGCTCGTCGGTCGCCCGCAGTTTCGGCGGTTCCCCGCTGGTCAGCGCGTCCGGCAGTCGTACGCCGTACTTGTCGGCCAGTTCCAGCAGGGTCGTGGACCGCATCGACCCGGTGAAGTGCAGGTGCAGATGGGCCTTCGGCAGTTCACTTACATCACGTACGCGCTCCATCCCAGGATCTTGCCGCACACGGATGGCGTGCCGGTAGCGCTTTCCCTGATCGGGGGCTTGCCCGAACGAAGAAACGGGGACCGGCCACTGTGTGAGTGGCCGGCCCCCGCACGCGCGCGTGGAGCACGAAATCACCGCACGCCCCGCGGGGCGTGCGAGGACGAAGGACGTCAGTCCGTCGCCTCGGCGAGCAGCTTCTGGATCCGGCTGACGCCCTCGACGAGGTCCTCGTCACCCAGGGCGTACGACAGTCGCAGGTAGCCCGGCGTACCGAAGGCCTCGCCCGGGACGACGGCGACCTCGGCCTCCTCCAGGATCAGCGCGGCCAGCTCCACCGTGTCCGCGGGGCGCTTGCCGCGGATCTCCTTGCCGAGCAGTGCCTTCACCGAGGGGTACGCGTAGAACGCGCCCTCGGGCTCGGGGCAGAGCACGCCGTCGATCTCGTTCAGCATGCGGACGATGGTCTTGCGGCGGCGGTCGAAGGCCTCGCGCATCTTCGCGACGGCCGTCAGGTCGCCCGAGACGGCGGCGAGCGCGGCGACCTGCGCCACGTTCGAGACGTTGGACGTGGCGTGCGACTGCAGGTTGGTCGCGGCCTTGATGACGTCCTTCGGGCCGATGACCCAGCCCACGCGCCAGCCGGTCATCGCGTACGTCTTGGCGACGCCGTTCACGACGATGCACTTGTCGCGCAGCTCCGGCACCACGACCGGCAGGGAGTGGAACTCCGCGTCGCCGTAGACCAGGTGCTCGTAGATCTCGTCGGTCAGGACCCACAGGCCCTTCTCGGCGGCCCAGCGGCCGATCTCCTCGATCTGCTCGCGGGTGTAGACCGCGCCCGTCGGGTTGGACGGCGAGACGAAGAGCAGCACCTTGGTGTTCTCGGTGCGGGCGGCCTCCAACTGGTCGACCGAGACGCGGTAGCCGGTGGTCTCGTCGGCGACGACGTCGACCGGGACACCGCCGGCGAGACGGATGGACTCCGGATAGGTCGTCCAGTACGGAGCGGGGACGATGACCTCGTCGCCCGGGTCGAGGATCGCGGCGAAGGCCTCGTAGATGGCCTGCTTGCCGCCGTTGGTGACGAGGACCTGGGCGGCCTCCACCTCGTAGCCCGAGTCGCGCAGGGTCTTCGCGGCGATGGCGGCCTTCAGCTCGGGGAGCCCGCCGGCCGGCGTGTAGCGGTGGTACTTGGGGTTCGAGCAGGCCTCGATGGCCGCCTGCACGATGTAGTCGGGGGTCGGGAAGTCGGGCTCACCGGCGCCGAAGCCGATCACCGGACGTCCGGCGGCCTTGAGGGCCTTGGCCTTGGCGTCCACGGCGAGAGTGGCGGACTCGGAGATCGAGCCGACTCGGGCGGAGACCCGGCGCTCGGTGGGAGGGATTGCAGCGCTCATGGCACCCATCGTTTCAGACCGGAAACGCCCCCGGCACGCGGGTTTCACAGACTGAACAGCGTCAGAACATCCGTCCGCTTCCGCTGGCTCCACCAGTGGATCTTCAGCGGAGGCGGCACGTGTGGACACTTTCTGTTCGACGCCCGGCTCAGGAGCACGTACACTCTCACCTCGTTGGCCTTCACCGGCCGCACTCACGCGGTGCCACCGAGCACCCGGGCGGATGCGGTACGTTGGGGGAAATCAAAGGGTCGTAGCTCAATTGGTAGAGCACTGGTCTCCAAAACCAGCGGTTGGGGGTTCAAGTCCCTCCGGCCCTGCTTCACACACCTTTCGCCAGGATGTGTGCGCATGTACGTACTGCATTGCACCGCCGTGCGGCTCAACCGGGCGCGGCACGGCCACGACCCGGAATCAGGTGAGGACGAGTGACGGACGCCGTGGGCTCCATCGACATGCCTGATGCCGAGGCGGCGGAGTCGAAGAAGCCCCGCAAGGGCGGTAAGCGTGCCAAGAAGGGCCCGCTGAAGCGCCTTGCCACCTTCTACCGCCAGATCGTCGCGGAGCTCCGCAAGGTCGTCTGGCCGACCCGCAATCAGCTGACGACGTACACCACCGTGGTGATCGTGTTCGTCGTCATCATGATCGGCCTGGTGACCGTGATTGACTATGGGCTCAACCACGCCGCCAAGTACGTCTTCGGCTGAGCCGAGAGCGAAGGGCGCCGTCACCGGCGCCCCTTTCGCGCGTTCCACCCCCATGTATCCAGGAAGAAGCAGCCACCGTGTCTGACCCGAACCTGAACGACGCCTCCGAGTCGGTCGAGTCCGTTGACGACGAACTCGAGGTCGTCGAGGGAGCGGACGTCGTGGACGAGTTCGAGGCTGCCGATGCCGCCGCCGGCGAGCCCGCCGAGGACGCGGCCCTGCACGTCGAGGACGAGTCCGGCGAGGACGTCGCGGACGAGGATGTGCCCGCCGAGGCCCTCGCCGCCGACGAGTCCGAGGAAGCCGACGACGAGTCCGAGGAAGCCGACGAGGCCGAGGCCGAAGAAGAGGCCGAGCCCGTCGACCCCGTGACCGCCCTGCGCGAGGAGCTGCGCAGGCTCCCCGGCGAGTGGTACGTCATCCACACGTACGCCGGTTACGAGAACCGCGTGAAGACCAACCTCGAGCAGCGTGCCGTCTCGCTGAACGTCGAGGACTTCATCTTCCAGGCCGAGGTGCCGCAGGAAGAGGTCGCGCAGATCAAGAACGGCGAGCGCAAGACCATCAAGCAGAACAAGCTCCCGGGCTACGTCCTGGTCCGCATGGACCTGACGAACGAATCCTGGGGCGTCGTTCGCAACACCCCCGGCGTCACCGGCTTCGTGGGCAACGCCTACGACCCGTACCCGCTGACCCTGGACGAGATCGTCAAGATGCTCGCTCCGGAGGCCGAGGAGAAGGCGGCCCGCGAGGCTGCCGAGGCCGAGGGCAAGCCCGCGCCGCAGCGCAAGGTCGAGGTCCAGGTGCTGGACTTCGAGGTCGGCGACTCGGTCACCGTCACCGACGGCCCGTTCGCCACGCTGCAGGCCACGATCAACGAGATCAACGCCGACTCGAAGAAGGTCAAGGGCCTCGTCGAGATCTTCGGCCGCGAGACTCCGGTCGAGCTCTCCTTCGACCAGATCCAGAAGAACTAGCACCTTCTGGACGTACGTCTTCCGAACAGGTCAGACGGGCTCTCGCAGCCGGTCTGACCTGCTCGGTTTTTAGCCGCACATGGATACCCGTTATCGTTGTGCGGTATGCCTCCATCCGGATCATTGGTCCGACCGGGGGCAGCCGTCCGGGGCGACTCGGACGTAGGAAGGCGAAAACGAAAGAGGACCCGGAATGCCTCCCAAGAAGAAGAAGGTCACGGGGCTCATCAAGCTCCAGATCAACGCCGGTGCGGCGAACCCGGCCCCGCCGGTCGGCCCCGCGCTCGGTCAGCACGGCGTCAACATCATGGAGTTCTGCAAGGCCTACAACGCCGCGACCGAGTCGCAGCGTGGCTGGGTGATTCCGGTGGAGATCACGGTCTACGAAGACCGCTCCTTCACCTTCATCACCAAGACTCCGCCGGCCGCCAAGATGATCCTCAAGGCCGCGGGTGTCGAGAAGGGCTCCGGCGAGCCGCACAAGACCAAGGTCGCCAAGATCAGCCAGGCGCAGGTCCGTGAGATCGCCACGACCAAGATGCCCGACCTCAACGCCAACGACCTGGACGCCGCGTCGAAGATCATCGCCGGCACCGCCCGTTCCATGGGCATCACGGTCGAGGGCTGACACCCACCTTCGTAGGAATCTGCGGCTCCGGCCGCACGTGGCAGGGCCTGCTCGGCCCACACCACGACTCCTCAGAACACATCAGGAGCAGTAGTGAGCAAGCGCAGCAAGTCTCTCCGCGCTGCGGACGCCAAGATCGACCGGGCGAAGCTGTACGCCCCGCTCGAGGCCGTCCGTCTCGCCAAGGAGACCTCCACCAGCAAGTACGACGGCACCGTCGAGGTCGCCTTCCGCCTGGGTGTCGACCCGCGCAAGGCCGACCAGATGGTCCGTGGCACCGTGAACCTGCCGCACGGCACCGGCAAGACCGCCCGGGTCCTGGTCTTCGCGACCGGTGACCGTGCTGCGGCCGCGGAGGCCGCCGGCGCCGACATCGTCGGCTCCGACGAACTGATCGACGAGGTCGCGAAGGGCCGTCTGGACTTCGACGCCGTCGTCGCCACCCCGGACCTCATGGGCAAGGTCGGCCGCCTCGGCCGCGTGCTCGGTCCCCGTGGTCTCATGCCGAACCCCAAGACCGGCACCGTGACCCCCGACGTCGCCAAGGCTGTCACCGAGATCAAGGGTGGCAAGATCGAGTTCCGCGTCGACAAGCACTCGAACCTGCACTTCATCATCGGCAAGGTGTCCTTCGACGACACCCAGCTGGTGGAGAACTACGGTGCGGCCCTCGACGAGATCCTTCGTCTGAAGCCGTCGGCCGCCAAGGGTCGCTACATCAAGAAGGCCGCGTTCAGCTCGACGATCGGCCCCGGCGTCCCCGTCGACCCCAACCGCACCCGCAACCTCCTCGTCGAGGAGGACCCGGCCTCCGTCTGAGCCCTCCGCTCACTCCGGTGACCGCGTCGCGCACGCGTATCTGAGACGGGCCCCGCAACCTTTCGAGGTGCGGGGCCCGTCCTCATGTCCGGAGCCCTTCCGCGGCGAGCGCCTCGGCGAGGACTCCGGACACGTGCGTCAGTGGCCCGCGTCAGCGTGCGGTCACAGGAATCACATAGGGGTGGGGACGAATGAAGAGCACCATCGTGCGCCGGGTGACCCTCTCGATCGCGCTGACCGCCGCGCTCGGGGGCGTGACCGCCTGCAACTCATCGGAGTCGTCCGGGAGTTCCGGCAAGGCCGACAAGGCGGTGCACAAGGGCACCACCCGCGTCAGCCCGATAGCGGCCCTGCGCTCCGCGGAGCGGTCCACTGACGGCGCGGACTCCGCGAAGGTCGAGTCCACGACATCCATGGGCACGCTGATGGACATGAAGGCCGACGGCGTCATGGGCTGGGCCGACGGCCTCACCGGCACGATGACCATCACGTACACGGGCGGCACGCTCGCCGACACCATGCGGCGGACCGGCAGCACCTCGATGCAGGCCCGGTACCTCTCCGACGCGTACTACGCGCGGATGAGCGACACGTTCGCCCGCCAGTCGGGCGGCAGGCACTGGATCCGGTACGCGTACGACGACCTCGCCCAGTTCGGCGGCAGCTCGGGCGCGTATCTGAAGGACCAGATGCAGAACACCACGCCGAACCAGTCGGTGAAGCTCCTGCTGGCCTCCGGGGACGTCCGGAAGGTCGGCCCGGAGACCGTGCGCGGCCGGCGGACCACGCACTACTCCGGCACGGTCGACGTGGCGGACCTCGCGACCAGGTCGTCCCACCTCAGCGCCGGACAGCTCGCCGACCTCAAGAAGCAGCTCACCACGGCCGGCGTCAGCACGGAGAAGGTCGACATCTGGGTCGACGGCGACGACCTGCTCGTCAAGAAGGTCGAGAAGGGCGAGCTGACGAGCGGCACCATGACCTCGACGGCGTACTACAGCGACTACGGGACGAAGGTCTCCGCCGAGAAGCCCCCGGCCTCCGACACCGCCGACTTCAAGGACCTCCTGAAGGCCCAGGGAGCCACCGGAGGGGCCGCGTCCTGACTCCTGGAGGCCGCGCCTCCGGAACGCCCCCACAGCGACCCGGAGGCCGCACTGCGGCGGCTGTGGGGGGCGCCGAAAACCCTGAGGATCTTGTCGTACCCCTCAGGTATGTTCATGCTGCATCTGAATCTGTGAATCGCTCATCTGTTTCCTGGGGGGAACCATGAGATCTGCTGTGCACACCTCGGTACGACGCGGAGCGACCGGCGCGGCCCTCGCGGCACTGGTCCTGGGCGGGGGAGCGGTGGCCTGCTCCAAGGGCACCGACCAGTCGCCGGAGATGACGCCCGCGGCGGCCGTGGCGAAGGCCGCGAAGAACACCGAGGACATCACCTCCCTGCACTACCGGATGGCCGGCAAGGTCCCGGAAGAGGGCAGGGTCACCGCCGAGGCGTCGATGAGCATGAAGCCGCTGGCCATGAGCATGAAGATGACGGCCGCGGACTCGGGCACCGACGGCCCGGTCGAGATGCGCCTGGTGGACGGCGCGATGTACATAGGCGGCGGCGCGCAGGCCGCCAAGGAGATGGACGGCAAGAGCTGGATCAAGTTCGACATGTCCGCGCTCGGCGCCGACAAGGGCATGAGCGCGGACCAGCTCGGCGGCGGCGAGGCCGACAAGAACCCGGCGGCCGAGTCCACCTTCCTCACCGGCTCGAAGAACGTGAAGAAGGTCGGCACCGAGACCGTCGAGGGCGTGAAGACCACGCACTACAAGGGGTCGATCACCCTCGACGGACTGCGCAAGACGCTGAAGAACGAGGACAAGGCCACCCGTGAGCAGCGCGAGAAGAGCCTTGAGCAGTACAAGAAGATGGGCATCGACGCGCTGACGATGGACGCCTGGATCGACGGCGAGAGCCGGACCAAGCAGTTCCGCATGCGGGGGACCGCCGAGAAGGGTCCGCTCGACATGACCATCACCTTCCTCGACTACAACAAGCCGGTGACGGTGAAGGCTCCGCCCGCCAAGGACACCGCCGATCTCGCCGAGATGATGAAGGGCGCCCAGGCGGGCTGATCCGTGCGAGCGGGTCCGGCCGGCGCCCGGTGCTACTGGGCCGTTCGGCCGGATTTGCTTCCCGGAGTTCGTTTCACGTATTCTCCTCGAGAAGCCAAAGACCGCTGGTCGCTGCCTCGTTCTCATCAGAGGGCGTGACGGCCGAAGGATCCGCTGAAACTGCGGACGACCCGCGTAGGTGACTGTGGACATGTTCCCGGAACCCGCTGCCACGCGTGCGGATCATCCGGTAGAGCTACGCCCCGTGCGCCTGCGCCGGGGCGTTTTGTTTTGTCGGCCCCTTCTGAGCGGTCCTCATCACCCGGAAGGAGGCCACGCTCTATGGCAAGGCCCGACAAGGCTGCCGCGGTAGCCGAGCTCGCGGACCAGTTCCGCAGCTCGAACGCCGCCGTGCTGACCGAGTACCGGGGTCTCACCGTGGCGCAGCTCAAGACGCTGCGTCGTTCGCTCGGTGAAGACGCCCAGTACGCCGTGGTGAAGAACACGCTGACCAAGATTGCGGCCAACGAGGCCGGAATCTCTACGCTCGACGACCTGTTCAACGGTCCGACGGCGGTCGCCTTCATCACCGGTGACCCGGTGACGTCGGCGAAGGGTCTTCGTGACTTCGCCAAGGACAACCCGAACCTCGTCATCAAGGGCGGTGTCCTTGACGGCAAGGCGCTGTCCGCCGACGAGATCAAGAAGCTTGCGGACCTCGAGTCCCGCGAGGTTCTGCTCGCCAAGCTGGCGGGTGCCTTCAAGGGCAAGCAGACGCAGACTGCTCAGCTCTTCCAGGCGCTCCCCTCGAAGTTCGTCCGCACCGCGGAGGCGCTTCGTGCCAAGCAGGCCGAGCAGGGCGGTGCCGAGTAATTCGGCTCGCGCATTGACCGCCGCCTGAGGCGACGGTCGCAGCGGGCCGAACGTACGCCCGCCTCACCAGTACATACCGGCACCTGCCGAATAAGTGGAAGGACGCCATCATGGCGAAGCTGTCCCAGGAAGAGCTGCTCGCGCAGTTCGAGAACCTCACCCTCATCGAGCTCTCCGAGTTCGTGAAGGCCTTCGAGGAGAAGTTCGACGTCACCGCCGCCGCCGCGGTTGCCGCTGCCCCGGCCGGCCCCGCCGCCGCCGCTGAGGCCGCTGAGGAGCAGGACGAGTTCGACGTCATCCTCACGGGTGCCGGCGAGAAGAAGATCCAGGTCATCAAGGTCGTGCGTGAGCTCACCTCGCTGGGTCTGAAGGAGGCCAAGGACCTCGTCGACGGCGCTCCGAAGCCGGTCCTCGAGAAGGTCGCCAAGGAGGCCGCCGAGAAGGCTGCCGAGTCCCTCAAGGGCGCCGGCGCCTCCGTCGAGGTCAAGTAACTCGACGAGCCTCTCAAGGGCTCCTGTGAAGCTGTCACAGCCGCTCGTGTAGCGCTGTAACGCTGACGCACCGAAGAGCGATCACCCAACTGGGTGGTCGCTCTTCGGCGTTGCCGGGGGTCCCCGAAGCGGCTGCCTTGCACTGCAGGTCACGACGAGTATGGTGATCTTCGTTGTGCCCCCGCAGCCCTGTGACAGGCAGAGAGACGGGTTGCGGGACGGGCCGGACGTGACGATCGCGGCACACGCTTTGGGCCTGGGGGGCCTTGACGAACCGCACGCAGCGCGCAATTCTCAGGACGCGTCGTCACAACGATCCGTATCCGAGGCATGGATCGGCGGCGAAGAGGGCAGTATCGATGTGCATCGAGGGCATGGCTTGCGGCAGGTGTTGAGGACGACGAAGAGGGTCTCAAAAACCGGGACTGGACATCAGTGGGCCTAGTGGCTACACTGACCCTTTGCGCTGCCTGTTAGCTGCCTCCTGCCCGTCACCAGGGGCATACCCATGCTGGAGCATCGACGATCGGATCATCTCTGACCTGGCCTTATCCGGCCGGACAGAGAAAGGCCCGATGCTGTGTCCGACATGGGACCGGTACGCGCGTAGTGAGTCCGAGCCCTCGGAAGGACCCCCTCTTGGCCGCCTCGCGCACTGCCTCGACCGCGAATACGAACAACGGCGCCAGCACCGCCCCGCTGCGCATCTCCTTTGCAAAGATCAAGGAGCCCCTCGAGGTTCCGAACCTTCTTGCGCTGCAAACCGAGAGCTTCGACTGGCTGCTCGGAAACGACGCGTGGAAGGCTCGTGTCGAGGCGGCTCTGGACAGTGGACAGGACGTCCCCACCAAGTCCGGTCTGGAGGAGATCTTCGAGGAGATCTCCCCGATCGAGGACTTCAGTGGGTCGATGTCGCTGACGTTCCGCGACCACCGCTTCGAGCCTCCGAAGAACTCCATCGACGAGTGCAAGGACCGCGACTTCACGTACGCGGCCCCGCTCTTCGTCACCGCCGAGTTCACCAACAACGAGACCGGCGAGATCAAGTCCCAGACGGTCTTCATGGGCGACTTCCCGCTCATGACCAACAAGGGCACCTTCGTCATCAACGGCACCGAGCGTGTCGTCGTGTCGCAGCTGGTCCGCTCGCCGGGTGTCTACTTCGACTCCTCCATCGACAAGACGTCCGACAAGGACATCTTCTCGACCAAGGTCATCCCGTCCCGGGGTGCCTGGCTGGAGATGGAGATCGACAAGCGCGACATGGTCGGTGTCCGCATCGACCGCAAGCGCAAGCAGTCCGTCACCGTTCTCCTGAAGGCTCTCGGCTGGACCACCGAGCGCATCCTCGAGGAGTTCGGCGAGTACGAGTCGATGCGCGCCACCCTGGAGAAGGACCACACCCAGGGCCAGGACGACGCGCTGCTCGACATCTACCGCAAGCTGCGTCCGGGCGAACCGCCGACCCGCGAGGCCGCGCAGACGCTTCTGGAGAACCTCTACTTCAACCCGAAGCGCTACGACCTCGCCAAGGTCGGCCGGTACAAGGTCAACAAGAAGCTGGCCGGAACCGCGCCGCTCGACGCCGGGATCCTGACCGTCGAGGACATCATCTCGTCGATCAAGTACCTGGTGAAGCTGCACGCCGGTGAGACCGAGACCGTTGGTGACAACGGCACCTCGATCGTCGTCGAGACCGACGACATCGACCACTTCGGCAACCGTCGTCTGCGCAACGTCGGCGAGCTCATCCAGAACCAGGTCCGCACGGGTCTGGCTCGTATGGAGCGCGTCGTCCGCGAGCGCATGACGACTCAGGACGTCGAGGCGATCACGCCGCAGACCCTGATCAACATCCGGCCGGTCGTCGCCTCCATCAAGGAGTTCTTCGGCACCAGCCAGCTGTCGCAGTTCATGGACCAGAACAACCCGCTGTCGGGTCTCACCCACAAGCGCCGTCTGTCGGCGCTTGGCCCGGGTGGTCTGTCCCGTGAGCGGGCCGGCTTCGAGGTCCGTGACGTGCACCCGTCGCACTACGGCCGCATGTGCCCGATCGAGACCCCCGAAGGCCCGAACATCGGCCTGATCGGCTCGCTCGCCTCCTACGGCCGGGTCAACGCGTTCGGTTTCGTCGAGACCCCGTACCGCAGGGTCACGGGCGGCTTCGTCACCGACGAGGTCGACTACCTGACGGCCGACGAAGAGGACCGATTCGTCATCGCGCAGGCCAACGCGCCGCTGACGGAGGAGTTCCGCTTCGAGGAGTCCCGCGTCCTGGTCCGCCGTCGTGGCGGAGAGGTCGACTACGTCCCCGGTGACGACGTCGACTACATGGACGTCTCCCCGCGCCAGATGGTGTCGGTCGCGACCGCGATGATCCCGTTCCTGGAGCACGACGACGCCAACCGTGCCCTCATGGGCGCGAACATGATGCGTCAGGCCGTTCCGCTCATCAAGTCCGAGGCGCCGCTGGTCGGCACCGGCATGGAGTACCGCTGCGCGGTCGACGCCGGTGACGTCCTGAAGTCGGAGAAGGACGGTGTGGTCCAGGAGGTCTCCGCGGACTACATCACCACCGCCAACGACGACGGCACGTACACCACGTACCGCCTGCACAAGTTCTCCCGGTCGAACCAGGGCACCTCCGTCAACCAGAAGGTTGTGGTGGACGAGGGCGCCCGCGTGATCGAGGGCCAGGTCCTGGCCGACGGTCCCGCGACCGAGGACGGCGAGATGGCGCTGGGCAAGAACCTGCTCGTGGCGTTCATGCCGTGGGAGGGTCACAACTACGAGGACGCGATCATCCTGTCGCAGCGCCTCGTGCAGGACGACGTCCTCTCCTCGATCCACATCGAGGAGCACGAGGTCGACGCCCGTGACACCAAGCTCGGCCCGGAGGAGATCACCCGGGACATCCCGAACGTCTCCGAAGAGGTCCTCGCCGACCTCGACGAGCGCGGCATCATCCGTATCGGTGCCGAGGTCGTCGCCGGCGACATCCTCGTCGGCAAGGTCACGCCCAAGGGCGAGACCGAGCTGACGCCGGAGGAGCGCCTGCTGCGCGCGATCTTCGGTGAGAAGGCCCGTGAGGTCCGTGACACCTCGCTGAAGGTCCCGCACGGCGAGATCGGCAAGGTCATCGGCGTACGCGTCTTCGACCGTGAAGAGGGCGACGAGCTGCCGCCGGGCGTGAACCAGCTGGTTCGTGTCTACGTGGCGCAGAAGCGCAAGATCACGGACGGTGACAAGCTCGCCGGCCGTCACGGCAACAAGGGTGTCATCTCGAAGATCCTGCCGATCGAGGACATGCCGTTCCTGGAGGACGGCACCCCGGTCGACATCATCCTCAACCCGCTGGGTGTCCCGTCCCGAATGAACCCGGGACAGGTCCTGGAGATCCACCTCGGCTGGCTCGCCAGCCGCGGCTGGGACGTCTCCGGTCTCTCGGACGACTGGGCTCAGCGCCTGCAGTCCATCGGAGCCGACCAGGTCGCACCGGGCACCAACGTCGCCACCCCCGTCTTCGACGGTGCGCGTGAGGACGAGCTCGCGGGTCTCTTCGAGCACACGCTGCCCAACCGCGACGGCGACCGTCTGGTCCTCCCGTCCGGCAAGGCACCGTTGTTCGACGGCCGCTCCGGCGAGCCGTTCCCGGAGCCGGTCTCGATCGGCTACATGTACATCCTCAAGCTCCACCACCTGGTCGACGACAAGCTGCACGCCCGTTCGACCGGTCCGTACTCGATGATCACCCAGCAGCCGCTGGGTGGTAAGGCTCAGTTCGGTGGTCAGCGCTTCGGTGAGATGGAGGTGTGGGCGCTGGAGGCGTACGGCGCCGCTTACGCCCTCCAGGAGCTCCTGACGATCAAGTCCGACGACGTCACCGGCCGCGTGAAGGTCTACGAGGCCATCGTCAAGGGCGAGAACATCCCTGAGCCCGGCATCCCCGAGTCCTTCAAGGTGCTCATCAAGGAGATGCAGTCCCTCTGCCTCAACGTGGAGGTGCTGTCCAGCGACGGCATGTCCATCGAAATGCGTGACACCGACGAGGACGTCTTCCGCGCGGCGGAGGAGCTCGGCATCGACCTGTCCCGGCGCGAGCCGAGCAGCGTCGAAGAGGTCTGACGGGAGTCCGGCCGGGCCTTGACCGCCTGTGGAAAAGGTGATCAAGGCCCGCCGGCCCCAGGACCCCCGTATCAGACCCCTAAGACTTACAACCCTGAGAGGGATTGACGCATAGTGCTCGACGTCAACTTCTTCGATGAGCTCCGGATCGGTCTGGCCACCGCTGACGACATCCGTCAGTGGAGCCACGGCGAGGTCAAGAAGCCTGAGACCATCAACTACCGCACCCTCAAGCCCGAGAAGGACGGACTCTTCTGCGAGAAGATCTTCGGTCCGACCCGGGACTGGGAGTGCTACTGCGGCAAGTACAAGCGCGTCCGCTTCAAGGGCATCATCTGTGAGCGCTGTGGCGTCGAGGTCACGCGCGCCAAGGTGCGCCGTGAGCGGATGGGCCACATCGAGCTTGCCGCTCCCGTCACCCACATCTGGTACTTCAAGGGCGTTCCGTCGCGGCTGGGCTACCTGCTCGACCTCGCCCCGAAGGACCTCGAGAAGGTCATCTACTTCGCCGCGTACATGATCACGTACGTCGACGACGAGCGTCGTACGCGTGACCTGCCCTCGCTGGAGGCGCACGTCTCCGTCGAGCGTCAGCAGGTCGAGAACCGTCGCGACTCCGACCTCGAAGCCCGCGCCAAGAAGCTCGAGACCGACCTGGCCGAGCTTGAGGCCGAGGGTGCGAAGGCCGACGTGCGCCGCAAGGTGCGCGAAGGTGCCGAGCGTGAGATGAAGCAGCTGCGCGACCGTGCGCAGCGCGAGATCGACCGTCTCGACGAGGTGTGGACCCGCTTCAAGAACCTCAAGGTCCAGGACCTGGAGGGCGACGAGCTCCTCTACCGCGAGCTGCGTGACCGCTTCGGCACGTACTTCGACGGATCGATGGGTGCCGCGGCGCTGCAGAAGCGCCTCGAGTCCTTCGACCTGGACGAGGAGGCCGAGCGCCTCCGCGAGATCATCCGCACCGGCAAGGGCCAGAAGAAGACCCGTGCGCTCAAGCGCCTCAAGGTCGTCTCCGCGTTCCTGCAGACCAGCAACAGCCCCAAGGGCATGGTGCTCGACTGCGTGCCGGTCATCCCGCCGGACCTTCGCCCGATGGTGCAGCTGGACGGTGGCCGCTTCGCGACCTCCGACCTGAACGACCTGTACCGCCGTGTGATCAACCGCAACAACCGCCTGAAGCGCCTTCTCGACCTCGGTGCCCCCGAGATCATCGTGAACAACGAGAAGCGCATGCTCCAGGAGGCCGTCGACGCGCTCTTCGACAACGGCCGTCGTGGCCGCCCGGTGACGGGCCCCGGCAACCGTCCGCTGAAGTCGCTGTCCGACATGCTCAAGGGCAAGCAGGGTCGATTCCGTCAGAACCTGCTCGGCAAGCGTGTGGACTACTCCGCGCGTTCCGTGATCGTCGTCGGTCCGCAGCTGAAGCTGCACCAGTGTGGTCTGCCGAAGGCCATGGCGCTGGAGCTCTTCAAGCCGTTCGTGATGAAGCGCCTGGTCGACCTGAACCACGCGCAGAACATCAAGAGCGCCAAGCGGATGGTCGAGCGCGGCCGCACGGTCGTGTACGACGTCCTGGAAGAGGTCATCGCCGAGCACCCGGTTCTGCTGAACCGTGCGCCGACGCTGCACCGCCTCGGCATCCAGGCCTTCGAGCCGCAGCTGGTCGAGGGCAAGGCCATCCAGATCCACCCGCTCGTCTGCACCGCGTTCAACGCGGACTTCGACGGTGACCAGATGGCCGTCCACCTGCCGCTCTCCGCGGAGGCGCAGGCCGAGGCCCGCATCCTGATGCTGTCCTCGAACAACATCCTCAAGCCGGCCGACGGCCGCCCGGTCACGATGCCGACCCAGGACATGGTCCTCGGTCTGTTCTTCCTGACCACCGACGGCGACCTGCGGAACGTGAAGGGCGAGGACCGCTCCTTCGCTTCCGTGGCCGAGGCGATCATGGCGTTCGACGCCGGCGAGCTCTCGCTGCAGTCGCGCGTGGACATCCGCTTCCCGGTGGGCACCATCCCGCCGCGCGGCTGGACCCCGCCGGCCCGCGAGGAGAGCGAGCCGGAGTGGCAGCAGGGTGACACCTTCCGCCTGCGGACGACCCTGGGCCGCGCGCTCTTCAACGAGCTGCTGCCCGAGGACTACCCGTTCGTCGACTACGAGATCGGCAAGAAGCAGCTCTCGGAGATCGTCAACGACCTCGCCGAGCGCTACCCCAAGGTCATCGTGGCGGCGACGCTCGACAACCTGAAGGCGGCCGGCTTCTTCTGGGCGACCCGTTCCGGTGTCACCGTGGCCATCTCCGACATCGTCGTTCCCGACGCGAAGCGCGCGATCGTCAAGGGCTACGAGGACCAGGACGAGAAGGTCCAGAAGCAGTACGAGCGTGGTCTGATCACCAAGGAAGAGCGCACGCAGGAGCTCATCGCGATCTGGACCAAGGCGACCAACGAGGTTGCCGAGGCGATGAACGCGAACTTCCCGAAGACCAACCCGGTTTCGATGATGGTGAACTCGGGCGCACGAGGCAACATGATGCAGATGCGTCAGATCGCCGGTATGCGTGGTCTGGTGTCCAACGCCAAGAACGAGACGATCCCGCGCCCCATCAAGGCCTCCTTCCGTGAAGGCCTGTCGGTGCTGGAGTACTTCATCTCGACCCACGGTGCCCGTAAGGGTCTGGCGGACACCGCTCTGCGTACCGCCGACTCGGGTTACCTCACCCGTCGTCTCGTGGACGTCTCGCAGGACGTCATCATCCGCGAAGAGGACTGCGGCACCGACCGTGGCCTCAAGCTGGCGATCGCCGAGCGCGGCGCCGACGGTGTGCTGCGCAAGACGGAGAACGTCGAGACCAGCGTGTACGCACGTGCGCTGGCCGAGGACATCACCGTCGACGGCAAGGTGCTGGCCCCGGCCAACACCGACCTCGGCGACGTCCTCATCGACGAGCTCGTCAAGCACGGCATCGAGGAGGTCAAGACCCGCTCGGTCCTGACCTGCGAGTCCGCCGTCGGCACCTGTGCCATGTGCTACGGCCGTTCGCTGGCCACCGGCAAGCTGGTCGACATCGGTGAGGCGGTCGGCATCATCGCCGCCCAGTCCATCGGTGAGCCCGGTACCCAGCTGACGATGCGTACCTTCCACACCGGTGGTGTGGCCGGTGACGACATCACCCAGGGTCTGCCCCGTGTCGTCGAGCTCTTCGAGGCTCGTACGCCGAAGGGTGTCGCCCCGATCTCCGAGGCCTCCGGCCGCGTGCGGATCGAGGAGACCGAGAAGACCAAGAAGCTCGTGGTCACCCCGGACGACGGCAGCGAGGAGACGGCGTTCCCGATCTCCAAGCGTGCCCGGCTCCTGGTGTCCGAGGGCGAGCACGTCGAGGTGGGCCAGAAGCTCACCGTGGGTGCCACCAACCCGCACGACGTGCTGCGCATCCTGGGTCAGCGTGCCGTCCAGGTCCACCTGGTCGGAGAGGTCCAGAAGGTCTACAACTCGCAGGGTGTGTCGATCCACGACAAGCACATCGAGATCATCATCCGGCAGATGCTGCGCCGTGTGACGATCATCGAGTCGGGCGACGCGGAGCTGCTGCCCGGCGAGCTGGTCGAGCGGTCGAAGTTCGAGACCGAGAACCGTCGTGTGGTCCAGGAAGGCGGCCACCCGGCCTCCGGCCGTCCGCAGCTGATGGGTATCACCAAGGCCTCGCTGGCGACCGAGTCGTGGCTGTCGGCGGCGTCCTTCCAGGAGACGACCAGGGTTCTGACGGACGCGGCGATCAACGCCAAGTCCGACTCCCTGATCGGCCTCAAGGAGAACGTCATCATCGGTAAGCTCATCCCGGCCGGTACGGGTCTGTCCCGCTACCGCAACATCCGGGTCGAGCCGACCGAAGAGGCCAAGGCCGCGATGTACTCGGCCGTCGGCTACGACGACATCGACTACTCGCCGTTCGGCACCGGCTCCGGCCAGGCCGTCCCGCTGGAGGACTACGACTACGGTCCGTACAACCAGTAGGCAGTAGGCAAGTAGTACGGAGGGCGGTCATCCCCGGTGGGGGTGGCCGCCCTCCGGCATGCGTCGTCCTTGGAGGCGCTCCGTGACGACAGGAGGGCTCCCGGCCCCGCTGTCGTCAGTGGTCGCCGAGGACGCTGCGAGAGCCGGTCCAGCGGCGTCGTACGGCCTTGCCGGTGAGCGGGGCTGAGGGGGCCGCGTGCGGCGCCGGCACATGCGCGCCGGTGCCCGGCGCGACGCGGACTGCTGTCGACGCGTGGTGACCGGCCGGCGGCAGTCGGTCAGCATCCCGCGGCCTGTTCACGCACAGCGCAACCGACCTGGCCGTTCCGGGCCTCCACGAAGCTGCGGGAGGGTCTGGGAACGCCCAGAATGGATGGGGAGAAGTCCGGCGTGTCGGGCACCACGGCATTTGTTTTGACCGAAGTCCATGAGGTAGGTACCCTCAGACCTTGTGCCTGGGGTGTGCCCTGGCTCTGGTGCGTGCCTTCAAACCGCAACGAGAGCCGTAAGCGGCCACCGCAATCTGCGCCCTTCTCGCTTCACGGCGAGAGTCTGCAGTGTTCGACACACCCGACCGCGTGGGTCGGCGGTGTTCCAGGTTAGCTTCACCATTCGGCACACAGAAACCGGAGAAGTAGTGCCTACGATCCAGCAGCTGGTCCGGAAGGGCCGGCAGGACAAGGTCGAGAAGAACAAGACGCCCGCACTCGAGGGTTCGCCCCAGCGTCGTGGCGTCTGCACGCGTGTGTTCACGACCACCCCGAAGAAGCCGAACTCGGCCCTGCGTAAGGTCGCGCGTGTGCGTTTGACCAGCGGGATCGAAGTCACCGCTTACATCCCGGGCGAGGGACACAACCTGCAGGAGCACTCGATCGTGCTCGTGCGCGGCGGCCGTGTGAAGGACCTGCCGGGTGTTCGCTACAAGATCATCCGAGGTTCGCTTGACACCCAGGGTGTCAAGAACCGCAAGCAGGCCCGCAGCCGCTACGGCGCCAAGAAGGAGAAGTAGAAAATGCCTCGTAAGGGCCCCGCCCCGAAGCGCCCGGTCATCATCGACCCGGTCTACGGTTCCCCTCTGGTGACCTCCCTCATCAACAAGGTGCTGATGAACGGCAAGCGCTCCACTGCCGAGCGCATCGTTTACGGCGCCATGGAGGGTCTGCGTGAGAAGACGGGCAACGACCCGGTCATCACGCTGAAGCGCGCGCTTGAGAACATCAAGCCGACCCTCGAAGTCAAGTCCCGCCGCGTCGGCGGTGCGACGTACCAGGTGCCGATCGAGGTCAAGCCCGGTCGCGCCAGCACGCTCGCGCTGCGCTGGCTCGTCGGTTACTCCCGCGCCCGTCGCGAGAAGACCATGACCGAGCGTCTGCTCAACGAACTTCTCGACGCCTCCAACGGCCTTGGTGCCGCTGTGAAGAAGCGCGAGGACACGCACAAGATGGCCGAGTCCAACAAGGCCTTCGCGCACTACCGCTGGTAGTCGCTACCCACATCGAGACCGAGAGAAGACCGAAGCCTTATGGCTACCACTTCACTTGACCTGGCCAAGGTCCGCAACATCGGGATCATGGCGCATATCGACGCGGGTAAGACGACCACCACCGAGCGGATCCTCTTCTACACCGGCGTCAGCTACAAGATCGGTGAGGTCCACGACGGCGCTGCCACCATGGACTGGATGGAGCAGGAGCAGGAGCGTGGCATCACGATCACCTCTGCTGCCACCACCTGTCACTGGCCGCTTGAGGACGACGACTACACGATCAACATCATCGACACCCCCGGGCACGTCGACTTCACGGTCGAGGTGGAGCGTTCGCTCCGCGTCCTCGACGGTGCCGTCACGGTGTTCGACGGTGTCGCCGGTGTCGAGCCGCAGTCCGAGACGGTGTGGCGTCAGGCCGACCGTTACGGCGTGCCGCGCATCTGCTTCGTGAACAAGCTGGACCGTACCGGCGCCGAGTTCCACCGCTGCGTGGACATGATCAAGGACCGCCTCGGCGCTGTCCCGATCATCATGCAGCTCCCGATCGGTGCCGAGATGGACTTCCAGGGCGTTGTGGACCTCGTCCGCATGAAGGCGCTCGTGTGGTCCGCCGAGGCGGCCAAGGGCGAGATGTACGACGTCGTCGACATCCCGGCCACGCACGTCGAGGCAGCTGAGCTGTACCGCGGCCAGCTGATCGAGACCGTCGCGGAGCACGACGACGAGATCATGGAGCTGTTCCTGGAGGGCCAGGAGCCCACCGAGGAGCAGCTGTACGCCGCGATCCGTCGCGTCACCATCGCGTCCGGCAAGTCCGAGGGCATCACGGTCACCCCGGTGTTCTGTGGCACCGCGTTCAAGAACAAGGGCGTTCAGCCCCTGCTCGACGCGGTCGTGCGCTACCTCCCGACTCCGCTTGACGTCGAGGCCATCGAGGGCCACGACGTGAAGGACCCGGAGCTCGTGATCAAGCGCAAGCCGTCGTTCGACGAGCCGCTTTCCGCGCTCGCGTTCAAGATCATGAGCGACCCGCACCTCGGCAAGCTCACCTTCGTCCGGGTTTACTCGGGCCGCCTGGAGACCGGCACCGCGGTGCTGAACTCCGTCAAGGGCAAGAAGGAGCGCATCGGCAAGATCTACCGCATGCACGCGAACAAGCGTGAGGAGATCGACGCGGTGGGCGCCGGCGACATCGTCGCCGTGATGGGTCTGAAGCAGACCACGACCGGTGAGACGCTCTGTGATGACAAGAACCCGGTGATCCTGGAGTCCATGGACTTCCCGGCGCCGGTCATCCAGGTCGCCATCGAGCCCAAGTCCAAGGGTGACCAGGAGAAGCTGGGTGTAGCCATCCAGCGTCTCGCGGAGGAGGACCCCTCCTTCCACGTTCACTCGGACGAGGAGACGGGCCAGACCATCCTCGGCGGTATGGGCGAGCTGCACCTCGAGGTGCTGGTCGACCGTATGAAGCGCGAGTTCAGGGTCGAAGCCAACGTCGGTAAGCCGCAGGTCGCCTACCGCGAGACGATCCGCAAGACCGTCGAGCGTCACGACTACACCCACAAGAAGCAGACCGGTGGTACCGGTCAGTTCGCCAAGGTGCAGATCGCGATCGAGCCCATCACCGAGACCGACGGTCCGGCGTACGAGTTCGTGAACAAGGTCACCGGTGGCCGCATCCCCCGGGAGTACATCCCGTCGGTGGACGCGGGTGCGCAGGAGGCCATGCAGTTCGGCATCCTGGCCGGCTACGAGATGACGGGCGTCCGCGTCATTCTTCTCGACGGTGGCTACCACGAGGTCGACTCCTCCGAGCTCGCCTTCAAGATCGCCGGTTCGCAGGCGTTCAAGGAGGCCGCGCGCAAGGCCAGCCCCGTGCTGCTCGAGCCGATGATGGCCGTCGAGGTCACCACGCCCGAGGAGTCGATGGGTGATGTCATCGGCGACCTCAACTCCCGCCGTGGCCAGATCCAGGCCATGGAGGAGCGCAGCGGCGCTCGCGTCGTGAAGGGCCTCGTGCCCCTCTCGGAGATGTTCGGCTACGTCGGAGACCTCCGCAGCAAGACGTCGGGTCGCGCAAGCTACTCGATGCAGTTCGACTCCTACGCCGAGGTTCCCAGGAACGTCGCCGAGGAGATCATCGCGAAGGCCAAGGGCGAGTAACACACCCCGTTTACACGCTTTAGGCTTGACACCGACCGCCGGGGCTGACCCGGGAGGGAAAACCCCGGCGGGCGGCATCCCAGCAAAGATCACCTGGCGCCGATGAGTAAGGCGTACCAGAACCACTCCGCAGGAGGACCCCAGTGGCGAAGGCAAAGTTCGAGCGGACTAAGCCGCACGTCAACATCGGCACCATCGGTCACATCGACCACGGTAAGACGACCCTCACGGCCGCCATTACCAAGGTGCTGCACGACGCGTTTCCGAACCTGAACGAGGCCTCGGCCTTCGATCAGATCGACAAGGCTCCCGAGGAGCGCCAGCGCGGTATCACGATCTCGATCGCGCACGTCGAGTACCAGACGGAGGGCCGTCACTACGCCCACGTCGACTGCCCCGGTCACGCGGACTACATCAAGAACATGATCACGGGTGCGGCGCAGATGGACGGCGCCATCCTCGTCGTCGCCGCGACCGACGGCCCGATGCCGCAGACCAAGGAGCACGTGCTCCTGGCCCGCCAGGTCGGCGTTCCGTACATCGTCGTCGCCCTGAACAAGGCCGACATGGTGGACGACGAGGAGATCCTGGAGCTCGTCGAGCTCGAGGTTCGTGAGCTCCTCTCCGAGTACGAGTTCCCGGGCGACGACCTTCCGGTCGTCAAGGTCTCGGCGCTCAAGGCGCTCGAGGGCGACAAGGAGTGGGGCCAGTCGGTCCTGGACCTCATGGCCGCCGTCGACGAGTCGATCCCGACCCCCGAGCGTGACGTCGACAAGCCGTTCCTCATGCCCGTCGAGGACGTCTTCACGATCACCGGTCGCGGTACGGTCGTCACCGGCCGTATCGAGCGTGGTGTCCTGAAGGTCAACGAGACCGTTGACCTCATCGGCATCAAGCAGGACAAGACCACCACCACGGTCACCGGCATCGAGATGTTCCGCAAGCTGCTCGACGAGGGTCGTGCCGGTGAGAACGTCGGCCTGCTCCTCCGTGGCATCAAGCGCGAGGACGTCGAGCGCGGCCAGGTCATCATCAAGCCCGGTTCGGTCACGCCGCACACCGAGTTCGAGGCCCAGGCCTACATCCTGTCGAAGGACGAGGGTGGCCGTCACACCCCCTTCTTCAACAACTACCGTCCGCAGTTCTACTTCCGCACCACGGACGTGACCGGCGTCGTGACCCTCCCCGAGGGCACCGAGATGGTCATGCCGGGCGACAACACTGAGATGAAGGTCGAACTCATCCAGCCCGTCGCCATGGAAGAGGGCCTGAAGTTCGCCATCCGTGAGGGTGGCCGGACCGTGGGCGCCGGCCAGGTCACCAAGATCAACAAGTAATTGTTGACCGTATGACCTGGTAGCTCCTGCACGAGCTCCAGAAAGGGCCCGTACGACTTCGGTCGTGCGGGCCCTTTCGCCGTCCCCGCCCGGACGCCGGTGCCGCGGTCACCAGCGGACGGGCAGACTCCGCGGGCCGCGGACCATCGCGCGCCGGCGGAACGGCACCTGGTCGACGTGCACGGCCAGGCGCAGTCCGGGCAGCCGGTCCAGCAGGGTGTCGACCAGCAGCTCGGTCTGCATCCGGGCGAAGGCTGCGCCGGCGCAGTGGTGGGGCCCGCTGCCGAACGCGAGGTGCGCTCCGGCGTCCCGGTCGACGTCGAGCCGGTCGGGGTCGGGGAAGACGTCGGGGTCGCGGTTGGCGGCGAGGTACGAGACGTAGACCGGTTCGCCGGCGGAGATCCGGACGCCGTGCACATCGACGTCCTCCAGGGCGATACGGGCGAGGCCGACGGACGCGCGGTGCGGGATGTGGCGCAGCAGTTCGTCGACGGCGGCGGTACGGGACTCGGGCTGCCCGCGGAGCCGTTCGTACAACGCTGTGTCCGTCAGCATGAGGAACAGCATCTGCCCGCACGTGTGGGTGACGGCGTCGCCGCCGGTCTGGAACGGTCCCGCGATGCCGACCGCCTCGGCCTCGCTGATGTCCCCGCGCCCTACGGCGGCGCCGAGCAGCGAGAGGACATCCGCGTCCGTGCTGTCGTGCCGTTCCCGGACGGTGGCACCGATCCACTCGTACAGGGCGGACAGGGCCTCCTTCGCCCGCTTCGCGCTGTCCGTGCAGCCGTCGGTCGAGACGATGTGCCGCACCCAGGCCTGCACCTGCCGGCGTTCTCCCGAGGGCACGCCCATGACCTCGCAGGCGACGGCGACGGGGAAGGGTTCGAGGACGCGCTCGACGAGGTCGGCAGGGGGACCGTCGTGCAACATGCCGTCCACCAGCTCGTCGAGCATCTGCTGGGCGTGTGGCCGCAGACGCTCCACGGCGCTGTCGGCGAAGGCGCCCTCGACGGTACGGCGCAGCCGGCCGTGATCGGGCGGATCGGCGAAGGCCAGGCACCCGGGGTCGGGCTCGAAGGTGGGTGCGGGGCGGGTGATCGGCAGCTCGGCGGCCGCGGCCCGGCTGAACCGGGGGTCGCCGGCGATCATCCGGACGTCCTCGTACCGGGTGGCCAGCCAGGCCCAGCCCTCGCCGTGCGGCAGCCGGATCCGGGCCAGGGGCCCGTCCTGCATCAACTCCGCCAGCACGGGATCGAAGTCGCTCCCTTTCACGTCCCCCGCGATCCAGTCCCGCACGGGAGGAAGGTTCTGCCCGGTCAGCAGGGTGGTCTGTTCAGCCATGGTTCCACTGTCCCGGCGCGAGGGGTGAGGTGTCGCGGGGGAGTGGGCCAGGTGGCGGGTGGGGTCAGACGGCCGGGGGCGAGGGGCGGTGCTGTCCGCGGCGATGTCCTCGTAACGGGGGAGGCCGACCGTGGGGATGGTCCAATTCGGCGAGCGGTACGTCCTCGCCGTGCAGGAAGTCCCTACGGGTGGCGTAGCGCCCGGTAGAGGTGGTGGGCGTTCCGCCCGGCGTTGTCAGGGGCGATGCTCATGGCGTGCGCTCCTCGTATCTGCCCGGGGGCAAGGGTCGTCGCGTTCATGCTGGGCGGCTCCCAGGAGATCGGTCCGGCGTCGGCAGTCGCGGCAGTGGCCCGGTTCGGCCGCCCGGAAGGCGCGGTCGCAGCCGTCGCAGTTCTGGAGTGGTGCCCGGGGCGCGAGCCGGGGGGCCGCGGGCGTCCGCTGTGGCAACAGCTCCGTGAGGCGGTGGGCGAGCAGGGCGGCCGGGTGGCGGAGCGGCTCGGCGGGGAGGCCGGTCGTCAGGGTGTGGCTTACGGCCTCGGGTGCGACGCCGCGTTCCAGCCAGGCGGCGATGGCGGGGGCGAGGCGCCGCACGTCGCGTTCGGCGAGGAGGAGACGGGGGTCGTGGCGGTGCAGGCCGGCGAGGACGCCGGTCGCGACGCGGAAGTCGTCCGGGCCCAGCGCCACCGGGGAGGGAAGCGGAGGCTTCGGAGGGTCTTCGACAGGTGCCGGGGGACGGGCTCGGGGCGCCACCGGAGGAGGTGGGGCGGTTGCCGGGGGCGAGTCCGTAGGGCGGGCGAGCCTGGGGGCGGGGGACGACCGGTGTTCCGGCAGGTGGTTTGTGCACCGCCCTTGCGGTACGACTTTTCCGGGGTGTCGCCTGCTGGGGTCCCGCGGCTGATTGTGCGACACCGTGTGCGTGACCACCCGCCCGCTCGGGAGGCGTTCTCTCGTACGGGAGAGGTAGCCGTGCGCCTCCAACTCCCGCAGGGAGGAGGCGATCCGGGTCTCACCCTCCGGAAAGCGGCCGGCGAGCGACTTGATGTCCACGCGGGCCCCGGCGGGCAGCGACTGGATGTGGACGGCGAGCCCGATCGCGGTGAGCGACAGCGCACGGTGCTGGGCGAGATGGTTGCCGATCACCGTGTAGCGGGTGGTGTGCCGGACGTTGATATGGGTGACGCCCCGGGGAATCAGGGGCTGCGCGCACGAGGGCGCGCTAAGGTTTTGGGTATCCATCGGGAAGGGTTCGTGCTTCCTTGTTGGTGAGGCCCTCGATCGGGATGCCAGTCCCGGCCGGGGGCCGTTGTATGTCCGCGGTGGAGCGTGTGCCTCACACGATGGCGGGGCTGCGGTTGTGGTTCGCCGCGAGCATATGCCCCTCAACGGGCGGGAAAGCCAGCTCAGTTGCCGATTGTCACCCTTGCGGGTGATGAGCGGCTGCCGGGAGGCTGGTGGGGTTGGGAGGGGTTCTCTCCCCCGTACTTTCAGACTCTTTACGTCGCGAGCGACCGCGTCGCCGTTCTCCGAAACGTGAAGATCCGCGATCCGGTGAAGCAGGGTTCCGGTGCCCGCGGGGTGCCCGCGTGGACTGTCCGGTCACTGTCCCGTTCTGTCCCGGCTGTCCCGGGTGCCGTGCGGGATCGGTGGGCGTTGGAGGTGGGTGGGTGTGAACAGCGGCGGTACGGACGAGCCGGGGCGGGACGTCAGCCCCGAGGACGAGGTCGCCCCGGTGGTCGAGGCGGCGGGCCGCCAGGTCAGGCTGTGGCGTGAGGCCGCCGGGATGCGCGTCGTCGAGCTGGGCCAGGCGCTCGGCTACGGGGAGGACCTGGTCCGCAAGGTGGAGCGCGGTGCCCGGATTCCTCGGGCGGAGTTCCTGCACAGGGCCGACGACATCCTGACGCCTGGGGGCACATCAGGGCGTTCACGGAGGACATGGAGCGGGCTCGGTATCCGAAGAGGGTGCGCGAACTGGCCCAGTTGGAGGCCAGGGCGGTCGAGCAGCTGCTGTACAGCAACCACAACATTCATGGGTTGTTGCAGACGGAGGAGTATGCGCGGGCGTTGTTCGCGACCTGGCGACCCAGTCTGTCGCAGGACGAGTTGGAACGGGCTGTGGCCGCGCGACTTGCCAGGCGTGCGGTCTTCGACCGGTCACCGGCGCCGGAACTCGGCTTCGTACAGGAAGAGGTGACCCTTCGCCGTCCGGTCGGAGGCACAATGGTGCTTCGTCGCCAGCTCGAACACCTACTGGGTGTAGCACAGTTGGCGCACGTCGAGCTTCAGGTGATGCCTACGTCCCGCGCCGATCACCCGGGCGCTGCGGGGCGGATCCAAGTGCTGAAGTTCGGGGACGGCACCGCGGTAGGCCGCACCGACGACGAGTTCAACGGTCGCCCGGTATCGGATCCGAGGCAGCTCCGCATTCTCGAACATCAGGGGAAGTGACGAAGGAGCGGTATGACGGCCGGCCCTGACTGGGACACCGGAGAAGGTTTGATCCGTGTCCATGATCCCGCCGAGGTGGATGCCGCCTTCGAGCGGGGGAACGGGCATCTCGGCACGGCTGTGATCGGCCTGGCCTTCAACTGTTCGTTGGAGGAAGCGTCGCCGCGGATCGTCAGGGCGATGCAGTTGCCGGATCGCGATCAGCGGGGCTTCGCGTTCACCGCAGCCGGTGTTGCGGCCCGGCTCAACGGTGCGTTGACGCCGGAGCTGTACGCGGCGCTGCGGGCGGAAGGCCCCGGCCGTAGGAGCATCGCCGGAAACGCCATTGACGACACACTCGACTACGTACCGTTCCGCGATCTGCCGCTGTGGCTCAAGTGGTGGAAGGCCGAGTCGAGGGTTCGGGACAAGCTGGAGACGTGGCGGCTGGAGTTCGTGTACGCGGTCGGTGACGCCCGGAAGGCTCTGCGTCGACGGGGCCGAAGGAAGGAGTCCGGCAACAACTCGGGATGAGAGTGAAGCGTCAGCCGGATGAGCTGCGTCGCGATGAGGATCAGGATCTCCAACTGCCCTCTGTCTCACGGGCGTTGTGGGTGCCTACGATGGGGAAGCGGCAGGGGAGCGAATCGGCTGCGCGAGGGGGCGCTGTGCAGGGCGAAGTCGTCGTGACGCTGATCTCCACCGCAGGTGCCGCCATGAGCGCGGTCTGGGTGGCATTCCTGTCGCGCGGCCGGGCGCCCGGCGGAGATCACCAGTGGCCCCTGTTGAACATGGGTGACTACTGCGGTCGGGTCAGAGGCGCGGCGACCGCAGCGCAGAAGGACTGCGAGCAGGCGCTGAAGGTGATGCGGCGCGGAATCACCCCCGAACGGAACGCCGAGCTCCGTGATCGCCTGTTCGAGGAGGCGCGCTTCCGAGAGGTGCTGGCCGACGGGTACCGCTTCGACCACCAGCGCTTCGACCAAGCCGTCAGCCGGTTCCGGGTCAAGATCCGACAGCTCGGCGAAAAGATCGACGGGATAGCTGACTCGGGCGGGGACCACGCCGTGAGCCGTGAACGGGAGCTGGCTGACGCGCAACTGGTCTTGAGGGCGATGACCTCGCTTCTTCATGACGTCGACGCACAGTTCGTCGTGGCGCGGACCATCTATTTCGACCGCCAGGTGTCGCGCCCGGCGCCGCGAACCGAGAGAAGGCTGCACAAGCGGGCGGAGAGGCGGTATCGCCGCAGTGCCAAGAGAGGGGAGGCGGACATGATCACCCGCCTCCCTCTGATCGACGCCGGGTACCGGGACCCGGACGGTGTGCCGTCGGCTCCCGTGCCGGACGACACGGCGGGTGCGGTAGCGCGGACCCCGGCCGATCCTCCGCCCTGCGGATATTGCATTTGGCGCTGCCCCCATGCCCCGAGCACGGTGGAATCGGGCGGGGGTAGGGGAGCGGCGGCGGTCTCCGGTGGGTGACAAGGCCCCGTGGCCGCTTCGGCGCATATGCCCCGACGGCGGCGTGCGCGGCGCCTGCGACGTGCCCATGGTTTGACCTGCGTCACCTTGGGGGTACGATCCTCGGCTCGATTGGCCAGGCCCCTGCCCCGTATGGCAGACTAGCGGGGTTGCTCGGTCGAGTGCCGATGCTGCGCGCCTCCCGTCGGGAGGACTGGAAGCGAGTCCCACAGTACTCGTCGCTCGATCTGCCGTAAGGCAGCGCTCGGGCGGACGTACGGGAATCTTCCGGGAAGTGTCAGCGGGGTGCAGACCAGGCGCCCGGTGGGTGTTCAGCCCCCGGTCCAGCGGTTGCTTTCGGGTGAGCCGCGTCCCTCGTAGGGAAATCCGTTGCGGATATCTCTGTGGGCAGGAGCGCGACACACCCGACCGCGTGGGTCGGAGACACAGGACGCGAACCCCCGGGTTCCAGAGCGTTTCACTAGACAAAGGACTACTGAGTAGCCATGGCGGGACAGAAGATCCGCATCCGGCTCAAGGCCTACGACCACGAGGTCATCGACTCCTCGGCGAAGAAGATCGTCGAGACGGTGACGCGCACTGGTGCGTCGGTCGCGGGCCCGGTGCCGCTGCCCACTGAGAAGAACGTGTACTGCGTCATCAAGTCGCCGCACAAGTACAAGGACTCGCGCGAGCACTTCGAGATGCGCACGCACAAGCGCCTCATCGACATCCTCGACCCGACTCCGAAGACCGTTGACTCTCTGATGCGACTCGACCTCCCGGCCGGTGTCGACATCGAGATCAAGCTCTAGGGATCGGTGATCTGAGAATGGCTAAGCAGATCAAGGGAATCCTGGGCGAGAAGCTCGGCATGACGCAGGTGTGGGACGAGAACAACCGTGTTGTTCCCGTCACCGTCGTCAAGGCCGGCCCGAACGTCGTGACCCAGGTCCGCACGAATGACTCCGACGGCTACGAGTCGGTCCAGATCGCCTTCGGCGAGATCGACCCTCGCAAGGTGAACAAGCCCCTCAAGGGTCACTTCGCCAAGGCCGACGTCACGCCCCGCCGCCACCTCGTCGAGATCCGTACCGCTGGTGCCAGCGAGTACACCCTCGGCCAGGAGATCACCGCTGAGGTGTTCGAGGCCGGCATCAAGGTGGACGTGACCGGCAAGAGCAAGGGCAAGGGCTTCGCCGGTGTCATGAAGCGTCACAACTTCAAGGGCCTCGGCGCCGGACACGGTGTCCAGCGCAAGCACCGCTCTCCCGGCTCCATCGGTGGCTGTGCCACCCCGGGCCGTGTGTTCAAGGGCGTCCGCATGGCGGGCCGCATGGGCAACGAGCGGGTCACCACCCAGAACCTGACCGTTCACGCCGTTGACGCGGAGAAGGGCCTGCTCCTCATCAAGGGAGCGATCCCCGGTCCGAACGGCGGCCTCGTCCTGGTCCGTACCGCGGCCAAGGGGGCCTGACGCATGAGCACCATTGACATTCTGTCGCCCTCCGGCGACAACGCCGGGACCGTTGAGCTCCCGGCCGAGATCTTCGATGTAGAGAAGATCAGCATTCCGCTGCTCCACCAGGTTGTCGTCGCGCAGCTGGCCGCGGCCCGTCAGGGCACGCACAAGGTCAAGCGTCGTGGCGAGGTCCGTGGTGGTGGCCGCAAGCCTTACCGCCAGAAGGGCACCGGCCGCGCCCGTCAGGGCTCGACCCGCGCGCCGCAGTTCGCCGGCGGTGGCGTCGTTCACGGCCCCACCCCGCGTGACTACTCGCAGCGGACCCCGAAGAAGATGAAGGCCGCGGCCCTGCGCCACGCCCTCACCGACCGGGCCCGCAACGCTCGCATCCACGTCATCACCGGCGTGATCGAGGGCGAGACCCCCTCCACCAAGGCCGCGAAGAGCTTCCTCGGCAAGGTCAGCGAGCGCAAGAACGTGCTCCTGGTCATCGAGCGCTCCGACGAGGCCGCGCTGCTTTCCGCGCGCAACCTGCCCCAGGTCCACATCCTGGAGCCGGGCCAGCTGAACACGTACGACGTTCTCGTCTCGGACGACGTGGTCTTCACTCAGGCCGCTTTCGAGTCCTTCGTGTCTGGCCCCCAGGCCGCTGACACCGAAGGGAGCGAAGCCTGATGGCTACGCGTCACCCGAGCATTGCCTCGAAGGCCGCCAAGGCCAAGAAGGTCGCGCGCGTCGCCAAGGCGAAGCGCCACGAGGCCGAAGGCAAGAACACCGTCGAGACCCCGCTGAGCAAGAGCTTCACGGACCCCCGTGACGTCCTCCTCAAGCCGGTCGTCTCGGAGAAGAGCTACGCGCTGCTCGACGAGGGCAAGTACACCTTCGTCGTCGACCCGCGGGCCAACAAGACCCAGATCAAGCAGGCCGTCCAGGCGGTCTTCTCGGTCAAGGTCACCGGGGTCAACACGATCAACCGTCAGGGCAAGCGCAAGCGCACCAAGACGGGCTTCGGCAAGCGTGCTGACAGTAAGCGCGCGATCGTGACCCTCGCTGAGGGCGACCGTATCGACATCTTCGGCCAGGCCTCCTAACGGAGCGCCCTGGTCCGAATATCGGACGAGGACTGAGAAATGGGAATCCGCAAGTACAAGCCGACTACGCCGGGCCGTCGTGGCTCCAGCGTCGCCGACTTCGTCGAGGTCACGCGGTCCACGCCGGAGAAGTCGCTGGTCCGCCCGCTGCACAGCAAGGGCGGCCGTAACAACGCCGGTCGTGTGACCGTTCGCCACCAGGGTGGCGGACACAAGCGCGCCTACCGAGTGATCGACTTCCGTCGTCACGACAAGGACGGCGTGCCGGCGAAGGTCGCGCACATCGAGTACGACCCCAACCGCACCGCGCGCATCGCGCTGCTTCACTACGCGGACGGCGAGAAGCGCTACATCCTCGCCCCCCGCAACCTGTCGCAGGGTGACCGCGTCGAGAACGGTCCTGGGGCCGACATCAAGCCGGGCAACAACCTGGCGCTCCGCAACATCCCGGTCGGTACCACGATCCACGCGATCGAGATCCGTCCCGGTGGCGGCGCCAAGTTCGCCCGCTCCGCCGGTGCCTCGGTGCAGCTGCTCGCGAAGGAGGGCACCATGGCCCACCTCCGCATGCCGTCGGGTGAGATCCGCCTGGTCGACCAGCGCTGCCGCGCCACGGTCGGCGAGGTCGGTAACGCCGAGCAGAGCAACATCAACTGGGGTAAGGCCGGCCGTAAGCGCTGGCTGGGCGTTCGCCCGTCCGTCCGCGGTGTGGCGATGAACCCGGTTGACCACCCGCACGGTGGTGGTGAGGGCAAGACCTCCGGTGGTCGCCACCCGGTCTCCCCGTGGGGTCAGAAGGAAGGTCGTACTCGTTCGCCGAAGAAGGCTTCGAACAAGTACATCGTCCGCCGCCGCAAGACGAACAAGAAGCGCTAGGAGCGGGTTTAGATGCCGCGCAGTCTCAAGAAGGGACCCTTCGTCGACGGACACCTTGTAAAGAAGGTGGACGTACAGAACGAAGCCGGTACCAAGAACGTCATCAAGACCTGGTCCCGTCGCTCGATGATCATCCCGGCCATGCTCGGCCACACGATCGCGGTGCACAACGGCAAGACCCACATCCCGGTGTTTGTCACCGAGTCGATGGTCGGCCACAAGCTCGGCGAGTTCTCGCCGACGCGCACCTTCCGGGGTCACGTCAAGGACGACCGGAAGTCGAAGCGCCGCTAACGCGGGGTGGAATCGACCATGACAGACACTGGAAGGACAACCATGGAAGCCAGGGCCCAGGCGCGGTACATCCGCGTTACGCCCATGAAGGCCCGCCGAGTGGTGGACCTTATCCGTGGCATGGATGCCACGGAGGCTCAGGCGGTCCTGCGTTTCGCCCCGCAGGCCGCGAGCGTGCCGGTCGGCAAGGTGCTTGACAGCGCCATTGCCAACGCCGCACACAACTACGACCACACCGACGCCGGCAGCCTCGTCATCTCTGAGGCCTACGTCGACGAGGGTCCGACCCTGAAGCGGTTCCGGCCGCGCGCCCAGGGCCGTGCCTACCGGATCCGCAAGCGGACCAGCCACATCACCGTGGTCGTCAGCAGCAAGGAAGGAACCCGGTAATGGGCCAGAAGGTTAACCCGCATGGGTTCCGGCTCGGCATCACCACGGACTTCAAGTCCCGCTGGTACGCCGACAAGCTGTACAAGGACTACGTCAAGGAAGACGTCGCCATCCGTCGGATGATGTCGTCCGGCATGGAGCGCGCCGGTATCTCGAAGGTTGAGATCGAGCGCACCCGTGACCGCGTGCGGGTGGACATCCACACCGCGCGTCCTGGCATCGTCATCGGCCGCCGTGGCGCCGAGGCCGACCGCATCCGCGGCGACCTCGAGAAGCTCACGGGCAAGCAGGTCCAGCTGAACATCCTCGAGGTCAAGAGCCCCGAGACCGATGCTCAGCTGGTTGCCCAGGCCGTTGCCGAGCAGCTGTCCTCCCGCGTCTCCTTCCGTCGCGCCATGCGTAAGAGCATGCAGGGCACGATGAAGGCCGGCGCCAAGGGCATCAAGATCCAGTGCGGCGGTCGCCTCGGCGGCGCCGAGATGTCCCGCTCGGAGTTCTACCGCGAGGGCCGTGTGCCCCTGCACACGCTCCGCGCGAACGTCGACTACGGCTTCTTCGAGGCCAAGACGACCTTCGGCCGTATCGGTGTGAAGGTCTGGATCTACAAGGGCGATGTCAAGAACATCGCCGAGGTCCGCGCCGAGAACGCTGCTGCCCGCGCCGGCAACCGCCCGGCCCGTGGTGGCGGCAACGACCGCCCGGCCGGCCGTGGTGGCCGCGGTGGCGAGCGTGGCGGTCGCGGTCGTAAGCCGCAGCAGGCTCCCGCTGCCGAGGCCCCCAAGGCCGAGGCTCCGGCGGCTGCCGCTCCGGCTGAGAGCACCGGAACGGAGGCCTGACCGACATGCTGATCCCCCGTAGGGTCAAGCACCGCAAGCAGCACCACCCGAAGCGCCGTGGTCAGGCCAAGGGCGGTACGCAGGTTTCGTTCGGCGAGTACGGCATTCAGGCCCTCACGCCGGCGTACGTGACGAACCGCCAGATCGAGGCCGCTCGTATCGCGATGACCCGCCACATCAAGCGTGGCGGCAAGGTCTGGATCAACATCTACCCGGACCGCCCGCTCACGAAGAAGCCTGCTGAGACCCGCATGGGTTCCGGTAAGGGTTCGCCCGAGTGGTGGATCGCGAACGTGCACCCGGGCCGGGTCATGTTCGAACTGTCCTACCCCAACGAGAAGATCGCCCGTGAGGCCCTCACTCGCGCAGCCCACAAGCTGCCGATGAAGTGCCGGATCGTCAAGCGCGAGGCAGGTGAAGCGTGATGTCGGCCGGTACCAAGGCGTCCGAGCTGCGCGAACTGGGTGACGAGGAGCTTCTCGCGAAGCTCCGCGAAGCCAAGGAAGAGCTGTTCAACCTCCGCTTCCAGGCGGCGACCGGTCAGCTCGAGAACCACGGTCGGCTCAAGGCCGTCCGCAAGGACATCGCGCGGATCTACACCCTGATGCGTGAGCGCGAGCTGGGCATCGAGACGGTGGAGAGCGCCTGATGAGCGAGAGCAACGTGACTGAGCAGAAGACCGACCGCGGTTTCCGCAAGACCCGTGAGGGTCTGGTCGTCAGCGACAAGATGGACAAGACCGTCGTCGTCGCTGTCGAGGACCGCGTGAAGCACGCCCTGTACGGCAAGGTCATCCGCCGTACGAGCAAGCTCAAGGCCCACGACGAGCAGAACGCCGCCGGCGTCGGCGACCGCGTCCTCCTGATGGAGACCCGGCCGCTGTCCTCGACGAAGCGCTGGCGCATCGTCGAGATCCTCGAGAAGGCCAAGTAATTACCTGAGGGGTATCCCTCAGGTTGGTTCCGCCAGGCTCGGGGCGGGGTCGCCGTAAAGGCCGACCCCGCCCCGGGAACCGGCAGACAATCAGGAGATAGACGTGATCCAGCAGGAGTCGCGACTCCGTGTCGCCGACAACACTGGTGCGAAGGAAATCCTTTGCATCCGTGTGCTCGGTGGCTCCGGTCGCCGCTACGCGGGCATCGGTGACGTCATCGTCGCCACCGTCAAGGACGCGATCCCCGGCGGCAATGTGAAGAAGGGTGACGTCATCAAGGCGGTCATCGTTCGCACCGTCAAGGAACGCCGCCGTCCGGACGGCTCGTACATCCGTTTCGACGAGAACGCCGCCGTCATTCTGAAGAACGACGGCGACCCTCGCGGCACCCGTATCTTCGGCCCGGTGGGCCGTGAGCTGCGCGAGAAGAAGTTCATGAAGATCATCTCGCTCGCGCCGGAGGTGCTGTAAGCATGAAGATCAAGAAGGGCGACCTGGTTCAGGTCATCACCGGTAAGGACAAGGGCAAGCAGGGCAAGGTCATTGCCGCTTACCCGCGCGACGAGCGCGTCCTGGTCGAGGGTGTCAACCGGGTCAAGAAGCACACGAAGGCCGGCCCGACGGCCAAGGGCTCGCAGGCTGGTGGCATCGTCACGACCGAGGCGCCCGTCCACGTCTCCAACGTCCAGCTGGTCGTTGAGAAGGACGGCAACAAGGTCGTCTCGCGCGTCGGTTACCGCTTCGACGACGAGGGCAACAAGATCCGCGTTGCCAAGCGGACGGGTGAGGACATCTGATGGCTACCACCACCATTCCGCGTCTCAAGACGAAGTACCGCGAGGAGATCGCGGGCAAGCTGCAGGAAGAGTTCTCCTACGAGAACGTCATGCAGACCCCGGGTCTCGTCAAGATCGTGGTCAACATGGGTGTCGGCGACGCCGCCCGTGACTCGAAGCTCATGGACGGTGCCGTCCGTGACCTGACCACCATCACCGGTCAGAAGCCGGCCATCACCAAGGCCCGGAAGTCCATCGCGCAGTTCAAGCTGCGTGAGGGTCAGCCGATCGGTGCGCACGTCACCCTCCGTGGCGACCGCATGTGGGAGTTCCTGGACCGCACCCTGTCGCTCGCGCTTCCGCGCATCCGCGACTTCCGCGGTCTGTCCCCCAAGCAGTTCGACGGCCGTGGCAACTACACCTTCGGTCTCACGGAGCAGGTCATGTTCCACGAGATCGACCAGGACAAGATCGACCGCGTCCGGGGTATGGACATCACCGTGGTGACCACGGCGACCAACGACGCTGAGGGCCGCGCCCTTCTCCGTCACCTCGGCTTCCCCTTCAAGGAGGCGTAAGCGAGATGGCGAAGAAGGCTCTGATTGCCAAGGCTGCTCGTAAGCCCAAGTTCGGTGTGCGTGGCTACACGCGCTGCCAGCGCTGCGGTCGTCCGCACTCCGTGTACCGCAAGTTCGGCCTGTGCCGCGTCTGCCTTCGTGAGATGGCTCACCGTGGCGAGCTGCCGGGCGTGACCAAGAGCTCCTGGTAGTCCCCCTAACAAGGGATTCCAGGGCTCTCGGTAAGTAAAGGGCTCTGTCAGGTGCCCACCTCTCCATGCCTTAGGCTAGGAGGGTTGGGCGCCTGACGCCCGTACGACTTACTACGCCGTAGGTCCCCGCACCGCACCCGTCCCGCCACTGAGTGGGGAGAGGGATGGCGCATACAGGAAACCCCGGCGAGAGAGGCCGAAGGCCAATTCATGACCATGACTGATCCCATCGCAGACATGCTTACTCGTCTGCGTAACGCGAACTCGGCGTACCACGACGATGTCGCGATGCCGCACAGCAAGATCAAGTCGCACATCGCAGAGATCCTCCAGCAGGAGGGCTTCATCACCGGCTGGAAGGTCGAGGACGCCGAGGTCGGCAAGAAGCTCGTCCTCGAGCTGAAGTTCGGCCCGAACCGTGAGCGCTCCATTGCGGGCATCAAGCGGATCTCGAAGCCTGGTCTGCGTGTGTACGCGAAGTCCACCTCCCTGCCCAAGGTGCTCGGTGGCCTCGGCGTGGCGATCATCTCCACGTCGCACGGTCTCCTCACTGGACAGCAGGCCGGCAAGAAGGGCGTAGGCGGAGAAGTTCTCGCCTACGTCTGGTAGCGGAAGGGAACGGAGGAAACAGCTATGTCGCGTATTGGCAAGCTCCCCATCACGGTTCCCGCCGGCGTGGACGTCACCATCGACGGCCGTACGGTCCAGGTGAAGGGCCCCAAGGGCGCCCTCTCCCACACCGTCGCGGCGCCGATCGAGGTCGCCAAGGGTGAGGACGGCATTCTCAATGTCACCCGCCCGAACGACGAGCGTCAGAACAAGGCCCTCCACGGCCTGTCCCGCACGCTGGTGGCGAACATGATCACCGGCGTGACCGCGGGTTACGTGAAGAAGCTCGAAATCAGCGGTGTCGGTTACCGCGTCCTGGCGAAGGGCTCCAACCTGGAGTTCTCGCTCGGCTACAGCCACTCGATCACGGTCGAGGCGCCCGAGGGCATCTCGTTCAAGGTCGAGAACCCGACGCACTTCTCGGTCGAGGGCATCGACAAGCAGAAGGTCGGAGAGGTTGCGGCCAACATCCGCAAGCTGCGGAAGCCCGACCCGTACAAGGCCAAGGGTGTCAAGTACGAAGGCGAAGTCATCCGCCGCAAGGTCGGAAAGGCGGGTAAGTAAGCCATGGCATACGGTGTCAAGATTGCTAAGGGCGACGCTTACAAGCGTGCTGCCATCAAGCGTCGTCACATCCGGATCCGTAAGCACATCTCGGGTACGGCTGAGCGTCCGCGCCTGGTCGTGACGCGCTCCAACCGCCACATCGTGGCCCAGGTCATCGACGACGTTAAGGGTCACACCCTGGCGTCGGCGTCGACCCTGGACACCACGGTCCGCGGTGGCGAGGGCGACAAGTCCGCCCAGGCCAAGTCGGTCGGCGCCCTTGTCGCCGAGCGCGCCAAGGCCGCCGGTGTCGAGGCTGTCGTATTCGACCGTGGTGGAAACCAGTACGCCGGGCGCATTGCTGCCCTGGCGGACGCCGCCCGCGAAGCCGGACTCAAGTTCTGAGTCGGTTCCGTAGCTAGCGGAAACAGAGAGAGGTAATTCCAATGGCTGGACCCCAGCGCCGCGGTGGCGGTGCCGGTGGCGGCGAGCGGCGGGACCGGAAGGGCCGTGACGGCGGCGCAGCTGCTGCCGAGAAGACCGCGTACGTTGAGCGCGTTGTCGCGATCAACCGCGTCGCCAAGGTTGTGAAGGGTGGTCGTCGCTTCAGCTTCACCGCGCTGGTCGTGGTGGGCGATGGTGACGGCACCGTCGGTGTCGGTTACGGCAAGGCCAAGGAGGTGCCGGCCGCGATCGCCAAGGGTGTTGAAGAGGCCAAGAAGCACTTCTTCAAGGTCCCCCGTATCCAGGGCACCATCCCGCACCCGATCACGGGCGAGAAGGCTGCGGGCGTCGTCCTGCTCAAGCCTGCTTCCCCCGGTACCGGCGTTATCGCCGGTGGCCCGGTGCGAGCTGTCCTGGAGTGCGCCGGCGTGCACGACATCCTGTCGAAGTCGCTCGGCTCGTCCAACGCGATCAACATCGTGCACGCGACCGTGGCGGCCCTCAAGGGTCTGCAGCGTCCCGAGGAGATCGCGGCTCGCCGTGGTCTGCCCCTCGAGGACGTCGCCCCCGCGGCTCTCCTTCGGGCGCGTGCAGGGGCGGGTGCCTGATGGCTCGCCTCAAGGTCACGCAGACGAAGTCGTACATCGGCAGCAAGCAGAACCACCGTGACACCCTGCGTTCCCTTGGTCTCAAGGGCATCAACACGCAGGTCGTCAAGGAGGACCGCCCCGAGTTCCGCGGAATGGTTCACACCGTCCGCCACCTCGTGACGGTCGAGGAGGTCGACTAGATCATGGCGGAGAACAACCCGCTCAAGATCCACAACCTTCGTCCCGCCCCGGGCGCCAAGACCGCCAAGACCCGTGTTGGTCGTGGTGAGGCGTCGAAGGGTAAGACGGCTGGTCGTGGTACCAAGGGCACGAAGGCTCGTTACCAGGTTCCGGAGCGTTTCGAGGGTGGCCAGATGCCCCTCCACATGCGCCTTCCGAAGCTGAAGGGCTTCCGTAACCCGTTCAAGACCGAGTTCCAGGTCGTGAACCTCGACAAGCTGGGCGCGCTGTACCCGGACGGTGGCGATGTCACCGTCGAGGGTCTCGTCGCCAAGGGTGCCGTTCGCAAGAACAGCCTCGTCAAGGTGCTCGGCCAGGGCGAGATCTCCGTGGCGCTGCAGGTGACGGTCGACGCCGTCTCCGGCTCCGCCAAGGAGAAGATCACCGCCGCAGGCGGTACGGTCACCGAGCTCGTCTGATTTCAGACACCTCGATGACATGAGCGATCCCGACCGGGGATGCCCCACAAAAGGGGCATCCCCGGTTGGTCGTTCCTAGGGGTGGGATCGGGAACATCCTGCGTCCGGGTTCGCCGCTCACGCACCCTGTGCTCCTCGGCGTGCAGGCACTCTCGAACACTTGGGAGAGGGTGGGGAGTTGACCATTCTTGTCATGCACCTGGCAATGCTTGCTCGCAACCTCCGTGCTGCCCCCTTCCGTGAATGGCGCGATTGCGAGTTCCTCGCAAATGTCACTTGACAGCATGATCAGTTTAATAATAGTTTCATAAGGTCGTCGATTTGGCCGGACCAGCCATTGATCGATGATGGAATTCGGGGGAGGGTGTGTCTGGGTGCGCAGTGACCGAGCGCGACAGGCAGCCTATTTTTCGCCTTCCCCCTTGCTCTAATGATCCAGGCATTCGTTGCCTTTATCGAGGGGAAGAGAATCCTAATGCGAAAGACTCGCATGTTTGGCGTAGCTGTGACGGCATTTTCTATGGGGGCAGTCGCAGTTCTGGGTTTCGCAACCTCTGCGAGTGCGGCCGGTTCGGGCAACGGCACATGCGCCAGTACTGAGCTGTGCGTTTACCGTCTTTACGACCGGCATGCAAGCGATGGATATTTCGACCTGGGTTCGCCGGATGTCAACTTCACCAACGGTAATAATAACTGGTACAACCATGGTGGAAACATCAACGACGCCATTTCCTCGTACACGGCGGGCACCGGCACTTCCTGTGACGGATACAGCCTCTTCTGGAACAAGGATATGAGCGGAATCCAGATGGACATCCCCAAGGGTTGGGGCGGCAACCTCGCCGGCGCTTACGCCAACTTCAACGATGAGTTTTCGTCGTACTCGAAGTTCGGCTGCTAAGTGATCCATCGAGCGGCCGGTCCTCGCGGGGGCTGGCCGCTCCGGCGTATGTGGAAGTCAAGAATGCGCAAGTGCATCGTCATCTTCTTTTCGCTCGCAGCCGCTGTCGGCTGCTCGAGCAACCCGGCAGCGCGACCCGATGTCAGTGTCCCGAGTCCGCGGAATGCCCTGGACGCGAGCACTGTGTCCACTCCCTTGGACGCCTATCTACCCCCGTCCGGACTTACTCTGAGATTGCACCGTGCGGAAGCGTTGCTCACCAATCGGTGTCTGACGCATCTGGGATATGTCGACCATCCCATGCCGGTGCCTCGGGAGGTGTCAGCCAGGCGCAAGCACTCCGAGTTCCTGGTCTTCTCCGCATCTCAGGCGAGAAAATTTGGATACAACGCGCCCGATGGAAGGGTCGGTTCGGGCGATTCTGGTTGGGACAAAAAAGCCCCCGAAGTGCAGCGCGGCCTGCTCGATGGGAGTCTCAAGAAATACAAGGGGACTACCGTCCCTCGTGGTGGATGCGTCGGTGTCGCGGCTGATCGGCTCACCAGGAACTCAAGAGTCCCTAAAAAGATTGAAGGGGGCGGGATCGAGCTCAAGCAACTCCAGAAGACCAGTCCCACTTCTTTGGGCGACGCGCAGATCGGGATCATGCGGCTCGATGCGATTTCCGCAACGAAGCGGGACCGTCGGTACCTGGAGCTGATAAGTTCCTGGTCGGCCTGTATGTCCAAAAAGGGGTACCGGTACAAAACCCCTGAGAGTGCCTTGGACGATCGGCGTTGGAGCGGAAGTGTGCCCAGCGAAATCGAGAAGGGCACCGCAGTAGCAGATATGGCTTGCAAGCAGACGGTGGACTATCTCGCAGTTGCCTCCAGAGTTCAGTCCTCGTACGAAGCGAGGGTGATCGATGAGAGGCGGGAGGAACTCGCTGAGTTGCGTCGCAATTTGAAGGCATGGAAGCAGAACGCAGATAGGGCCATAGCTGACGTAAGTGGCTGAAACCGGTCAATCTGATCGATCTCATGCCCTTCATGTTGCTTCGGGGCGGAGGGCAAGAGTGTGCGCTGGAGGGCGGATCGACTTCGCCTGGACGTACTCACAGCGTTGATGTCAGCCTGCGGAGGCAACCGCTCGCCTGTCGCCGACAACAGGCTGCTCGTTCGGTGATAGGTCGCTGGAGGCAGTAGTGAGGTCAGTTCTTCTGTCTCGGCTCTTGGCTGCAGCGGCGCTGAACGACCGAACCGGAGGTCGGGCTGTGGTCCACACGCAAGACCCGCACAGGGTGACGGTAGACTCGATCGGTGGTTCCCCGGCGGGTGTCTGTCCCCGGTAGGGTATGGCAGGTTGCTGTGTCACAGGCCAAGTGGCCCGTGCGCGCAGGACCTACCTGCTAGTTACCGATACTCAACACCGTCACCTACCGCGCAGTAGCGCGGGGGTCGCAGGAGGCACCGTGCTCACCGCGTTCGCCCGGGCGTTCAGGACGCCCGACCTGCGCAAGAAGCTGCTCTTCACGCTGGCCATCATCGTCGTCTACCGGGTCGGTACCCACATTCCGATCCCCGGCGTGGACTACAAGAACGTCCAGACGTGCATGGACATGGCCGACAAGAACCGCGGACTGTTCAGCCTGATCAACATGTTCAGTGGCGGCGCGCTGCTGCAGATCACCATCTTCGCGCTCGGGATCATGCCGTACATCACGGCGAGCATCATCCTGCAGCTGCTGACCGTGGTCATTCCGCGCCTGGAAGCCCTCAAGAAGGAGGGCTCGGCCGGCACCGCGAAGATCACGCAGTACACGCGGTACCTGACGGTCGCTCTGGCCATCCTCCAGGGCACCGGATTGGTCGCGACGGCTCGTAGCGGTGCCCTGTTCGGTACCTGCCCGGTCGGCAACCAGATCGTGCCGGATCAGTCGATCTTCACCACGATCACGATGGTCGTCACGATGACCGCTGGTACCTGCGTCGTCATGTGGCTCGGTGAGCTCATCACCGACCGCGGCATCGGCAACGGCATGTCGATCCTCATGTTCATCTCGATCGCCGCGACCTTCCCGAGCGCCCTGTGGACCGTCAAGATCCAGGGCAAGCTGGCGGACGGCTGGATCGAGTTCGGCACGGTGATCCTGGTGGGCCTGTTCATGGTCGGCCTGGTGGTCTTCGTCGAGCAGGCGCAGCGGCGGATCCCGGTCCAGTACGCGAAGCGCATGATCGGCCGCCGTTCGTACGGTGGCACGTCGACCTACATTCCGTTGAAGGTCAACCAGGCAGGTGTGATTCCTGTCATCTTCGCGTCGTCGTTGCTCTACATCCCGAGCCTCATCGCCCAGTTCTCCAAGGGCAATTCAGGGTGGAAGACGTGGATCACGAACAACCTGACCAAGGGTGACCACCCGATTTACATCGCGATGTACTTCCTTCTGATCGTTTTCTTCGCGTTCTTCTACGTGGCGATCTCGTTCAACCCCGAGGAAGTAGCCGACAACATGAAGAAGTATGGTGGCTTCATCCCGGGCATCCGGGCTGGCCGGCCGACCGCTGAGTACCTCAGCTACGTACTCAACCGGATCACCTGGCCGGGTTCGCTGTATCTGGGGCTGATCGCTCTCGTACCGACAGTGGCGTTGGTTGGTTTCGGGGCAAACCAGAACTTCCCGTTCGGTGGCACAAGCATCCTGATCATCGTGGGTGTCGGCCTCGAGACGGTGAAGCAGATCGAGAGTCAGCTTCAGCAGCGCAATTACGAAGGGTTCCTCCGCTGATGCGAATCGTCCTCGTCGGGCCGCCCGGTGCCGGGAAGGGAACGCAGGCTGCGTTCCTCGCCAAGAATCTGGGGATCCCGCACATCTCCACGGGCGACCTGTTCCGCGCCAACATCAGTCGGCAGACGGAGCTGGGCAAGCTGGCGAAGTCCTACATGGACAAGGGCGATCTGGTACCCGACGAGGTCACCATCGCCATGGCCAAGGACCGCATGGAGCAGCCCGACGCGGAGAACGGCTTCCTGCTCGACGGCTTCCCGCGCAACGTCTCGCAGGCCGAGGCGCTCGACGAGATGCTGAGCACCGAGGGCATGAAGCTGGACGCGGTGCTGGACCTGGAGGTCCCCGAGGACGAGGTGGTCCGCCGTATCGCGGGCCGTCGCATCTGCCGCAACGACTCGGCGCACGTGTTCCACGTGTCGTACAAGGCGCCCAAGCAGGAGGGCGTCTGTGACGTCTGCGGCGGCGAGCTGTACCAGCGCGACGACGACTCCGAGGAGACCGTCCGCAAGCGCCTGGAGGTCTACCACACGCAGACCGAGCCGATCATCGACTACTACCGGGCCCAGAGCCTGGTCGTCACGATCCTCGCGCTCGGCAAGGTGGAAGAGGTCACGGCACGCGCCATGGAGGCGCTGTCCCGCGAGGCCGCCTAGGTCTCGTGCGGGATCCGCTCCGCGGTGCACGTGTACCGCGGGCGTGTGAAGCAGTACGTCGCATCGGCCGCGGCACCCGGAACGGGTGCCGCGGCCGACGTGCGCGACGGGGAGGGCCGTGAGCCCTGCGCGGGAAGAGGTCCAAGGTCCCGGGCGGGGTGGGGTCGGGTCCCCGTATCGTTGGGGTAGTTCCTCGTTGAGACAGTCCGTCGTCCCGGTCCAGAAAGGCCGCAGCCACCATGGTGCAGATCAAGACCCCCGAGCAGATCGCCAAGATGCGTGAGGCGGGGCTGGTCGTCGCCGCCATCCATGCGGCCACGGGAGAGGCGGCCGTGCCCGGAGCGACGACCCGGGATCTGGACGAGGTCGCGCGCAAGGTGCTCGCCGAGTACGGCGCCAAGCCCAACTTCCTCGGGTACGGCGGTTTCCCCGCGACGATCTGCACCTCGGTCAACGAGGTCGTCGTCCACGGCATCCCGGACGACAAGACCGTCCTGAAGGACGGCGACATCATCTCCATCGACGCCGGGGCGATCGTGGACGGCTGGCACGGCGATGCCGCGTTCACCGCGTTCGTGGGCTCCGGCCACGCTCCGGAGCTGGTCGAGCTCTCCCGGGTGACCGAGGAGTCGATGTGGGCCGGCATCGCGGCCATGAAGCTGGGCAACCGGCTGGTGGACGTGTCCCGGGCCATCGAGACGTACATCCGCCGGCAGCCGAAGCCGGGCGGCGGCAAGTACGGGATCGTCGAGGACTACGGCGGCCACGGCATCGGCACCGAGATGCACATGGACCCGCACCTGCTGAACTACGTCGAACGCAAGCGCGGCAAGGGCCCGAAGCTTGTCCCCGGGTTCTGCCTCGCGATCGAGCCGATGGTGTCCCTCGGCACACCGCGGACCGAGGTCCTGGAGGACGACTGGACCGTCATCACCACGGACGGGACCTGGTCCTCGCACTGGGAGCACTCCGTGGCGCTGACGGAGGACGGACCGCTCGTCCTCACGGCACCGGACGGCGGCCGGGCGAAGCTCGCCGAGTACGGCGTCACGACGGCTCCGGACCCCCTGGCAGGCTGAGGCGACCGCCGTGCGGAACGCGAGCAGGATCCCTGGGATCCGTGCTCGCGTTCCGTTCTCCCCCTGCGCTTCTCTTCGCGTCTCTCTTTCGCTGTGGCGTTCAACTCACCTCCGCGCCACCCCTTCCAGCCGACCGTGTGTCAGCGGTCCGCCCTGCTCCTCGCGCATACCACGCCGACGGGTGGGGCATCGTCATGAGTGGCGGAGGACGCCGGAGACGAATTCGTCTTTCCGAGAGCCCTGACGTAGACTGACTCGTCGGCTCTCGTGCACCCGCATGTCTGCATGCGCTCGTGCGGAGTCGATCAAGGTAGTCGATTCGAAGGGCGAAGCGTGGCCAAGAAGCAAGGTGCCATCGAGATCGAGGGCACTGTCGTCGAGTCTCTTCCGAACGCCATGTTCAAGGTCGAGCTCCAGAACGGCCACCAGGTCCTGGCACACATCAGCGGCAAGATGCGCATGCACTACATCCGCATCCTCCCTGACGACCGGGTCGTGGTGGAGTTGTCTCCGTACGACCTGACCCGTGGCCGGATCGTCTACCGGTACAAGTAGATCTTGCCTTGCTCCGTGTTCCCGGTTCCGGGACGCGGGGGGTGGCACTGACCCGGAGAACCTCACCTAATGAAGGTCAAGCCGAGCGTCAAGAAGATCTGCGACAAGTGCAGGGTGATCCGCCGTCATGGTCGGGTCATGGTCATCTGCGAAAACCCGCGCCACAAGCAGCGCCAGGGCTGACGCACGACCGCACCTTCTGCATCCGCAGATACTTCGCGCGACGCAAGCAGTACATGTTCATACGCGGAACCCAGGGCTGACTCGCATCAGGCCTGACACCCCCGGTCGGAGGCCGGGGACCCGGTTCGTACCGAATTCTCGATCCACGGATCAGAGGACGACGGCGGGCGGGATCCGGTTCTGTGGAAGACCTCCGAACGACAACTGGAGCCATTGAATGGCACGCGTTTCCGGTGTTGACATCCCGCGCGAAAAGCGCGTGGAGGTCGCCCTCACCTACGTGTTCGGCATCGGCCGGACGCTTTCCCAGCTGACGCTGGCCGAGACTGGCGTGAACCCCAACACGCGTGTTCGTGACCTCTCCGAGGAGGAGCTGGTCAAGATCCGCGAGTACGTGGACGCCAACATCAAGACCGAGGGTGACCTCCGTCGCGAGATCCAGGGCGACATTCGCCGCAAGATCGAGATCGGCTGCTACCAGGGTATTCGTCACCGTCGTGGCCTGCCCGTCCACGGTCAGCGCACCAGCACGAACGCCCGTACCCGCAAGGGCCCGCGTCGCGCCATCGCCGGCAAGAAGAAGCCGGGCAAGAAGTAGTCCTCAGCGGACAACGCTTCACCAGCGGTCTTCGCTGTAGGACCGACCACCTCCCCGTAGGAGTAATAGATGCCCCCCAAGGGTCGTCAGGGCGCTGCCAAGAAGGTGCGCCGCAAGGAAAAGAAGAACGTCGCTCACGGCCACGCGCACATCAAGAGCACGTTCAACAACACGATCGTCTCGATCACGGACCCCGCGGGCAACGTGATCTCCTGGGCCTCCGCCGGCCACGTCGGCTTCAAGGGCTCGCGCAAGTCCACTCCGTTCGCCGCGCAGATGGCCGCCGAGTCGGCTGCCCGTCGCGCGCAGGAGCACGGCATGCGCAAGGTGGACGTGTTCGTCAAGGGTCCCGGCTCCGGCCGTGAGACCGCGATCCGCTCCCTCCAGGCCACGGGCCTCGAGGTCGGCTCGATCCAGGACGTCACTCCCACCCCGCACAACGGCTGCCGTCCGCCCAAGCGCCGCCGCGTCTGACGCACGGTTGTCTCGCGTCTGACCGGGCTTTCGGGCGGTACGTCTCCTCGGAGGGGTGCCGCCCGTACCCTTGCAGTAACAGCAGGGCGTCAAATAGCGGGCGCCCATGACTGAAGGATTCACACCATGCTGATCGCTCAGCGTCCCTCGTTGACCGAAGAGGTCGTCGACGAATTCCGCTCCCGGTTCGTGATCGAGCCGCTGGAGCCGGGCTTCGGCTAC
>NZ_JBIWLU010000022.1:101902-103165 GCF_044766365.1 Streptomyces sp. NPDC102279 | reverse complement strand
TGTTGTTGTGGAGTTGTTCGATTTCGGTGTAGGTGGTTTTGCCGCGTTGGGGGGTGAGGTTGAGGGTGGTGAGGATGGGTGGGTGGATGATGTTGGGGAGGGTGTGGGTGAGGAGGGTGGTGGTGCGGTGGTCGAGGTCGGTGTAGTTGGTGATGGCTTGGGACATGGCTTGGATGCCGGCGTAGGCGCCGACGAGGAGGTCGGCGGTGTCGGTGGGGTTGATGTGGGGGAGGAGTTCTCCTTGTTGTTTGGCTTGGGTGAGGAGGGTGGTCATGCCGTGGCTCCATTCTTGGAAGCTGGTGCCGCGGTCGAGTTCGGTTGCTTGTTGGTCCATGGCGAGGCGGACGCCGGCGCGGACCATGGGGTCTTTTTGGAGGCGGTAGGTCTGGAGGAGGACGGTGTCGACGACTTCTTGGGTTTTGCAGGTGCGGGGTGGGACGGTGCCCATGTGGCGGCCTTGGGCGGCCATGACGCCGTAGGCGAGGTCTTCTTTGGATTGGAAGTGGAAGTAGAGGGCGCCTTTGGTGACGCCGGCGGTGGTGAGGATGTCGGTGATGGTGGCGGCTTGGTAGCCGCGTTCTTCGAAGACTGATGCTGCGGCGACGAGGATGGTGTGTCGTGTGCGGATGGCGCGGTCTTGTTTGGCCATGGGGTGCCGCCTCCGGGGGTTGTGGTGCCTGGGGAGGCGCCCGTAAAAAAAACCGTCAAGTTCGTATCTTAGCGGCTTGGGTGTGGGGTGTCGTGGGGTCGCGGGGGTGTGATCGGCGGTGTGCGTCCGGGTGTGAGGGTCTGGTAGCCGGTAGCCGGTAGCCGGTAGCCGGTAGCCGGTAGCCGGTAGCCGGTAGCCGGTAGCCGGTTGTGGTCGGGGTGGCGGGGGCGGGGTGGGGTGGGCCGGTGCCGGGTGGCTTCGGGTTGGGTGAGTTTGTGCTGGTTTGGGGTGTGGGTCGCGGTTGTGTGTGCTTGTCCCGAGGGGGTCTGGCCTCGGTGGTGGGGGTGAGGCTGTGGGGGTGAGCGGTCGTGTGCGGGGGGCTCGCTTCTTCGGTGCGGTCCGGGGGGTGGCTGCTTCGCGTTGAGGGGGGCGTGTTCCTGCGCGGTGGTGGGGCTGTTGTGCCGGAGGCCGGCTGGCCGGGGTGGGTTGGGCCTGTTCCGGGCCTGGTGTGTGCTGGGGCCGCGGGCGGGCGCGAACTGCTCTGCCTGGTATCGGGGTTCGGAGCGGAGCCGGTACGCCTGTGCTGGTGCTGGTGCTGGTGCTGGTGCTGGTGC
>NZ_JBIWLU010000022.1:0-101803 GCF_044766365.1 Streptomyces sp. NPDC102279 | reverse complement strand
CCCGCGGGCGGGCGCGAACTGCTCTGCCTGGTATCGGGGTTCGGAGCGGAGCCGGTACGCCTGTGCTGGTGCTGGTGCTGGTGCTGGTGCTGGTGCCGGGTCGGGTGCTGGTGTCTGGGCGGGGTGGTTGCTGGGGCGGGCCCTGGTCTTTTGTCCGTCCTGGTTCTGTGGCTGCGGTTTCACGTTCGGCTTGCCCGCCTGTGCCCCGGTCCGTCTGCTCCGGTCGCCTGTCTGCTCTGGTTTCAGCGCTCCGGTCTCCGGTCTCCGGCCTGTCCTGTTTCGAGGGTCGCGGTCTGTGACGGTGCCTGGGGTGTTGTACCGGGTGTGCCGGGCGTGATGGTGGCGCCGGTGCGTGCCGGTGCGTGCCGGTGCGTGTCGGGTGGGGGCTCCATGCCGGGGTGTTGCTTCCGTGGGCGGGCGGATCTGCCTGTCTGCTTTTCGGCCTGTCTGCCTGTTTGTCCGCGCTGGGTTGGGTGTGGTGGGGGTCCTGGTGTGGCGTGTGGTGTGTGGCCTGTGGTGCGTGTGGTGGGAGGGGGATGGCGGAGGCCCGGCGCTGGGTTCAGGTGTGGTGACCTGTCCTGTGCCGGGCCTGGGTGTTGCGGGGTGGGGTGCCGTGTTGGTCTGTTCCTGGTGCGTTCTGGCGGGCGGGGCTGTGTTGGTGCTGGAGTCCGGGCCGGTGGGGAGTCCGGGCCGGTCTGGTGGGGGATCGGGAGCCGATGCCGGAGCCGGCCGGAGCTGGAGCTGGAGTCGGTCGGGGTTGGTGTTCGGGGTTGCCGGTCTGCCGTGACGCGGTGGGGGCCGGTGTGGGGTGTCGTGTAGCGCCCTGCCCTGTCCTGCCGTGCTCGTCTTGTTCTGCTGCGTCTTGTGCCGGCTGGTGCTGGGGGTTGGGTGGTGGGTGGGGGTTAGAGGTGGGTGGTGGTGAGGGTGGTGTGGAACTTTTCTTTGCCGTCCTGGGCGCCGGTGATTTTGATGCGGTTGCCGTGGGGGGTGGGGGTGAGTCGTTGGGTGTGGAGGTGGCAGGGGGTGTCGAGTTCGACGTAGTGGTGGTAGGTGCTGTGGATTTCGGTGGGGATGAGGGGGGTGGTGTGGGGGGTTGCGGCGATGGCGGCCTGGCGGGCGGCTTCGGCGAGGAGCATGCCGGGGGCGTGGTCGACGGGGTGGTCGAAGAGGACGGGGTGGCGGGTGTCGATGCGTAGTTGCCAGGTGTCGGGGGTGGTGGTGGGGGACAGGACGACGTCGGTGGGGGAGAGGCGCCCGACGTTTTGCGGGGGCAGGGGGGCGGTGAGGGGGGTGTGGAGGTGGCCGTGGTTGCCGCGCAGGCGGCGGTAGGCCTGGGGGGTGATGCAGGTGTAGGTGAAGCTGCCGGTGGCGACGGTGTCGCCGTGGCGGCGGATGACGGCGTCGTAGCGGGCCGCGCTGTGGGTGGTGCCGCGGGTGCGGATGTCGTGGAAGGTGACGTCGATGTCGAGGTCGGCGGGGGTGGCGCCGACGTGCAGGTGGGCGGGGTCGACCTGCAGGTGGAAGGCGCGCATGAGGAACTGGTGGCCGATGGGGACGCCGAACTCGGCGTGGGGGAGGAAGGCTCCGACCTGCCTGATCGTTTCTGTGGCGAGCAGCGGGTCGTGGTGGGTTCCTGCGATGGGGGTGTAGAAGCTGTGGCTGCGGGGCCACTGGGCGGTGACCTGGAAGCGGTTGTCGGCCAGGCGGGTGTGGCCGGTGAGCAGGACTTCGGCGAGGGCGGCCCGGTGGACGAACTCCTTGGGCACCGTGCAGGTCAGCCGCATCGCGGCGGGCGCGGGTGCGGGCCTGGCATCCTGCGGCGGTCGGCCGGCGGGTATGCGGTGCGAGGTGCCTGGTGCGGGGTGGAACGTGTTCGTGGACATGTCTGATCCCCCTGGATGGCAACGAGATGATGCGCCGGACCGGGCCGAGCGCCTCAGATGCCTCAACATACAGACCAACCGGTTTAGTTTCTAGCGTTGAAGGGGTACTGCCGGCTGGCGTGAAATGGAGCGTTTCCTTCCGGCCGGTGGGGCCTGAACGGGTGCCGGGTGCGGGCTCAACGCTAGCGCGGGCGGGGCGGCGGGCGGGTGCCCCTTTCCGGTCGCGTGTGCCGGCTGCCTGCTGACAGGCGCCCCCGGGGGTGTGGGGGAGCGGTGGCCGGGGGTGTGCGGTGCGGGGTGCCTGCCGGCGGCCGGGGGCGGGGGGTGTGCGGGGGTGTTTGCCCGTTTCTTTCGGGGGCGGTGCCCGGTTGGGTGTGAAGGGGGTCTGTAGGGGGTTGGGGGGCGGCCTCGAGCGGTTCTCGAGGACGAGAGCTGATGATCTTTGTGTCGCGTGTGTGCGCGGCCCCCTCCCAGTGCACCGACGGAGCCGTGATGACCCGACAGGAACGCGCAGTGCGCACCCGTGAGGCACTCATCGAGGCGGCCGCGCAGCTCTTCGACCGGGACGGCTACGAGGTCACGTCACTGGCGGCCGTCACGGCGAAGGCACAGGTCAGCGCAGGCGCCCTGTACTTCCACTTCGCCACCAAGGCCGACCTCGCCGACGCGGTCACCCACGCCGCCCTGTCACGGCTGCGGCGGATCATCGACGCGCGGACGGCAACCCGCACGGACGGCCACGGCCACGGCCACGGCTGCGGGGATGAGGACGGGGGCGGGGGTGCGGTCGCGCATACGGCCGGGGGCGCGGAGGGTGAGCGTGTCGCGGGCGCCGGATCACCAGCCCCCGGATCGCCGGCCTCCGGATCGCCGGACCCCGGATCGCCGGCCTCCGGTGCGGGGGCCGGTGCGGGTGGGGATCGGGTGGGGGAGTTGCAGCAGCTGATCGATACCACGCATCTTTTCGTGCGCGGCCTTTCCCGTGATGTGGTGCTGCGTGCCGGATTCGGGCTGGACGGTGCGTGGGGCGAGCGTCCGGTGGGTGAACGCGCGGTGGAGCAGGGGCCGGTGGGGCGGGGAGCTGCCGGACGGCGGGTGGGGGGCGACCGCCCGCCGGGCCGGTGGCCGCACGTGGGCGGTGCTCTGCGGGGGGTGTGGAGCGGCTGGGTGCACGAGGTGCTGACCGTGGCCGGGGCGCGGGGTGTGCTTGCTTCGGGGGTGTCGGCGGGGGACGCGGCGGTGGTGGTGGTGGCGGCGACGGTCGGCTTCGAAGTGCTGGGCGCGCAGGATCCGGTATGGCTGGCACCGGATCCCCTGACCGGCTTCTGGACGCTGGTACTGCCCGCCCTCGTCCCGCCCCCGGTCCGCGAAGTCCTGCGGGCGGGCGGCTCGACAGCAGCGCACTGACCCCCGTCCCCCCACGGCCCGTCCCTCCACGGCCCGTCCCCCCACGGCCCGTCCCTCCACGGCCCGTCCCCCCACGGGCCGTCCCTCCACGGCCCGGCCCGGCCCGGCCCGGCCCGGCCCGGCCCGGCCCGGCCCGGCCCGGCCCGGCCCGGCCGTGCAGGGCGAGGGCGGGGCGGTGGTGTGCGCCGCCGCCCCCTCTCTCCCCCCGGGCGGGCAGGTCGGGGGAGGGGGCGCGCTGGCAACTCCTGTCCCGCGAGGGGCGGTTCGGTGGCGGGCGCTGTCCCCTCCGGGGCTGGGCGGGGCAGCGTGGTGTGCGCCTCCTCCCGCCCGGGGGGCGGGTCGGCGAAGGGGCGTGCTGGCAACTCCTGCCCTGCGAGGGGCGGTTCGGGGGCGGCGCGCTGCCCCTCCGGTGCTGGGTGGGGCGGCGGTGGTGTGCGCAGGTCCCTGTCCCGATGCGGTGCTGGTGGCGGTGTGCCTTCCGCCTTGGGGTGTCCGGGCGGCGGTGCGGTGGCGGCTGCCGCGCGCAGCGAAGTGAGCGGTGGTTGGCCGCACCCTGCGCGCTGCTCCGGCCCCGCCGCCCGCGGCGCCTCGGGCTGCGCCTCGGGCGGGTTGCGGCGGGTGCCGGCGGGTGCCGGCCCCTGAACCGGGCCGGGTCGTCGAGGAGGAGTGCGGTGCGCCGACGCGCCGGTGTCCGCGCGGCCGGTCCCTGGAGGCCCCGCCACCGTCCGCGACGAACCGCTCTTCGATCCCAAGATGAACCGAATCCGCCGTTGAATCCGATGAAGAGGCAAGGAGCCGGACGGCGGGGCGGTGGCGCGCCCGCTGCCCGGGGGATCTGGGCGGTGATGCGCTTGCCCACGCCCCGCTCCTGCCCCACCGTCCTGCTGCCTGCTGCCTGCTGCCTGCTGCCTGCTGCCTGCTGCCTGCTGCCTCGCGGCTCGTCGGGCTGGGCGGTGTCGTGGTGTGCCGGGTCGGGGTGGGTGCGGGGTGGGTGGTGGTGTGTCAGGCGGTGCGGGTGCGGAGGTCGCTCTGGAGTGTGGTCAGTGCTTCGGGCCGGGCCAGGCAGGGCAGCAGGAAGTGCCAGAACCGGGTCAGTGCGGCGGGGGAGAGCCACCCGGGGTCGGTGCCGGCCAGGACCTCGATGCCGGTGGTCGCCGCCGTGACCGCCAGGGCGACGTCATGCGCCCGCACGTGCTCGGCGAGCAGGTGCTGTGCTTCGGCCTCGGTGAGTTGCCGGCTCACCCAGGCGTGCCATTCGGCGCGCAGGTCTACTCCCGTGCGGTGCTGCGCGTGGCAGCTGAGATGGAAACCCGCCCGCGCCACGACGTCGGCCTGCAGTTCCCCGGCCAGGGCGTGTGAGGCGGCGGTGAGGCGTTGCAGGGGGTTCATGCCCGGCAGCTGTGCCGTGTGGGCCGCGCGGCGCAGGGTGGCGGCCGCGGTGGCCTCGACGGTGGCGGCCACCGCAGCCTTGTTGGGGAAGTGGAAGTGCAGGGCGCCGGCGCTCACCCCGGCACGGGAGCTGATCTCCGCGAGCTTCGCCTGGACGTAGCCGCGGCTCTCGAACGTCTCGGCCGCGGAGCGGATGAGCGCGTCACGGGTGCGTACGGCACGTTGCTGCTTCATGCGGGGAACTCCTCGGGGAAGGCTGCTGCACGGTGCAGGTAACTATAAAACCAGCGTGGCGGTTTCTTTGCTGGAAAGGAAGAGGGCGGCCGGTTCACACCGGACCGTCCCCGCAGGAACCACATCCCCCAATGTGCTGCGCCGGCCATGATCCCAGAGAGTCCGGCAGCCGGAACCGGGGCGGGTGACCAGGCCCCGGCAGAGCAGGGCACCGGCCGGTCCGGCTGCCGGTCCGGCCTCCCCTTTTCCGGCCGGATCACAGACACCGGCCGATACCCGGCCGCACCCGGCGCCACCGGTTCCGCCGGAGTCTCACGCCCCCTGCCCCGCCACCGGCGTGGCCGTGGCGCCAACCGCGCCGCACCGAGGGGGCGTTAAGAACGCGTCAAGACCAACGCGCCGGTTTCACGACCGAGTTGAGGCAAAAGCGCAGTATGTTCTTTGCGGCCCCACGCTCACACGCCCGCCACCGCCGCCACTGCCGCCGCCGCGGCTGCGCGGCCAGGCCGACGGCGTCCTCGCTCCGGGAGCCCGGGGCTCTGCGTCCTGGGCTCTGCGTCCGGGATTCTGAGTCCGGGGGCGCCGGCTCAGGCGGTCCGGGTCTCGGCGGCCACGTCAAAATCCCGACCGTGCCGTGAGGATGGGCGACTGGCCAAGCGCCGGGTGCGGAACGGGCGGCGCCCGGCTGCCTGCCACCGGTCAACTCCGCCGTTGAGCCGTTGAGCCGTTGAGCCGTTGAGCCGTTGAGCCGTTGAGCCGTTGAGGCGTTGAGCCGTTCGGGCGTGGGGTGTGAGATGTGCCGGGCGGTCCCGGCGCGAGGGCGTGTCGGCGTACGCGTCCTGCTCCCCAGCTGGGTACAGACGAACGTGCTCAGTTGGCCGGACGCCACAGCGCCCAGGGCAACCTGACCCACGACGTCATCGATCTCGACGAGCGCCACCGGATCGACGATCTGGCCATCCGCACCCCGGCCGCCGGACAAGGTCGCCTACCGCCAAATCAGACGCCTTCGCGCAGGTACAGGTCGCGCAGCAGGCCGATCTCGCCCCCGTGATGTGTGACCTCTTTCAAGGCGTGCAGCGCGAGCTTCAGATAGGTCTCATCGGCCCATCCGCCTGGGCCCATGCCTATCGGCGCCAGGAGGCGCTTGTCGCCGAGGGCTGCGATACGGGAGATGAAGTGCTCCCAGTCCTCGGCCAGCGCCTGGATGCCCTCTTTCGCGGTGCCCGGCCACTCGTGGCGGTCGCCGAGCTCGGGAACGTCCTCGAAGAAGTGGATCACATAGCCGCGCAGGCAGAGGTTGCCGATGTGCCAGATACGCCAGGCGATCGTCGTGAAGGCGTCCGGTGCCTCCGGGCTCGATTCCGGAAACAGCGTGGCGACGCGGAAGACACCGTCGTCGCCGGGGCAAATGCTGATGCAGTCGCTGACCGGCTCCCAGTGGTACTCGGCGTCGGTCAAGTCCTCCAGGCGCTCGACCAGCCGGAATCGTACGTTTTCGAAGATCGCGAGAATGTCGCGCGTGACGGGGTCGGGCACGATCACGTCAGCCAAGTCAGCTCCAGGGCACGGTGGTTCCGGGGTGGTCAGGATGATCAGGATGTGCGGATCGGTCGGCTCGGTCAACCGCCGCCGCCTCAGGTCTCGCCGTCCTCGGGCCGGCGCCCATGAGGCCACGATCCAGCACCGCTCCAACGCGAGGGGGTCCGCGTCAGGGGTCTGGTGGTCCGCCACCGCGTGCAAAGCTCCGCAAAGGATGGCACGGCCGCGGCCCCGACTGCCGAGAGGCTGGGACGTTCGTCTGTACCTACCTGGGTACGTTCGGGCGTACGCCGACAGGGCGAGTGACGGTCAGGGAAAGCGGGTGGGCTTGCTTCCTGCCCGGGGCCGTCGCCGGGCAGGTCTGGCTCCGGGACAAGGGGTGTTCGGGCGCGAGACGCGAACGCGATGCGTAGGGGATACCTGTGTCCTGTCTCGCCGCTCGAGATGATTCCCGTCCGGCGGCCCGGTGCTGGAGGAGGAGACCCGGCGCTCCAGGCGGACAGGCGGGCGGCCAGGCGGCTGGGCGGTCGGTCGGGTGTGCAGTCGGTCGGTCGGGGTGGTGTGTGGTGGATCGCAGGGGTGTCGGGGTGCGCCGGCGGCGTCGCGGCCGGGTGGCGGGTGTCGCTGGCGTGGGTGGGGTCGGGGCGCGGGGAGGGTGGATTGCCGGGTGGTGGGGGCGGATTGGCGTGTTCCGGTCGGCGGGGGCCGGTGTGGCGGGGTGTGGGGGGTGGTGTCGAGCCCGGTTCCCTAACAGACCGTATTGGCTGTTTACCGGGGCTTGCGGAGTTCCTGCCTCCCTCGAGAACTGCCGGACGACGGCGGGGTGTTCGCGTCGTTTGTCCGTGATCGTGCTGATGGTGAGGGGGTTTGTGGCGCTTGGGGGTCGATCCCTCGCGGCTTTAGGGGTGCTCGAGGAACGGATGGGAGCGTAAAGAAACAGCACAGCCGGTCTGGTATTGACAAACCGGAGTGCTGGTTTTTTACTGGGGTTGCCTGGAGATGCAGGCCACACACGAGCAGGGGGATACGGCGTGGAAATCGATGTTCTAGGTCCGTTGGGTGTGCGGGTGAACGGGGTCGCGGTGATGCCGACGGCGCCCAAGCCGCGCAAGGTGCTCGCGTTGCTGGCGTTGCATGTGGACCGGGTGCTGCCGGTCGGCCTGCTGATCGAGGAGTTGTGGGGGCAGCGGCCGCCGCGTTCGGCGCGCACCACGCTGCAGACCTACATCCTGCAGTTGCGGGAGCTGATCGGAGCGGCCCTTCAACCCGCCGCGCAGGACGGTGTGCCGGTGTCGGCGAAGGATGTGCTGGTGACGGCGCCGGGCGGCTATCTGCTGCGTGGCGGCGGCGGTACGAGCGACGTCCAGAAGTTCGAGCGGCTCGCGGGGATGGGCTACCGGGCCATGGACGCGGAGGACTTCGCGGGCGCGGCCCGGCTGCTGCGTGAGGCGCTGGCCCTGTGGAGCGGATCGGCGCTCGCGGACGTGCAGACCGGCGCGCAGCTGGAGATGGAGGTCCGCCGTCTGGAGGAGACCCGGCTGTGCGCCCTCTACCAGCGCATCGAGGCGGACCTGCGGCTGGGCCGGCACCGTGAACTGCTGGGCGAGCTGACGGTGCTGGTCAGCCGCTATCGCACGCATGAGAACCTGCACGGCCAGTTCATGCTGGCCCTGCACCGCTCGGGGCGCCGGGGCGAGGCATTGAGCGTGTATCAGCGGCTGCGTCAGGCCCTGGTCCGCGATCTGGGCCTGGAGCCCTCCGGAGGACTGCGCCGGCTGCAGCGGGCCATCCTGGAGACCTCCGAGGCGCCCGCCCCCGCCGTCCACGTCCTGCGGCCCGAAGCCCTCACCGCCGCCTCACGCGACCGCCTGGTCCGCGTCGACTGACCCTCCCCACCCCTCCCCACCCCTCCCCGCACCCACTCGCCCGCTCGCCCGCTCGGCTGCTCGTCTGCAGCGAACGCCTTCGCCCCGCCCGTATCCGGCAGGCCGCCCACCGGCCCCGGAGCCGGCCGGGGCATGGCGCTGTCCACGGCCCGCAACACCGCCCTCGCACACGCCGGCCCGCGTTCCCGGCCCCGCCAAAGGCCCCACAGGCCGCCGGCCAGGGGGCAGACTCGACGCCGTGCCGGGCAACCTCTCCCGCACCGGCATCCCAACGCCCGGCCCCGCGGCGTGGACAGCCAGGTCGAGCCGGCCTTCCTGCCGGCCTGCGGATCATGGCTGAACCGGACCGAGCCGGACTCCGCAGCCCTGCGCCCATTCACCCGCAACGGACACCGGCCACCGCAGCCACGCCGAGCGGGATGCCGCGATCAGCCCCTGCACACGCCGCCGGGGACAGCCCTGCGGAGCCGAAGCCGAACAGCGCCCCCGGACTCTGCGATCCCGCAGCCGGACCGCGGACTTGGCCCTGGCCGTCCCACGCTACCGGGATACATCGCAGTGCTCCGGCCTTCCTGCCGGGGGTGAAGCGATTCTGGGAAGTATTCTGGCCTGGTGGCTGGAGTGGAGGGTTTCGCTGCTCGATGTACCGGCGGACGATCGACAGCGGTGCCCCGCCGGCGGAGTCGGCGAGGTAGGAGCCGGACCACAGCTTGTTGGCCCGGCAGCAGTGCCGGACGAGGCCGGGGAACGACTGGCGCAGTCTGCGGAAGCTGACGCCCTTGCAGCTGTTGAGGAGCCTCGACAGTGCGGCCTTCGGCGGAAAGTTCATCAGGAGGCGGACGTGGATGTTCTCGCCGTTGAACTCGGCCAGTTCGACCCCCAAGGTCCTCGCACACCGTGCGCATGACGTCTCCGAGACGTGTCAGGTGCCGGCCGGTGAACACCTCGTGCCAGTACTTCGTCACGAAAACCAAGTGCGGCAGGAGCGGGAAGCCGCGGTGCCCGCCCAGGCAAACGTCTTGCATGTCGGCCGTCGGCCATCAGGGTATGGTCCGGGCTGTGCAGCTTCGGTACACCTTCCGTCTCGAGCCGGGTCCCGGTCAGCGCATCGCGCTGGCAAGGGCGTTCGGCTGCGCGCGGGTGGTCTACAACGACGCGTTGAAGGCCCGCGAGACCGCCCGTGCGGATGGCCTGCCGTTCCCGAAGATCGGCGACCTGTCGAAGCTGCTCATCACCGACGCCAAACACAGGCCCGAGCGGGCGTGGCTGGGCGAGGTGTCCGCCGTGGTGCTGCAGCAGTCCCTGCGTGACCTGGATGCCGCCTACCGGAACTTCTTCGACGGCCTGACGGGCAAGCGCCCGCGCATGGGCGCGCCTCGCTTCAAGTCGAAGCGGGACAACCGGCAAGCCGTCCGCTTCACCGCGAACGCCCGCTGGTCGCTCACATCCGGCCGGAAACTGTGCCTGCCGAAGATCGGCGACATCACTGTTCGTTGGTCTCGCCCCCTGCCCTCCACGCCGTCCTCGGTGACCGTGGTCAAGGACGCGTCCGACCGGTACTTCGCCTCCTTCGTGGTGGAGAGCGACCCGGGCGAGGTGCTGCCCGAGGCGACGGGCGAGGTGGGTGTCGATCTGGGCCTCACCCACTTCGCGGTCCTGTCCGATGGCCGCAAGATCGCCTCGGCGCGGTTCTTCCGCCGGGCCGAGCGCAAGCTCCGCAAGGCCCAGCAGAACCTGGCCCGCAAGACCAAGGGATCGAACAACCGCAAAAAGGCCGTCGTGCAGGTCGCACGGGCCCATGCCCGCACAGCCGACGCCCGCCGGGACTTCCACCACAAGCTGTCCACGACATTGATCCGCGAGAACCAAGCGGTTTATGTCGAGGACCTCGCGGTGAAAGGCCTCGTCCGCACACGACTGGCCAAGTCCGTCCACGACGCCGGCTGGTCGACGTTCGTGACGATGCTGGAGTACAAGGCTGCCCGATACGGACGGACCTTCGCCCGCGTGGACAGGTTCTTCCCCTCCTCGCAGCTCTGCTCCGCCTGCGGCGTCAAGGACGGACCCAAGCCCCTCAACGTCCGCACGTGGACGTGCCAAACCTGCAACACCGTCCACGACCGGGACGTCAACGCGGCCCGCAACATCCGCATCGAAGGAACCAAGGTCGCCGCCGGGCAGGCGGAGACCCAAAACGCTCGTGGAGCGCAGGTAAGACCGGTACTCGTACCGGCACCGCGTGCAACCCGCACCCCGGTGCGCAAGAAACAGGAACCCACCCGAGACAGCCAGCCGACCGGCCGGGCGCAGACGGGAATCCCCGGACTGTAGGCCGGGGAGGATGTCAAAGCTCAACGAGCCGTTCGCCAGCGGAGGGCTCCGACGCGGATCCGTACCGCAGCACCACGTGCGCCGGACGCAACGGCAGGTCACGCAAAACAGGTTCCATGACGGCGAAAAGCGCATCGGCATCAGGGCCGTAGGCGAAGAGTGCCACCTCGCCGCCCCCGAACTCGTTGCCGTCGAACTCGCCGACACCGGCTCCTTCGATCGCCTCGCTCATGAGGCTCTGGGCCGCGCGGACAGCCGCGCGTTCGCCCGGCTCGCCGAACCCGTCGCCCGTCAGTCGATACCGCGCGATCACCGCGTGCTCGACGTTTCCCTCCGCACCGCCACCGCCACCGTCCTCAGCCGTATGAGTCATGCAGGAACGATCCCACCCCCCACCGACATCAGCGGGCTCCCCGCCAGGGATCCGAGGCGAGCCGCTAGCGCGCCGCGGCCTGCTCCCGCTGGACCCGCCTGAGCAAGTCCTGCTGCTCACGCGCCAGTTCCTCGATCCGGGCCCGCAGCTGCGCCAACTCCCCGGCCAGAGCGGCAGAACCCGCCGGGCCACTCCAGGCGTCCAGCTCGGCCAACCCGTCCAGGTCGGCCAACCCGTCCAGGCCGGCCGGGTCCGCGGAACCCGCCGGTCCTGAACAACTCCCCGCAGGCGGCGGGTCTGCCGGGCACGCCCGCCCCGCATTGCCCGCACGGCGCGGGGCAGCGGGAGCACCCGTCCGACCCGTAAACCCCGTAACGCCGGGGGGACTTGTGGGGTGCGGGGTCAGGGTGGGGGAGTGGTTGAGGATTGCTTCCAGGCGGGCGCGCAGGGCCGGGCCGGGTTCGATGCCCAGGGTGGTGACCAGGTGGCGGCGGGCGCGTTCGTAGACGCCGAGGGCCTCGGCCTGCCGGCCGCCCCGGTACAGGGCGAGCATGAGCAGGTCGTAGAACCGTTCACGCAACGGGTGGTCGGCGCTCAGGCGTTCCAGGCCGGCGGTGATCTCGGTGGAGCGGCCGCACTGCAGGCTCGCCTCGTAGAGGGCTTCCAGAGCGGTCAGGCGCTGCTCCTCGAGACGGTCGGCCTCCGCTGTGCACAGCGGGCCGTGGCGGCTGTCCTGCAGGGCCGGGCCCCGCCACAGTGACAGGGCCCGCTGCAGGAGTTGCGCCGCCTGGCCGGGATCGTGGGGCAGCGCGGCGCGGCCCTGGCCGGACAGGCGGGTGAAGCGGGCCACGTCGGTCGAGGCGTCGCCGGGGGCCAGCAGGTAGCCGGTGGGCAGGGTACTGATCCACTCATGACCCGGTGCGGGCAGCAGGCGGCGCAGCCGGGCGACGTGGGCCTGCAGGGCGTTGGGCGCGTTCGCGGGCGGGGTGCTGCCCCACAACTCTTCCACCAGGCGGTCCACGGACAGCAGTTGACCCGCGTGCAGGACCAAAGTGGCGAGCAGCGCCCGCTGTTTGGGACCGCTGGGCGCGATGATCCCGCCCGCCGTGTCGCACACGGTGACCGGGCCCAGCAGCCGGAACTCGCTCACCGTCCCCCGCACCGCACCCCCTACGCGCCGGCCGGCCGACCCGCCCACCGGGCCGCCACGCCCGCGCCCCTGCCCGGCCCGGACACCCACCGCCCCGCCCTGCCCCACCGCTCCGCCCTGCCCCACCGGACCGTCGTCCCCGGCCGGACCGTCGTCCCCGGCCGGGCCGCCCACCGGACCGCCGCGACCGGTCTGGACGCCCGCCGGACCGCCGTGCCCGCCACCGGCCGGGGCGCCCGTCGTGTCACCGTCCCCGGCCTGGACACCTGCCGTGCCACCGTGACCGGCCAGGCCGTCGACCAGGCCGCCGTGCCCGTGGCCGTGCCCGGGATCGGCCGGGGTGCCCGGGGGGCCGTCATGTCCTGGATGGGTGCCCGTCGGGCCGCCGTGCGCGACCGAGGGGCACCTCGGATCACCGGGTGCGGCCGGGGTGTTCATGGTCGCGCCGTGTCCGGCCGAGGTGTTCATGAGGTCACCGCGGAGGGGGCGCGGGAGTGCAGCAGGGCGCGGTGCACGTCGTCCTGGATGTGCCGGGCGACCTCGGGCAGGCGGTCAGAGAAGTAGAAGTGTCCGCCGTCGAACAGGCGTAGCCCCAGGAAGGGTTCGCAGGTCTGGGCCCAGCCGCCGAGCAGGTGGGGGGGAGCCACCGGGTCGCGGTGGCCGCCGAACACCGACAGCGCAACCGGCAGCGGGGCGGCGGGCGGCCGGGGGCGCCAGGTCTCGTTGATCCGCAGATCCGCGCGGATGACCGGCGCGAACAGCTCCCACAACTGCGGGTGGGCCAGTACCGCCGGAGGCGTGCCGCCCATCGCCGCCAACTGGCGCCGCAGTTCCGCATCCGACAGCAGATGCCGCCCCCCACCCCCCACAGGGCTCACGGTGTCCGGCGCGCCCTCACCGCTCCGCCTCCCCCCACCGGCTTGCCCGGCCTCCCCGCCCTCGGCCTCCATGCTCCCGCCGTCCCGCCCGGCCTCCGCGCTCCCGGCCTCCCGCCCGGCCTCCATGTTCCAGCCGTCCCGCCGGGCCTTGGTGCGCCCGGTGTCTTGCGTGCTGCCCGCGATCCGCGTTCCGTCCACGCCCCGCCTCTCGCGCGTCACCTGGGGGCCCGCCGTAGATGTCGTGCCTGCCGCGTACGTTGCGGACGCCGTGCCCGTGGCGGGCGTCGTGCCCGTGGTGTTCGGCGTGTCGGCCGTGCCGTGGGGGTGGGGGATGGCGGGGAAGGGGTCGCGGGCGGAGATGCCGAGCCACAAGGGCGGGGTGCGGCCCTCGTCGATCAGGCGGCGGGTGAGTTCGTAGGCGACCATGGCGCCCAGGCTGTGTCCGAAGAACGCGAAACGCCCGCTCATCGTGTCGCCCAGTGCGTGCAGGTAGTGGTCGACGAGGGCGTCTGCATCGTGCAGCGGGGGGCGTTCGTCCCGCGGGCCGCGGCCCGGCGCGTCGGGGAGGTGGACCTGCCAGCCGGCCGGGAAACACGACGGCCAGTGGCGGTAGGCCAGATGCGAGCCACCGGCGTGATGGAACACGAACAGCCGTAGCTGCGGCTCCTGCGTCCTGTGCATGGCCACTCCATCGACGAGTCACTCGAAGCGGCCCCGGCCCCGATGGCCGGGGCCGCACACCGGCGCCCGGCGGCCGTGCCCTGTGTGCGGCGGGCCGGGGAATGCGGACGATAGCCGCACCCCGCCCCCAACGGGCGCCACCACCAGCGGCTTTCGAACCGGCCTGCACGCCTTCTCAAGTCCCCTACCCCCGTCCGCGGCCCGCCCCTGACCCACCCGCCATCCGCCCGTGGCCCGTCCGCCTTCCGCCCGTGGCCCCGCTTCCGATCCGTCCGCGTTCCGTGTGGGGCCCGTGTGTGTGGCGGCGGGTTGCGGGGGGTGTGTAGAGGGCTGCTTGAGGGCGGGTCCAGCAATCCGGGCGGCGGCCGAAAACGGGTCTAGCGTGCCGAAGGCCAAGGCCGCCCCCTGACGGGGCACCGGCACGGCCGCCACTCGATGGAGTACGGGGAGGAAACCGTGGAGATACAGGTTCTGGGGCCCTTGAGCGCCACCGTCAACGGTGTCTCGATCGTGCCCACCGCGAGCAAGCCGCGTCAGCTCCTTGCCCTGTTCGCGTTCTATCCCGGCCGGATCGTGCCGGTGGCCACCCTCATGGAAGAGCTGTGGGGCACCGAGATGCCGCAGAGCGCCATGACCACCCTGCAGACCTACGTCCTGCAGCTGCGCCGCCACCTGGGCACCGCCATGGGACCCGACGCCCCCGGCAACGCCAAGGAGGTCCTGGCCACCCGGCACGGCGGATACGTCCTGCAGATCCCCGCCGACGCCGTCGACCTGCACCGCTACGAGCAGTTCGTCGCCGGCGGACAGCGCGCCTTCGAACAGGGCGAGGACGGCCAGGCCGCCACCCTGCTGCGCAGCGCCCTGGACATGTGGGACGGACCCGCCCTGGTCGACGTACGCGCCGGAGCCATCCTCTCCATCGAGATCATGCGGCTCAAGGAATCCCGCCTGGTCACCGTCGAGCGGCGCATCGACGCCGACCTGCGCCTGGGCCGGCACGGCGAACTCATCGCCGAACTCACCGACCTGATCGCCCGTCACCCCCAGCACGAGGGCCTGCACTCCCAGGCGATGGTCGCCCTCTACCGCTCCGGACGGCAGGCCACCGCCCTGGACGTGTACCGCAGACTGCGCAAACAGCTCATAGACGAACTCGGCGTGGAGCCCTCACCGCAACTGCAGCGCCTGCACCAGATGATGCTCACCGTCGACCCCGCCCTGGACGTGACCGCCGGCGACCGCCGCACCTCCACCTTCGACCTCTACGCCGCCTGACCCGGCACCAGCACTCCCGCCGGCGCCGGACTCACCTCCGGGAGCGCTCCGAACAGGCCAGAGCAGCCTCCAGGAAGGCCCGTTGACGAGACGGGCGCTGGGGTAGGGTCACCGCGGCGGCACAGCCGGCACAGCGCAGGCCGGCCGCCGTCAGGCAAGGCGACGGGCAGGCGAGCACCAGACAGCACGTGCGGGCAGGCACGCGGCGGGCGGGCAGGCAGAACAACTTTGGGGGGCGGGGCATGACCAGGCCGTTTCGTTTCGGCGTGAACATGTTGAAGCCGGCAGCGGGCGCGCAGTGGCGGGAGCGATGCCGGCGCGCCGAACTGCTCGGCTACGACGTCATCCTGGTCCCCGACCATCTGGGCATGGTCTCCCCGTTCCCGGCCATGACGGCCGCGGCGGACGCCACCGAACGCCCCCGGATCGGCACCTTCGTCCTGAACGCCGGCTTCTGGAACCCCGCGCTGCTGGCCCGGGACGTGGCCACCACCGACGCCCTGACCGGCGGACGCCTGGAGATCGGCCTCGGCGCCGGCTACGCGCAGGCCGAACACGAGCGCGCCCGCATCGAGTTCCTCCCGCCCGGTGGCCGCATCGACGCCCTGCGGCACACCGTCGGCGAACTCGACCGGCTGCTGAGCGATCCCGCACACACACCGCCCGCCGTCCAGCGCCCCCGGCCCCCGCTGCTCATCGGCGGCAACGGCGACCGGCTGCTGCGCCTGATGGCCGAGCACGCCGACATCGCCGCGTTCACCGCGACCGCCGGCTACGAGAAGGGCATCCTCAACGCCCTGACCCCCGCCCAGCTCGACGAACGCGTCGCCGCCTACGAGCGCTTCGCCGCCCATCGCACCGCTCCCGCCGAACGGAACCTGCTGGTCCACCACGTCGAGATCACCGACGACCGGCGGGCGGCCGCGGACCGGCTCCCCAAGATCCACCCCGAGCTGTCGCAGGAAGACCGCCTGACCCTGCCGGTGATGCTCTTCGGCACCGTCAAACAGATCGCCGAGCAACTACGCGAACAACGCGAACGCTTCGGCCTGTCCTACATGGTGGTCCTCGACAACGCCATGGACACCTTCGCCCCCGTGCTCGAAGAGCTCACCGGCACCTGACCCGTCCCCGCCACCGTCACGGGACACCCGTCACCCGTCACCCGTCACGGGACACCCATCACCCGTCACGGGTCACCCGTCAGGGGTCACGGGTCACGCACCGGCCATCCGGGACGGCCACGCACCAGCCGCAAGAGAGCCCCGGGCCTCAACAGGCCTGCCCGCTAGCGTCGCGGCAGTGCCTGCACCGCCGATTCGGCGTGCCGTCCGGCCTGTTCGAGGATCGTGCGAGACGCCTGCCCGATGGCATCCCGCACCAGCTCGCGCACTCCGCCGCCCTCCGGTACCGGCCCCTGCCCCGCTGGCCGCCGCGCGGGCCGCTCCTGTCCCCAGCCGGCCTGCGGGAGCGGCGCCGGCTCCGGCCTCTGACGCTCACGCAACTTTCCTGCTCCGGCCGGCACGCGGGCCGCGCTCTCCTCCAAGGGCCTCGTGCTCGCCTCGGACAGTTCCGTGTCCGCGCCGGACGATTGCGTGCACTCGCGGCCCGGCATGGCGGATTCGCGGCCCGGCAGGGCGTGTTCGTCGAGGAGCACCGTGTGTTCGGCGATCACGCGGACGCCGTGTTCGTCGGGCAGGACCGACCACTCCCCGGTGTGGGCGGCGACCGGCGCCCAGGGTGTGGTCTGTTTGTAGACGATGCGCCCGGCATGGGGGAAGCACAGCCGCAGCGAACTCGTGGCGCGTTCCGTCCGGTCCGGCAGCCGCAGACGGTAGTTGACGGCCTGGATCCCGGGGGACACCTCGCTCACATCGGCGTGCCGGACCTGCGGTATGCGGCCGGCCCAGTCGGTGGCCCGGTAGAGGAAGTCGTAGACGACCTCTCCCGGCCCCTGGACCCGCAGCGACTCCTGGAACGTCAGCACCCGCTGCCGCCAGCCGCCGGTGCTCCGCGCGATCCGGCGCACGCTCCGCAGCGTGCTTCGGGCGTTGTCCTTGACGGCGAGAGCGGCCCGGGCCGCCTCCGCGCCGAGAGGGTCACCGGCGACGGTGAACTCGTGCAGGACGCTCACCACACTGCGCCCGCCCGCCGCCTCCTCAATGGTCCACTGCCCGGCCATCGACGTGATCGGCGCCTCGCCGCGCAACTGCCAGAACTCGATGCGCCGTTCGCCCGGGTGGGCCACCCGCGCCCACAGCGAGCAGCGCACACGGCCGCCCGAGTGCTCCCACACCCGCAGCCGCTCCCGGTCCCCGTCGGCGTCCATACGCTCCACATGCAGGACACCGGGGCTGTACAGCGGCCCGCGCACGGCGTTCGCGAGCAGCGCGTAGACCGCCTCGGCCGGCGCGGCCACCTCCGCCGAATGCACGAGGCGCCGCACACGCTCACCAGACATCAAAGACACCTCCACCGTCATTTCCCGCTCCGCACACCCAGGAACAGGGAGCGCTCGCCACCACCCCCTGTGCACTCCACCGTCGGCGCCCTCACTCGAGGAGTATTCGAAGGATGCTCGAGCCGCGCCTCAAAGACTGTCCAGGACCCGGACAGAAGGAGGCCGAGGACCATGACCGCCGAACTGATGGCGAGCGCCGAACACGCCCCGCACCCAGGGGAGTTCGCCGCCCTGTACGCACAGGCGCAACAGTTCTACGCGCACCAGATGCAGATCCTGGACATCGACGGCGGCGAGCAGTGGGCGGCCACCTTCACCGAGGACGCCGTCGTCGAACTGCCCCCGCTGCCCGCCCCGTTACGGGCCCGCGCCGGACTCACCCACTACGCCCGCGCCACCGCGGCACGCCGGCAGCGGGCCGGCAGCCGCCTCCACCACTGGGTCGGCATGCTCGACGTGCGGCCCCAGCCCGACGGCACCCTGCACACCCGCTGCTCCGCCCTCGCCCACGCCACACCCCCCGGCGCGACCTCCAAGGTCCTGTACGTGTGCGTCATGGAAGACGTCCTGGTCCGCGCCCACGGCACCTGGCGCACCGCCCACCGCCGCATCACCCGCGACGACCTCACCTGACCCCACCCCCGCCGGCCACCAACCAGCCCGGCCCCGCACCCCACCCCGGACCTGCGCCTGGCGTGGCCCCGCACGCGGTCCTACGGGCAGCACGTCGTCCCCGGCCTCGCCCCGGCCGGCACGACAGTCACCGCCACTTCGCACCCGGCCTCGCACACGGTCCTACGGGCAGCACGAAGACCCCGGCCGGCACCGCGGCGGACCCCACCCCATGCGCCCCACCCTCCACGCCCCACGCCTAGGACCTGTCTCTTGGGAGTAGAACCCACCCAGCTTGTGATCCGCCGGACCTGCCAGCAAGGCAGGCGATCTGGCGGGGTAGGCTGGCATTCCATGGCAATAAGTTCCGCCCTGTGGTCCTTCGCCCTGGTTGTAGGGCTTCTCACTCTGACTCCCGGCCTCGATACCGCGCTGATCTTGCGCACGTCGGCCCTTGGCCGGCGCAGGAGAGCCTGGGGCGTCGTCCTCGGAATCCAGACCGGCACCCTGGTGTGGGGGGCGTTTACCTCCCTCGGAGTGACCGCGCTTCTCACGGCCTCCCACCTCGCCTACATCGCGTTGCGCTGGATCGGCGCCGCTTACCTGCTATGGATGGCTGCGCGCATGCTCCGGGACACCTTCCGGGGACTGCCTACGGCAGACATGGACGATGACGTCCTGGCCGCCGGCGCGGACTCGGTCAGCGGCGGCTGGCGGCAGGGGACGCTCACCAATCTCCTGAACCCGAAGATGGGCGCCTTCTACGTCGCCGTCCTGCCCCAATTCATCCCCCCAGGCACTGACCACTTCACCATGGGCCTCCTGCTCACCACGGTGCACATTCTCATCGGTCTGCTCTGGTCTGCCGTCCTGATCGGCTTCGCTCGCGCCCTGCACGGCTGGCTCCGCAAACCCCAGGCCCGCCGCCTGCTCGACCGGATCACCGGCACGGTCATCGGCGTCTTCGGTATCAGGCTGGCACTCACCAACTGAGGATCCGAAGGCCACAGGCCGGCGACCTGCTCAGCACCGTACCCAGATCAGGATGGACGCGACGTGGAGCGCGGCCTGGTAGGCGATGGCAAGTTTGTCCGTCCGTAGGGCCGGGCCGCGCCACTGCTTGAGTCGGGCGATGCACCGCTGGACGGCATTGCGCTCCTTGTATTTTCCGGCGTCAGAGCCGGGTGGGCGACGTCCAGCGCGGCCTCGCCGCAGACGGTGACCGATCTGGTTGGCGGCCTGCGGGATGACAGCCCGGATACCCCGACGCCGAAGGTGCGCACGGATCGCGCGTGATGAGTAGGCGCGATCCGCCAGGACTGCCACTGGGCGGGTTCTTGGCCTCCCGGGCCTGCTGCGTGGGATCCGGATCCTGGCCATGACCGCCTCGAAAGCCGGAGCGTCACCGGCCTGACCCGCGGTGACGTGGATGCCCAGAGGACGAGCTTGGGTGTCGCCGGCCAAGCGGACCTTCGTACTCAGTCCGCCGCGGGAGCGTCCGAGCGCGTGATCCTCGGGCTCCGGCCGGCCCGGTGCCCCCTTTTCTCTGGCTCCGGCCAATGGTGGTGAGCCCGGCAGACGGTGGAGTCCAACCGCCCAACCCATCAAGGAGACACGCTCTAGCTCGCGCGCCACAACACCCGCACCCGGCACGGGCGTTGCGGCCCGCCCGGCAGGGCAGACGGCGCCCCCTCCACCCCCGCTCCGCTCCACCCCCGCTCCGCCCCGTACTCGTCCGCCCCCTTTCCCCGCACCCCGATCCGCTTCCCCCGGCGGCCGGGTGGGCGGTGTGCGGGCCGGGTCGAGCGGGATGTCAGGGGAGTGTCAGAGGTTTGTCGCAGGGCTGCCGCATGCTTGGGCAGCGCCTCGTGAGGAGAGGGGGAGGGGGCTTCATCGCGCGTGCCTCCGGACTGCCGATGACCACGAACCGTTTCGCACGTCTGCCGCAGCGCGAGCCGATCACCGTCGTCGTCGACCTGGGCCCCGGCGCCGCGCCGGTCCTCAAACTGTGCGGCCCGCTGCCCACCACCCGCATCGAAGCCGCCCTCGACAGCATCACCGCCCGCCACCCCGGCGCCCGCGCCTGGAAGACCGACCTGCGCCGGCCCGGACCCGGCCGGCACACGGTGCGGTTCTCCACCGCTGAGGGCCCCGACCCGGCCGACTTCCCCCTCGGGGCGCTGGCCGACCTCCTCACCCGCGCCGGCCGCGGCGCCTTCACCGCCCGCCACCAGAACACGACCCTGCTGCAGCGCGAACTCCTGGCCGCCGCCGACGCCCACCCCGGCCCCGGCCGCCAGGTCGAACAGGCCTCCTTCGACTGGCACGGCCCCCTCGACGTGCCGCGCTTCACCACCGCCTGGCACTCCGTGTTCGCCCGCGAATCAGTACTGCGCACCGCCTTCGACGACCAGAGCGAACCCGGCCTCGTCATCCACGACCGGCCCGACCCGCAAGTCGTCCACCTGCCGCACGACAGCGCCGAATGGCACACCCTCGTCGCATCCGACCGGCGCCGCGGCATCGACCCCCGCCGCCCCGCCCCGCTGCGCGTCACCCTCCTGGGCGGCGAAAGCGCCGACCTTGCCGACACCGCCCGCACCGGCCCCGCCCGCGTCCTGCTCACCTACCACCAAGCCCTGCTCGACAGCTGGTCGGTGCGCCTGCTGGTCCGCGAGTTCTACCGCGCCTACCTCGCCGGCGGCGAACTGCCCGGCGGACAGCGCCGCCCCGACATGAGCGACTACAGCGCCTGGCTCGCCGCCCAGGACACCACCGCCGCCCAGGACTTCTTCACCCACACCGCCGCCGGCACCGGCGCGGACGACGCCGACGCGGTCCGCGTACCGCCGCTGTTCACCGACAGCGCCCACCGCACCGAGGGCCGCTCCCGGCTGCGCCTGACCCAGGAGGAGACCGCCCGCCTCGCCGAATGGGCCGCCGCCTGGGGCGGCGGCGAGTCCACCGCCCTGCAGGCCGTGTGGTCCCTGCTCCTCTACCGCGCCGGCCGCGCCCAGGGCCCCTGCCACGTCCGCTTCGCCACCACCACCGCCGGCCGCGGCATCCTCTTCGAGGGAGTCGCACGCACCCCCGGCGCGCTGGCCGGCCCACTGCCGCAGTCCGTCCTCGTCGACCCGGACGCCACCGTGCCCCAGCTGATGGCCCACCTGCGCGACCACAGCCTGGACCAGGCCGCCTACGAATGGGTGACCGCCGGCCAGATCCACGCCTGGACCCGCCGCCCCGCCCCGCCCGCCGACACCCTGCTCACCTTCGAGACCCTGCCGCACGCCCTGAGCGAACTGGACGCCGAACTCGTCGCCCACGGCATCGAGGTGGAGCCGCCCCAGACCCTCGGCGCCCACACCGCCTACCCGCTCACCCTGACCGCCCACCACGACCGCGGCGCATGCCTCGTCCTGACCGCCTCCTACGACCAGGCCCGCTTCGGCGAGATCACCGAACTCCTCGCCCACGCCGCCCTGCTGCTGCGCGAACTGCCCCGCGGCGCCGGCCCAGGCACCACCCTCGGCGACGTCCTGGCCCTCCTCACCCACCTGGGCACCGACCCCGCCCCCGGCCCCATCCCCGCCACAGAGCAGGAGAGCACCCCCCTGCCCGCCGTGCTGCGCCCGCCCGCCCACCCCCGCGCCGCCACCCTCGCCCTGCTCCAGGCACCCGGCCGCACCCGGGCCTTCTACGACCGGATCGCCCACGCCTACCCCGGCCCCGAGAACCTCCTCCTGCTCACCCCCCTGCCCGCCGGCGGCGCCCACGCCGAAACAGCAGCCCGCGCCGCCTACGACGCACTCGCCCCCCACCTGTGCCCCGGCACCGGCGGTCCGGTCCTGGCCGCCTTCAGCGGGGACGGCGTCGCCGCCTGCACCCTCGCCCGCCTCGCCGCCGCCGACGGCCACCAGCCCCGCGCCGTCGTCCTCGACACCACCGCCGCCGACCCCGACGACCTCGCCCACCGCCTCGCCGCAGCCGCCCGCCCCCACCCCTGACCCCCCACCTGCCACCCACACCGGACCCCGGCCCGCACCGCAACACCGCACCCCACCAACACACTTCACCGCACACCGCACACCGCACACCGCACACCGCACACCGCACACCGCACACCGCACACCGCACACCGCAGCACCGCCGCACCGCACCGCACCGCGCGCTTCACCACCGCACGGCACCACCGCACGGCACCGCCGCACTTCGCCGCGCACCGCACACCGCACGGCACCGGGCACAAGCCCAGCCGAGAGCAGCCGGACGCCGAGGAGGCAGCCATGCCGGACCCCGCCCCCACCGTCGCCCCGGCCCCGGCCCCGATCCCGCACCCGGCGCGCACGCGCAGGGACGAGATCGCCTCCCACGCCTGGGCCGAAGCACTGGCGATTGCCTGCGCGGACCCCGACCACGCCAGCCGCCCTCGCGGCGAACTGATGGCCGCCGCACTGCAGGCACACCGCACACTGACCCGGGGACCGGGCCCGGGCGTGCCGCTCACCGCACTGGGCCCGCACGGCGACCTGCGCGCTCTGGCCGCTTTCGTCGCCGTCTACTCCGCCCAGCAGCACCGGCGCGAGACCCGCACCCCTGGCAACGCCGCCTGACCCGACACCCCGCGCGACAGCCCGGCTGCGAACGCCCTTTTCCGTACAAGGAGCCCGGCTCCTGCAAGAACGGGTGCCGTGCCTCTCTACGGCTCCGCACCAGCCGGTTCACCCGCTACGGCGACAGCGGGAGCGGCCATGACGCTCGCTGAACTGCGCCGGGCCCAGGGCCTGACTCAGGTCCAGGTAGCGGACCTGATGAAGATCCAGCAGTCGAACGTCTCCCGGATCGAACAGACCCCGGTTCAGCAACTGGAACTGGCCACCATTCGGCGCTACCTCGGTGCCGTCAACGCCGACCTGCGCCTGATCGCGGATTTCGGCGGGAACAGGGTCGAGCTCGGTATCGAAGCGCCCACGTCCGATTGACGCGCGCGACCGTTTCCGTCGACGCGCACCGGCGCCGGAAAGGCATGAAGGGCCTTGCGGCGCCTGTTCGCCGGTGTGAGCCGCCTGGGTGTCCCGGCACGGCAACAGTGGGCTGACCCGGCGACGGCCACCGTCGTCGATTCCCGGAGGGCAGGAACCCCCGTTCGTCGTGCACCCTTGCGCCACTTTCGCGGACATCCCGCACCCCAATACAGACCGCCATGCCCGTTTCCCGCCCTCCCGTAAGGGCCGATCTGGCACTGGAGGAATTACGGCCCGACCGGTCACCCGTGGCGAGACATAAACAGGACGTACGGTCTGCTGGTTTTTGGATGCCGACTGCCCCAATTAGGGCATGTTTAAGGCGACTTGGAGACAGACTCTCGGGGGTGAATCTCTCCAGGTGGGCTCAAGGCGACCCCTGGAAGTCTTTCAAAACAGCGGGTATGGTTTGGTCTTGAGGAAGCCCGACCGTAACTGCCGGTTCGCACAGTTCATCCGGAGCCGGTGTGGCCGGCCGGATTCGGCCGGGCGGGCGTCCGCGGAGGGGACGTACCGCTGCTGTTCCCGCCATCGGCCTGCAGGACGGAACCCTTGGAGTCAACTCATGCACGATGAAAGCCAGTTCTCCCGCCCGGCGCCTTCCGATGCCGCGCACGAGCAGCTGCTCGGCTCACTCGTCGTGGTCCTCGCCGACGTCCTGCGGATCACGCCGGAGCGGATCGACCCGGAGGAGACCTTCCGGCTGCTGGGCCTCGGCTCGCTGCTGTCCGTCCAGTTCGTCGCCGCGCTCAACGGCCACTACGGCACCGACGTGCGGGCCGACGTCCTGCTCGACCACCCCACACCCGCCGCTCTGGCTCGTCACCTGGCGCGCACCGTACTCCCGCGCACCGCCACCGCCGCGGGCGGACGTCCGGCGCCCGCCCGCCCTCCGGTGTCCACCGCGCTGCCGGTCGAGGCGCACGACGACGCGGTCGGTCCGGTGCTGGAGACGCTGCGCGAGGAACTCGCCCGCATCCTGTGCTGCGACCCCTGGGACATCCACACCGAGGCCCCCTTCACCCTGCTCGGCGTCGACTCCGTCATCGCCTCGGAGTTCGTGGCCGCCGTCAACCGGATCTACGGGCTGCAGGAGCCCGTCGGCACCCTCTACGACCACCCCGACCTCGTCAGCCTCGCGGTGCACATCGTCGCGGCCGATCCGCCGCACCAGGTCCCCGAGATCCTGCCCGCCATGCTGGGCATGACGGTGCCGGGAGCCGCCCCGCTGGGCGTCGGCGCCCTGCTGGACGCGGTGCGCGCCGGATGGCTGTCCATCGACGACGCGCTGGGCCAGCTCTCGCACCGGGACTGAAGAAGCGAACCCATGGACGTCACCGCGGATCTCATGAACGAACGCGAAGTCCTCACCCGCTTCAAGGCGGGACGTCTGGAACGGACACAGGCCGTCCGCATCCTCACGGCCCTGCTGTCCGCCGGCGCCCCTCAACGCCCCGGCCCACAACAGCCGTTGCCGGCCTACGGTGCACGGCGGTCCGCCGGACCCGGTAGCGGTGCCGCAAAGTCCGCTCCGCTCGGTCCTGCGCCCGGCGCGGCACCGGCGGGGGAGGTGACGCCGGGGCAGGCGCGGTCGGCGACGCCTGCCCCGGTGAGCAAGGCCGCCCCGGGCACACCGGCCGTGCCCGCGCCCGCCGCACGGACCACACCTACGCCCGCACCCACGCCCGCGACGCCGTCCGACCCGGTGGCACGGGAGACCTCCGCCCCGGTGGCACGGCCGGTAGGCGACGTCGACGTATCGGGAGCAGACGTCGCCGGCGCCGACGGGCCCGAAGCGGACCTGGACCACTACGCGGTGGTGGGGATCGCCGGACGCTATCCCGGCGCGGCCGACCTGCAGCTGCACTGGAACAACCTGCGCGAGGGGCGGGACACCTCCTCGCCCGGACCGCTCGACCGGCCCGGCGGATCCCCCCTCGAACCCGGCCTGCGCGGCCACTTCCTGGACGGGGCCGCCGAGTTCGACGCGGAGTTCTTCCAACTGGACGCCGCTGACGCCGCCCTGATGGACCCCCAGGCACGCCTGTTCCAGGAGATCGTCTGGGAGGCACTGGAGGACGCCGGCTGCACCGGCTCCCGCCTGGACTCCCTGACCGGACCCGACGGCAGCCCCCGCGCCGTGGGCGTGTTCGCCGGCGTGAGCTCCGCCGACTACGCCCTGCTGGCCGCCCAGGACTGGACCCGGGGCCGGCCGATGCCCGCCGGCGGCCACGGCGACCTCGCCGCCCACCTGGCCGCCCGCCTTCGCCTCAGCGGCCCCGCCCACGCCGTCGACAGTGCCGCCACCTCCGCACTCGTCGCCGTGCACCTCGCCGTCGGCGCCCTGCGCCGCGGAGAATGCGCGGCCGCGATCGCCGGCGGCGTCGAACTCCTGCTGCACCCCTCGCGCGCCCGCGACACCGCCGGCGAGGCAGTCGGCGCCCTCGTCCTCAAAACCCTCGCCCGGGCCCTCGCCGACGGCGACCACATCCACGCCGTGCTGCGCGGCACCACATACGGCAGCCCCGCACATCCCACACCCGCCCAACGGTCCGGCCCGTCCGCGCCCGGCCCCGCCGTCCGCGAGACCCACGCGAGCACCGTGCAACGCATCGGCGACGCCGGCGCGGCCACCGGGATCGCGGCCCTGACCTCCGCCGTCCTGCAGCTGCGCACCGCCACCCTCGCACCCACCCCGGGCCGCCCCGCCCCCAAGGCCTGGCCCCGCCCCCGCAGCCCGCACGGACAGGAACTGCCGCGCACCGCCCTCGTCGAGCTCGCCTGGGCCAACGGACCCCATGTCACGGCCCTCCTGGAGGAGTTCCCGCCCCCGCGGACCAGCCCCGCCACCCCCCAGCCGCCACAGACACCGGCACAGCCACAGCCACAGCCACAGGCGCAGGCGCAGGGGCAGACACCGACACAGGAGCAGGAGCAGGAGCAGGAGCCGGGTGCCGGTCGGGAGCAGGCGGCGGCGATACGGGAGGACCTGGTGCTGCTGTCCGCACCCACCCCGGCCCACCTGGCCGCCCTGGCCGCCCGCCTCGCCGACTGGATCGCCCCCGCCACCACCACGGGACCCGCCCCCGCACGCGCCTCTGCCCCGACACCGGTGTCCGGCCCGACACCGGTCTCCGGCCCGATATCGGCGGCCGGTCCGCTGCCCTCGCTCGGTGCCCTGGCCCGCACCCTGCGCACAGGCCGTGCCGCACTGCCCTGCCGACTGGCTCTGACCGTTCGCGATCTGCCCCAACTCCACGCGGCACTCACCCGGTTCACGGCCGATCCGCACAGCGCGCACGGCACGCAGGGCGAGGGGTTTTGCAGCGCCGACCTGCGCTCGGCCCCGCACGACCCCTACGCTCTCGCCGGCGCGCCCGAGACCGCCGACTACCTCGCCGCGCTGTGGCAGGCAGGGCGTCTGGAGCAGCTGAGGCGGCTGTGGCTGTCCGGTCTGCCCGTCGACTGGGCCGCCCTGGAAAGGCGCAGCGGCGCCGGCGCCATGGTGGTGCCCCTGCCCCCGTCGCCCTTCCTGCGCCGCCCGCTGTGGCTGGAGGACACCCACCTCAGCGCCGCCCCGGCGGACGAGGCCGGCCGGGCCGGCGTGGCGAGGGAGCCGAGCTGATGCTGCCCACCGCCCTGCGCCGCGGCCACCCGGCCGGACCCGGTGAACCCGACCGGGCCCCGCCGGTCAAACTGTGGTTCTGCACCAACGAGGAACTCGCCGCCGAGTTCGCCCAGATCCTGGCCGGCGCCTGGCTGGACGCACCCGAACGCGAACTCGCCGAACGTTTCCTGTTCGAACGCGACCGTCACCAGTACCTCATCGCGCACGTCTTGGTGCGCCGCGTGCTGGCCCTGGAGACGGGCGTGCCGGAGTCGGAGGCCGTGATCTGGCGTTCGCCCCGCGGTCGCCCCTTCTTCCGCAAGCCCCCCGAAGGCCTGCTGCGCGGCGGCCGCAAACTCGACTTCAACCTCTCCCACACCCACGGGCACAACCTGCTCGGCATGGTGCGCCGCCACCGCATCGGCGTGGACGTCGAACGCCTGGACCGTGGCGACCGCGGCCTGAACGCCGTCGTCGAGACCTTCGCCCCCACGGAACAGCAGTGGGTGGCCAAGGCACCCCCCGGCCGCCCGCAGGACCGCCGCGTGCTGCGCCTGTGGACGCTCAAGGAGGCCTACTCCAAGGCCCGCGGCCTGGGCCTTGGCCTGCCCTTCGACTCGTTCGCCTTCGAACTGGCCGAGGACAACGGCGTTCTGGGCTTCACACCCCCCGCCGACGACAGTGAAGGCGCCCCGCGCTGGCGGTTTCTGGAACTCGAGCCGGCCCCCGACGTGCTCGCCGCCGTCGCGGTGATCGTCGACCCCGGCTCGCCCGCCGTGCTCCAGCTCCACCACGGCTTCCCCTGGAGCCGCAGCGTGCCCCAGCTGATCGCCCTGCCCGACCCGGCACCGATCCTGCCCTGACACCCCGACCCGCCCCACCGGCCCTGCCCCGCCCCGCACACCGCCGGCCCGGGGCAGCACCCTAGGCAAGGGCAGCACCGCAGGCCCGAGGCGGCATCGTAGGACAGGACAGCACCGCAGGCCGGGGAACCGCCGTGGGGGAACGCTTGAACACCGATCGAGCAACCCGCCCCACCGGCCGCACCCCGCTAGCCTGGAAGGCGTCAACCACCTCTGAAAACAGGGGAGTTGACGGAGTTCGTCGACCGTATCCGGCGGGGCTCCAACCCAATGGCCGAGGCGCCGCTGCGCCGCGCGGCCACCCCCGCCCGAGCACCCCGCCACCCCGGGATCCGGGCCCCGCACCCGTTGCGCACGACGGCCCGCCCTCGGGCCCGGCCGGGCCCGGCGCCGCACACCCCGCGACGCCGGGCACGCACCCCTCTCCCACGAAGAGCACAGGAGGACCCGCCATGCCGTCGACCGGCACCGCAGTCCAGGAACAGACACCCCGCACCCCACGCACCGCGGCACCGCACCGCCTGCTCATGTGCCGCCCGCAGTACTTCGACGTCACCTACAGCATCAACCCGTGGATGAACCCCGACAAGCCGACCGACACCGCGACCGCCCTGCTCCAGTGGGAGCAACTGCGGGAGCTGTACGTGTCCTTGGGGCACACCGTCGAGGTCGTCGAGCCCGTCGAGGGCCTGCCGGACATGGTGTTCGCCGCCAACGGCGCCACCGTGGTGGACGGCAAGGTCCTCGGCGCCCGCTTCCGCCACCGCGAGCGCACCGCGGAAGGACCCGCCTACCTCGACTGGTTCGCCCGCAACGGCTACCGCGAACTGCTGTGGCCCGAGCACATCAACGAGGGCGAGGGCGACTACCTGCGCGTGGGACGCCGGATGCTGGCCGGCACCGGCTTTCGCACCGACGCCCGCTCCCACGCCGAGGCCCAGGAGTTCTTCGGCCTCCCCGTGACGGGCCTGACCCTGGTCGACCCGGCCTTCTACCACCTGGACACCGCACTCGCGGTGCTCTCCCCGGACGAGATCATGTACTACCCGGCGGCCTTCAGCCCCGGCAGCCAGGCCGTGCTCAGGGAAATGTTCCCCGACGCCGTCCTCGCCGACGCCCAGGACGCCGCCGTGTTCGGCCTCAACGCCTTCAGCGACGGCCTCAACGTCCTGCTGCCCCAGGCGGCCACCGGCCTCATCGGCCGGCTCAAGGAGCGCGGCTTCAACCCCATCGGCGTCAGCCTGGGCGAGCTCCTCAAGGCCGGCGGCAGCGTCAAGTGCTGCACCCTCGACCTCTCCTGACCCCCGCACCCGACACGGGGCCACCCCGCTCCGCACCGTCCCCGCCGGGGGCAGGGCAGGGCGGGGTGACGTCCGCAGTCTTCAGGACAGGCCGGTCAACGCGGAGAACACGTCGGCGAGTTCGTGCGAGTGCACGGTCAGCGACTCGGCCGTGACCGCCGCCGCGTCCAGCACGTCGAGGACCGCCCGCAGCGTCTCGGTGCCCGCCTGTCCGGGGATCTGCAGGGTCAGCGTCGCGGGATCGCTGAACGCACCCCCGCCCGGCCCCGCGCCGAAGGCGGCCCCCGCGCGCTCCAGCGCCACCACGTCGGCGAACCGCAGCCGCACCACCCCGTCCGGCGCCCCGCCCCCGGACCCGACACGGCCGCCCACCGGGCCCGGCCCGCGCTCCTGGCGTGCCGGTAGGAGACTCAGCCCGGCGGGACGGGAAGCAGCCGCGGCACCGGACACCCCGGAAAGCGGCCTGCCCCGACCGGCGTACACCCCGACGTCGTCGGTGTCACCGTCGTCGTACACGCCGCCAGGGCCGTCCTCGTACATCCCGGCGTCGTACGCGTCCCCGGCCCCGTCGTACACGTCGTCCACGTCGTAGGGGTCGGCTTCGGTCAGGGCGCTCAGCAGGATCCTGCGGGCCTCGGGGGACAGGGAGAGGGTCAGGCGGCGGGCCAGTTCGCGGGCCCGGCCGCCGACGCTCTCGGCGGCGACGGCCAGTTCGGCGGCCCGCTGCGGCGTGAGATCCGCCCCAGCCACCGGACCCACGTCATAGCCCTGGCCCGGCAGATCGGCCGGGCCGGGTGCGGGCCCGGGGGAGGGCGCGGCGCGCGGGGCAGTGCCGGCCGGGTCGGGAGCCCAGGGGGTGTCGGTCACGGGCACTGCCCTCGCCTTCGCTCGCGTGGCGTCGTCCGCGCTGCCCACGGGCCCACTCGCCCGGACAGCCCGCCCGCACCGCTGCTGCTGCTGGTGTTGGTGGAGTGGTCGGTGGTTCACGGCCGGGGCTCCGCCTCGTCCGGGTCCGGCACGATGAGCGTGCCCGCCTGGTGGCCGGCGAACATCTGCAGGAGCACCGCGTGCGGGACCCGCCCGTCGATCACCCGGGCCGCGCCCACCCCGCCGCGCACCGCGTGCAGGCAGCCGGTCATCTTGGGCACCATGCCCTCGCTCAGTTCGGGCAGGAGTTTTTCCAGCTCGCCGGCCGTCAGCTGCTCGATGACCTCGTCGCTGTGCGGCCAGCCCGCGTACAGGCCCGCGACGTCCGTCAGCATGACGAGCGCCGTCGCGTTCAGCGCGCCGGCCAGGGCGGCGGCGACGGTGTCGGCGTTGACGTTGTGGACCAGGCCGTCCTCGGCGCTGCGGGCCAGCGGTGAGACGACCGGGATCCGGCCGTCCGCCAGCAGGCCCTCGATGACACCGGTGTTCACCGCCGTGATGTCGCCGACCCGGCCGATGTCCACCGCCTCACCGTCGATCCACGGCACGTGCCGCACCGAGGTGAGGGTGTCGCCGTCCTCGCCGGTCATGCCGACGGCCAGCGGCCCGAACCGGTTGATCAGACCGACCAGTTCGCGCTGCACCTGCCCGGCCAGCACCATCCGCACCACCTCCATCGCGGGCGGCGAGGTGACCCGCAGCCCGGCCCTGAACTCGCGCTGAAGGCCGCGCCGCGCGAGCTCGGCGTCGATCTGGGGGCCTCCGCCGTGCACCACCACGGGTCGCAGCCCTGCGTAGCGCAGGAAGACGACATCGCGGGCGAAGGCCGCCGTGAGGCCGGCGTCGACCATGGCGTGGCCGCCGAGTTTGATGACGACCGTGCGGCCCTGGTGGCGGGCCAGCCACGGCAGGGCCTCCCCGACCGCCGAGGCCTTCGCCTGGGCGGGATGCACGCTGACGGTGCTGACGGTCATCAAAACTCCTCCGTGGATACCCCGGTCCTTCAGGACGGGGAGGAAACGGACTCCTGCGGAGCAGGGCGCGGGCCGGGATTCCCCGTCAGGCGGATCGCAGTGCTTCGACCAGGACCCCGCAGACCGGTGGACATGCGCTTGAAGACGGCACGAAAGGACTTGGCTGTACGGCGCCCTCTTGGGAAGGTGAACACCTGCCGGCCCGCTCGCCGAACGCGCCGCCATCATCGCGCCGCACACCGGCCGACGGAAGCCGATTCCCGTCAACACGCGCACACGAGCGGCTTCTTCGCTCCTTTCCGCATACCGCCGCCGCGGGCCGGCACGTCCTGCCGGCAGGACAACCGCCCGGCACCCGCCGCGACCCCGGGCGCAAGAATTCCCGCCCAGAATCCGCAACGGACGGCAAGGACCCCGGCGATTCCGCGACCGGGCGCGCCGCCCGATCGGCCGGTTGTGCCGCTCCCACCGGTACCGCCGATCCCCGCAGGGGCATTTGCTCCACCCTTTTCGACGTGTTGAACCGGAGGGGCGGATGAGGGACGGATCCCGCTCGAATTCTCCTCGCGGGCCGCTCGCAATCCGCTCGAATTCGGCTCGCATTTCGCTCGGGAACGGTGCGCGGCGCGGGTGTTCCGCGAGCCGGTGGACGCCGTGCACGGTGAACGGGCGCACCCGAAGGGCCGCGGCGGTCCGCTCGTGGTCCCCGGTGCCGCAGCCACGGCACCGGGGGGCCCGGGCGTCGCCCGCCCGGGGATGGCGCCCGGTCAGACGGCCGAGGGTTGGGCCTGCACCGGGCAGCCGCGCTCCCACTCCCGCCCGGTGCGCCCCAGCACGATCGAGTCGGCGATCTCACCGCTGCGCACGGCGATGTTCGACAAAAGCGCCGACGACAGGCCGTGACTGTGCTCGGTGCCGCCCTGCAGATAGACGCCGCAGGTCAGATCCGACGCGGGGACCAGACGGTAGTCGCGCTCCACCCGGTGGCGGCCCGCCGCGTCCCGCTCGAAGTGCCGGTCGAAGTCGCCGAGCAGGCGGGCCGGGTCCAGGCCGTCGTAGCCGGTGGCGAACACCAGTGCGTCGACGGCCAGTTCCTCCGTCGAGTCGTCCAGCAGCGAGCGCAGCAGCACCCGCGTCTCGCTGCCGGCCCGTTTGACCTCCGCGACCCGGGTCAGGTTGCGAAAGTGCAGGCGTCGGCTGCCGCGCACCTGCTCGTCGTACAGCCGCTGGTAGAGGGACTGGATGACATCCGCGTCGACCACCGAGTAGTTGGTGTTGCGGTGGTAGCGCCAGAACGCGTCCTGGGCCCGCTCGTTGCCGAAGTAGTACTCGTCGACCGCGCCGGGGTCGAAGACCTGGTTGGCGAACGGGGTGTCGTCGGCGACGGAGTAGCCGTAGGAGGGGATGACCGCCGAGACCTGGGCGTCTGGCAGCGCGTCGTGCAGGAACCGGGTGATCTCGGCCGCGCTCTGCCCGGCGCCGACCACCGCCACACTCTTCAGGCCGGCCGGGTCCTGTTCGTTGAAGCGGCCCAGGAACTGCGAGCTGTGCCACACCCGTTCATCCGCGTTCACCCCGTCCGGCAGCCGCGGCACCAGGCCCGTGGAGATGGCCACGTTGCGGGCGGTGACCCGGCTGACCGTGCCGTCGCACGCCCGGACCTCGACCTCGATGAGGTCGGGATTGCGCACCCCGCCCTCGGTGCCGGGCCGGATCGCGGTGACCTCCGCGCCGTAGGTGACCCGGTCGCTCAGACCCGCCGCCGCCCACTCCAGGTACTGGTGGAACTCCTGGCGGGTCGGGAAGAAGTCCTGGTTGTTGACGAACTGCACCAGCCGGTTCGCGGCGTGCAGATACGAGATGAAGCTGAACCGGGACATCGGATTCCTGAAGGTCGCCAGGTCCTTGAGGAACGAGATCTGCATGGTCGTCGACGGCAGCAGCATGTTCCGGTGCCAGCCGAACGAAGGCTGCCGCTCGAAGAAATGGGACGTGACCGGATGTTCCGGAGCGCTCGCCCCGTGTTCCTCCAAGGCGATCGCGAGCGACAGGTTGGACGGGCCGAACCCGATACCGACCACGTCGTAGATCTCCTGGCTGCGCCTGCCCGTTATGCCCATAGAAAACTCTCCCGCTTGCGTCTGGAAAACTCGGCCGGTGGCCCGAGAGACCGTTCTGCAGTGTTGCTGTGGAGAGCCTCTCAAAGGCAACTTGAAGATGGCATGAAGACCGTTCGAGAGATACTCGAAGTGCGCGACAACCAGAAAGCGTTGTCCTGCCGGCGGGACGACGATATGGTCGGCGCAAAATTTCTGAACTCCGCGCGGCACCGCCGACAGCGAGATGCCCGGAGCAATGCGATCAGCGCGCAATTCGGATCGGCCGTGCCCTGAACCGGAGCTGTTCTCCGATCCACCGTCGAGCCCGAAGCCGCCTTTTGAAAGGGTGAATCCGCATGTTCGTGCCCAGCTCCTACCGCGAACCGGACAGTTCGTGGATGGTGGACCTGATCCGCGCCAATCCACTGGCCCTCGCGGCCGCCAACGGCCGCCCCGAGGACGGCCCGTTCGCCACCCACCTGCCGGTCATCTTCGACCCCGACACCTCGGGGGAGTGGACCGGCGACCTGCCCGGCGCCACCCTCCTTGGACACATGAACCGGGCGAACCCGCACTGGGCGGCCCTGGAGTCGGGCAGCGTCCTGCTGCTGACCTTCACCGGCCCGCACTCCTACGTCTCACCCACCGTCTACGAGGTGACGCCGGCCGCCCCGACCTGGAACTTCACCGCCGTCCACGTACGGGGCGTGGTGGAGAGGATCGACTCGGTGCAGGAGACCCTGGGCGTCGTGGAGTCCACCGTCCGCGCCTTCGAGGGACGGTTCGGCGACGGCTGGGACATGACCGCCTCCCTGGGCTACTTCCGCAAGATCGCACCCGCCGTGGGAGCCTTCCGCTTCACCGTGACGGGCGCCGAGGGCATGTTCAAGCTCAGCCAGGAACAGCCCGGCGAGGTCCGCGAGCGGGTCCGGGAGTCGTTCGGGCAGAGCGCCTGCACCTACAAACGCGAGACGGCCGGCCTGATGAGCCGGCTGCCCTGAGCGGCGGCGGAACCCGAGCAACGCAAGGGAAGCGGGGCCGCAGCGCCAGAAAGGTCAGGCGCTGACGGCCACCGCCCCAACCCTGCGGCCACCCCCGGCCGTGCCGCCCTGGCCCGCACCCCCGGCGCCCGCTCCCGCGGCGGGGACGCCGGCGGCCGGTGCCGGCAGGGCGCCGGCGTCCCGCGGCGCGGATACCTCCCGCTGCGCCCCGGCCGCGTCCGGGTCCCTCAGGGCGGTGGCGGCCGCACTGTCCAGCGTCGCCGTCACCCACTGCTCGAAGTCGACACCCAGCTGCTCCGCCGCCCGGTGCCACCACTGCAGGCGGCTGCCGGGCAGATCCAGACGCTGACCGGCCTCCGCGGCGGCCGGCGGCTGCTGCTCACTGCGGCGCGCGGCGCGCAGCGCACTGCGCAGCTGCTTGGTCGTCCACTGCTGCCGCTCGGCCCGCTCCAGCCACCGGTCCTGCTCCTCGGCCGGCAACGACGCCAGCTCGGCGTGGTGCTGGAAACTCAGCGCCGCCCGGCGCCGCGGATGAGGAAAACGCCGCGACACCCACGCGTAGTTGCGCAGCGTCTGGTAGGAGAGACCCACCGCGCGTATCCCGCGCTGGTAGCGGTCGGTGTAGTGGTCCTTGCCGTAGACCAGCCAGTCGCCCAGCCACCACGACGAGGAGTCGAGGACATCGGCGAGCTGACGCCCGGCCCGCTCCCACTCGTCGTACGCCATCAGCTCCGGCATCTGCAGACCCACCCGGGTCGTCAGCACCTGGCCCCGGCGTGCCCGCGCCCCCGCCGCGCGCGACGGGGGCGGCGCGCCCTGCGCAAGAGCGGTGGCCGGGCCGCCGTGCGACCCCGCGGTTCGACCGGCCTGACGCTCCATCATGCCTCCAGTGGAAGAAGGGGGTGTGGCACACGACCGGCGAAGACTCTTCCAGCGCGGGCTGGAGAGGAACCGGAGCCGAACTCGAACTGCCGCACGGCGAACACCTCTGCCCCACGGCCCCGCCCGCCGGGGGAGGAGGCGGGCGGGGTGGTGGGGGGCCGTCCCGCCGGCACGACGCGCGCCGCTGAAAGGACGGAGCACCACGGCCGCCGGGCCGCCTCAGTGCGCGGCGGACGGCGCCGGGCAGAACTCGGCGTCCAGGACGGGCAGGACCGTTTCCGCACCCCAGTTGCTGTTGTAGTTGAACGTCAGCTGGTGGCTGCCGTCCTCGGTCAGGGCGGACAGCGACAGCCAGCCCACCGCGCCGCCGTCGTGGTACCAGAGGGTGATGCCGCAGCCCAGCGTGAGCCGCTCGATGCCCAGCCCGTAGGACGAGCCGGGGAAGTCGGGGTTCTCGACGGTCCGCTCGAGCTCCTTCAACTGCCGCGCCGGCAGCAGCCTTCCGCGCAGCAGGGCGCCGAAGAAGCGGTTCAGGTCCCCGGCGCTGGAGATGATGTCGCCGTTGCCCCAGCTCTGCGACCCGTTCACCGCGGTCACGTCGTCGATCCGCTCCGGCTGCGCGGCGAACAGCCTGGAGTAGCCGCGGCTGCTGGGCCGGGGCAGGCCGGTGCGCTCGCCGGGATTCGACGTCGCCGTGAGCCCGAGCGGCTCGATGATCCGCCGGCGCACCTCGTCCTCGTAGGACCGGCCGCCGGCCTTCTCCACCACGAGGGCGGCCAGGACGTCGTTGGTGTTGGAGAACCAGTGCCGCACGCCGGGCTGGAACGCCGGCGGGTGCGCGAGGGCCACCTTCACCCGCGTCAGGGGCGTCAGCGTGTCGTAGCGGTGGCGCAGATAGCCCTCACCCGTCAGATACCTCTGCCCGTACGCCGGGTCCGAGACGTAGTCGAACAGGCCGCTGGTGTGGTTGAGGAGCTGGCGCACGGTGATCGCACGGCCGTCGTTGCCGTTGCCGCTCACCAGGCCCGGCAGATAGCGGTCCACGCTGTCGTCCAGGCTCAGCTTCTTCTCCGCCTCCATCTGGAGCAGCACCGTGGCGACGAAGGTGTCGGTGATGTTCCCGACGCGGAACCGGTCGTCGGTGCCGCGCGCCGCACCCGTGGTCCGGTCGCCGACGCCCGCCGCCGCCTTCCACACCCCGTCGGCGTCGCGCGCCTGGGCGCTGACGCCGGGGACACCGGCCGCGACGGCCGCATCGAGTGCCCGCTGCGTCGCCTGGTGGGCGGCCGCCGCAGGGGTGGTGTCCCGCGCCGCCTGGGCGGGAGCGGTGAACGCGCTCGCCGTCAGCGCGAGCGCCGCCACACCGACCGCACCGGCCCGGGATCTCTTGCCTGTCCTCATGTTCTGGCTCCTGACGTTCGTCTGTCGATACGTGGCTGGGCTGCGAGGTCGCTGCGCAGTGCGGGGCTGCGCCGTGCACGCACCGCCCGGTCCGGCGGTGCGTCCCGCGCGACGGGCCGCCCGCACAGGGCGGGTCCGGGCCGGGGGTTCAGCGGGTGCGGGCCGGGGCCGCCGCGTCGAGCGCGGCGGTCGCGTCCCGCTGGATCTGCCGCAGCAGCGGCGAGGGATCGTCGGCGAAGTAGAAGTGACCGCCGTCAAAGACCCGCAAGCCCAGGAAGTGCCCGAAGTGCCGGGCCCAGCCGGTCATCGAGGCGGGCGGGGCGGAATGGTCCGCGCCGCCCGCGTAGGCGGACAGCGCCACCGGCAGTACGGCGGCGTCCGCCGGGAGGTGCCAGGTCTCCACCAGACGCAGGTCGGCCCGGATGACCGGCTCGAACAGGGCCCACAGCTCGGGGTCCTCCAGGACGTCGACGGGTGTGCCGCCGAGCAGCTTCAGACGCTCCCGCAGTTCGGCGTCGGGCAGCTGGTGGTAGCGCGTCCCCTGCCCGGCCGGCTGCGGCGCGGTCCGCGCCGAGACCCCCGCCCACACCGGCAGCGGCAGGCCCCGCGCGAGGATCCGCCGGGTGATCTCGTACGTCAGCAGGGCGCCCATGCTGTGCCCGAACAGGGCGTAGGGGCAGTCCAGTTCCGCCTCGATACCATCCAGCAGATGGTCCGCGAGGCGGCCGGCGTCGGTGATCTGCGCCCTGTCGAGGAGCAGCCCGTGGCCCGGGGCGTCGAGCAGCCGGACGTCCCACGACGGGGGCAGAGCGGCCGGCCAGGTGCGGTAGAGCAGGTGCGAGCCGCCCGCATGGTGCAGGACGAACAGGCGCAGGGCAGGTCGTGTGCTGTTCATCGCTCTCCCTCGGATCGGGCCGCGTCCCGGGGACCATAGAACGGCGCGCGCCCGTCATGTTCCGGCCACCGGGCGCCCTGTGCCGCGGCTGTGGCGGCTTTCGAGCGGCCCTCAGGCGAGGTACGGCACCACCCGCCCCGGACCGCCCGCCTCCACCGTGCACCGGGCCCCCCGCCGGCCGGCGGACCGGCCGCCCCGCACCCCCGCCGGCCGCCCCGCACCCCCGCCGGCCGCGCCGCCCTCACGAGCCGTACGCCTGCCCCTTTTCCGCCGCCTGCGCCCACAGCGGCGCGGCCCCGCCGCCCAGCGGCCGGGCCCGCCCGCCGGCCGCGTCACCGACCGGGGCACCAGCCGCCCCCTCGGTCTCGACCAGGACTCGACCGGCCCCGCACCGACCGTCGCTAGATTGAAGGAGTTGGCACCAGCGACGCGGCCGGCCAGGCCCGTACCGAGGCCCCGCCCACAAGGCGAGGGGCCCGCACCGCCGCTCGAACCGGAGCGCACGCCCCACGGGCCTGGCCGCCGTACGCTCCCGCCCAGCTCCAGCATCGCGAGGCAGACGATCTCGCATCCGTACGTCAGGACCGGCGGCACCGCCCCGGTCCCAGGCCGCTCCCGGGACAACGCGAGCGCCCTTCGACGCCGTGGTGTCCGATCGGCCAATCTGCGCCCAGGACAGCGAAGTCCGGCGAAGGGACGAACCGGTGAACGACGACTGGCAAGAACTCGACCAGCCACTGCGCCACGCCCACACCCACAGCTATGTCGGCGGCACGGCACAGGCCGGCGCCCCGCCGCTGCGGCTCGCCGGAGCGGACGACGAGGCGGCGGTCTCCGCCGAACCGCACATCGTGCGCGGCATCGACTGACCACCTCCAGGCTCCCCGCAGCGCGTACCTGCCTTCCCGGCGGGAGCACGAGGTCCTCGGCCACGCATACGGCCCCCGAGTGCCGTAGCCGCGGCCTCCGCGTCCCGGCCCCGCATGCACGGTCTGCGGGGCCGGGACGCGAAGCGGTGTACAACTCCCCACGCGCGGCCGGGAGTCGTGCGTTCCCGCTGCCGGGGCCTGTGCTGCCAACACCGCCCGCACGGCGCGGAGCACCACGCGGCGTGACACCGCGGCGCGGACACCGAGAACGCCCCGGACCCATCGACACGCGACCCCGCCCGCCCCCGGGCAGGCAGCCGATGACGCCGTTCGCCCGGCGCGAGAGCCACCCCGGTCGGCGCGGGCAGGCACCCCGCCGGCGCAGGACCACGACCGGCCCCCGGCCGCGGCCAACTCCGGCCCGCCGAGCCCCCGTACGCCCCGAGCCGGCGCACCCCGCGCACGGGGGACGCGCGCTGCCCGAACGCCGGCCCGCGCCGTTCGCAGCACCGGACGCGACCCGGCTTGGCCGGCGTCACCTCGCGCCCCGAGCAGGCGAAATTGGTGCGGGGACCGAAGCACGCCCCCACACCCCCACGGTCCCGCACCGTGACCGGGTCCTCGCGCGAGCGAGCAGCGCCCCGCGCGCCCGGCACCTCGTCCGGCCCCCACCCCCGGCAGCGCCCCCGCCGCTGCGGCACCGTTGCGGCCTGCGCCACCCCGCCCGCGACGGCACCCGCACGAGCACCCGGCCCCCCGGTATCGAACACACCAGGGGACACACACCAGGGGACACACACCCGGGGACACACACGGCCGGGCCTCCGCCGAACTCCCCGTCACTCGAACCGTGTTGACCCCGTCGTCGAGCCGCTCTGAACCGGGCCTCCAGCCGCTCCGCGCCCCGCCCGGAGACCTGGGCGGGGCGGCCGCGCATCGTGGCACAGGAACCCGGCCCGGTACAGAGGATCCCCGCCCGGTGCGGGCCCTTGCCCCGACGGGGCGGGCGGCGTGACGGCGCCCCTTGTTGTGCCGGTGGCCCGCTCCTTACGGTCGGGGCAACGCCGGGGTCGCACCCACGCCGGGTGTCCTGTCGACCGGACGCCCGGGTGTCCCGTCGACCGGACAACGCCGGCCGGCGAACCCCGCCCGGTGCGCTCACGCACCCGGCCCGGCGACAGCCCATCGCGAGTCACCCATGACGGTTAAGGACGGTGCCAGTTGAGCACGAACCCCTTCGATGACGAGGACGGCCGCTTCAACGTTGTGGTCAACGACGAGGAGCAGCACTCCCTGTGGCCGGCGTTCGCCGAGGTGCCCGCCGGCTGGCGCGTGGTCTTCGGCGAGGCGGCCCGCGCCGAGTGCCTGGAGTACGTCGAGTCGAACTGGACCGACCTGCGCCCGCGGAGCCTGCGCGAGGCCATGGCCGCGGACTGAACACCACACCCACCGAACCGGACTGACGCAACGTCAGACCGCGGGGTCCGCCAGCGGGCCCCGCGGTGCCCCGGGCACGCCGGCCCGCTCGCCTGCCGCGTCCCGGCACGCGCGAGCGATGTGAGCGGGCCGGCCCCGGCCGGCGGCGGCGACCGCCGCCCGGCACGGCCGGGGGAGCGGTCCAAGACCGGGCGAACACTGTGAGTTGGGAGATGAAGGTTGTGACGGGCGCTGTGAGAACTGCGAACAGGTACAAGCCGAGGCCGCACACCACGGGGGAGCCGGCCCAGCGCGATGTGGTCCTGTCCTTCGTGGGGACGCACGCCACGGTGCAGAAGTCGGGGATGGTCTTCCCCCAGAACCTCTCCGAGCGGTCCTGGGAACAGATCGGGGCCAACCTGCGGGAACTGGTGAACTCCTCCGCCTGGTGGCTCGCCGACTGGCTGATCTACGGAGAGGCCACCTATGGGTGGCGGCGCTACAAGGAGGCCGTCGAGCGGACCGGACTCGACTACCAGACCCTGCGCAACTACGCCTGGGTGGCCCGCCGTTTCGACCACGACCGGCGCCGCGACAGCCTCAGCTTCGCCCACCACGCCGAGGTGACCCGGCTGTCCCCGCCGGAACAGGACTACTGGCTGCGCAAGGCGGAACAGCAGAAGTGGTCGCGCAACGAACTGCGCCGCGCGGTACGCGCCAGCCTGGCCGTGCAGAGCGACCGGGCCGAGCTCACCGACACCGCCGGCGACGGCGGGCAGGACGCCGGCACCGGGACCACGCCGCAGGCCGGCGGGCAGGACGGGAAGAAGGTCACCACACTGACCATCGAGCTGTCCGCCGGCCAACTGGAGTACTGCTCCAAGGCCGCCGCCGCGCACGGACTGCCCGTCGACAAGTGGGTGGCCCGGATCCTGGAGAGCGCCGAACGCCAGAGCGCCTGAGCGCACACCGCCCCGGCGTGCCCGGGGCGAACCCTCTGCCCAGGTGCCGCGGCGGGCCCACCCGACCGGACACCTCACACATCGGAGTCAGTTGATGATCCTTCAGGGAAAGCGGGTGGCCCTGCCGCCCTCACCCGTCGTCCACCGGCGGTTCGAGGAGCACGCCAGGGCCACCCCCGACGCGGTGGCCGTCGTATGGTCCGGCCGGCAGGTGACGTACGCGGAACTCAACGCGCGCGCGAACCGGTTCGCGCACTACCTCACCGCACGCGGCCACAGCCGCGGCGCGAAGGTCGGCGTCTGCCTCGACTACTCGATCGACATGATCGTCGCCATCCTCGGCACCCTGAAGGCCGGCGCGGCCTACGTGCCCTTCGACCCCGCCTACCCCGCCGCCCGCCTGCAGCTGCTGCTCGGCCAGGTACCCGGCCTCGCCCTGATCGTCGCCTCCCCGGCCACGGCCACGATGGTCGAGTCCGCGGGCGCCGAGGTCATCGACCTCGAACAGCTCGCCGGCCACCTCGCGACCCTGCCGGCAAAGGCCCCCGACGTCCACGTCACCGGCGACGACCTCTGCTACGCGGTGTTCACCTCCGGCTCGACCGGCACCCCCAAACTGGCCGCCGTCCGCCACGAGGGCTGGTTCAACCTCATGAACTGGCTCCAGCTCGAGTACGGCCTGCACCGCGGCTCCCACAACCTGGTCGTCTCCGCCTTCGGCTTCGACCTGTCCCAACGCGCCCTGATGACACCGCTGTTCTGCGGCGCCACCCAGCACCTGATGGCCAGCCGCAACTTCGACGCCATGCTCGCCTACCGCATGCTCGGCCAGTACGACATCCGCATCGTGCACTGCGCCTCCAGCACCCTGTACCTGCTGGTCGACTGGGAGAACGCACGCGGCGGCGACGCGCTCGCCCGGCTCGACTACGTGCTGTTCGGCGGGGAGCCGCTCAAGACCGAACGCCTCACCCACTTCGCGCGCCGCCCGGGCACCACCTGCACCCTGCTGCACCAGTACGGCGTCGCCGAGTGCACGGACGTCGCCACCTCCTTCGACCTGGCCCATTACCGGCCCGGCGAGCACGACATCGCCCCCGTAGGCCGGCCCGCCCACAACACCGCCATCCACCTCCTGGACGCCGACCTGCGCGAGGTCCGGGCGGGCCAGGACGGCGAGATCTGCATCTCCGGGGCCGGCGTCGGCGCCGGCTACCTGGGTGCCGGCGGCCCCGAGAACGCCAAGTTCACGACCATCGACGTCGAGGGGACGCCCCTGCGCCTGTACCGCACGGGGGACCGCGGCCGGATCGACGACAGCGGTGAACTCGTCGTCGCCGGACGCATGGACGCCCAGATCAAGGTGCGGGGCATGCGGATCGACCCCACCGACATCGAACGCGCCCTGGGCCGGCTGGCCGGCGTCCGCGAGGCGGCCGTGGTGGTCACCCACAACGACGCCGGCGAAGCCGAACTCAACGCGTTCGTCGTCCCCTCGGGCAGCGACCTCGCCGAGGACGACCTGCGCACCCGCCTGCTGTGGACCCTGCCGCGGAACATGGTGCCGTCCCGGTTCACGAACATCCTGCGCATTCCGCTGAGCCCGCACGGAAAAGTGGACCGCGCCGCCCTGGCAGACATCTGCCGCACCCAGTACGCCGGCAGCAACACCGCGGCCTGACCGAGCCCTTGGCCGTGACGACAACCGAGAGGAAAGCGATGACCGCCGACCGCGTCCGCGCCATCTGGTGCCGGGAACTCCAGCGGGACGACATCACACCCGACGACGATTTCTTCGCCCTGGGCGGCCAGTCCCTGATCATGATCAGGATTCAGGGCGCCTTCATCGAGGAACTGGGCGCCGAAGTCCCCATGGACCAGATGTTCCTCAACCCGACCGTGACGTCGATCGCCGCCTACATCGACTCCCAGGCCGCCCTCGCCCCATAACCGCCACCGCCACCGCCACCGCCACCGCCACCGGCACCGGCGGGCCCCGGCAGGCGCTGCGCCGTCCCGCCGGCGGGACACCCCGCCATACCCGCACCCAGTGCAACACCCTTTCCACGGCCGTCCTTTCACGGTCCGCGGCATCTCTTCATCCCGCCCGCCCGGGCCGGATAGCCTCGAATTCGTCCACGGCCACCGCCCCCTTTTCTCTAATTCGGCGGGCCGCAGCGAACAGTGCACCCCCATCACGCCCTGGCATTTCCGGCCGCGGCCGAACCGTGCCAAAAACCATCCGGTAAGAGAGGCGCCATGTACGACGTGATTGTCATAGGTGCCCGTTGTGCGGGTTCGCCGACGGCCATGCTTTTCGCACAGCAGGGATATCGCGTCCTGCTCCTGGAGAAAGCGTGTTTCCCGCAGGACACCCTCTCCTCGCACTACATCCACCAGCAGGGCATCGCCCTCCTCAACCGGTGGGGCCTGCTGGACAAGATCCGCGACTCGGGCGCCCAGCCGATCACCCACCAGCGCTACGAGGGCCCCGGCGTGCGCATCGAGGGCTTCTCCCTGCCCATCGACGGCCTGCGCACCACCTACGCGCCCCGGCGCTACGTCCTGGACCCGATCCTCGCCGACGGCGCGGTCGCGGCCGGCGTGGACTTCCAGCAGGGCTGCGCGGTCAACGACCTCCTCTTCGACGGCGACCGCGTCACCGGTGTGCGCTACACCACGCCCGCCGGCACCGTCACCACCGAACAGGCCCGCCTGGTCGTCGGCGCGGACGGCATGCGCTCCCTGGTCGCCCGCAAGACCGGCGCCCCCAACGTCATCGAACACCCAAGGATGACCTGCACCTACTACAGCTACTGGGCCGGCGTCCCCTCCGACTTCGAGCTCTACGAGCGCACCGGCCGCTGGATCGGCGTCCTGCCCACCAACGACGACCTCACCCTGCTCATGGCGTACTTCCCGCAGGAGGACTTCGGCCACGTCCGCAAAGCCGTGGAACCCGCCTACCTCGACGCCTTCCGCACCACCGCCCCCGAACTGTACGAGCGCATGCAGTCCGGCGAGCGCGTCGAGCAGCTCTACGGAACCGGCCACCAGGACAACTACTTCCGCAAGGCCTACGGCCCCGGCTGGGTCCTGGTCGGCGACGCCGTCAACCACAAGGACTCCATCACCGCCCGCGGCATCACCGAAGCCTTCGTCCAGGCCCAGACCCTCACCGACGCCATCGGCCAGAACCTCCACGAGGACACCGCCCTCAAACCGGCCCTGCGCCGCTACGAGAACAGCCTGGGCGACGAGGCCCTCAACCACTACCAGGGCGCCCTGAACGTCGCCGAACTCAAGCCCGAGGGCCGCACCGACATGCTGCGCAAACTGGTCGGCCACCAGCAGCACATCGACCGCTACTTCTCCACGCTGTCGGGCGCGTGCTCCATCGACGACTTCTACAACGACGAACTGCTGACCCTGCTCGACCAGAGCTGACGACCTGCCGACCCGCTCCCTGGTAACGCCGATTTTGGAGACATGATGATCCCGTTGTCGTTCGCGCAGCGCCGGCTGTGGTTCGTGGACCGCTTCGAAGGCCCCTCGCCGACCTACAACGGCGCGTTCGCCCTGCGGCTGACCGGCGAGCTGGACGTCGACGCACTGCGGGCGGCGCTCCACGACGTCGTCGACCGGCACGAGGTGCTGCGCACGGTCATCGTCGAGGACGACGACGGCGTCCCCCACCAGCAGGTCCTGCCCCAGGGACACGAGCAGGTCACCCTGCCGCTGAGCGAGGTCACCCCCCGCACGCGGGACGCGGCCGTCGACCGGGCGGCCAAGCAGACCTTCGACCTGGCCACCGACGTGCCCATCCGGGCCGTCCTGCTGCGCTGCGCACCCCACGACCACACCCTGGTCCTGGTCGTCCACCACATCGCCCTGGACGGCGAATCCCTGGGCCCCCTGCTGCGCGACCTCACCACCGCCTACACGGCCCGCCGCCAGAACAGCGCCCCGCGCTGGGAGCCGCTGCCGGTGCAGTACGCGGACTACACCCTGTGGCAGCAGGACGTGCTGGGCCAGGAGTCCGACCCCGACAGCCTCGCCGCCCGCCAACTGGCCTACTGGCGCGAGGCGCTGGCCGACCTCGCCCAGCCGCTGGCGCTGCCCACCGACCACCCCCGCCCGCGGGCGGTCAGCTCACGCGGCGACCTGGTCGAGTTCCCCGTCGAACCCGGCCTGCTGCGCGCCGTGGAGAAACTCGCCGCCGAGCAGGACATCACCGTCTCCATGGTCATGCAGTCGGCGCTCGCCGTGCTCCTGCACCACCTCGGCTGCGGCGACGACATCCCCCTCGGCGCGCCGATCGCCGGCCGCACCGACGAGGACCTGCGCGACCTCGTCGGCTTCTTCGTCAACACCTGGGTCCTGCGCGTCGACCTCTCCGGCAACCCGACCTTCCTCCAGCTGCTGCACCGCGTACGCGAGAGGGCGCTGGCCGCCTACGACAACCAGGACATGCCCTTCGAGCGGCTCGTGGAGCGCCTCAACCCCGACCGCTCCACCGCCTACCACCCCTTCTTCCAGGTGATGCTCGCCTGGCAGGAGCCGCTGGGCGACCTGCACTTCGCCGGCCTGGACGTCCAGTCGCAGACGCTGGAGACCGGCACCGCCAAGTTCGACCTGTTCTTCAACATGATCCCGGACAGCTCGGGCGGCGCCGGGGTGCGCCTGGAGTACGCCACCGACCTCTTCGACCAGGACACCGTCCAGGCCATCGCCGCCCGCTTCGTGCGCGTCCTGGGCCGTTTGACGGCCGACACGGAACGCGGCGTCAGCAGCATCGACGTCCTGGACGACACCGAACGCGGCCTGCTCCTGCCCCTCACCGCCCCGGACGCCGCTGCCGGGCAGGGATCCGGGCAGACGGTCCCCGACCTGTTCCGGGCCCAGGTGGAGCGCACCCCCGACGCCCCGGCGATCGTGTGCGAGGGCCGCACCCTGACCTACCGCCAACTCGACGAACGGGCCGCCCGCATCGCCGGGGAACTCACCCGCCGCGGCGCCGGCCCCGAAGACCTCGTCCTGCTCGCCCTGCCCCGCACCGAGGACCTCGTCGCCGGCCTGCTCGGCATCCTCAAGTCCGGTGCCGGCTACGTACCGATGGACCCGCAGTACCTCAGCGCCCGCGCCCGGACGGTCCTGGACGAAGCCGCCCCGCGCTTCGCGGTCACCGACACCGCCACCTGGCAGGACATGCCGCCCAACACCGTCGAGGCCCTCCACCTCGACGACCCCACCCTGTGGACCACCCCCCAGACGGCCAAGGCCCTAGCCGCGGGCAGCACGGCGCCGGCCCCCGGCAACCTCGCCTACGTCATGTACACCTCCGGCTCCACCGGCAAGCCCAAGGGCGCCGCGATCACCCACCGGGGCGTCGTCGACGGCATCCGCGAACTGGCCCGCACCGTGGGCGCCGCCCCCGGCCACCGCATCCTCGCCGGAACCTCCGTCAACTTCGACGTCTCCGTCTTCGAACTGCTCAGCGCCCTGAGCACCGGCGCCACCGCCGAACTCGTGCCCAGCGCGCTGGCACTGGCCGAACGCGACCACTGGGACGGCCACGTCATCAGCGCCGTCCCCTCCGTCCTGGGCGAACTCCTCGGCCACCTGGACAAGGCCCCCGACGTGCACACCGTCGTCTTCGCCGGCGACGTCCTGCCCGCCCGCCTGGTACGCCAGGTCCGCGAAGCGCTGCCCGGCGTGAACATCGTCAACTCCTACGGGCAGAGCGAGAGTTTCTACGCCACCACCTTCACCCTCCCCGCCACCGACGACCTCCCGGACGGCGACGTCACCCCGATCGGTACCCCGCTGGCCTCGATGCGCGCCTACGTCCTGGGCCCGGGCCTCGCCCCCGCACCACGCGGGGTGATCGGCGAACTGTACGTCGCCGGGAGCTGCCTGGGCCGCGGCTACCACGGCCGGCCCGCGCTGACCGCCGACCGCTTCGTCGCCGACCCCTACGGCCCCGCCGGCGAGCGCATGTACCGCACCGGCGACCTGGCCCGCTGGAACACCGCCGGCCGGCTGGAGTGCGTGGGCCGCGGCGACGGCCAGGTCAAGGTCCGCGGATTTCGCATCGAGACCGCCGAGGTCGAAGCCGCCATCACCGAGCACCCCGGGATCAGCGAGGCCGTCGTCATCAGCCGCACGGTGCCCTCCGGCGGCCGCCAACTCGTCGCCTACGTGGTGCACACCGGTGAAGGCGCCGTCGGCGACGACGGCGCGGGCGGCATCGGCGACGTCGACGTGCAGTCCGGCGCCTCGGCCGCCGAACTGCGCAAGTTCGTCGCCGCACGCCTGCCCGACTACATGGTGCCCTCCGCGTTCGTCGCACTGGGCCGCCTGCCGCTCGGGCCGACCGGCAAACTCGACCGCACCGCACTGCCCGAACCGGAGTTCCAGGGCGAGACCTACCGCCGGCCGCGCACCGAGGCCGAGACCGTCATCGCCGCCGCCTACGCCGACGTCCTGGGCGTGGAACGCATCGGCATCGACGACGACTTCTTCGCCGTCGGCGGGGACAGCCTGCGCTCCATCCAGGTGGTGGCCCGCGCCCGCGCCCGCGGCCTGCACCTCACCACCCGCGAGATCTTCGAATGCCGCACCGCGGCCCGCCTCGCCGAAGTGGCCTCCGCCCGCCGCGAGCAGGCACCCGTCCTGGCCGAACTCGACGGCGGCGGCATCGGCACCCTCCCGCTGCCCCCGGTCGCCCGGCACGTCTTCGAACACGGCGGCGGCACCGACCGCTTCGCCATGGCGATGGCCCTGGACCTGCCCGAGACCATCGACGCGGACACCCTGGCCGCCACCCTGGACGCCGTCCTTAACCGCCACGACCTGCTGCGCGCCCGCCTGGTGCGCGACGCCGGCGAACCCGCCCTGCTCGTGCGAGCACCCGGCACGCTCCGCGCCCGGGACCTGATCCGCCGCGTCACCTGCGACGGCCGCTGGGAGGAGCCGGACCTGCTCCGGGCGGCCAAGCAGGAACTGGACGACGCCGTCGCCCGCCTGAACCCCACCGCCGGCACCATGGCCGACTTCGTGTGGTTCGCCCCCGCCACCGGAACGGGCCGTCTCCTGGTGGTCCTGCACCACCTGGTCGTCGACGGCGTCTCCTGGCGCATCCTCATGTCCGACCTCGCCGAGGCCTGGCAGCAGGTCCGCTGCGGCGGCACACCCGACCTGCCCGCCGTGGGCACCTCCGCCCGCCGCTGGGCCGCAGCCCTGAACGACGAGGCCCTCTCCCCGCAGCGCGAGAAGGAACTCGACTACTGGCGCGACCTGCTCGAAGCCCCCAACCCCCCGCTGGGCAGCCGCCCCTTCGACCCGGCCGTCGACGTGATGTCCACCCTGGACACCGTACGCATCGACCTGCCCGCCGACGTCACCGAAGCGGTCCTGACCACCCTGCCCGCCGCGTTCAACTCCACCGGCACCGACGTCCTGCTCGCCGCCCTCGCCCTGGCCGTGGGCCACTGGAGCGGCACCGACGGCTCCACCCTGGTCCGCATGGAGGGCCACGGCCGCGAGGACCACGTCGTCCCCGGCGCCGACCTGTCCCGCACCATCGGCTGGTTCACCAGCATGTACCCGGCCCGCGTCGACGTGAGCGGCCTGGACATGGCCGACGCCCTCGCCGGCGGCCCGGCCGCCGGACAGGCGATCAAACGGGTCAAGGAACAACTGCGCACCGTCCCCGACAAGGGCCTGGGCTACGGACTGCTGCGCCACCTCAACCCGGAGACCGCCGGCCAGCTCGCCGAACACCGCGCCCCGCAGATCGGGTTCAACTACCTCGGCCGGATCTCCGCCTCCGACGTGCCCGAACACCTGCGCGCCGACGGATGGGGGCCCGCCTCCTGGTCCGCCGACCTGATCCCGCAACCCGACCCGGACCTGCCCGCCCTGTCCGCCCTGGAGGTCAACTCCCTGGCAACCGACACCCCCCAGGGCACCCGGCTGCAGGCCGCGTTCATGTTCCCCACCGGAGTCCTCACCCGCGAGCGGACCACCGAACTCGCCGACCTGTGGGTGCGGGTGCTGCACGGCATGGCCGCACACGCACAGCGCCACGACGCCGGCGGACTGACCCCCTCCGACGCCCCCCTCGTGACGGTCGGCCAGGACGAGATCGAGGCCTGGGAGCAGACGTACGGCCCGCTCAGCGAGGTGTGGCCGCAGGCCCCGGGACAGTCCGGCATCCAGTTCCAGGCAGCGCTGGCCGACGGCTCCTTCGACGTCTACCACATGCAGTTCGTGCTGCACCTGAGCGGACACGTCGACCCGGCCCGCATGCGGGCCGCCGGCCAGGCACTCCTGGACCGCCACCCCAACCTGCGCTCCGCGTTCCTGGCCGCCGACAGCGGCGAGCCCGTCCAGGTCGTCGCCGACCACGTCACCCTGCCCTGGCACCACCACGACCTGAGCGGACAGGACCCCGCCGCACAGGACACCGCTCTGGACGAGGCGCTGGCCGCCGACCGGGCCGACCAGCTCGACCCCACCCGGCCCCCGCTGATCCGCCTCGCCCTGCTCACCTGTGGACCGAAGCAGGCGAAACTCATCGTCACCGCACACCACACCCTCTTCGACGGCTGGTCCTCACCGATGGTGATCACCGACCTGGTCCGCCTGTACTCCAGTACGGAGGACCTCCCCGCGGCCCGCAGCTACGGCGACTACCTGACCTGGCTGTCCGCGCAGGACCAGCAGGCCTCCGCCGAGCGCTGGAAGGAAGAGCTGGAGGGCTTCGACCAGCCGACCCTGGTGGCCCCCAACGCCGCCCTCAAGGGCACGTCCTCGGCCCTGGGCCGCGTCGAGGTGCCCCTGTCGATCGACAAGGGCCGTGAACTCGCCCGCCGCGCGGCCCAGCTCGGCGTCACCCTCAACACCCTCCTGCAGGGCGCGTGGGCGATCCTGCTCTCCCAGCTGACCGGCCGGCAGGACGTGGTGTTCGGCGCCGCCGTCAACGGCCGCCCCGCCGACCTGCCCGGCTCCGAGGAGATGGTCGGCCTGTTCATCAACACCCTGCCCACCCGGGTGCGCTGCCTGCCCGAACGCAGCATGGGCGAGGCCATCACCGACCTCCAGGACCGCCAGACCGCCCTGCTGGACCACCACCACTACGGACTCGCCGACATCCAGCGCGACATCGCCCTGCCCGCCCTGTTCGACACCCTCATCGTCTTCGAGAACTACCCCATCGACCGCGAGGGCATCGTCGACGCGAACACCTCCGCGGGCTTCACCATCGACAAGATCCGCCCGTTCGCCGGCTCCCACTACCCGCTGACCCTCAACTCCGCCGACCCCTACCTGCGGCTGTCCCTGGACTACCAGAACAACCTCTACGACCGGCCCGCCGCCGAGGAGATCGCCGCCCGCCTCGTACGGGTCCTGGACCAGCTCCTGGCCGACCCGCACACCCGCCTCGACGCCGTCGACGTCCTCGGCGAGAGCGAACGCCACTGGCTGCTCGACGAGATCAACGACACCGCCGAACCCACCCTGGAGCCGGGCCTGGTGGACACCGTGCGCCGGCACGCCGAGGCCACCCCCGACGCCCTGGCGGTCGCCGCCGAGGACCGGTCGCTGACCTACCGCGAACTCGAGGAACACACCAACCGTCTCGCGCACTGGCTGACCGGCCAAGGCGTGGGACCCGAAGCACTGGTCGCCGTCCGGCTGCCGCGGCGCGCCGACCTCGTCGTCGCCCTGCTGGCCGTCCTGAAGAGCGGCGCCACCTACGTGCCCGTCGACCCCGACCACCCGGCCTCACGCATCGCCCACATCCTCCAGGACTCCCGCCCCGCCCTCGTCCTGGACGCCGACACCCTCGCCCGCGCCGACCTGACGGCCCAACCGGCGACCCCCCTGGGCACAGCCGTCCACCCCGACCAGAGCGCCTACGTCATCTACACCTCCGGCTCGACCGGAAAACCCAAGGGCGTCTCCGTCACCCACCGCGGGCTGGCGAACTTCCTGGCCACCATGGCCCGCCGCTTCCCGCTCACCCCCGCCGACCGGCTCCTCGCCGTGACCACGGTCTCCTTCGACATCGCCGGCCTCGAGCTGTACCTCCCGCTCATCTCCGGAGCGGCCGTCGTCCTCGCCGGCAAGGACACCGTCGCCCAGCCCGCGGCCGTCCTGAAGACGATGCGCGACCACCACGTCACCGTCGTCCAGGCCACCCCGGCGTTCTGGCAGATCCTGCTCATGGAGGAACCCGACGGCGCCCGCGGCCTGCGCATCCTGGTCGGCGGCGAGGCCCTGCCGCCCCGACTCGCAGGCGCCCTGGCCGCCCAGGCCGCAGACGTCGCCAACGTCTACGGCCCCACCGAGACGACGATCTGGTCGACCAGCGCCCACATCGGCCCCGACACCGGCGTCCCCCCGATCGGAACCCCCATCGGCAACACCCGGCTCTACGTCCTTACCGCCCGCCTTGACGCCGCCCCGCGCGGCGTGCCGGGCGAGCTGTACATCGCCGGCGACGGCCTGGCCCGCGGCTACCAAGGCCGCCCCGACCTGACCGCCGGCCGCTTCGTGGCCTGCCCCTTCGGCCCGCCCGGCACCCGCATGTACCGCACCGGCGACCTGGTGCGCTGGGGCGAGGACGGCCGCCTGCACTACATCGGACGCACCGACTTCCAGGTAAAGATCCGCGGATTCCGCATCGAGCTCGGGGAGATCGAGCACGTCCTTGCCGACCACCCCGCCGTGGCCCAGGCCGTCGCGATCGTCCGCGAGGACCGCGAGGGCGACCAACGCCTCGTCGCCTACGCCGTTCCCGCCGGCAAGGCCGACCCCACCGCCCTGGACGTCCCGGCCCTGATGGCTCTGCTGCGCGAACGCCTGCCCGAGTACATGGTCCCGGCCGCCATCGTGCCGCTCGCCGCCCTGCCCACCTCACCGAGCGGAAAACTCGACCGCGGTGCGCTGCCCGCACCCGGCCACGGCGAAGCGGCGAGCGGACGGGCCCCCGCCAACGAGCGCGAGAAAACCCTCGTCCGGCTGTTCGCCGACCTCCTGGGCCGCGAACAGATCGGCGTCGACGACGACTTCTTCGCCTGCGGCGGCCACTCCCTGCTCGCCACCCGCCTCAGCGGCCGCATCCGCAAGGAGTTCGCCATCGACTCCAAGGTCACGATGGTCTTCCGCAACCCGACCGTCGCCCAACTGGCCCTGCGCATCGAGGAACTCACCGCCCCCGACCAGAACCGCCCCCGCCGGGCGAGCCGCCCCCAGCTGCGCCAGATGACTGTGCAGGAGTAGCCGATGATCCCGCTGTCGTTCGCCCAACGCCGGCTGTGGTTCCTCCACCGACTGGAGGGCCCCTCCGCGACCTACAACATCCCCTTCGCGCTGCGGCTGGAGGGGCCGCTCGACACCGCCGCACTGTCCGCCGCCGTCACCGACGTCGCCACCCGGCACGAGACCCTGCGCACCCTGATCGTCGAGGACGCCGAGGGCACACCCCGCCAGCAGATCCTGCCCCCCGCCGAAGCCGTCCTGCCCTTCCACATCACCGACACCACCCCCCAGGATCTGGACGGCGCACTGGAGGAGGTCCTGCGCCGCGGCTTCCACCTGGACACCGAACTCCCGCTGCGCACCACCGTCTTCCGGCTGGCCCCCCAGGAACACGTCGTCGCGTTCGTCTTCCACCACATCGCGGTGGACGGCGCCTCCATGGCCCCGTTCCTGGGGGACCTGGTCACCGCCTACACCGCCCGCCGCCAGGGCCACGCACCGGCCTGGACACCGCTGGCGGTGCAGTACAAGGACTACACGCTGTGGCAGCGCCAGCTGCTCGGCGACGAGGACGACCCGGAGTCCGTCGCCGCGGCACAGATCGACTACTGGCAGCGCGAACTGGACGGCGTGGTCCAGCCCGTGCAGCTGCCGCTGGACCGGCCCCGCCCCACCATGCCCGGCCACCACGGCGGCCACGTCTCCTTCACCCTGGAGCCCGAACTCCTCACCGGGCTCGGGAAACTGGCCGCCGACCACGGAGCCACCGCCCCCATGGCAGCCCAGGCCGCCCTCACCCTGCTCCTGCACAAACTCGGCGGGGGAGCGGACGTGACGATCGGCAGCCCCATCGAGGGCCGCGCCGACGAACAACTCGACGACCTCATCGGCTTCTTCGTCAACACCTGGGTCCTGCGCGCCGACCTGTCCACCGCCCCCACCTTCGCCGACCTGCTCGAACAGGTACGGGAGAAGGCGCTCGCCGCCTACGACAACCAGGACATGCCCTTCGAACGCCTGGTGGAACTCCTCGGCCACGACCGCGCCACCTCCTACCAGCCGCTGTTCCAGACCATGCTGGCCTGGCAGTTCGTGTGGCCGCAGATCCATCTGCCCGGCCTGAACGCCACCCCGCTCGCCGCCGACACCAAGGCCGCCAAGTTCGACCTGTTCTTCAACGTCGTCCCCGACGCCGACGGCGGCGCCTACGGCCGCCTGGAATACGCCGGCGAACTCTTCGACCACGCCACGGCCGCCGCCATCGCCGACCGCTTCGTGCGCGTCCTGCGCCACGTGGTCGCCGACCCCCGCGCCCCCCTCGCCGCCCTCGACGTGCGCACCGACACCGAACGCGAGGACCAGGCACGCCTCAACGACACCACCACAGCCCCGGCCACGGCGACGCTGCCCGAACTCCTCGCCGCGCAGAGCGCCCGTACCCCCGACGCCACCGCCGTCGTCTGCGGCACCACCACCCTGACCTACCGGCAGTTGCAGGAGCGCGCCGGCCGCCTCGCCGCCCGGCTGAGCGGGCACGGGGTGGGCCCCGACGTGCTGGTCGCCGTCGCCCTGCCCCGCACCGCGGACCTCGTCGTCGCCCTCCTGGCCGTCCTCAAGGCCGGCGGCGCCTATCTGCCCGTCGACCCCCAGCACCCGGCCGCCCGCACCAACCTCCTGCTCACCGCCGCCCGCCCGGCCCTCCTGCTCACCGACCGTGCCATCGCGGCCGGCCTCCTCCCCGGCGCCGCACCCGTCCTGCACCTCGACGACCTCGACCTCGACAGCTCGGCCCCCGCCGGTCCCGACACGGCCGTGCGGCCGGACCACCTGGCCTACGTGATGTTCACCTCCGGCTCGACCGGCACCCCCAAGGGCGTCGCCGTCACCCACGCCGGCGTCGTCAACGGCGTGGCCGACCTGCGCTCCATCACCGGCGTCGAGGCGGGAGGGCGGATGCTCGCCGCGACCTCGGTGAACTTCGACGTCTCCGTGTTCGAGATCTTCACCGCCCTCACCACCGGCGCGAGCGTCGAGATCGTCCGCGACGTCCTTGAACTCGCCGAACGCGACGCATGGTCGGGCAGCACCATCAGCGCCGTACCCGCCGTGTTCTCCGCCCTCCTGGACCACATCACCCACCACCCCGGCAGCCTCCACCTCACCGTGGACACCGTCGTCCTCGCCGGCGAAGCACTCTCCAAAGGCCTGGTGGAAAAGGTCCGCGCCGTGCTGCCCGGCGTACAAATCGTCAACGCCTACGGCCAGACCGAAAGCTTCTACGCCACCACCCACACCCTCCAAGAGGAGCCCGCACCCACCGGCGCACTGCCCATCGGCACGCCCCTGGCCAACATGCGCGCCCACATCCTGGGACCCGACCTCACCCCCGTCCCGCCCGGCGTGATCGGCGAACTGCACATCGCCGGACACCTCGCCCGCGGCTACCACCACAACGCGGCCGCGACCGCACAACGCTTCGTCCCCGACCCCCACGGCCCGCCCGGCACCCGCATGTACCGCACCGGCGACCTGGCCCGCTTCGACCGCGAGGGCCACCTCGTCTACGCGGGACGCGCCGACACCCAGGTGAAGATCAACGGCATCCGCATCGAACCCACCGAGATCGAGAGTGTCCTGGCCCGGCACCCCGCCATCGGCCAGGCCGTGGTCACCGTCCACCAGGACGCGACCGGCAGCCCCCGCCTGGTCGCCCACGTCGCACCCCCGGCCACCACCGAAGGCGCCGCCCCGCCCGCCCCGATCACCGAGGCCGACCTGCGGCGCTTCGCCGCACGTCACCTGCCGGACTACATGGTGCCCGCCGCCCTCGTCGTCCTCGAGCACCTCCCGCTGACCGCGAGCGGCAAACTGGACCGCTCCGCACTGCCCGCACCCCGCTTCACCACCGCCGCACACCGCGCACCGCGCACCCCCACCGAACACGTCCTGGCCGAGGTGTACGCCGACGTCCTGGGCAGCCGGCAGGTCGGCATCGACGACGACTTCTTCACCAGCGGCGGCGACAGCATCCGCTCCATCCAGGTCGTCGCCCGGGCCACCACCCGCGGCGTGCGGGTCAGCACCCGCGACATCTTCGAGCACCGCACCATCGCCCGGCTCGCCGAACTGAACCAGGCCCGCGGTGTGCAGGAGCGGCCGGTCCTGGCCGAACTGCCCGGCGCCGGCGTGGGCTGGGCCCCGCTGACCCCGACCGCCGCCCACGTCCTGGCCCTGGGCGGGGGCATCGGCCGGTTCTGCATGTCCGCCCTGCTGACCCTGCCCGACGGCATCACCCCCGCACGGCTCACCGCCACCCTGCAGGCCCTGCTGGACCGGCACGACGTCCTGCGCTCCCGCCTCGTGCGCCTCCAGCCCGGCCTGCGCATGCAACCGCCCGGCAGCATCGACGCCGCCGACCTGCTCCACCGGATCCCCTACGATCCCGCGACCGTGCAGGGCGAACTCGACGCCGCCGCAGGCCGCCTGGACCCCGACGCCGGCGTGATGGCCCAGTTCGTGCACCTCACCGACGACACCCGGCCCGGCCGGCTCCTCATCGTGCTGCACCACCTCGTCGTCGACGGCGTGTCCTGGCGCATCCTGCTCCCCGACCTGGCCGACGCCTGGCAGCGGGTCCGCGACGGCCTCGAACCCCGCCCCGCACCCGCCTCCACCTCCCTGCGCCGCTGGGCCCACGCCCTGGCCGAGACGGCCAACACCCCCCAGCGGGAAACGGAACTGGCCCACTGGCAGGAGACCCTCCGCGACGGCGAACCACCCCTGGGAAGCCGCCGCACCGACCCCGCCACCGACACCGCCGCCACCACCGACACCGTCCGCGTCCGCATACCCGCCGACATCACCCACACCCTGCTGACCACCCTGCCCGCCCTGTACCGCGGCGGCGCCGACGACGCCCTGCTCACCGGCCTCGCCCTCGCCCTCGCCCGCCGGCGCGCCACCCGCGACACCCCCGCATCCCCGACACTGGTGCGCCTCGAAGGCCACGGCCGCGAAGAACACCTCGTCCCCGGAGCCGACCTGACCGGCACCATCGGCTGGTTCACCGCCATGTACCCGGTGCGCCTGGACCTGCAGGACCTCGACCTCGCGGACGCCTTCGCCGGCGGCCCGGCCGCCGGATCAGCACTCAAGGCCGTCAAGGAACAACTGCGGGCCGCAGGGGACAACGGCCTGGGCTACGGCCTGCTGCGCCACCTCAACGCCCAGGCCGGCAGCACGCTCGCCGCCCTGCCACAGCCGCAGATCGGCTTCAACTACCTGGGCCGCGCCTCCGCCGCCGACCTCCCCGAACACTTGCGGGGCCTGGGCTTCACCCCCGACACCAGCCACCAGGACCTGATCGCCGCCCCCGACGCGGACATGCCCGTCCTGTCCGCCCTGGAGATCAACGCGGTGACCGCCGCCACCGACGAGGGCGACGAACTGAGCGCCTACTTCGGCTTCGCCACCGGCGTCCTGACCCGCGCGGAGGTCAGCGAACTCGCCGACCTGTGGGTGCAGGCACTGACCGCCCTGGCCCGCCACGCCACCACCGACGGCGCCGGCGGCCTCACCCCCGGCGACGTACCCCTGGCCGAGGTGAGCCAGCGGGAGATCGACACCTGGGAGCACCGCTTCGGCCCGCTGGACCAGGTGTGGCCGGTGACCCCGGCCCAGTCCGGAATGCTCTTCCACACCCTGCTCGCCGCAACGTCCACCTTCGACGCCTACCGCATGCAACTGGTGTTCCACCTCAGCGGCGACGTCGACCCGCAGCGGATGCGCCGGGCCGCACAGGCCCTCCTGGACCGCCACACCGGCCTGCGCGCCGCGTTCGTGGAGCGCGCCGACGGCGAGCCGCTCCAGGTGATCCCCACGACGGTGCCCCTGCCCTGGCAGCACCTCGACCTCACCGCCCACCCCCTCACCGAACGCACCGCGGCGTTCGAGGACTTCCTCGGCCAGGACCGGGCCGCCCCCTTCGACATCACCACACCGCCCCTGCTGCGGATCACCCTCGTCGACCTGCAACCCGGCCGCGCCGAACTGGTACTGACCGCCCACCACGCCCTGTTCGACGGCTGGTCCACCCCCCTGCTCCTGCAGGACCTCCTGCTCCTGTACGCGTCCGGCGGCGAGCCGGCCGCCCTGCCCGCACCCCGCGACTTCGGCGACTTCCTGTCCTGGCGCGCCCGCCAGGACGAGCAGGAGTCGGCGCGGGCCTGGGCCGGCGAACTCGACGGCCTCACCGAGCCGACCCTGCTGGCCCCCGGCGCCGGCGACACGGGAGACCAGGGCCTCGACGAGGTCGACGTCCCGCTCCCGCCCGAGCTGGCGCACGAGCTGGGCCGGTGCGCCACCGCCCTGGGCGTCACCCCCAACACCCTGCTCCAAGGCGCCTGGGCACTGCTCATCGGCCACCTCACCGGCCGCCAGGACGTGGTGTTCGGCGCCACCGTCTCCGGCCGCCCGGCCCAGGTCGCCGGCGTCGAGTCGATGGTCGGCATGTTCATCAACACCCTGCCGGTCCGCGTCGCGCACGCCCCCGGCGACACCCTCACCGCCCTCCTGAGCGCCCTGCAGAGCCGCCAGGCCGCCCTGTCCGACCACCACCACGTGGGCCTCACCGACATCCAGCAGCCCACCGGCCTGCCCGCCCTCTTCGACACCCTCGTCGTCTTCGAGTCCTACCCCGTCGACGAACAGGGCCTGAGCGCGGCCGGCGACGCCACCGGCTCGCTCACCGTCACCGGCCTGCGCCACGCCACCGGCACCAACTACCCGCTCACCCTGATGGCGCTGGTCGAACCCCACCTCCAACTCACCCTGCAGTACGCGCGCGCCGTCTTCGACCGGGACACCGTCAAGGACTACGCGGCCCGCCTGGTGCGCGTCCTGGCCCGGCTCGCGGACAGCCCCGACCTGCCCGCCGACCGCCTCGACATCCTGACCCCGGACGAACGCGCGCGCCTGCTCGTCGACTTCAACGACACCGCCGCCCCGACCCCCGACACCACGATCGGCGCCCTGATCGAGCAGCAGGCCGCCCGCACCCCGCACGAGGACGCCCTCGTCGCCGACGACACCACGCTCACCTACCAGGAACTCAACAGCCGCGCCGACCGCCTCGCCCACCACCTGGCCGCACAGGGCGTGGGAGCGGAATCACTCGTCGCCCTGTCGCTGCCCCGCACCGCGGACCTGGTCATCGCCCTGATCGCCGTCCTGAAGGCGGGCGGCGCCTATCTGCCGCTCGACCCCAAATACCCCGGACAGCGCCTCGCCGCCATCCTCACCGACGCCCGCCCCGCCCTCGTCCTCACCGACACCGCCACCGCCGCCCTCCTGCCCGACCATGAGGCCCCCACCGTCCTGATCGACACCCTCGATCCGGCCGTCCACCCCGACACGCCGACCCAACAGGTCGTGCACGCACAGCAGTTGGCGTACGTGATGTACACCTCCGGCTCCACCGGCCGGCCCAAGGGTGTCGCCATCACCCACGCGGGCGTCGTCAACGGCGTGCTGCACCTCGCCGACCGGCTGGGCCTCGAACCGGGCAAGCGGCTCCTGGCGGGAGCATCCGTCAACTTCGACGTGTCGGCGTTCGAGATCTTCACCACCCTCGCCACCGGCGGCACCGTCGAACTGGTCCGCGACGTCCTCGTCCTGGGCGAACGCAAGCAGTGGAGCGGCAGCGTCATCTCCACCGTGCCCTCCGCCTTCGCCGAACTCCTCGACCAGATCAGTGGCCGCACCCAGGTGGAAAGCGTCGTCTTCGCCGGCGAAGCCCTGCCCACCGCCCTGATCGAACGCACCCGCCAGGCCTTCCCCGGCGTCCGCGTCGTCAACGCCTACGGGCAGAGCGAGACGTTCTACGCCACCACCCACACCGCCGACGACACCCCCCAGGACACCGGCGGGGGCAGCGCCCCGCTGGGCACCCCGCTCGCCAACATGCGCGCCTACGTCCTGGGCCCCGGCCTCATCCCGGTCCCGCCCGGCACGGTCGGCGAACTGTACGTCGGCGGGGCCATCGGCCGCGGCTACCACGACCGCCCCGCCCTGACCGCCGCCCGCTTCGTCCCCGACCCCCACGGCGCGCCCGGCGCCCGCATGTACCGCACCGGCGACCTGGCCCGCTTCACCGGCGAGGGCCGCCTGGAGTACGCGGGCCGCGGCGACGCCCAGGTCAAGGTACGCGGCCACCGCCTCGAACCCGGCGAGGTCGAGGCCGTCCTGACCGCCCACCCGCACCTCGCCCAGGCCGCCGTCATCACCCACGGCACCGGCACCGCCACCCGCCTGATCGGCTACGCGGTGCCCGACAGGGAGACCTCCGCCCAGGAGATCCGCCGCTACGCCGCCGAGCGACTGCCCGACTACATGGTGCCCTCCGCCATCGTCCTGCTGGAGCGGCTCCCGCTGATGCCCAACGGCAAACTCGACCGCTCCGCCCTGCCCGAACCGGAGTACACCGGCGCCCCCTACCGGGCCCCCCGCACCCCCCGCGAGGAAACCCTCGCCGCCCTGTTCGCCGAAGTCCTCGGCCTGGACCGGGTCGGCATCGACGACGGCTTCTTCGAACGCGGCGGACACTCCCTGCTCGCCACCCGCCTCATCGCCCGCGCCCGCGCCGAGGCAGGCATCGAAATACCCATCCGCACGATCTTCGACCTGCAGACCGTGGCCGCGCTCGCCACGTGGTCACAGGAATCGGCCGCCCCCCGCCGCCCCAGCCTGCGCCAGATGTTCGCAAAGGAGTAACCCGATGATCCCGCTGTCATACGCCCAACGCCGCATGTGGCTCCTGCACCAACTGGAGGGCGGAGCGGCGACCTACAACATCTCGGCGGCGTTCAGACTGACCGGCCCCCTCGACCGGGACGCCCTCACCGCCGCCCTGCGCGACGTGGCCGAACGGCACGAGATCCTGCGCACCCTGTACGTCCTGGACGACGCCGGCGAACCCTGCTCACGGCTCCTCGCCGCGGCGGACACCGCAGGGCAGGTACGGGTGCGCGACATACCGCCCGCCGACGTGCCCGCGGCCATCGAGAAGGCCGTCGCCCACCGCTTCGAGCTGACCGCCGAACTCCCCTGGCGCGCCGACATCCTGTGCTGCTCGCCGACCGAACACGTCCTGGTCCTGGTCATCCACCACATCGCCTCCGACGGCAGCTCCAGCGCCCCGATGATGCGCGACCTGTTCGCCGCCTACACCGCCCGCACCCAGGGCCGCGCACCCCACTGGGAGCCGCTGCCCGTGCAGTACAAGGACTACGCGCTGTGGCAGCGCGAGGTCCTGGGCGACCCGGCGGACGCGGGCAGTCTCGCCGCGGCCCAGGTCGAGTACTGGCGCAAGGAACTCGCCGGCGTGCCGCAGCCGCTGAACCTGCCGCTGGACCGGCCCCGGCCCGCCGAGGCCGGCTCGCACGGCGACACCGTCGCCCTGCACGTCGACGCCGCCACGACGGGCGTCCTGCACAGGCTCGCCAAGGAGCGCGGCACCAGCATGTCGATGCTCCTGCAGGCCGCCCTGGCGGTCCTGCTCGGCAAACTCGGCGGCGGCGACGACATCACGATCGGCTCCCCGATCGCCGGCCGCACCGACGAAGCCCTGGCCGACCTGATCGGCTGCTTCGTCAACACCCAGGTCCTGCGCGCCGACCTGTCCGAGGACCCCGCCTTCACCAGCCTGCTGGCCCAGGTACGCGACAAGGCGCTGGCCGCCTACGAGCACCAGGACGTGCCCTTCGACGCGATCGTCGAGGCCATCAACCCCGAACGCTCCGCCGCCTACCAGCCGCTCTTCCAGGTGATCTTCTCCTGGCAGAGCTATGAGAAGCCCGGCTTCGAACTCGACGGCCTCGACGTCCGCTTCGAGCAGGCCATCCCCGAGACCGCCATGGTCGACCTCACCTTCTTCCTCACCATGGACGAGGCCGGAGCGCTGCGCGGCGACCTGCAGTACGCGACCGACCTGTTCGACCGCGAGACGGCCCAGGAGATCTCCGCCCGCCTCACCCGCGTCCTGGAGCAGTTCGCCGCCGACCCGGCACTGCGCGTCAGCGACATCGACGTCCTCAGCGCCCGCGAACACCAGCGCCTCACCGACGCCACCACCGCGGGCGCCCCGATCGCGGACACCACCCTGGTCGACCTCTTCGAACACCAGGCGGCCCGCCACACCGACAGCGTCGCGGTGGTCTGCCAGGACACCACCCTCACCTACGGCCAGGCCAACGCCCGCGCCAACCGCCTCGCCCGCCACCTCGTCACCCAGGGCGTGGGCCCCGAATCCCTGGTCGGCATCTGCCTGGAACGCTCCGCCGACCTCGTCGTCGCGATCCTCGCCGTCCTCAAGGCCGGCGGCGCCTACCTGCCCATCGACCCCGACTCCCCGGCCGACCGCATCGCCTACCTGATCCAGGACGCCGCACCCGTCCTGCTGCTCACCACCACCGCCACCACCGCCGCCCAGGACCTCGCCCCCCACCTGCCCCGCCTGCACCTCGACGGGCCCGACCCCCTCACCACGGCCGGCAGCGACGACAGCGACCTCACCGACGCCGAACGCCGCGGCCCGCTGCGCCCCGACCACCCCGCGTACGTGATCTACACCTCCGGCTCGACCGGTCGCCCCAAGGGCGTCCTCATCGCGCACCGCAACGTCGTCGGACTCTTCACCGCCGCGAAGGACTTCGCCTTCGGCGCCGACGACGTGTGGACCCTCTTCCACTCCTACGCCTTCGACTTCTCCGTGTGGGAACTGTGGGGCCCGCTGCTGCACGGCGGCCGCCTGGTCGTCGTCCCCTACGACGTCTCCCGCTCCCCGGAGGACTTCCTCGCGCTCCTGGCCCGCGAACAGGTCACCGTCCTCAACCAGACCCCCTCCGCCTTCTACCAGCTCATCCAGGCCGACGCCCAGGCACCGGGCCGCGAACTGGCCCTGCGCTACGTGGTGTTCGGCGGCGAGGCCCTGGACCTGAACCGCCTCACCGACTGGTACGAACGCCACGCGGACAACGCGCCGGTCCTGGTGAACATGTACGGCATCACCGAGACCACCGTGCACGTCACCCGCATCGACCTCGACGAGCACGCCGCCGCCCGCTACCGCGCCAGCGTCATCGGCCCGGCGATCCCAGGCCTCGGCGCCCACGTCCTGGACCACAACCTCAAACCGGTGCCCGCCGGGGTGACCGGCGAACTGTACGTCGCCGGCTACGGCCTGGCCCGCGGCTACCACGGCCGCCCCGCCCTGACCGCCGCCCGCTTCGTCGCCTGCCCCTTCGGGGCGCCCGGCGAGCGCATGTACCGCAGCGGCGACCTCGTCCGCCTCAGCCGGCACGGACAGCTGGAGTACGTCGGACGCGCCGACTCCCAGGTGAAGATCCGCGGTTTCCGCATCGAGCTCGGCGAGATCGAACACGCCCTGGCCGCCCACCCCGCCGTCGCCGAGGCCGCCGTCCTGGTCCGCGAGAACGGCGACGGCGACAAACGCCTCGTCGGCTACGTCGTCCCCGAACCCGGCGCCGTACCGGACACCGCCGCCCTCGCCGGCCACCTGAGCGAACGCCTGCCCGACTACATGGTGCCCGCCACCCTGATCACGCTGGAGCACATCCCGCTCACCGCCAACGGCAAACTCGACCGGCGCGCCCTGCCCGCCGAGGACACCGCCGCGACCGCGGCCGGCGGCGGACCGCGCAACTCCTACGAGGAGCGGCTGTGCGCCCTGTTCGGTGAGCTGCTCGGCCGGGAGGACGTCGGGGTCGGCGACGGGTTCTTCGCGCTCGGCGGGCACTCGCTGCTGGCCACCCGGCTCAGCGTCCGCGTCCGCGGCGAGTTCGGCATCGACATCCCCATCAGGACGATCATCAAGTACCCCACGGTCGCCGAACTGGCCGCGCTGATGCTCGCCGGCGGTGTCCCCGCCGACGACGCCGACTCCTTCGCCGTCGTACTGCCCCTGAACAGCGACCCCGGCACCGGAAAGAAGCCGGTGTGGTTCTTCCACGGCGGCGGCGGCCTGGGCTGGGCCTACTACAGCTTCGTGACACACCTGCAGGACCGGCCCGCCTACGCCCTGCAGTCCCGCGGCTCCGACGGCGTGGACACCCTCGCCTCCTCCGCGAAGGAGATGATCGACGACTACGTCACCCAGATCCTCGACACCCAGCCCGAAGGCCCCTTCAACCTCATCGGCTGGTCCTACGGCGGCACGGTCGTCCAGGCCGTCGCCGACGCCCTGGACCGGCTCGGCCACCAGGTCGCCCTGGTGGCGATCCTGGACGCCCAGCCCGGCGGCCACGGATTCCGCGAGGTCCACGCCGGCAAGGACTCGGCCGACTACCGGGCCGAACTCGAGGACGACTTCACCCAGTACATCCGCCTGGGCGGCCGGCAGGGCTTCCTGGACACCATGGCGGACGTCCTCGCCAACAACGCCGCCCTGATGATGGACTTCACCTCGCCCGCCTACCGCGGCGACGTGCTGTATTTCAACGCGGCCCAGGAGGACACCTCCTACGCCCACCTGTGGCGGCCCTACGTCCTGGGCACCCTGGACGTGCACACCATGAACGCCACGCACCACGAGATGCACATGCCGGCGCCGGTCGCCGAGTTCTTCGAGATCGCCCGCGACAGGCTGGCATGACCGGCCGGCCGCCCGGTGCCCGGCACCGGCCCGATGCACGATCACACCGAACGGATGGGGGTGGGCCGCGGTGAGCGGACCCCGGACACCACAGGAAGACCCCGAGCAGGCCACGCTGCTGTGCGTGCCGTTCGCGGGAGCAGGACCCTCGTTCTTCCATCCCTGGCGGGAACTGTCCGCCGGCCGGTGGCGCATCACCTCGGTCGAACTGCCCGGCAGGGAACGGCGGATCCTGGACACGCCGTACCGCAACGTCGTCGAGGCGGCCAAGGGATCCATCGACGACATCGTCGCCGACCTCGGCGAAGGCACCACCACCGTGCTGTTCGGACACAGCCTGGGCGCGGTCCTCGCCTACGAACTCGCCCACCTGCTCACCCACCGCGGCGTGCACGTCGAGCGCCTGGTCGTCAGCGGCTCACCGGGCCCCTGGACCCAGCGCGAACGCCGCGCGACGGGCCTGCCCGACGAGGAGTTCCTCGCCCGCGTCGAGGAGTTCGCGGGCTTTCGGCACGAGGCCCTGGACCATCCGGAGATGCGGGAGCTGATCCTGCCGGTCCTGCAGGCCGACTGCGAGATGCACGAGAACTACGTCCCCTCCACCGACGCCCCTCTCCCGGTGCCGATCTGCTCCCTGCGCGGCGCCCGGGACGGACTGGTCACCGCGGCCGAAGCCCGCCAGTGGCAGGACGCCACCACCGCCGGCTTCACCTACGCGGAGTTCCCCGGCGACCACATGTACCTCGTCGACCACGGCCGCGAGATCCTGGACGTCATCGCGGCCCGGTCCGCCAGCGAGGGGAGATTCTGAGCGAACGGCTTCCGGTGTGAGCGTGCCCGGACGGAGGTCCAGGCACGCTGCGCCGGGATCACAGAGAGGGCGGAGCCGAACGGTCGGGCACACAGGCTGTGGCCCTCCCCGTTGCCGGATCCTGCGGTGTCCTGAAGAGCCCGAACGCCATCGGGGCTATGACGATTTCGTCATGTACGGTGGGAGTGTGACCGAACAGGATGTCTATCGTCATCTGCGTGAGTTCCGTGAGACCTTCGACAAGCCCGAACCGTTGGCTTGGCCGGAGATCAGTCACGGCCAGCTTTTGATGATGATGAGCCCGAAGAAGCGCCACCAGTTGGTCGCACACCGCCTGCGCACCAAACTGGAGCCCCAGCTCGGGGCGGAGCTCGTTCTCATGGCCGAGACCGACATGGAGGACGCGGGGCTCGGGGTGCTGCGGGTCCCCGACCTCGTCGTGGTCGACGAGGAAGAGGCCACGGCGCAGGGCGACGCCATCGATCCTCGCCGTACTCACCTGGTGATCGAGATCGTCTCGCCCTCGAATCCGGGCAACGACTACGAGGCCAAACTGCGGGACTATCCGGCCATGGGCGTGCCGCACTACCTGATCGTCGATCCCCGGGACGGCACCGCAGTCCACCACTGGGCGCCCACGCGCCGTATCGGCGTGCCCGCATACGAGAACAGGCAGCACTACGGCTTCGGGGACGTCATCGCCATCGGTGACTGGACGATCGACACCGCGGCTCTGCCGCGCTACGGCGCGGACTCCTGACCATGAACGACACAGGTGAGCTGGTGCGGTACTGGCGTGGACGTCGGGGCATGTCACAGGCACGCCTGGCCGAGCTCGCAGGGACCGGACAGGCTGCCATCTCACGCATCGAGTCCGGCCGTGGCCAGCCCACGCTGGCACTCCTGGAACGCATCGCCTCGGCACTGGGCTGCCGGCTCACATTGGCCTTCGCCTCCAGTGCCGAGCAGCCGTCATCCTCGTCGTGAGAGTGACGGGGGGTGCCTCTATGTCTCTGGTCAAGCGGGTGGGCAGCATGGGTCTGGGACATGTGATCGTCTGGTCGTGTTGGAGATGATGAGTGGGTTGGGGGCTGCCTTGGCTGAGGCGTCGTCTCCTTCGTGGCCGCAACGTGTTCGTGCCGGGCGTGACCTTGCTTCCTTTGCTGATGTGCCTGAGGCTGCGGAGGCGTTGGTGGGATTGTTGCTGGACGTCGGGGACACGGCGGTGATCCGGCAGACGGCGGAGGCGCTGGTCCGGGTGGGGACGGTGGCCGCCGTAAGGCTCATCGCTCTCGCGGTTGCGGAGGCTGACGATCAGCAGGCTGACTGGCTGCAGACCGGGGTGCATGATGCGCTTGTGGGGCCGGACGGTGTGCTGGGCGTTGCAGCGATCTGTGGGCAGCTCGCCCGGGACCCGGAAGAAGCTGTCCGTCGGAGTGCCGCGCAGGTCTCGGCGTGGGTGGACGGCAAAGGATGCTGATGTGAGTTGAGCGGCCTGTGGGCTGGTGACGCCGACGCCCGGCATCGACGTCAGGACCGCGGAAGAGGGTGTTCCTCCAGCAGCTCGTCGAGCCGTTTCTCCAGTAGGCGACGTTGGTCGAGCACGGCTGTCAGGGACCGGGCCAGGCTCGGAACGATCAGCGCGGCCGCCGCGGTTCCCGGGACAATGACCGTCTGTTCGTCGAGCGCGGTGAAAATGTCCTCGGTCAGCCGGGCCGCCATCCGAGGCGCCTTGGGACGCAGCAGGTTGGTGACCTTGCGGCGTCCGGCCTGGCGGATCTGGGCCGGCGAGCCGAAGCGTTCCAGCAGGGTCAGGACGGCCGGGTTGGGGCGGGGATCTCACCGGCTGCGGGCACGAACCAGTGCTCGTCCGGTCATGGGCGCTGGATTCTCGGTGGCGACGTCAAGGTCCTGGCTGGGCCGATTTGACGAGCCGATGCGCCCGCACGGCATAGCCGCCGGTGAGTACCAGTGGGTAGGGAGCCCCGATCGTGATCACGTCAGCCAGTAGTCGGGCGTGCAGCTCCGGCATGTCCACTGTCATGCGGCGGTCTCTCGCAAAAGCGCAGGAAACGCGTCCTCCCACGCTGTTCGAACGCTTGAACCCACCAAGCGGCGCAAGGTCGGCCAAAGCTCCAGCAGGAGGTCTCGATGGAGGTAGCACTCCAGGTCTTCACACAGGCCCTCGTGCAGGACTGTGCGGTAGAGCCCCATCCGCTGGCGAGGCTTGTCGAGGTCGTAGGAGGTCATCCCGGACCACGCCACGTGCAAGGGGAGTGTCACCGTGCCCTTGGTGGGGCCATGGAGGTCTCTCAATTCCGCCGGCAGGCGTCGGCGGAACTTCTCTCGGTAGAGCGCAAGGTCATCCGCATCTGCTCTCGGCAGGTGCGATGGGGATGCGGATGGTGTGCCGGCTGCCATGCCTCCATTGTGGCTGCTGACGCAGTGCGGGGAGAGGCGACAGTCTGGCGAAGACGCCCCTTGCCGTGACGCTGGGCAATGCAGCCCTCGTTGGCCTGCACAGTCAAAGAGCGTGCCCCCAGGCTCAACACCAATGATTCGTCCTCAGCCGGGCAGGCCCGGCCCGAACCAGGTGGTGAGCGCCCTGCGCAGGGCGGCGAGGTCGGGGCGGCCGGCGGTGGTGGCCCAGGCGACGTGGCCGTCGGGGCGGATCAGCAGGGCGGCGGGGGCGGGGATCTCGCCGGCTGCGGGCACGAACCAGTGGTCGTCCTCGCTGACCGCCTCGACGACGTCGACGCGATCGGCCCAGCCGGCGGCCGCCGCCGTCACCTCCGCGCCCGCGCCCAGATCGAGCAGGACGGGCCGGCCGGCGTGCAGCAGTTCGCTGACCCCGGTGATGCCGTCCGCTGTTTTGAGGTCGGCGTCGGGGACCCGGCGGCCCGACAGCAGGTGCCCGTCGTCGGCCGGGTAGCGGATGTCCAGCGCCGTGAGCATGTGCCGCAGATGCCGGTTGACGTCGTCGAAGACCATCAGCGAGCCGAACACCTCGCGCAGCGCGTCCGACTGGGGGCCGGGGCGGGCCAGCGCCGACTGCGCCCGGGTGTTGTTCAGCACCCGCTCCGCGACCGGGTGACGCTCGGCGTGATAGCTGTCCAGCAGGCTCTCCGGCGCCCGGCCGCGCACCACCGAGGCCAGCTTCCACCCCAGGTTGACCGCGTCCTGCACGCCCATGTTCAGGCCCTGGCCGCCGGCGGGGAAGTGGATGTGCGCGGCGTCCCCGGCGAGCAGCACCCGGCCCTGGCGGTAGCGGTCGGCCTGGCGGGCGGCGTCGTTGAACCGGGAGATCCACCGCGGGCTGTGCATGCCGTAGTCGGTGCCCGCGAGCCGTACCAGCGAGTCCCGCAGCTGCTCGAAGGTGGGCGCCTCGTCGCGGTCGGCGACCCGGTCGTACTCCGAGGTGATCACCCGGTACCAGCCGGGCTCGAAGGCGATCGCCGAGAAGTCGCCGCTCGCGCAGCGCCGGATCCACACGTAGTCCTCGGGCAGGCCCGGCAGTTCGACGTCGCCGATCAGCGCCGTCATCGTCGCCTCGGTGCCGGGGAAGCCGATGCCCGCCAGCTTGCGCACGGCGCTGCGGCCGCCGTCGCAGCCCACCAGGTAGCGGGCGCGCAGCGTCTCGCGCGAGGAGCCGGCCGGGCCCACCTCGACGCTCACGCCGTCCTCGTCCTGACGCAGTCCGACGACCTCGGCCGACCGGCGGAAGCGCACGCCCAGTTCGCCCGCCCACTCCTCCAGCAGCCGTTCGATCGCGGACTGCAGGATCATCAGCGGGTAGGGGTGGCGGGACTCGGACTCCTCGAAGTCCAGGTAGAGGCCGGAGAAGTGGCCCACCGGCTGCAGTTCGCCGGCCGCCAGGAACCGGTCCAGGACGCCGCGCTGGTCCAGCACCTCCAGGGTGCGCGAGTGGATCCCGCCGGCCCGTGACTCGCCCGTACGGTCGGCGAGCCGTTCCAGGACCATCACGTCGACGCCCGCCAGCCGCAGCTCGCAGGCGAGCATCAGGCCCGTCGGCCCGGCGCCCGCGATCACCACCTCGGCGTCCATGCCGGTGTCTGCCACGTCGTTCCCCCTCGTTCGGCTGGGCCTTCAACGTCCTTGCCTCGCCCTCACGTTCACGTCCCCACCACTGGCCGGTCAACGCGGCTGTGCGCCCTGGCAGGGCGCGGTACGGGCGCACTTGTGCCGTCCCGCCGGCGGGACACCCTCAAGGCGGGACATCCCCCTCGGGACATCCCCCTCGGGGGCGGGGGAGGAGGCGGGGGAGGGGAGGGGGCCGTGCGGTGCGGCAGCGTGCAGGCCCGCCCGTCCACCCTCAACCCCACCGGCCGGCCCCCACCGGGGCGATGTCGGGACGGGTGTGGTGGGGGCCGGCGGCGGGTGACACTCCAGTCGGCCATGCGGCGAACGTGTCTCGCCGGCGGGACAGCACACCCGACCCCCGCGGCCACGCAGAAAGTGACGGCTCGTCAGATGGCGGGCCGCGCAGGACGCGAGCGGGCACTCCCGATCGGCGGAGGAAGGAAACACTGGCCATGGAATCGGCGCCGCAGGTGATCCACCCGCGAGGTGGACAGGACGAGATCGCACGACGACAGGACGCGCCCTCGGGCGGCCCGGTGCCGCTGGTGGATGAACTCGCCGCGCTGTGGGGGGAACTCCTCAACTGCCCCGAGGTGGGGCAGGACGACGACTTCTTCGCCCTCGGCGGCAACTCACTGACCGGAATCAAGATCATCGAACGGGTGGCGCAGGACTACGGCATCCAGCTGTCCGTACGCGACTTCTACCTGGCGCAGACCCCGGCCCGCGTCGCCGAACTGATCGAGCGGGCGAGGGCCCGGACATGAGACTGACGCCGGGTCCCGCGCGCGACATCGACCTCGATGCCGTCGACCTGTTCGACCTGGACCTCTACACGGTGGGCGACCCGCACCCCGTCTGGGACCTGATGCGCGCCGAGGCGCCCCTGCACCACCAGGTCCTGCCCGATGGACGGGAGTTCTGGTCCCTCACCCGCTACGAGGACGTGTGCCGCGTCCTGGGCGACCACCGCGAGTTCACCTCGGAACGCGGCACCGTGCCCACCCACCTCGGGCAGGACGACGTGGCCGCCGGCGTGCTGCTGACCTCCACCGACCCGCCCCGCCACACCGAGGTCCGCAGGCCGCTGGGATCCAAGCTCACCGCCCGCGCCGTCCGGTCCTGGGAGGACTCCATCCGCCGCACGGTGGTCCGCTTCCTCGAACCGGCCCTGGACGGCGAGGTGTTCGACCTCGCCGAGCGCGCCCTGCTCCTCCCCGCGATCGTCACCGGCCCGCTGCTGGGCATCCCGGACAAGGACTGGGCCGAACTCGTCCAGCTGACCGCGATGGTCACCGCACCTTCGGACCCGCACTTCCAGCTGGGCAGCGAAGCCGCCACCCTGGCCATCGCCCACCACGAACTCGTCACCTACGTCACCGACTGGGTCAAACGCCGCCGGGCCTCGGGAGAGCAGGACGACAGCCTCCTCCACCACCTGATGAGCGTCCGCCCCGGCGGAGCACCGCTGAGCGACGAGGAGATCGCCCTCGACGGCTACAGCATCCTGCTGGGCGCCAACGTGACGACCCCGCACACCGTCTCGGGCACCGTGCAGGCACTCATCGAACACCCCGAACAGTTCGACAAGGCCCAGGCCGACCCGACCATGATCCCCAACCTGGTCGAGGAAGGGCTGCGCTGGACCTCGGCCGCCTGCAACTTCATGCGCTACGCCGTCACCGACGTGCCCATCGCGGGCGGCGTCATCCCCGCAGGCGGCGCGGTCGTCGCCTGGATCGGATCGGCCAACCGGGACGCCTCCCAGTTCCCCGACCCGCACACCTTCGACATCACCCGCCCCAACGCCAAACGGCAGGTCGCCTTCGGCTTCGGCCCGCACTTCTGCATCGGCGCACCGCTGGCCCGCCTGACCCTGCGCGTCTTCTTCGAGGAACTCCTCCAACGGTTCGCCTCCCTCGACCTCGCAGGCGAACCGGAGCACCTGCGCTCCTACTTCATCGCCGGCATGACCCACCTGCCCATCGCCGCCCAGAAACGGCCCACCCCATGACCGCCGCCCCCGCCACCGCCCCCTCGCCGTGGTTCGTGCGGCCCCCCGCACTCCCCGTACCCGGCGGGCCGGCCACCCGCCTGTTCTGCTTCCCCTTCTCCGGCTCCGGAGCCTCCGCCTTCAGCGCCTGGCCGGCCACCATCGACGGCACCGAGGTCTGCCCCGTGCAGTTCCCCGGCCGCGAGAACCGCCTGGCCCACCCCCACTACGGCACCTACGAACAGCTCGCCGCCTCCCTCGTCGAACCCCTCACCCCCCTGCTGGACACCCCGTTCGCCTTCTTCGGACACTGCGCGGGCGCCCTGCCCGCCTACGAGACCGTCCTGCTGCTCGCCGAACTCGGCCTGCCCACCCCGCAGTGCCTGTACGTGTCGGGCCAAAGAGCCCCGCACGAGGCCGCCCGCGACCGCATGCTCTCCCTGACCGAGGACGAACTGCGCACCGAACTGGAGACGTTCCTGCGCGGCCGGGGCATCGAACCCCGCCCCGACATGATCGACATGGGCATGTTCGTCCTGCTGCGCGACCACGCAGCCGCCGGCGCCTACCGGCGCACCGAACCCGCCCGCGTCGACTGCCCCGTCGTCGTCCTGCACTGGCGCGAGGACGACGACGTCAGCCTCGAAGAACTCCAGGGCTGGCGCAGTTACGCCGACTCCGTCGAGATCCGGGTCCTTGAGGGCGGCCACTACGACTTCATGGACGCGCCGCAGGAACTGCTCACCACGCTCGCCCGCGGGCGATGAGCGCGCCGCGGCCCGGCGCTCCCGTGTGCCCAGGCAACCGGAAGGGATTCGCAATGAGTGGCGCAGCCACTGGTATCGCCGTCATCGGGATGTCGTGCCGCTTCCCCGGCGTCGACGGCCTGGACGCCTTCTGGCGCCTGCTGACCGAGGGCGAGTCGACCCTGGGAACATTCCCCGCGCAGCGGGCGGCCGACGCCCGCCCGTTCCCTGCCGGCCACCCGGACGCCGACACCCTCACCACGGGCTCGTTCTTCGACGCCGTCGACGGCTTCGACACCGACTTCTTCACCACCGGCGCCGCCGAGGCCGCCGCCATGGACCCCGCCCAGCGCCTGGGACTCGAACTGGCCTGGGAGGCCGTCGAGGACGCCCGCATCCCGGCGGCCACGCTCGCCGGCCGCGACATCGACGTCGTCGTCGGCACCGCACCCTCCGGCTACGAACTGCTGCGCACCCTGTCCGGCGCCGACAGCGACGACCACTACGCCGCGCTCGGCTCCAGCGGCGCACTGATCGCCAACCGGATCTCCGGCCTGTTCGACGTACGCGGCATGAGCTTTTGCGCGGACTCCGGCCAGTCCTCCTCCCTGGTGTCGCTGGCCCTCGCGTGCGACCGGATCGCCGGCGGCGCCGTCGACATGGCGATCGCCGGCGGCGTGCACCTGATCGTCGACCCGCAGGCAGGACTCGGCCTGGCGAACCTGGGCGCCCTGTCACCCGACGGCCGCTGCTTCACCTTCGACGAACGGGCCAGCGGCTTCGCCCGCGGCGAGGGCGGCGCGTTCGTCGTCCTCAAACGCCTCGACCTCGCCGAAGCCGACGACGACCCCGTCCACGCCGTCATCCGCGGCTGGGGCGTGAGCAGCGGCGGAGCCTCCACCCGGATGCCCGACCCCAGCCCCGAAGGACAGGCCGCCGCCATCCGCGCCGCCCTGCGCCGCGCGGACATCGCCTTCGACAGCGTGGACTACGTCGAGGCCCACGGCACCGGCACCCGGCTCGGCGACCCCGCCGAGATCGCCGGCCTGCGCACGGTGTCCGAACAGAGCGGCCGCAGCCGCCCCCTGGTCATCGGCTCGGTGAAGACCAACGTCGGACACCTGGAGCCGGCCGCGGGCATCACCGGCCTCGTCAAGACGGCACTGTGCGTCGAGCGCGGCCACCTGGTGGCCAGCCTCAACTTCCGCACCCCCAACCCCGCCATCCCCGACTTCCACGACGACTTCGAGGTCCTGTCCGCCCCGCGGCCCTGGCCGGGCACACCCGGCCGGCCGCGCCGCGCCGGAGTGTCCGCGTTCGGCATGGGCGGCACCAACGCCCACGTCATCCTCGAACAGGCCCCCGCCCCCACGCCCCAACTCCCCTCCGGCGAAGGGGACACGACCCCGGCCGGCGGCTTCGGGACCATCCCGTGGCTGCTGTCCGCCCGCACGCACCAGGCCCTCGCCGAACAGGCGGCCCGCCTGCGCGACCACGTGAGCGCCGACCCCTCGCTGAGCGCCGCCGACGTGGGCCACTCCCTGCTCTGCACCCGGTCGCTGTTCGAGCACCGCGCCGTGGTCCTGGGCGAGGGCCGCCAGGAAGCACTGGAGGGCCTCGCCCTGCTCGCCGCGGGCACCGACGGGGCCCGCACGGTCCGCGGCACGGCCACCGGCGCCACCGGCCCGGTCGTCTTCGTCTTCCCCGGCCAGGGATCCCAGTGGCCCGGCATGGGCGGACAGCTCTACACGCAGTCGCAGGCCTTCGCCCGCTCGATCGACGCGTGCGCCCGCGCCCTCGAACCCTTCGTGGACTGGTCGCTGGTGGACGTCGTGACCGGCGCGCCGTCGGCCGCCTCGCTGGAGCGGGTGGACGTCGTCCAGCCGGCCCTGTTCGCGATGATGGTGTCGCTGGCCGAACTGTGGCGCTCCCTGGGCGTGGTCCCCGACGCCGTGGTGGGGCACTCGCAGGGCGAGATCGCCGCCGCCTGCGTCTCGGGCGCCCTCACGCTGGACGACGCGGCACGCATCGTCGCCCTGCGCAGCCAGGCGCTGAAAGCACTGGCCGGACTCGGCGGGATGAGCGCGGTCGCCGCACCCCGAGCCTGGGTCCAGGAGCGGCTGCAGCAGTGGCCGGGGCGGCTGTCGACGGCCGCCGTCAACGGGCCCGCGTCCGTGGTTATCTCCGGGGACGACGAGGCGCTCGAGGAGTTCGCGACCGCGGCCGCCGCCGACGGGGTCCGGGTACGGCGGGTCAAGGTCGACTACGCCTCCCACTCCCACCACGTCGAACGCATCCGGGAACGGCTCCTGGCGGACACCGCGGGCATCGCACCGCGCGAAGCGGCGGTCACCTTCCACTCCACGGTCACCGGAACAGCCCTGGACACCCGCACCCTGGACGGCTCCTACTGGTACGACAACCTGCGCTCGCAGGTCCGCTTCGGCGACGTCGTCGACACCCTGATGCGCGAACGCGGCGGGGTGTTCGTCGAGGTCAGCCCGCACCCCGTACTCCAGGTGGCGATGGAGGAGGCCGCGGACACGCTGGCCGCCCCGCCCCTGCTGGCAAGCACTCTGCACCGGCGCGACGGCAGCGTCGGCAAGGTGCTGGCCTCACTGGCCGAACTGCACGTGCGCGGTGTGCCGGTGAACTGGAGGACCGCGTTCGCCGGCCACCGTCCGCGCACCCTCGCCCTGCCCACCTACCCCTTCCAGCGCCGCCGGTACTGGCTGACAGCCCCCGACGGCCCGGACGGCCCCGACACCCCGGCGGCCACCGCACCCGGCCCGGACACCAGGACCGCGGACCTCACCTCGCAGGCAGCGGTACTGGCCCTGGTGTGCGCCGAGACGGCGGCACTGCTGGGCGTCAAGGACACGGGGATCACGGGCGCCGACATCGCGCGACGGGCCGAGGACACCTTCAAGGCCCTGGGCTTCGACTCCGCGATGGCGGTGGGGCTGCGCAGCCGGCTCGCCGCGGCGGTGGGCCTGCGCCTGCCGGCCACCGTCGCCTTCACCTACCCCACCGCGCACACGCTCGCCCGCCACCTCTTCTCCCTCCTGGAACCGCAGACGCCCGCCGCCCCGCGGCCGGACGCGCAGCCGCCGGCGGCCGAGGAGGCGCGGCAGGCCAAGGACGTGCCGGGCGGGCCGCAGAGCGGCAGTGACGACGATCTGTACGCGTTGATCGAGCGCGGATACGTGTAGCAACACCGTTCGTATTGGCAACTGTTGGGGGAGGCCCTGGTGGAGGATGTCGACAAGCTCCGGTCCTACTTGCGACGCGCCGTCGGCGACGCGCAGGACCTGCGTGAGCGGGTGCGCGAGCTGGAGGAGTCCGCACGCGAGCCCATCGCGGTCGTGGGTGTGGGGTGTCGCTTCCCGGGCGGGGTGACCTCGCCCGAAGGGCTGTGGGACGTCGTGTCCGACGGCGTGGACGCGATGGGCGACTTCCCCCGCGACCGCGGCTGGGACCTGGACGCGCTGTACGACCCGGACCCCGAGGCGCACGGAAAGACGTACACCCGCACCGGCGGATTCCTGCCCGGCCTCGCCGACTTCGACGCGCCGTTCTTCGGGATCAGCCCGCGCGAGGCGCTGGCCATGGACCCGCAGCAGCGCCTCATGCTGGAGACCTCCTGGGAGGCGCTGGAGCGGGCGGGCATCGACCCGGCCGGCCTGCGCGGCTCGTCGACCGGCGTGTTCACCGGCCTGTACGCCGTCGACTACGGCCCGCGGATGGGCGGCGGGGCGGCCGGCGACGTGGAGGGTTTCGCGATCGCCGGCACCTACACCAGCGTCGCCTCGGGCCGGGTGGCCTACGTCCTGGGGCTGGAGGGCCCGGCCCTGTCCACCGACACCGCCTGCTCGTCCTCGCTCGTCGCCGTCCACCAGGCCGTACGGTCCCTGCGGTCGGGGGAGTGCACGCTGGCCCTGGCGGGCGGGGTCTCCACGCTGCCCACGCCGGGCCTGTTCGTGGAACTCGCCCGTCAGCGGGGCCTGTCCGAGGACGGCCGGTGCAAGGCGTTCGCGGACGCCGCGGACGGCACCGGCTTCTCCGAGGGCGCGGGCGTCCTGGTTCTGGAGAAACTCTCCGACGCCCTGCGCAACGGCCGCCGTATCTGGGCGGTGATCCGCGGCTCCGCGGTCAACCAGGACGGCGCCTCCAACGGGCTGACCGCGCCCAGCGAACTGGCGCAGCGGCGCGTCATCCGCGCCGCCCTGGCCGACGCCGGGCTGCCCGCCGCCGCGGTGGACGCGGTGGAGGCGCACGGCACCGGCACCCGGCTGGGCGATCCGATGGAGGCCGAGGCCCTGCTCGCCACCTACGGCCAGGACCGGGAGGCGGACCGCCCGCTGTGGCTGGGGTCGCTGAAGTCGAACATCGGTCACACCCAGGCGGCGGCCGGGGTGGGCGGCATCATCAAGATGGTCATGGCGATGCGGCACGGGGTGCTGCCCCGCACCCTGCACGTCGACCGCCCCTCCAGCCATGTCGACTGGACGGCAGGAGCGGTCCAGCTCCTCACCGAGGCGCGCGAGTGGACCGGCACACCCGAACGCCCGCTCCGGGCCGGGGTGTCCAGCTTCGGCATCAGCGGCACCAACGCCCACCTCATCCTCGAACAGCCCCCGCACGACACCGGACAACCCCATGACAACCACGGCCACAGTGACGGCCACGGCCACAGTGACGGTGTCGGTGTCGGCGCGGGTGCGGCCGGGCAGGCCCCCGACGCCGTACCGGCCGCCGGCACGCCCGCCTCCCCGCCCGCCACCGCCCCGCCGGCCACCGCGGCCCCGGGCGGTGTGCTGCCGTGGGTGCTGTCGGCGAAGTCCCCGGAGGCCCTGCGCGGCCAGGCCCGGCTGCTGCACGATGCCGTCGCCGCCGCCCCCGGTCTGCCGCTCGACGCCCTCGGACACGCCCTGGTGAGCACCCGCTCCCTCTTCGACCACCGCCAGGTGGTGATCGGCACCGGCCGCCAGGACCTCCTGGCCGCCCTGGCCGCCGTCGCCGCCGGCGAGGAGAACAGCCCCGCCGCCCTGGTGTCGGGCGTCGCGACACCGGCCGGCCGCACCGTCTTCGTGCTGCCCGGACAGGGCGCCCAGTGGGTCGCGATGGGCCGGGAACTGTGGGAGACCTCCCCGGTCTTCGCCCAGGCGCTGCGTGCCTGCGCCAAAGCCCTGGAGCCGTATGTCGACTGGCCGCTGATCGACACCGTGTGCGGCGGCCCGGACGCCGCCGACCTGGACGACATCGACGTCGTCCAGCCGGCCCTGTTCGCCGTGATGGTGGCGCTGGCCCAGGTGTGGCGCTCGCTGGGTGTGACACCCGACGCGGTCATCGGCCACTCCCAGGGCGAGATCGCCGCCGCCCACATCGCCGGCGCCCTGACCCTGGACGACGCCGCCAGGATCGTCGCCCTGCGCTCCCGGCTGCTGGCCACCGCCGCCGGACAGGGCAGCATGGCCGCGATCCTGCTGCCCGAACAGCGGGTGGAGGAACTGCTGGAGCCGTGGACCGGCCGGGTCGGCATCGCCGCGGTCAACGGACCCAACTCCACGACCGTCTCCGGCCAGAGCACCGCGGTACGGGAACTGGTCGCCGCCTGCGAGGCCCAGGGCGCCCGCGCCCGCCTGGTCAAGTCCAGCGTTCCCGGCCACTCCCGGCTCATGGACCAGTTCCACGACGCGCTCCTCGACGGCCTGGGCCGCATCACGCCCCACCCGACCACGGTGCCGATCTACTCCACGGTGACCGGCGACCTGATCGACCCCGCCGCCCTGGACAGCGCCTACTGGTTCCGCAACCTGCGCGAACCCGTCCGCTTCCACGCCGCCATGCGGCGCCTGGCCGCCGAACAGCCCACCGGCACCGTCATCGAGCTCAGCCCGCACCCGCTGCTCACGATGAACATCCAGGAGATCCTCGACACCACCCCCGGCGCCACCGGCTTCGCGGTCGGCTCACTGCGCCGCGGCGAGGGCGGACTCGCCCGCCTGTACCGGTCGGCCGCCGAAGCCTTCGTCGCCGGCACCCCGGTGGCCTGGCAGGCCGCCTTCCCCGGCCAGGACGGCCAGGACGGTCCGGGGGCCGAACTGCCCACCTACGCCTTCCAGCGCCGCCGCTACTGGCTGGACACCCCCGGCGAGTCCACCACCCTCAGCACCTCCGACCACCCCCTCCTCGACGCCGTGATCGACCTGCCCGCCGACACCGGGCAGGGCGGGGTGGTGGCCCGCGGACGCCTGTCGCTGGAGCGCCACCCCTGGCTCGCCGACCACACCGTGCACGGCGCCGTCCTGGTCCCGGCGACCGTGCTGGCCGAACTGGCGGCGTGGGCGGCGGACAAGGCCGGCTGCCCCGCCGTCGGCGAACTCACCCTGGAGACACCCCTGGTGCTCTCCCGCACCGCCGAGCGCGACCTGCGCGTCGTCATCGACGCGGACCGCGTCCTGAGCGTGCACTCCCGCGCCGACGGCGAGACCCGCTGGACCCGCAACGCGGTGGGCACCGCCACCCCCGCCACTCCCGACACCTCGGCGGCCCCCGGCGCCTCGGCCGGTCCTGTGCCGGAGAGCCTGGCCGTGTGGCCGCCCGCAGGCGCCGACCCCGTCCCCTTCGAGGACGAGTACACCCGCCTCGCCGCCCTCGGCATCCACCACGGACCCCTGCTGCGCGGCCTGACCAAGGTGTGGCGCCGGGGCGAGACCCTGTTCGCCGAGGTCGAACCCGCCCCCGACGGCGCCGGCCTGACCGGTTTCCGGATCCACCCCGCCCTGCTCCACGCGGCGCTCCTGCCCGTCGGCCTGGGCGAGTTCGTCGACACCACCCGCCCCGAGGGCTGGCTGCCGCTGCGCCTGACGGGCCTGCGCGTCAGCGCCGCCCGCCCCGGCCCGCTGCGCGTGCGCCTGGCCCCCGCGGGGCCGGACACGCTGTCGGTGAGCATCGCGGACCAGCACGGAACACCCGTCGCCTCCATCGCCGCCCTGACCCTGGCCCCGGCGGACGCGGGACAACTGACCGCGCTGGGCTTCGACACCCGCGACGCCCTCTTCCGGATCGACTGGACGCCCCTGCCCGTCCCGGCCACCACCGGCCCCTACGCGGTCCTCGCCGCCCTGGGCAGCCCGCCCGCCGCCCCTCCCGCACGGGGCGACACCGTGTTCGCCTCGCCAGCCCAACTCGCCGCCTCCGGACGGGAGATACCCCCGCTCGTCATCACCGCCCTCGACCACCCGGAGACCCACACCGGCAGCGACGCGGAGGTTCCGGCCGCCACCGAGCGGGCCCTGCACCGCGTCCTCGGCCGGGCCAAGGACTGGCTCGCCGACGACCGGTTCTCCGCCTCCCGCCTGGTCGTGGTGACCCGCGGCGCGTTCGGCGACGGCCCCGGCGCCCCCGCCGACCCGGTGGCCGCCGCGGTCTGGGGATTCCTGCGCACCGCGCAGACCGAGAACCCGGGCCGCTTCACCCTCGTCGACACCGACGGCCTGCCCGCCTCCCACGCCCTGATCCCGGCGGCCGCCGCCACCGGAGAGGCCCAGCTCACGATCCGCGCCGGCGCCGCGACCACACCGCAACTGGCCCCCGTACACGACCCCTCCACCGCCGGCGATCCCCGCGACAGCGAGCAGGACACACCCGCGCTCGGGTCGGGGACCGTACTGATCACCGGCGGCACCAGCGGCCTGGGCGCGCTGCTGGCCCACCACCTCGTGCGGCGTCAGGGCGTGTCGCGCCTGCTGCTGACCAGCAGGCGCGGACCGGACGCCCCCGGGGCGGCACAGCTGCGCAAGGAACTGGCCGCGGCGGGCGCCCAGGTGGAGATCGTCGCCTGCGACGTCACCCGCCGCGCCGCGGTCGCCGAACTGATCGCCGCACTCCCGGCCGACCAGCCGCTGTCCGCGGTGATCCACTGCGCCGGGGTTCTCGATGACGGCGTCGTCGAGGCCCTGACCGAGGACCGCGTGGACGCGGTCCTGGCACCCAAGACACACGGCGCCTGGCACCTGCACGAGATGACCCGGCACCTGGACCTGTCCGCGTTCGTCCTGTTCTCCTCCGTCGCCAGCGTGCTGGGCACGGCCGGACAGGCCAACTACGCGGCCGCCAACGCCTTCCTCAACGCCCTCGCCGAAGCCCGCACGGCCGCCGGACTGCCCGCCACCGCACTGTGCTGGGGCTTTTGGGCCCAGCGCAGCGAGATGAGCGCCGACCTCGCCGACGCCGACATCGTCCGCCTGCGGCGCCAGGGCATCCAGCCCATGTCGACGGCCGAGGGACTCGCCCTCTTCGACGCGGCACTGCGCGCGGACCGCCCGGTCCTGGTGCCCACCCGCCTGCACCGCCCCGCCCCCGGCGCACCGGCCGCCGCACCCATGGGCTCGCCGCTGCTGCGCGCACTGACCGGCACACCGGCGGCGCCGTCCGGCCAGGCCGGCACCGAACCGGCCGGCACCACCCTCGCCGAGCAGCTCGCCCCCCTTTCGCCGGCCGACGCGCACGCCCTGCTCCTGGACACCGTCCGGGCGCAGACCGCGGCCGTCCTGGGCCACCCGGACACCGCGAGGATCGGGCCGGCCGCGACGTTCCGCAAACTGGGGATCGACTCGCTCACGGCGCTGGAACTGCGCAACAAACTCTCCGCGGTCACCGGCCTGAAGCTGCCCGCCACGCTCGTGTTCGACCATCCCAACCCGGGCGCCCTCGCCCAGTTCCTGGCCGGGAGCATCAGCCCCGAACCCGCCGCCGGACCCGGGTCGGCGGCCGGTCATCTGGCCCAGGAGATCGAGGAGTTGGGTGCCCGGCTGGAGGACGCGTTCCTGCGCCTGGCACAGCAGGACCAGACCACCATTTCCACTCTGCTCGGCGAGCTCCAGGGCCGAGTCCGTTCACTGGCGGGCGCCGGATCACCGGTCGGCATCGCCGACCAGATCAGTTCGGCCTCGGCGGGAGACCTTCTCGCCCTGCTGGACAAAGAGCTCGGCTAGGGGAGAGCGATGACCAACGACAGCAACGCCGATGTCCTCGACTACCTCAAGCGGACATCGATCGAACTGATCGAGACCCGCAAGCGGCTGAAGGAGGTGACGGAGGCGGCCGCCGAACCCATCGCGGTCATCGGCGTCGCCTGCCGCTTCCCGGGCGGCGCGACCTCCCCGGAGGCCCTGTGGGACCTGGTGCGCCAGGGCGCGGACGTCGTGTCCGCCTTCCCCGAGGACCGCAACTGGGACCTTCAGGGCCTCGCCGACCCGGACCCGGACCGGGCCGGCACCTCCTCCACCCGCTCGGGCGGATTCCTCTACGACGCCGGGGACTTCGACGCCGAGTTCTTCGAGATCAACCCGCGCGAGGCGCTGGCCGCCGACCCGCAGCACCGGCTCCTGCTGGAGACCTCCTGGGAGTCCCTGGAACGCGCCGGCATCGACCCGCAGACCCTGAACGGCAGCAGCACCGGCGTGTTCGCCGGGCTCGCCTACTTCGGATACGGCAACCACTTCTCCACCCCCGAGACCATCGCCGGCTACGCGCAGACCGGCTCCCTGCTGAGCGTGGCCTCGGGCCGGGTGTCCTACGCGCTGGGCCTTCAGGGCCCTGCCGTCTCGACGGACACCGCCTGTTCCTCCTCGCTGGTGGCGGTGCACCAGGCGGTGCAGTCGCTGCGGCAGGACGAATGCGGCCTCGCGCTGGCCGGAGGCGTCACCGTGATGGCGATGCCGCAGGTGTTCCGGGAGATGTCACGCCAGCGGGGCCTGTCGCAGGACGGCCGGTGCAAGGCGTTCGCGGACGCCGCGGACGGCACCGGCTTCTCCGAGGGTGTCGGCATGCTCGTCCTGGAGAGGCTCTCCGACGCGCGCCGCAACGGCCGCCGTGTCTGGGCGGTGATCCGCGGCTCCGCGATCAACCAGGACGGCGCCTCCAACGGACTGACCGCACCGAGCGGGCCGGCCCAGCAGCGCGTCATCCGCGCGGCCCTGGCCAACGCCCGGGTGCAGGCGAGCGACGTGGACGTGGTGGAGGCCCACGGCACCGGCACCACCCTGGGCGACCCCATCGAGGCACAGGCGGTCCTGGCCACCTACGGCCAGGACAGGGAGCAGGACAGCCCGCTGTGGCTGGGTTCCCTGAAGTCGAACATCGGCCACACCCAGGCGGCGGCCGGGGTGGGCGGCATCATCAAGATGATCATGGCGATGCGGCACGGGGTGCTGCCCCGCACCCTGCACGTCGACCAGCCCTCCCGCCACGTCGACTGGACGGCCGGAGCGGTACAGCTGCTCACCGAGGCCCGCGACTGGACCAGTACACCGCAGCGGCCCCGCCGGGCCGGGGTGTCCAGCTTCGGCGCGAGCGGCACCAACGCCCACCTCATCCTCGAACAGGCCCCCGAAGAACAGCCCGCGCCCGCCGCGCAGGACACCCCCAGCGACAACGATGGGACGAACCCCGACGCGAACACCCAACAGCCCACTTTCACGGGCGACTTGGTGGCGTGGACGGTGTCGGCCCGCTCGGAGCAGGCGCTGCGCGCCCAGGCCGGCAGACTGCGCGACTTCGCCGCCACCGGCCCGCACCCGGACCTCGCCGACGTCGGCTGGTCGCTGGCGTCGAGCCGCGCACGCTTCGAGCACCGCGCGGTCGTCCTGGGCCGCACCCGCGACGAACTCCTGAACGCCCTCACGTCGTTGAGCCAGGGCGAGGAGTCCGCCGCCGTGGTGCGGGGCGTCGCCGGTGAACTCGGCGGCACCGTCTTCATGTTCCCCGGCCAGGGTTCCCCCTGGGCCGGCGCGGCACGGCAGTTGTACGACGCCTTCCCCGTCTTCGCCCGCAGCCTCGACGAGGTCTGCGCACACTTCGACGCCCACCTCCCGATCGACCTGAGGTCCGTCCTGCTCGCCGAGGAGCCCGCCGGCCGCGAGCGGACCGACATCGCGCAGCCGGCCCTGTTCGCCCTGCAGGTCAGCCTCTACCGGCTCCTGACCGCCCATCTCCCGGCCCCGGACCGCCTGATCGGCCACTCGGTCGGCGAGATCGCCGCCGCGCACGTGTCCGGCGCCCTCACCCTGGCCGACGCGGCCCGGCTGGTGGCCGCCCGCGGACGGATCATGCAGACGGTGAGCGAACGCGGCGCCATGCTCGCCGTCCGCGCCGCCGAAGCCCGCACCATCCCCCTGCTCACCCCCTACGCGCGGACCGGCATCGCCGCCGTCAACGGCCCGGAGTCGGTGGTGGTCTCGGGCCTGCGCGAGGAGGTCCACGCCCTGCGCGACCAGCTCGTCGCCGCCGGCACCTCGGCGAAACTCCTCCCCGTCGAGCACGCCTTCCACTCCCCGCTCATGGACCCCGTCCTCACCGAATTCGGGCAGGCCATCGCGGGACTCACCCCCGGCGAGACGGCGATCCCCGTCGTCTCGACCAGGCTGGGCCGCGAGGCCACCGGCGAGGAACTGGCATCCGTCACCCACTGGGTGGACCACGTCCGCGCACCCGTCCGCTTCCACGACGCGCTCCAGAGCGCCCGCGCGGCCGGCGCACGCGTCTTCGTCGAGGTGGGCCCGGGAGCCACCCTCACCGGCATGACCCAGGAGGCCTTCGCCCACCAGGGCATCGACGACGCGCTGGTACTGTCCGCCGCCCGCCGCGACCGCGGCGGACCCCAGGCCCTCATCACCCTGCTCGCCCAGCTGCACGTGCACGGCAGCCCGGCCGACCTCGGCGCCCTGTCCGGCACCCGCCGCACCGTCGACCTGCCCACCTACGCCTTCCAGCACCAGCGTTACTGGCTGGACTTCCAGGCCGGCACCCAGAGCGCCGACATCGCCTCCGCCGGCCTGGCCGCCCCCCGACACCCCCTGCTGGGGGCCGTCATGGACCACCCCACGACCGGCGAGAGCGTCTTCACCGACCTGTGGTCCCTGCGCACCCACCCCTGGCTGGCCGACCACAGCGTGTTCGGCGCGGCCGTCGTCCCGGCCACCGCCTACCTGGACCTGGCCCTGTCGGTGGGAGAACACCTCGGCTGCCCCGCCGTCGAGGAACTCTCCCTGGAAGTACCCCTGATCCTTCCCGACCCCGGCGAGATCCAGATACGGCTCGTCGCCGGCACCCCCGACGAGACGGGCCGCCGCTCCCTGGACGTGTACGCGCGCCCGGACGGCGCCGGGACCGGGGCGGCGGCGGGCGGCTGGACCCGTCACGCGATGGGAACCCTGGCCCCGCACACCCCCGCGACCCCGGAAACCGACGGTGCAGGTCTGCCGGCCGTGTGGCCGCCGCCCGGCGCCACCCCGCTGCCCGTGGACGGTCTCTACGACTCCCTCGCCGACGCGGGCTTCGACTACGGGCCGACCTTCCGCGGACTGCGCGAGGTGTGGCGCCACGGCGAGGACCTGTTCGCCCTGGCCACCCTGCCCGTCTCCGGCGACACCTCGGCCGGCGACGGCTTCGCCCTGCACCCGGCCCTGTTCGACTCCGTCCTGCACGCGGTCGTCGCCGGCGGCGTCATCGAAGTGACCGGCGAGCAGGGCTGGATGCCCTTCTCCTGGTCCGGCGCCGAACTCACCGGAGTGTGCGGCCCCACCGTCAAGGTCCGTCTCTCCCCGGCCGGCGAAGGCGTCGTCGCAGTAACGGTCGCCGACGAACACGGCCTGCCCCTCGCCCGCATCCGGGCCCTCACCTTCCGCCCGGCGAGCGCCGAACAGGTCCACGCCGCCCGCGGCACCCGGCACCAGCCCCTCTACGAACTGCAGTGGCACCCCGCCCGGCCCGGCACCCCGCAAGGGGCCCGGCCCCTCACCCCACCGGCCCGCCACGACCGGTGGGCCGTCATCGGCACCGCCAACGGCCTGGCCGCCCGCCTCACGGCAGGCCAGGAGAACACCGTCCTGCACACCGGCCTGGACGAGACGCTCACCGGCCCGGCGCCGACGACCCTCGTGCTGTGCCCCGACGACATCACCGCCGCCTGGGCCGTCGATCCGCTCACCGCGGTCCGGGACACCAACCGGCACGTGCTGGAGCAGATCCAGCGCTTCCTCGCCGAGGAGACCCTGACCGCCACCACCCTGCTCGTCCTCACCCGCTTCGCCCAGGACACCGGCAGGGGGGAGCGCACCGCCTCCCTGAGCGGCGCGTCCGTGTGGGGCCTGATCCGCTCCGCCCAGACCGAACACCCCGGCCGGTTGCGCCTGCTGGACATCGACGACGACGAGGCGTCCCTGGACCGCGTCCCGGACGCGCTCGCCCTGGGCGAGGACCAGCTCGCCCTGCGCGCCGGCACCCTCCTGCTCCCACGCCTCGCGCAGGCCACGCCCGCCGCCCACCGCATCGAAGCCCCGGCCCCCGGACCCCACCGCCTGGGCATCCCCACCAAGGGAACGCTGGAGAACCTGACCTGGGTGCCGTGCCCCGAGGTGGAGGCACCCCTGACGAGCGGACAGGTCCGTATCGCCGTCCAGGCCGCCGGCCTCAACTTCCGCGACATCACCCTCGCGCTCGGCCTGGTGGACCGCACCGCCCTCGACGCGGGCCTGGGCAGCGAAGGCGCCGGCATCGTCCTGGACGTCGCCGACGACGTGACCCGCCTGGCACCCGGCGACCGGGTCACCGGCATCTTCCCCGGCGCCTTCGGCCGCGTGGCCCTCGCCGACCACCGCCTGCTCACCCTCATCCCCGACACCTGGAGCTACGCCGAGGCGGCCTCCGTCCCCTCCACCTTCCTGACCGCCTACCACGCCCTCTTCCACGTCAACCCGCTCCAGCGGGGCCAGCGGATCCTCATCCACGCCGCGGCCGGCGGCGTCGGCATGGCCGCCGTCCAGCTCGCCCGGCACATCGGCGCCGAGATCTACGCGACCGCGAGTCCCGCCAAGTGGCCCGCCCTGCGCGCCCTGGGACTGGACGACGAGCACCTGGCGTCCTCCCGCGACCTCGACTTCGCACCCAAGTTCCTCACCACCTCCGCCGACCGCGGAGTGGACGTCGTCCTGAACTCCCTCGCCCACGCCTTCGTCGACGCCTCACTGACCCTGCTCCCGCACGGCGGGCACTTCACCGAGATGGGCAAGACCGACATCCGCGACCCCCACCAGGTCGCCGCCCAGCACCCCGGAGTCCGCTACCAGGCCTTCGACCTCTACGAGGCCGGCCCCGACGCGCTCCACGCCATGTTCCGCTCCGTCATGGACCTCTTCACCGACGGCCACCTCCACCTCAACCCGGTCTCGGTGCGCGACATCCGCGACGCCCGGGCGGCCTTCCGTGAGATGAGCCAGGGCCGCCACACCGGCAAGCTGGTCCTCGACGTCGGCGGCGGCTTCGGCGGCGGCACCGTCCTGGTCACCGGCGGCACCGGGGGAGTGGGCTCCCTGATGGCCCGCCACCTCGTCGCCGAACACGGGGTGCGCAGCCTGGTCCTGGCGAGCCGCCGCGGCAGCGCCGCCGACGGCAGCGCCGACCTGGTCGCCGGCCTCCGGGCCGCGGGCGCCGACGTCCATGTCGTCGCCCTGGACATCACCGACCGCACCGCCGTGGCCGGCCTGCTCACCGACCTGCCCGGCCGCCATCCGCTGACCGCGGTCGTCCACGCGGCCGGCGCGCTGGCCGACGCCACCGTCGAGTCCCTGACCCCCCAGCACCTGGACCACGTACTGGACGCCAAGGCCGCCGGCGCACTGAACCTGCACGAACTGACCCAGGACCGCCCCCTGTCGGCGTTCATCCACTTCTCCGCCCTCGCCGGCACCCTGGGCACCGCCGGCCAGGCCAACTACGCCGCCGCCAACGCCTTCCTGGACGCCCTGGCCGCACAGCGCCACGCCGCCGGCCTGCCCACCACCTCACTGTGCTGGGGCTGGTGGGAACAGAGCAGCGCCATGACCGAGGACCTTCACCGCGCCGACCTCTCCCGGCTGCGCCGCATGGGCATCGCCCCGATGCCCACCACCGAGGCACTGGCCCTCTTCGACGCCGCCCGCGCGAACGGCAAGGCGGTCCTCGTCCCCGCCCGCGTCGACCTCGCGGCCCTGCGCCGCCGGTCCGCCGACGAACTGCCACTCCTGCTAAGGGAGTTGGCCACGAGCAGCGGCCCCCGCCGCGACCCGGCCGGCACGCCCGAGGCCGGTCTCACCGGCCGGCTGACCGCCCTGCCCGAGGAACAGGCACAGGCCGCCGCCACCGACTGGGTCCGCGACCAGGTCGCCATCGTCCTCGCCCACCCCTCCGGCGCCGCCGTCGACGCCGACCAGGCCTTCACCCAGCTCGGCTTCGACTCCCTGACCGCCGTCGAACTGTGCAACCGGCTGGCCGCCACCACCGGACTGCGCCTGCCCTCCACCCTCGTCTTCAGCTACCCCACCCCCCGCGAACTGGGCCACCACCTCGTCGGCCTGCTCCGCCCCGAACCCGACCCGCAGGCCGACGCGGACGCCACGATCCGGCAGATCCTGCACACCCTCACACCCGACCGCCTGCGCGAAGCAGGCCTCCTGGACCAGGTCCTGGCCTGCGCCGACCCGCTCAGCGCCACCGGCCCCCACCCGGCCGACCCCGACCCCGGCACGGACGAACTGTCGGACCTGGACCTGGAAGCACTGGTCGACCTGGCCCTGGACGAGAGATGACGGACATGACCACCAACCCCGCAGAGCGCACAGCGGACGGCGCCGACCGGGTCCAGCGGGCCCTGCGCACCCTGCTGGAGGAACGCGACCGCCTCCGGCAGGAGAACGACGCCCTCAAGGCCGGCCGCGGCGAGCCGATCGCCGTGGTCGCCATGGCCTGCCGCTACCCCGGAGACGTGTCGAGCCCCGAGGACCTGTGGGAGGTGATCCGCGAGGGCCGCGACGTCGTCGGCGCGTTCCCCACCGACCGCGGCTGGCGCGACGTCTACGACCCCGACCCCGACACCGTCGGCACCTCCTACGTGCGCCACGGCGGCTTCCTTTCCGACGTGGCCGGATTCGACGCGGACTTCTTCGGCATCAGCCCCCGCGAGGCGCTCGCCACCGACCCGCAGCAGCGCCTGCTGCTGGAGACGTCGTGGGAGGTCTTCGAGCGGGCCGGCATCGTCCCCGCCACCGTGCGCGGCACCGACGTCGGCGTGTTCACCGGCGTCAGCTCCTCCGAGTACGGCTCCCGCTTCCTGGAAGGGCAGAAGAACGGCCTGGAGGGCTACGTCCTGCACGGCAGCACCCTCAGCGTCGCCTCCGGCCGCGTCGCCTACGAGATGGGCCTGACCGGACCGGCCCTGTCGGTGGACACCGCCTGCTCCTCCTCCCTGGTCGCCCTGCACCTGGCGGCACAGTCCCTGCGGGCGGGGGAGTGCTCCCTGGCGCTGGCGGGCGGCGCCCTGGTGATGTCGACGACCGAACTGTTCGTGGAGTTCTCCCGCCAGAAGGGCCTGGCCCCCGACGGCCGCTGCAAGTCCTTCGCCGCCGGCGCGGACGGCACCGGCTGGGCCGAGGGCGTGGGCGTGCTCCTGCTGGAGAAACTGTCCGACGCCCGCCGCAACGGCCACCCCGTCCTCGCCGTCGTCGCCGGCTCCGCCGTCAACCAGGACGGCGCCAGCAACGGCCTGACCGCCCCCAACGGCCGCGCCCAGGAGAACGTCATCCGCAAGGCGCTGGCGAACGCCCGGGTCAGCGCCTGCGAGGTCGACCTGGTCGAGGCGCACGGCACCGGAACCGTCCTCGGCGACCCCATCGAGGCGGGCGCCCTGCTGGCCGCCTACGGCCAGGACCGCGAGCCGGGCCGGCCCCTGTGGCTGGGATCGCTGAAGTCGAACATGGGCCACGCCCAGGCCGCCGCGGGCGTCGCCTCGATCATCAAGGCCGTCCTGGCCATCCGCCACCGCCACCTGCCCCGGACCCTGAACGTGGACGCCCCCTCCCCGCACGTGGACTGGGCCGCCGGCGGCGTCGAACTGCTCACCCGGGGACGGGAATGGGACCGGGCGCAGGGGCCACGGCGCGCCGGGGTGTCCTCGTTCGGCGTGAGCGGCACCAACGTGCACGTGATCCTGGAGGAAGCCCCCGAGGACCAGCGGAGCGAACCGGCCCCGCCGCGCGAACAGATCGCACAGGCCGGCCCGCCCGGGGGAGTCGTGGGCGGCCTGGTGCCCTGGGTGGTGTCCGCCAAGAGCGCGGCGGCCCTCGAACAGCAGGCGGCCAGACTGCGCGACGCCACCGCCGCCGACACCGGCGTGGACCTCGCCGCCGTCGGCTGGTCTCTGCTGTCCAGCCGCTCACGCTTCGAGCACCGCGCGGTCGTCCTGGGCCGCACCCGCGCCGAACTCCTCGACGGACTCACCTCCCTGAGCCGGGGCCAGGACAGCCCCGGCGTGGTCCGCGGCCGCGCGGGCACCCCCGGCGGCACCGTCTTCGTCTTCCCCGGACAGGGCTCGCAGTGGGTGGGCATGGGACGCCGGCTCTACGACACCTTCCCCGCCTTCGCCCACAGTCTCGACGCGTGCGCGCAAGCCCTCGCCGAGTGGACCGACTGGTCCCTGCTGGACGTGCTGCGCGCCGCCGACGGCGCACCGGGACTGGACCGGGTGGACGTCCTGCAGCCGGCCCTGTTCTCCGTCATGGTGTCGCTCGCCGCCCTGTGGCGGTCCTGGGGCGTGGAGCCGGCCGCGGTGATCGGCCACAGCCAGGGCGAGATAGCCGCCGCCCACGTGTGCGGCGCCCTGTCCCTGCGCGACGCCGCGAAGATCGTGGCGCTGCGCAGCAAGGCGCTGGTGGACCTCATCGGACACGGCGCGATGGCCTCGGTCGCCGAATCGGAGCAGACCGTCCAGGAACGGATCGCGCCCTGGAGCGGCCAGGTCAGTGTCGCCGTCGTCAACGGGCCCCGCTCCGTGGTGGTGTCCGGCGAGCCGGACGCCCTGGACGAGTTCATCGAGAAGATGAAGGCCGAAGGCACCCAGGCCCGCAGGATCTCGGTCGACTACGCCTCCCACTCCCACCACGTGACCCGGGTCCGCGACCAGGTGCGGGACCCGCTCGACGGCCTGGACCCGAGGACGTCCACACTGCCCTTCTACTCCACCCTGTACGGCGAGGTCATCGACACGGCACGGCTGAACGCCGGCTACTGGTACGACAACCTGCGCGAAAAGGTCCAATTCTCCACATCTGTAGGAAAGTTGGCCGAGGACGGGTTCCGTGTGTTCGTCGAGATGAGCCCGCACCCCGTCCTGACCGTCCCGGTGCAGGAGACCCTAGAGGACCTTCCCGACGCACTCGTCCTGTCCTCGATGCGCCGCAACCGCGACGAGGTCGCCTCCGTCCTCACCTCCCTGGCCCAACTCCACGTCCAGGGCGGCCCGGTGGACCTCACCACCCTCTTCGAGACCCGCCACCGGGTGGACCTGCCCACCTACGCCTTCCAGCACCAGCGGTACTGGCTCGACTCCACCCGCACCACGGCCGCCGCCCAGGACACCGCCCCCCAGCCGCCCGGCGAGGAGCCGCCCGTACCCCTGCCGCAACGGCTCGCCGCCCTCCCCGAGGAAGAGGCGGGCGCCGTCCTGCTGGACCACGTCCTGGAGAAGGTCGCCGTCGTCCTCGGACACGCCTCGAGCCAGTCGGTGGGCCCCGACCAGGAGTTCAAGGAACTCGGCTTCGACTCCCTGCTCTCGGCGGAGCTCAGCAAACGCCTGACCGCCTCCACCGGACTCAAACTGCGGGCGAACCTGGTACTGCGCCACCCCTCGCCCCGCCGCGTCACCGGCCACGTCCTGTCCCTGCTGACCGCACGCTGACCGCACCGAACCACCGCTCCCGCCGGGCACCTGGGTGCCCGGCGGGAGGTGTCCCGCCGGCGGGACACCGCAAGCACCACCGCGGCCCCGCCCGCCGGACACCCAGGTGCATTGAACGGCTGTGTCACTTCCCCGACAGTGGGGGTGATCTGCGAAATCCTCCGATTCGGGCCTGTTTGCTGAGGGGTTGATCTGTATGCCTTCGTTCGGCGCGTCGTCTGCGCACCAGGGGCTGTGGCGGGCACAGGAAATGGCTTCCGACACGCCGAACCACGCGCTGACCATGTGGGACGTGGACGGCGACCTGGACGCGGCGGTCATGGAGTCCGCGTTCCTGCACGTGATGGGCGAGGCGGAGGTGCTGCGCGTCACCTTCACCGACACGGCGGGGGACGGGCTGCGCCTGGTGCCCCGCGACCTGGGCGACTGGCGGCCCTTCCTCCTCGACCTCAGCACCGAGCCGGACCCCGAACAGGCGGCCCGCGAGGCGCTCGCCGACCTGGTGCGCGAGCCCTTCGACCTGGAACGCGACCTGCTGTTCCGGCTCGGCGTGGTGAAACTCGCCGCCGACCGCTCCCTCCTGGTGATCGCCTACCACCACCTCATATCGGACGGCTTCGGCGCGGGCGGCCTCCTCTCCCGCCGCCTCGCCGAGGCCTATACGGCCCTCGCCCGGGGGCGGAGCGTCCCGCCGCTCGAACACGAGTGGGACACCGCCTCCTTCACCGCCGAGTCCGACCGCTATCTCGCCTCCCCGCAGTTCACCGAGGACACCGCGTTCTGGCGCGACTACCTCAAGGACACGCCGCCGCCCGCCCGCCTCCCGCGCCCCGTCCTGTCCGACACCACGCGCGCCGCGCTCGCCGAACCGGTCAGCGGCGCCGACCGCTGGTCGCAGGTGGCCGGCGCCATCGGCATGGCCAGCCGCACCCTCACCGTCCCGCGCGCCGAAGCGGCCACCTGGACCGAGACCGCTCAGTCCATGGGCGTCTGGATGTCCACGATGCTGACCGCCGCCGCCGCGGTGTTCGTCCGCCACCGCTGCGACCGATCCGACTTCCTCCTCTCCCTGGCCGTCGGCAACCGCGTCGGCGCCGCCAGCCGCACCCCCGGCCTCGCGGTCAACGTGGTCCCGGTCCGCGCCAAGGTGCCGCTGGGTGCGACCTTCACCGAGATCGCCGACGCGCTCGTCGACGAGACGTACGAGATCTTCGACCACGCCGCCTGCCACTACTCCGACATCCAGCGCGCCGCCGGCACCACCCTGAGCGACCGCGGCAGCTTCGGCGCCGTCCTGAACGTCGTCGAGTTCGTGCAGCAGCTCCACTTCGGCGACAGCCCGGCCCGCTACTTCGGCGCGACGACCGGCACCTTCGACGAACTGTCCATCGGCGTCTACACCGACGGCAGCGCCGACAGCGACCTGTACATCCGCCTGGACGCCCCCGAGAGCCTCTACACCCGCCCGGAACTGCGCTTCATCGGCGAGGAACTCATCGCCCACGTCCGCGCCCTGGTCGCCGCAGGCGACCAGAGCGTCGGATCCCTCGACGTGAGCGGCGCCACCGGACAGGACCAGTTCCTCACCGCGGTACAGGAGCAGGACCGGGAAGTGCGTTCGCCGGCGGGGCAGGAGACGGTCACCGACCTCTTCGCCCGCCAGGCCGGGCGCACCCCCGACGCCGCCGCCCTCAGCGCCGCGGACACGACGCTCACCTACCGCGAACTGGACGCGCGCTCCGGCCTGCTGGCCCGCACCCTGATCGCCCGCACCGTGGCGGCCGAGACGGTCGTGGCGGTCGCCCTGCCCCGCTCGACGGACCTGGCCGTCGCCCTGCTGGCGGTGGCGAAGACCGGCGCCGCCTGGCTGCCCCTGGACCCCGCCCTCCCGGCCGGCGACCTCACCACGCAGGCCGCCCGCTCCTTCGCGCGCGTCCTGCTCACCGACCCGGCGACCGCCGCCATCCTCCCCGCCGTCGCGGACCTGTCCGTGATCGTCCTCGACGACCCCGCCCCGGCCACCGCCGACGACGGCGCGGCGGCGCACCACCCGGTCCCCGCCCGCCCGCAGGGCCTGTTCGCCGTCGCGGACACCCCACTCGACGGCGGGGCCGGCGCACCCGTCGCCCTCACCCACCGCAACCTGGCCCGCTTCGCAGCCGACCCCCTCTGGCGCCAGACCGGCGAGCACACCGTGCTGTGGCACGGCCCGCACACCGTCGAGGCCCTCGCCCTCGAACTGTGGACGCCGCTCCTCAACGGCGCCCGGGTGGTCGTGGCACCCCCCGGGGAACGGGAGGACGACACCCTGGCCCGGATCGGGGGCGCCGACACCATCACCACCCTGTGGCTGCCCGCCGCCCGCCTCACCGCCATCGCCGCCCAGCACCCCGAGCGCCTCGCCCCCCTGCGCGACGTGATCACCGGCGGCGACCGCATACCCGCCGCCGCCCTGCGCCGCATCCGCGAGGCCTGCCCCCACCTGAACATCATCACCGGCCACGGCAGCGCCGAGAGCACCGTCTTCGCAGCCCGCCACCTGGTGAGCGCGGACCAGCCGCTGCCCCCGGCGGGCACCATCGGCCACCCGACCCACGACACCACCCTGCACATACTGGGCCCGGGCCTCGCACCGGTCCCCGCCGGCGTCACCGGAGAGCTGTACGTGGCCGGCCCCGGCGTGACCCGCGGCTACCTCGCCCGCCCCGCCACCACCGCCGCCCACTTCGTGCCCTGCCCCCTCGGCCCGCCCGGCAGCCTCATGTACCGCACCGGGGACCGCGTACGCCGCGACGAAGACGGCCGCATCACCCACATCGGCGGCCCCGCCACGCGGGCCGAACTGCGCGGCACCGGCATCGAACTCGCCGAGATCGAGGAGGCACTGGCCGAACACCCCGCCCTCGCCCAGTCGGCCGTCACCGTCCGCCCCGACACCACCGGCCAGCCCAAACTGCTCGCCTACGTGGTCCCGGCCGACTCCCGGAGCGTCTGCGCCGACGAACTGCGCCGCTTCACCGCCGCCCGGCTGCCCGAACCCCTGGTGCCCTCCCTCTTCACGGTCCTTGACCAACTGCCGCTGACCCCCGGCGGACGCATCGACCGCACCGCCCTGCCCGAACCCGCCACCGACGACGACACCTACAAGGCCCCGCGCAACGACACCGAGAAGATCCTGGCCGCCGCGTTCGCCGACGTCCTCGAACTGGACCGGGTCGGCATCGACGAGGACTTCTTCGACCTCGGCGGCAACTCGCTGCGCGCCATCCGCCTGGTCGGCCTGATCCGCGCCGAACTGAACCAGGAAGTCTCCATCCGCCGCCTGTTCGCGGCCCGCACCGTCACCGGCCTGTCCGACATGTGGCAGGACCTCGCCCGCTCCAGCAGGCCGAGCCTTCGCAGGAGGACCAGCAACGGCGCCGTCCTGTGAGCACGCCCCCCGCCGCGCCGCGGACCCGGCGCGCCCACCCGTCTGCCGTACGGCACACCCGTCCCCGCGACCACGGCAGAGCAGAAAGGCAATCATGGACGCGTTGACCCAGGCCCTGCTGGACGGGGCCGGCCCGGACGAGCTCCAACGACACGAACTGCCCGCCACCTACCAGGCCGCCCACCTCCTGGCCGCCGACACCGCCATGTTCGACGGCGTCGAGGACAAGGACGTCCGCAAATCCCTGCACGTCGGCCACGTCCCGATGCCCGACATCGCCCCGGACGAGGTCGTCGTCGCCGTCATGGCCAGCTCCATCAACTACAACACCGTCTGGTCGGCGACCTTCGAACCCGTCCCCACCTTCGCCTTCCTCAAGCGGCACGCCCGCGAGGGCGCCCACGCCGCCCGCCACGACCTGCCCCACCAGGTCGTCGGCTCCGACGCCGCCGGCATCGTCGTCAAGACCGGCGCCGGCGTACGGCACTGGAAGAGCGGCGACCACGTCGTCACCTCCTGCGTCCAGGTCGACGAACAGGAACCCGCCACCCACGCCGACGCCATGCTCGGCACCCACCAGCGGATCTGGGGATACGAGACCAACTTCGGCGGCCTGGCCCACTACGCGGTCGTCCGCGCAAGCCAACTCCTGCCCAAACCGGCCCACTTGACCTGGGAGGAGTCCGCGGGCGTCCTGCTGACCGCGGCAACCTCCTACCGGATGCTCGTCGGCGACAACGGCGCCCGCATCAAACAGGGCGACATCGTCCTCATCTGGGGCGCCACCGGCGGACTCGGCGCGTTCGCCGTGCAGATGGTCAAGAACGCGGGCGGCATCGCCGTCGGCGTCGTCAGCTCCGAAGCAAAGGCCGCCGTACTGCGCCGCCTGGGCTGCGACATCGTCATCAACCGCACCGACATCGGCATGGGCGACGACGACGCCCTCACCCCCGAGCGGACCATCGAACTGGGCAAACGCCTGGGCCGGGAGATCCGCCGCCAGGCCGGCGAGGACCCGCACGTCGTCTTCGACTACGTCGGCCGCGCCACCTTCGGCATCTCGGTGTTCGTCGTCCGCAAGGGCGGCACCGTCGTCACCTGCGGATCCAGCACCGGATACGACCACCACTTCGACAACCGGTATTTGTGGATGAACCTCAAACGGGTCATCGGCAGCCACGCCGCCAACCTCCAGGAACAGGCCGAATGCAACCGCCTGTTCCGCCTGGGCCACCTCTCCCCGGTCCTGTCCACGGTGTACCCGCTCGCCGAGGTGGGCGAGGCCGCCCGCCTGGTCCAGCTCAACCGCCACACCGGAAAGGTCGGCGTCCTGTGCCTGGCCCCGAAGGAAGGACTCGGCGTCACCGACCCCGCACTGCGCGAGAAGATCGGCGCCGCCCGCCTCAACCCCCTGCGCGCCACCCCCACACCCTTCGAGGGGACCTGACGTGGGCATCGGCATCCTCTCCACCGGCTCCTACCTGCCCAAGCACGAGGTCAACAACGACGAGATCGCCGAACGCGTCGGCGTCAGCGCCCAGTGGATCGAGGCCAAGACCCAGATCCGCTCCCGCCGCTACGCCGCCCCGCACGAGGCGACCTCCGACCTCGCCACCGTCGCGGCCGAACGCGCCCTGGACCAGGCAGCCCTGAACGCCGGTCAGATCGACTACATCATCGTGTCGACCTCCACCGGCGACTTCCCCCAGCCGCCCACCTCCTACCTCGTCCAGCACGCCCTGGGCGCCTGGAACGCGGCCTGCTTCGACGTCAACGTCGTGTGCAGCGGCTTCGTCTACGCCCTCACCCTCGCCCACAGCCTGATCGCCCAACACCCCACAGCCCGCGTCCTGGTGATCGGCGCGGACGTCTACTCCCGCATCCTGGACTTCACCGACCGCAGGACCGCGATCCTCTTCGCCGACGGCGCCGGAGCCGCCATCGTCGGCGCGGTCCCCGAGCCGTACGGCATCATCGCGAGCGACCTGTCCAGCCGCGGCGACGCCCACCACCTCATCCGCGTCGAAGCCGGCGGCAGCCGCAACCCCGCCTCCGCGCAGACCCTCGCCGAGGGCGGCCACTACTTCAAGATGGACGGCCGCGGCGTACGCGACTTCGTCGCCGAACACGTCCCGCCCGCCCTGACCGCCCTCGCCGACAGGGCCGGCGTCGACATCACCGCCGTCGACCACTTCGTCCCGCACCAGGCCAACGGCGTCATGCTCACCGACGTCGTCGAACGCACCGGCCTGAGCGGCGCACAGACCCACCGCACCCTGATCCGCTACGGCAACGTCGGCAGCGCCTCCGTGCCCGTCGCCCTCGACGAGGCGAACCGCAGCGGAGCCCTCACCCCCGGACACCTGGTGCTCCTGGCCGGGTTCGGCGGCGGCATGTCGATCGGAGCATCACTTCTGACCTGGGGGAACCACGTATGACCACCACCACGCACCACACCGACACCAGAACCGGCAGTAGCGGCGGTACCGGCACCGGTATCGACCGGGTCGGTGTCGTCGGCAGCGGCATCATGGGCACCGGCATCGCCGAACTGTGCGCCAAAGCAGGCCTGGACGTCACGGTCGTGGTGTTCTCCGAATCCTCCCTGACCACCGCACCCGGACGCCTCACCGCCTCCCTCGACCGCGGCGTCACCAAAGGCAAACTCACCACCCCTGAACGCGACGCGGCCCTGGCCCGGGTGTCGTTCACCCGCGACCTGGGCCAACTCGCCGACCGCCGACTGGTGATCGAGGCCGTCAAGGAGGACGAGGCCCTCAAACAGGACCTGTTCGCCACCCTCGACAAGATCGTCGAGGACCCCGACGCGATCCTGGCGACCAACACCTCCTCCATCCCCATCGCCCGGCTCGCCGCCGCCACCCGCCGCCCCGCCCAGGTCCTGGGCATGCACTTCTTCAACCCCGTCCCCGTCCTGCCGCTCGTCGAACTCATCGACTCCGTCCTCACCGCCCCCGCGGTCAGCGCCCGCGCCCAGACCTTCGTCCGCGACACCCTCGGCAAGAAACCCATCACCTCCCCGGACCGCGCCGGCTTCCTCGTCAACGCCCTCCTCTTCCCCTACCTGCTCAACGCCGTCCGCCTGCTCGAATCCGGCCTCGCCGACGCCGACACCATCGACCAGGCCATGACCCAGGGCTGCTCCCACCCCATGGGACCGCTGCGCCTGGCCGACCTGATCGGCCTGGACACCACCGTCTCCATCGCCCAGGCCATGTACGAGGAGTACAAGGAACCCCTCCACGCCCCGCCGCCCCTGCTGCTGCGCATGGTCGAGAGCGGCCTGCTGGGAAAGAAGTCCGGCCGCGGCTTCCACACCTATCCCTGACCCGCACCGCCCACCGAGGCCCGCCGCCCGACGGAACGGGCCCTGGCCGCCGCCCCCGGCCAACGGGGCCGAAGAAATGGGGCCGAAGAAATGGGGCCGACCGGAGTGGATCCGCCCGGCCCCCTTCCCGGACGGCACTGACCGCCCGGGCGGTCACTGCTGCGGGACATCGACACCGGCCGCCCGCAGGTTCGCCTCCAGCAGCTCGGTCAGCCGCACCGCCGCCGGCGCCTGATCCTCCCGGTGATGGTTGATGAGCCCGTAGCGGGTGGCGGCGTCCGGTCTGGCCCGGAACGCCGCCGGCATCGACAGCTGTTCACGGTGGGCCAGCACCTTGGCGGCCAGCGCGGACGCCAGCTCATCGAGCCGCGGATCGTCCGGGTCCCACGCCTCGGCGTCCTGGCAGCGCCTGACCAGTGCGACGTACTGCGGATCGGCGAGCTGGTGCTCCAGATGCTGCAGAAAACTTTCGAACACCTCCGGCACCAGAGCCCGCGCCAGCACCAGGGCCTCCTGCTGGATCGCCACGTACGCGGCACCGACACCCAGCTCGGCGAGCCGGTCCAGCACCGCGCAGGCCCGCTCGGGCAGCAGCAGCCGGTCACCGCAGGCAAGCCGGTGCAGCACCGCACGCCGTGCGATCAGCTCCTCGATCCGCTCGGTGAGGCGGCGCTCGACATCCTCCAGCGCCGTCGCGAACCGCTGCGGGTCCCCGTCGAGGAGCTCGGTGATCTCGGCGAGCGGCACACCCGCGCCGGCCAGCGTACGGACCTGGACCAGCCGCAGCATCTGCGCGGACCCGTACCGCCGATACCCCGAACGGTCCCGGCCGGGTTCCTCGACCAGACCGAGCCGGTGGTAGTGGCGCACCGTCTTGACCGTGACGCCGGCGAACGCGGCCGCCTGGCCGATCGTGAGCCCGTACACCATGAGTTCAGCGCGCCCCGCCATCGAGGGCGGCCGCCGTCTCGCGGACCGCCGCGGCCACCGCCCGGAAGTCCTTGCGCAGAATGCGGGAGTGGTTGCTCGCGACCTTCGCGCTCACCCGGATGTCCCGGTTGCGGGCGAGGACCGGGTCCAGCGAGGCCCGCATCTCCTCCATCTCCTTCTCCTCCCCACCCAGGCTCGCGCCGGTGGCGAGGACGAAACGCACCGGGCAGGACAGCCGGTCCAGGACCGGTCCGATGGCGGCGGTGATCTCGTTGGCCTCGATGTTGACGTCGGCGTGCCGGTCGGCACTCATCCGCGCGGCCAGCCCGAAGGGCCGCACCAGCGGCAGCAGCAGCCGCATCCGGCGGAACAGGCCCCGGATCCGCGCCCGGCCCGCCTCGCCCGTCAGACCGTAGGGGACGGCGCCGTCCACGCACACGACACCCAGGGCGCGGCCGGGGTTGCGCTCGGCCCAGTGCACGGCCAGCGAGGCGCCGTAGGACCAGCCGACCAACAGCGGCCGGTCCACCCCGCTCGCGCCGAGGACGGCATCGACGTCGCGCAGGGCCGCCTCGAAGGAGTAGTCCGCCGACCTGCGGGAGCGGCCGCGCGCCCGCCCGTCGAAGGTGATGTGCCGCCAGCCGGCTCCGAGTTCGGCGATGACGGGCCGCCAGGGCCGGCTGCCGGCGTAGGCGCCGTTGAGATAGACGACGGCCCGGCCGGGGCCGCGCGAGTCGGTGACGGCCAGCGCCGTGTCGTCGACGGGGACCATGCCGGACCAGGAAGCCGTGGGGGAAGTGGTCATGGGATCAGCGTTCACCCTGACCCCGGGTCAGGGTCAACCAGCCACATCGAGCCACCGCCCGGCACGACCCGGACACGAGCGCGGGCACGGACACGCGGACGTGTCCGTCCGCGTGTCCGTCCGCGTGTCCGTCCCGGGGCGGGTCAGCGGGCGCCCGTCCCGGCGAGCAGCCCCTCCGTCACGGTCGCGGCGATCCCACCGAGGTGCTCGGCGAGATAGAAGTGACCGCCGGAGAACACCTTCAGCGCGAAGTCGCCCCCGGTGTGCTCCCGCCACGTCACGGCCTCCTCGACACTCACCATCGGGTCGCTGTCCCCGACCAGGACCGTCACCGGCGCCGCGAGCGGCTCACCCTCCCGCCACGTGTAGGTGCCAAGGGCCCGGTAGTCGGCCCGCAGCCCCGGCAGCACCATCTCCATGACCTCGGCATTGTCGAGCATGGCCTGATCGGTACCGCCCAGCCGGCGCACCTCGGCCAGCACGTCGGCGTCGTCGAAGAACTGGTAGTGCTCACTGGTGCGCGGGCCCGGCGCGCCCCGCCCGGACAGGAACAGCCGCTGCGGCGCGGGCAGTTCACGCGCGGCGAGCAGCCGGGCCGTCTCGAACGCGACGAGCGAGCCCATGCTGTGACCGAACAGGGCGTACGGCCGTGAGGGATCCTTCGCCAGCTCCTCGGCCAGGTGCCCGGCCACCGCCTCGACGAGCGCGGCGATCGAGGTGAACGGCGCCTCGCGGTAGCGGTCCTGGCGCCCCGGATACTGCACGGACACCACGTCGAGGTCCGCGGGCAGCGTCCGCGCCAGCGGCAGGTACGCCGTCGCCGAACCCCCGGCGTGCGGAAAGCACACGAGCCGCGGCCCGTTGCCCGGGGCGGTGAAGCGTCGGAACCAGGTGGTGTCCACTGTCGGTGTCTCCTTCGTCTGGAGCCGGCCGGTCGTCCCCGGCCGGGAACGAACCGTCAACTGCCCGGCCCGGCACGGCAGATCGAGCACGTCATATCAGGCACGTCATACGGGAACAGCGGATCGGGTACGCAGATGAGGCACGGCGGACCGGGCAGACGCTGCACACGCTCGGCGCTGCGCATCATCCGCACCCGCGTACCCGCCCCTCCTCGGCAGCCACGCCCGCGGCGGCAGGGCGGCCGTGCGCGTCCGGCCCGCGGTGGACCGGCCCGCCGACGCTCCCGGGGGGTTGGGGCGCCGGCGGGCGGTCCGAGCTCCTCACGTCTCACGCCAGGCCGCATCGGAGCTCACGAGAGCCGAGCATGCCGACCCGTCCTCGACGACCGCTCGCAGCCCGGTGGAGAAACGGCACAGGCCCACCACCACGGTGGAGACGGTCCAAGGCAGACCGTTCATCCTGGCGAGAGCTCTCACCTGCACGACGGAGACAGACACGGGCAGGCCCTCGCACGGTCGGGGCAGCCCGGCACCGCATCGCATCGCCCGGCACTCCAACCGCCCTCGAGCGCCGGGGCGCACGCTGGTCGGCGGTTCACCACGACGGCCGGAGGGGGACACCCATGCCCGCGGAGCCCATGACCGCCCTGGACGACACACCGGGGCAGCGGCGCGGCACGGTCGCCGAACTCGAGGCCCTGCGGCAGACCATGCGCGAGGGACCCGGCACCAAGGCCACCGACGCCCAGCACGCCAAAGGCAAACTCACCGCCCGCGAACGCCTCGCGCTCCTCTTCGACGACGGCCGCTTCACCGAGGTCGAAGGACTGCGCCGGCACCGCGCGAGCGGCTTCGGCCTGGAGGACCGGCGCCCCCACACCGACGGCGTGGTCACCGGCTGGGGCCGCGTGTTCGGACGCACCGTCTTCGCCTACGCCCACGACTTCCGCATCTTCGCCGGCTCCCTCGGCGAGGCCCACGCCGAGAAGATCCACAAGATCATGGACATGGCCGCCACCGCGGGCGCCCCGATCGTGGGCCTGTGCGACGGCGCCGGAGCCCGCATCCAGGAAGGCGTGACCGCGCTGGCCGGATACGGCGGCATCTTCCAGCGCAACGTCCGCAACTCCGGCGTCATCCCGCAGATCAGCGTCATGATGGGCCCCTGCGCGGGCGGCGCCGCCTACTCCCCGGCCCTGACCGACTTCGTGTTCATGGTGCGCGGCACCGCCCAGATGTTCATCACCGGCCCCGACGTCGTCAAGAGTGTCACCGGCGAACAGGTCAGCCACGAGGAACTGGGCGGCGCCGACGCCCACGCCACCCTCTCCGGCGTCGCCTCCTTCACCTACGACGACGAGGACGACTGCCTCACCGACGTCCGCTACCTGCTCTCCATGCTGCCCGCCAACAACCGCGAACTCCCGCCGCCCGAACCCTGCACCGACGACCCGGGCCGGCGCACCCCCGCCCTGCGCGACCTGGTGCCCGCCGACACCACCCGCGCCTACGACATGCGCCACGTCATCGCCGAAGTCGTCGACGACGGCGACTACTTCGAGGTCCACGAACGGTGGGCCCCCAACGTGCTGTGCGCGCTGGCCCGCCTGGACGGCCACGTGGTCGGCATCGTCGCCAACCAGCCCGCCCACCTCGCCGGCGCCCTCGACATCGAGGGCAGCGAGAAGGCGGCCCGCTTCGTTCAGATGTGCGACTCCTTCAACATCCCCCTCGTCACCCTCGTCGACGTCCCCGGCTTTTTGCCCGGCGTCGGCCAGGAACACCACGGCATCATCCGACACGGCGCGAAACTCCTCTACGCCTACTGCAACGCCACCGTCCCCCGCATCCAGCTCGTCCTGCGCAAGGCCTACGGCGGCGCCTACATCGTCATGGACTCCCGCTCCATCGGCTCCGACCTCTCCCTGGCCTGGCCCGGCAACGAGATCGCCGTCATGGGAGCGGAGGCCGCGGCCGGCGTCATCTTCCGCCGCGACATCGCGGCCGCCGACGACCCCGAGGCCGCCCGCACCCAGCACATCAAGGAATACCGGGACCAGCTCATGCACCCCTACTACGCCGCCGAACGCGGCCTCGTCGACGACGTCATCGACCCCGCAGACACCCGCATCCGGCTGATCGACGCCCTCGCCGTCCTGCGCACCAAACACGTCTCCCAGCCCTCCCGCAAACACGGCAACCAGCCCCAGTGACCCCACCGGTCCGCCACACGCTGCCCCATCGGACAGCCCCGGCCCGAGCGCCCCTCCACCGGCACTGCCTAGCCTCGACGCAGACGTACGACCTGCACCGCATCCCGTGTCCGCCGACGTGCCCGCACCCGCCGGACCAGCACCGACAGGAGCCGACACACGTATGTCCGTGCACACCACCGCCCCCGCCACGACAGGGGTGTACGACAAGGAAGTCCGGCGCCTGGACCGGGTCGTCATCCGCTTCGCCGGCGACTCGGGCGACGGGATGCAGCTCACCGGTGACCGTTTCACCGCGGAGACGGCCTCGTTCGGCAACGACCTCTCGACGCTGCCGAACTTTCCGGCCGAGATCCGCGCGCCCGCAGGAACCCTGCCGGGCGTTTCTTCTTTTCAACTGCACTTTGCCGATCACGACATCCTCACGCCGGGTGACGCGCCGAATGTTCTGGTGGCGATGAATCCGGCGGCGTTGAAGGCGAACAT
>NZ_JBIWLU010000021.1:45433-110820 GCF_044766365.1 Streptomyces sp. NPDC102279 | reverse complement strand
TTCGCGCAGACGCAGGCGCTGGCGTTCGGCAAGACTCCCGATGAGGTCCGTGCGGAGGGGGTGCCGGAGGAGCTGGTCGCGCACAAGACGTTCCGTGGTGATCACCCCACCACCACGATCCTCGCGGCGGAGCTGACGCCGTCCGTGCTCGGCCAGTTGATCGCCCTGTACGAGCACAAGGTGTTCGTCCAGGGTGCCGTCTGGAACATCGACTCCTTCGACCAGTGGGGCGTCGAACTCGGCAAGGTTCTCGCCAAGCGCATCGAACCCGCCCTCACGGAGGGCGCCGAGGTGCCGGGTCTGGACGAGTCGACCAAGGCACTGGTCGCCACGTACCGGGAGCTGCGCGGGCGTTGACGCGCGGGCCGCCACGAGGACGCGGGGAGCGGTCGGCGGGAGTCCGCCCGCTGCCCGTACATCCCGGCCTGTGCGAAGGCGGATCGTTCGGGAGCCCGTTCGATCCGTGCGGCTACGGCAGGCCGGATGCACGCGCACAGGACCCGAGCACAGCGGGAAACCGGCAGAACCCGTACGGCCGAGGGCCCGACGGGAGCTGACCCCGGGCGCCGGAAACGCCGAACGCCGGAGAAGCCTGGAATGCGGCTTCTCCGGCGTTCGGCGTTCGTACCGGTCAGGCGGAGGCCGGCGGGTACAGGGATCGCGGCAGCTGGGAGGCCGCCGCCGCGTCCAGCAGCCACAGGGTGCGGGAGCGACCCCGGGCGCCCGCCGCCGGGGCCTGGATCTCACCCGCGCCGGACAGGGCGATGGCGGCCGCCTCCGCCTTGTCCTCGCCCGCCGCGAGCAGCCACACCTCGCGTGCGGAGCGGATCGCGGGCAGGGTCAGCGAGATCCGGGTCGGCGGCGGCTTGGGCGCGCCGTGCACACCGACCACTGTCCGCTCCGTCTCCCGCACCGCGGGCAGCTCGGGGAAGAGCGAGGCGACGTGGGTGTCCGGGCCGACACCGAGCATCAGGACGTCGAACTCCGGCACCGCGCCGTGGTTCTCGGGTCCTGCCGCCTTGGCCAGCTCGGCCGCGTACGCCTCCGCCGCCGCCTCGACGTTGTCGCCGTGCGGACCGTCGGACGTGGGCATCGGGTGGACCCGTGCCGCGTCCAGCGGAACCGCGTCGAGGAGGGCCGCGCGCGCCTGTGTGTCATTGCGGTCGGCGTCGCCCTCGGGGAGATAGCGCTCGTCGCCCCACCACAGGTCGAGGCGTCCCCAGTCGACGGCGTCGCGGGCGGGCTGGGAGGCGAGCGCGGCGAGGAGGCCGTTGCCGTTGCGTCCGCCGGTGAGCACGATCGAGGCGTATCCGCGCGAGGCCTGCGCGTCCACGATCTTCGTGATCAGCCGGGCCGCCGCGGCCTGGGCCATCAGTTCCTTGTCGCGGTGGACGACGAGCTGCGGAGTGTTCACTCGGCGGCCGCCTTCTTCGCCGGAGCCTTCTTGGCGGGGGACTTCTTCGCCGCGGCGCCCGACGTCGCCTTCTTGGCCGCCGACGACGAGGCGGCCTTCTTCGCCGCCGGAGCGGCGGCGGACTTCTTGGCGCCCGGAGCCGTCTTCGTGGCCGTCGCCGTCCCGCCCGAGGAGGTCTCCTCGGCGGCCTCGGCCTCCGCGTTGAGCCGGTCCACGCCGTAGCGCAGCGCGGAGGCGTAGGTGTCGTCCGGGTCGAGGCGGCGCAGCTCCTCCGCCATCAGCTCGGCCGTCTCTCGGCGCTTGAGCGCCACCGCACGGTCGGGCTGGCCCTCGATGGAGAGGGTGGCGAGGGAGCCGTCGGCGCGGTCCAGGACGATCGGGCCGCAGCTCGTCTCCATCCGCACCGCGGTGAGACCCGGGCCGGCGGACAGCGAGCGCTTGACGGGGACGTCGAGCCGGTCCGCGAGCCACATCGCCAGCAGCTCGCAGCTCGGGTTGAACTCCTCGCCCTCCACCTCGACCGCGGCCACGTCGCACACGACCTGGTCCAGGGCCGCGGCCAGCATCGAGCGCCAGGGCGTGATGCGGGTCCAGGCCAGGTCGGTGTCGCCGGGGGCGTAGGCGTCGGCGCGGGCGTTGAGCTCGCGGACCGGGGACTCGGCCGCGTAGGTGTCGGTCACGCGGCGCTGGGCGAGCGCGCCGAGCGGGTCCTTCGCCGGGTCGAGCGGCGCGTTCACCGGCCACCAGACGACGACGGGCGCGTCCGGCAGCAGCAGCGGCAGGACGACCGACTGGGCGTGGTTGATCACCTCGCCGTAGAGGCGCAGCACCACCGTCTCGCCGGTGCCCGCCTCAGCGCCGAGCCGCACCTCGGCGTCGAGCCGGGACTTCGTGCGGTCGCGGGGCGAGCGGTTGACGCGCTTGATGACCACGAGGGTGCGCGAGGGGTGCTCGCGCGAGGCGTCGTTGGCGGCCTTCAGGGCGTCGTAGGCGTTCTCCTCGTCGGTGACGATGACGAGGGTGAGCACCATGCCCACGGCCGGGGTGCCGATGGCGCGGCGGCCCAGCACCAGCGCCTTGTTGACCTTGCTGGCCGTGGTGTCCGTGAGATCGGTCTTCATGGGCGACGCCAGCTCCGTCCGTCTCGCTCGAGCATTTCGTCCGCCTCGACGGGACCCCAGGTGCCCGACGCGTACTGCGCGGGCTTGCCGTGCTTGTCCCAGTACTGCTCGATCGGGTCGAGGATCTTCCAGGACAGCTCGACCTCCTCGGTGCGCGGGAAGAGGTTCGAGTCGCCGAGCAGGACGTCGAGGATCAGCCGTTCGTACGCCTCCGGGCTGGACTCGGTGAACGACTCGCCGTAGGCGAAGTCCATCGAGACGTCCCGGATCTCCATGGAGGTGCCGGGCACCTTGGAGCCGAAACGGACCGTGACGCCCTCGTCGGGCTGGACGCGGAAGACGATCGCGTTCTGGCCCAGCTCCTCGGTCGCCGTGTGGTCGAAGGGGGAGTGCGGGGCGCGCTGGAAGACGACCGCGATCTCGGTGACGCGACGGCCGAGCCGCTTGCCGGTGCGCAGGTAGAAGGGGACGCCCGCCCAGCGGCGGTTGTCCACCTCGACCTTGATCGCGGCGAACGTGTCGGTCTTCGACGTGGGGTCGATGCCGTCTTCCTGGAGGTAGCCGACGACCTTCTCGCCGCCCTGCCAGCCGGCCGCGTACTGGCCGCGGACCGTGTCCTTGCCCAGGTCCTTGGGCAGCTTGGCGGCGCCGAGCACCTTGGTCTTCTCCGCGGCGAGCGCGTCCGCGTCGAAGGAGGAGGGCTCCTCCATCGCGGTCAGCGCCATCAGCTGGAGGAGGTGGTTCTGGATGACGTCACGGGCGGCGCCGATGCCGTCGTAGTAGCCGGCCCTGCCGCCGATGCCGATGTCCTCGGCCATGGTGATCTGCACGTGGTCGACGAAGGACCGGTTCCAGATCGGCTCGAACATCGTGTTGGCGAAACGGAGCGCCAGGATGTTCTGGACGGTCTCCTTGCCGAGGTAGTGGTCGATACGGAAGACCTGGTCCGGGGCGAAGACCTCGTGCACGATCGCGTTGAGATCCTCGGCCGACTTGAGGTCGTGACCGAAGGGCTTCTCGATGACCGCGCGGCGCCAGGATCCGTTCGACTGTTCGGCCAGCTTGTGCTTCTTCAGCTGCTTGATGACCACCGGGAACGCGGACGGCGGCACGGACAGGTAGAAGGCGAAGTTGCCGCCCGTGCCCTGCGCCTTGTCCAGCTCGTCGATGGTGGAGCGCAGCCGGTCGAAGGCCTCGTCGTCGTCGAAGGTGCCCTGGACGAAGCGCATGCCCTGCACCAGCTGCTGCCAGACCTCCTCGCGGAAGGGCGTACGGGCGTGCTCCTTGACCGCGTCGTGCACTTCCTGCGCGAAGTCCTCGTTGGCCCACTCGCGCCGGGCGAAGCCGACGAGGGAGAAGCCCGGCGGCAGCAGACCCCGGTTGGCGAGGTCGTAGACCGCGGGCATCAGCTTTTTACGTGACAAATCGCCCGTGACGCCGAAGATGACCAGGCCCGACGGCCCCGCGATACGCGGGAGCCGTCGGTCTGCGGGGTCACGCAGCGGATTGCTGCTCGACAAGGTTTCAGCCCTCCGAAGGGGCGAGGCGCTTGAGTTCCGCCTCGGTCGACTTGAGCAGGTCGTTCCAGGACGCCTCGAACTTCTCGACGCCCTCGTCCTCGAGGAGCTGGACCACGTCGTCGTAGGCGATGCCGAGCTTCTCGACCGCCTCGATCTCGGCGCGGGACTGGTCGTACGTGCCGGCGACGGTGTTGCCGGTGATCTGCCCGTGGTCGTCGGTGGCCTCCAGGGTGGCCTCCGGCATGGTGTTCACGGTGTTCGGCGCGACCAGGTCGTCGACGTACAGGGTGTCCTTGTACGCCGGGTCCTTGACGCCGGTCGAGGCCCACAGCGGACGCTGCTTGTTGGCCTGCGCCTTGTCCAGGGCGGACCAGCGGTCGGAGGAGAAGACCGCCTCGTACGCCTCGTAGGCGAGCCGGGCGTTCGCCAGGCCCACCTTGCCGCGGGCGGCCTTCGCCTCGGGGGTGCCGAGGGCGTCGAGCCGCTTGTCGATCTCGGTGTCCACGCGGGACACGAAGAAGGACGCTACGGAGTGGATCTTCGACAGGTCCAGGCCGCGCTCCTTGGCCTTCTCCAGGCCGGCGAGGTACGCGTCCATGACCTCGCGGTAGCGCTCCAGCGAGAAGATCAGCGTCACGTTGACGCTGATACCGAGGCCGATGACCTCGGTGATCGCCGGCAGACCCCCGCGGGTGGCGGGGATCTTGATCAGGGTGTTGGGGCGGTCCACCAGCCAGGCCAGCTGCTTGGCCTCGGCGACGGTCGCGTGGGTGTTGTGCGCCAGACGAGGGTCGACCTCGATCGAGACCCGGCCGTCCTGGCCGCCCGTCGCGTCGAACACGGGCCGCAGGATGTCGGCGGCGTCACGGACGTCAGCCGTCGTGATCATGCGGATGGCTTCCTCGACGGTGACCTTGCGGGCCGCGAGGTCGGACAGCTGCTGGTCGTAGCCGTCGCCCTGGGAGATCGCCTTCTGGAAGATCGACGGGTTGGTGGTGACGCCCACGACGTGCTGCTGGTCGATCAGTTCCGCGAGGTTGCCGGACGTGATCCGCTTGCGGGACAGGTCGTCCAGCCAGATCGCGACGCCTTCCTCGGAGAGGCGCTTGAGTGCGTCTGTCATGGAAATTGCATCTCCTACGTGTCGTATGTCGGCGTCAGCGCTGGGCTGCTGCGATCGATTCACGGGCGGCGTCGGCGACGTGCTCGGCAGTGAAGCCGAACTCGGCGAACAGCGTCTTGGCGTCGGCCGAAGCGCCGAAGTGCTCCAGCGAAACAATCCGTCCGGCGTCCCCGACGAAGCGGTGCCAGGTGAGACCGATACCGGCCTCGACCGAGACGCGCGCCTTCACCGACGGCGGCAGGACGCTGTCCCGGTACCCCTGGTCCTGCTCGTCGAACCACTCCACGCACGGCATGGACACCACCCGGGTGGGGATGCCCGCGGCCTGGAGCCGCTCACGCGCCTCGACGGCCACGTGCACCTCGGAGCCGGTGCCGATGAGGATGACCTCCGGCGTGCCGCCCTCGGCCTCGAACAGCACGTATCCGCCCTTGGCGGCGTCCTCGTTCGCGTCGTACGTCGGCACGCCCTGACGGGTCAGCGCCAGGCCGTGCGGGGCACCCTTGCCGTACACCTTCGTGTAGCGCTTCAGGATCTCGCGCCACGCGATGGTCGTCTCGTTCGCGTCCGCGGGACGGACGACGTTCAGGCCCGGGATGGCGCGCAGCGAGGCGAGGTGCTCGACCGGCTGGTGCGTCGGACCGTCCTCACCGAGGCCGATCGAGTCGTGCGTCCACACGTACGTCACCGGCAGGTGCATCAGGGCCGACAGGCGGACCGAGTTGCGCATGTAGTCGGAGAACACCAGGAAGGTGCCGCCGTAGACACGCGTGTTGCCGTGCAGCGTGATGCCGTTCATCTCCGCGGCCATGGAGTGCTCGCGGATGCCGAAGTGGATCGTGCGGCCGTACGGGTCGGCCTCCGCGAGCGGGTTGTCCGCCGGGAGGAACGAGCTGTTCTTGTCGATCGTGGTGTTGTTCGAGCCGGCCAGGTCGGCGGAGCCGCCCCACAGCTCGGGGATGACCGGGCCGAGGGCCTGCAGCACCTTGCCGGACGCGGCACGGGTGGCGATGCTCTTGCCCGTCTCGAACGTGGGGAGGTGCTCCTGCCAGCCGGCGGGCAGCTCGGTCGCGGCGATGCGGTCGTACTCGGCGGCGCGCTCCGGGCTGGCGGTGCGCCAGGCGGCGAAGCCCTTCTCCCACTCGGCACGGGCCTCACGGCCGCGGTCGAGCGCCTGGCGCGTGTGCGCGAGGACCTCGTCGGCGACGTCGAAGGACTTCTCCGGGTCGAAGCCGAGGACGCGCTTGGTGGCCGCGACCTCGTCGTCGCCGAGCGCCGAGCCGTGCGCGGCCTCGGTGTTCTGCGCGTTCGGCGCGGGCCAGGCGATGATCGAGCGCATCGCGATGAACGACGGCCGGTCCGTCACCTTCTTCGCGGCCTCGATGGCGTCGAAGAGGCCGTTCGGGTCGAGGTCGCCGTCCGGCTTCGGGGCGACCCGCTGGACGTGCCAGCCGTACGCCTCGTAGCGCTTGACGGTGTCCTCGGAGACCGCGGTCTCCGTGTCGCCCTCGATCGAGATGTGGTTGTCGTCCCACAGCAGGACCAGGTTGCCGAGCCGCTGGTGCCCGGCCATGGAGGACGCCTCCGCGGAGATGCCCTCCTGGAGGCAGCCGTCACCGGCGATGGCGTAGATGAAGTGGTCGAACGGTGACTCGCCCTGCGCGGTCTCCGGGTCGAACAGGCCGCGCTCGTAGCGGGAGGCCATCGCCATGCCCACGGCGTTGGCCACACCCTGGCCGAGGGGACCGGTGGTGGTCTCCACCCCGGGGGTGTGCCCGTACTCCGGGTGACCGGGCGTCCTGCTGCCCCAGGTCCGGAAGGCTTCGAGGTCCGCCAGCTCCAGGCCGAACCCGGCGAGGTAGAGCTGGGTGTAGAGGGTCAGGGACGAGTGGCCCGCGGACAGCACGAAGCGGTCTCGCCCCACCCAGTCGGGGTCCGCCGGGTCATGCCGCATCACCTTCTGGAAGAGGGTGTACGCGACGGGCGCGAGGCTCATGGCCGTACCGGGATGGCCGTTTCCGACCTTCTGTACGGCATCGGCGGCCAGGACGCGGGCGGTGTCGACAGCCCGCTGGTCCAATGCGGTCCACTCGAGGTCTGTGGTGGTCGGCTTGGTGCTCACCCTGGGTCAGGGCTCCTCTCCACATGTCACACATGTCGAATTGCCGGTGCACTGGGCGCCCCGGCCGTTGTCGAGCCTACCCCCGTAAGTACGTGCGTTTTTTCGAGTCATTCCAGACTGCCGGGACTCTTCGGGATCCGCCTCCCGACTGGGCCGTTCCGTGTTCGACACGTGAATACGGAGCCGCTCGTCCGAGTGCTCAATCGAGTGGCGGCGGGCTCTTCCAGCGGCACCTCCCAACACGAGCCCACCCCCGCGAATGCCGGGGTCTGGGCAACGTCTACAGTGGCGTGGTACGCGCGAGCCTTTACGGGGAGTTCACACCCGGGGCTTGCTGGGATGTCTCTGTCAGGGGTGTGCGTGACGGCCGTCGAATCCCGTCCAGCCGGTGTGCTCGGGACGAGCAGCAGCCGGGGTCAGCGGCCATTCGGGGCCCGGGTCAAGGCGTTCGTGGCGCTGACCAAGCCGCGGATCATCGAACTGCTGCTGATCACCACCGTTCCAGTGATGTTCTTGGCCCAGCAGGGTGTACCCGACCTGAAGCTGGTGCTCCTCACCTGCCTCGGCGGCTACCTCTCCGCGGGCGGCGCCAACGCGCTCAACATGTACATCGACCGCGACATCGACGCCCTCATGGAGCGGACCTCGCAGCGCCCGCTGGTCACCGGCATGGTCAGCCCCCGCGAGTGCCTCGCCTTCGGCATCTCGCTGGCCGTCGTCTCGACGCTGCTGTTCGGCCTCACCGTCAACTGGCTGTCCGCCTGGCTGTCGCTCGCGGCGCTCCTCTTCTACGTCGTCGTCTATACGATGATCCTCAAGCGCCGTACGTCGCAGAACATCGTGTGGGGCGGCATCGCCGGCTGTCTGCCCGTGCTCATCGGCTGGTCGTCGGTCACCGACTCCCTGTCCTGGGCGCCGGTCATCCTCTTCCTCGTCATGTTCTTCTGGACGCCGCCGCACTACTGGCCGCTGTCCATGAAGGTGAAGGACGACTACGCGCGCGTGGGTGTTCCGATGCTGCCGGTCGTCGCCAGCAACAAGGTCGTCGCCCGCCAGATCGTCATCTACAGCTGGGTGATGGTCGCGGTCTCGCTGCTGCTCACCCCGCTCGGCTACACCGGCTGGTTCTACACCGTCGTCGCCCTCGGCGCGGGCGTGTTCTGGCTGTGGGAGGCCCACGGCCTGCAGAACCGGGCCAAGGCCGAGGTCGCGGGCGGCAAGCTCAAGGAGATGCGGCTCTTCCACTGGTCGATCACCTACGTGTCGATCCTCTTCGTCGCCGTCGCGGTGGACCCCTTCCTCCGGTAGACGCCTTCTTCGTCCGACGGGCGGGGTGTCCGTGGCCAAGGCCACGCACCCCGCCCGTCGCCGTTTGATCTACCCGTCGGTAGCATCCTGCCCATGGCAGACACCGAGCAGATCGACGAGAACCCCGGCACCGCCCAGGACCGCAAGGCCGAGCGGGTGGCCGCCCGGCTCGGACGCGAGATCGACGCCTTCGCCAAGGCACACGGCGGGGCCGAGGCGCAGATCGCCTACATCGGCGAGCGCGGCGCCCGCATCGTGCTCGTCGGCGAGGACGGCGGCTGGGGCGACCTCGTGGCGCCGAGCTGCGCCGTAGCGGAGGACGCCGTGAAGAAGGCCGGCGTCACCGTGCACGAGACGTTCGACGGGGAGTTCGCGGCCAAGGTGAGGACGGGCCCGTACGAGTGGAAGCGCATGGCGGGCATCCAGCTCGGCGGACCCTCCAACGACTGACCCGTCACCCGTCGCACGGACGGCCGACAGACGTCGGCTGTTCGCACGGGGTGTGCGCGGCCAACACCTGACACCCACTTCACCCGTTAGGACCTGAAAAGGAACGGTCCAGTCGCGGGGGAGTCCGGATGATCGAAACGCCGTCCCTGGTGGACCAGTACTGCCACGGCGTACTGCGGACGGAGCTGGGCCTCGGCACGTTCGAGGCCCACCTCGCCAGAACCGAGGGGCCCCCGGCCCCCGGCACCACCTTCTTCGACACCCAGACCGGCTTCGCCGTACGCCGCTGGTGCCCGCCGCTGCTCGGCCTGGAGCCGCACTGCACCCCTGCCCGCTATCTGGCACGGCGTCGCGAACTCGGCGTCCTCGAATCGGGCCGCAGGCTGCTGCGCGGCAGCGGCATCACCACGTATCTCGTCGACACCGGACTGCCCGGCGACCTGACCGGCCCGGGCGAGATGGCCTCCACCGGAGCGGCCGGGGCGCACGAGATCGTCCGCCTGGAACTGCTCGCCGAACAGGTCGCCGACACCTCCGGAACCGTCGAGTCCTTTCTCGCCAACCTCGCCGAGTCCGTCCACGGAGCCGCCGCCAACGCCGTCGCCTTCACCTCGGTCGCCGGGGTGCGGCACGGTCTGGCGCTCGCGCCCGAACCACCGGGGCCCGGCGAGGTCCGGGGGGCGGCGGGCCGCTGGCTGGCCGGCCGCCGGGTGGGCGGCCCGCTCTCCGATCCAGTCCTGCTGCGCCATCTGCTGTGGATCGCGGTCGCCTCGGGCCTGCCGCTGCAACTGCACGCCGGACTTGGTGAGCCCGGCCTGCGCATCGACCGCACCGACCCCGTCCTGCTCACCGACTTCGCCCGCGCCACCGCGGGACTCGGCACCGACCTGGTCCTGCTGCACGGCTACCCGTACCACCGGCACGCGGCGCACCTCGCCGGGATCTTCCCGCACGTGTACGCCGATCTGGGCGCCGCCCTGGTCCGAACCGGAGCACGGGCGGCGGCCGTCCTCGCCGAGATCCTGGAACTGGCCCCCTTCGGCAAGCTGCTCTTCTCCAGCGGCGCCCACGGCCTGCCCGAACTCCACGTCATCGGCGCCCGCCTCTTCCGCGAGGCGCTCGCCCGGGTCCTCGGCACCTGGGTCGCCGAGGGCGCCTGGTCGCTGGCCGACGCCCAGCGGGTCGCGGGCCTGATCGCGGCGGGGAACGCCCGGCGGGTGTACGCCCTGGAGTGACGCAGGGGCCCGGCAGCGGCGCCGTGCGGCGGACGGCGCCCTTCACCGGCGCGCCGCCGGGGGCCAGACTGTGCGGATGACCGACGAAGCCACGGCCCGTCTGCTCGACCGTTTCCTCGGCGGGCTGGGCGCCTTGGACCCGGTCGCCGTCTGGGCGCACGGCTCGCTGGCCGGCGGCGACTACCGCGAGGGACGCAGCGACCTCGATCTGATCGCCGTACTGGAGGAGGACGCGTTCCGGCTGTCCACCGCCCGGGCGCTGGTCGGGCTGCATCGCCGGCTCCGGGCCGAGGAGCCACTGGCCCGCAAGCTGCACTGCAGCTACCTGACACCCGCGACGGCGGCCGGCGCCGGGCGGTCGCATCTCACCTGGGCGCACGACGGCCCGATGCGCCGGCCCGTCACCCCGGTCACCCGCTGCGAGCTGCACACCTTCGGCCGCGTCCTGCACGGCAGGCCGCCGGAGGGGCTGCTGCCGCCCGTTCCGGGGAGCGAGCTGCGCGCCTTCGTCGTCAGGGACCAGAAGGAGTTCTGGCGCCCCGCCGTGGACAAGGCCCGGCTGTGGCGGCAGGACGTGTGGGTCGACCTGGGCACGATCACGCACGCGCGGGCGACGGCCACGCTGCGGGAGGGGCGGCTGATCACCAAGCGGGAGGCACTCGACCTGCTCCCCGGACTCGGGGCGCCACAGGACGTCGTCGACGACATCACGCGACGCCGCTACGAGGAGCCCGCGCCGGCCGCCCCGGCCTGGACGGACCGCCGGGCCGAACGCACGAGGAGCTACCTGGGGCCCGCCATCGACTCGCTGGTGGCGGCCTACGGCACCGCTACGCGCGCGTGAGGGCCGATTCCGTCGCCGGACCGGGGACGTCCGCCACGATCTCCGGGCGTTCGCGCAGGGCCAGCAGGACGCGCATGACCCCGATCCACACCAGGCAGGAGCCCAGCATGTGGAGGGCGACCAGGGCCTCGGGCAGGTCGGTGAAGTACTGCACGTAGCCGATGACCCCCTGGGAGAGCAGGATCAGGAAGAGGTCCCGGGTGCGGTGCAGCGGACCGCGGGGCGCGTCGACCGCCTTGAGGACGAACCAGAGCGCGAACGTCAGCGTCACCACGATCCACGCCAGCACGGCGTGCAGCTTGGCGACGTTCTCCCAGGTCACGTGCATCCGGTCGACCTCGCTCGAGTCGCCCGCGTGCGGACCCGCACCGGTGACGACCGTGCCGACCGCGATGAGCAGGACGGCCGCGACGACCAGGAACCACACGAGCTGCTGCACCGACTTGCCGACCAGCGGACGCGGTTCCCCGTCGCCCTCGCGGGTGCGCTGCCACATGAGCGCGGCGACCGTGATCAGGGCGGTGGACAGCAGGAAGTGGGCGGCGACCGTGTAGGGGTTCAGGCCGACCAGGACGACGATGCCGCCGAGCACCGCGTTGCTCATGACGATCCAGAACTGCGCCCAGCCGAGCCGGGTCAGGCCACGCCGCCACGGCTTCTGCGAGCGTGCGGCGATGATCGCCCACCCGACGGCCGCGCACAGCACGTACGTCAGCATGCGGTTGCCGAACTCGATGGCGCCGTGAAAGCCCATCGCGCTGGTCGCCGTGAGCGAGTCGTCGGTGCACTTGGGCCAGGTCGGGCAGCCGAGGCCGGAGCCGGTGAGCCGGACGGCACCGCCGGTCACCACGATGACGACCGACATGACGAGCGCGGCGAGCGCCGCGCGCCGCACCGTGCGGGTCGTCGGGGTCCAGCGTTCGGCGATGAGGGCGAGCGGGTTGCGCACCGCGCTGAGGGCGTCGGCTCGGGTCAGGTTCGGCACGCGCACCATCGTAGGGGGCCGCTTGTGCACGCTTTCACGAGGGTCCGGTTCACCGGAGTCCACCCGATTACTCCCAGCGGAAGAACTTCCCGGCGGCGCCGAGCCCCACGACCCCCCAGACGGCCAGGATCCCGAGGTCGGCCCAGGGCATCGAGGCACCGTGCTGGAGCACGTCCCGCAGCCCGTCGGAGAGCGCCGAGATGGGCAGCAGGCCCAGTACGTCCTGGACGCCGGCCGGGAACTTGTCCATCGGCACGATCACCCCGCCGCCCACCAGGAACAGCAGGAACACCAGGTTGGCCGCGGCCAGCGTCGCCTCGGCCTTGAGGGTGCCCGCCATCAGCAGTCCGAGGCCCGAGAAGGCCGCCGTGCCGAGGACCAGCAGGAGGAGCACGGCGAGCGGGTTGCCGTGCGGTGACCAGCCCAGCGCGAAGGCGATCACGGTCAGCAGAATCACCTGGAGGATCTCCGTGACCAGCACCGACGCCGTCTTCGCGGTCATCAGGCCCCAGCGGGGGAGCGGAGAGGCCGCCAGCCGCTTCAGGACGCCGTAGCGCCGCTCGAAGCCCGTGGCGATCGCCTGTCCGGTGAACGCGGTGGACATCACGGCGAGCGCCAGGATGCCCGGCGTGAGGAAGTCGACCGCCTCGCCCGCGCCGGTGTCGACGATGTCGACCGTGCTGAACAGCACGAGCAGCAGGGTCGGGATGACGACCGTCAGGAGGAGCTGCTCGCCGTTGCGGAGCAGCATCTTCGTCTCCAGCGCGGCCTGCGCGCCGATCATCCGGGGCAGCGGTGCGGCCTCCGGCTTCGGGGTGTACGTACCGGCGGTGGTCACGAACGCAGCTCCTTGCCGGTCATCTCCAGGCTGTGCCGTCCCGGGGGACAGGCCCCGGACCCCCGGCCGTCGTGCTGTGGGCTCCTGTTCACGAACGCAGCTCCTTGCCGGTCAGCTCCAGAAAGACGTCCTCGAGCGTGTGGCGTTCCACCGAGATCTTCTCCGGCATCACGCCGTGCTGGGCGCACCAGGACGTCACCGTCGCCAGCAGCTGGGGGTCGACCTTGCCGCCGATCCGGTAGGCGCCCGGGGTCAGCTCGGCCGCCGTGCAGTCCGCCGGGAGGGCCTTGAGCAGGGAGCCCACGTCGAGTCCGGGCCGGCCGCTGAAGCGCAGGGTGTTCTCGGCGCCGCCGCGGCACAGCGCCTCGGGCGAGCCCTGGGCGATGACCTTGCCGGCGTCGATGATCGCGACGTCGTCGGCGAGCTGCTCGGCCTCGTCCATGTAGTGGGTGGTGAGGATGACGGAGACGCCGTCCGACCGCAGGTCGCGCACGAGGTCCCAGGTGGCGCGGCGGGCCTGCGGGTCGAGGCCCGCTGTCGGCTCGTCGAGGAAGACCAGCTCGGGCCGCCCCACGACCGCCATGGCGAGCGCGAGGCGCTGCTGCTGGCCGCCCGACAGCCGCCGGTACGTCGTGCGCCCGCAGCCCTCCAGGCCGAGCCGCTCGATGAGCGCGTCCACGTCCAGCGGGTGGGCGTGCAGCTTCGCGACGTGGCGGAGCATCTCGTCCGCGCGGGCGCCCGAGTAGACGCCGCCGGACTGGAGCATCACGCCGATGCGGGTGTGCAGCTGCCCGGACTGTCCGACCGGGTCGAGGCCGAGGACGCGTACCGTGCCGGAGTCCGGTTTCCGGTACCCCTCGCAGGTCTCGACCGTGGTCGTCTTGCCGGCGCCGTTGGGTCCGAGTACGGCGGTGACGCCCGCCGTGGCCACCAGGTCGAGGCCGTCCACCGCGGTCTTCGTTCCGTACCGCTTCACCAGGGCCTGGACCTGGACCACGGGCTCGCTTCGCATGAGGCGCAAGTCTAGGGACGCCGCCGCGACCCGGAACCGCCGGGGGCGGAGGCGACCTCGACGTACAGGTCGCGCGGCCGGTGCAGCGGGAGCCAGCGCTCCGCGTACGCCACCGCGTCGGCCACCGGGAACAGCCGTGCGGCGGCCGCGCCCACGGTGCCCCGGACGACCGGACGGTCCCGTTCGAAGTCGGCGCCCAGCTCCGCGAAGAGCTCGGAGGTGATCGACACCTCGCGCACCGTCCGCCAGCCCTCGGCCGACGGGCGTCCGACCTCGACGACGGGCGAGGGCACCCGGTACTCGGCCAGGTGGAAGCTGGTGCACGTGTCGTAGCCCGCGCCGAGGAGGAGGACGCGGGCGCCGCCGGCCTCCAGGCGCGCCAGCGGACTGCGCTCGCCGAGCCGGCAGTCGGGGGCGTGCCCCTCGACGATCCGCGCCGCGCCCGGGCCCAATGCCGCGAACGAGGTCTCGGGGTGGGCGCTGCGCAGGGCGCCGGGCCAGGTCCGGACGGTCTCGGGTATCACCCCGACGCCGCGGGAGGGCGTCACCCGGGGGTCGTAGACGGGCATGGTCGCCCGGATGGTCGGCCACCAGTCCTCGGGAACCGGCGGATTGCTCCACAGGGCCGGGTCCGAGAGGTCGCCGGACTGCGTCGGCACCACCAGCGTTCCGTCCCGGCCGAGCGCGTCGAGCAGTCCCTGGACGAGGGTGACGGGCCCGCCGTTGACCCATCCGAGGGAACTGAGCGAGGTGTGCACGAGGAGCGTCTCGCCCGCCCGTACACCGAGGGTGCGCAGGTCCGCGGCCAGGCTGTCCCGGGTGACGAGTGGGCCGGTCGGAGGGGGTGTCGACATGGTTCCGGAGTCTCCCCGAGAGGCGGTCACGGCGCCACCGAATTGATCGATCAAAGATCGTTCGCGCAGGTCAGTTTAGGTATACCTAAGTGATGCAGCGCACCGTCCACCGCGCAGGGGGTGGGTTGTCAGGCTCTGAGGAATTACGCAACAATGGTGTTGTGAAATACGTTGGCGAGGCTCGGGAGACCCCCACGGGGGCCCGGCAGGAGGAGCTCGCGACCGGAGAGCGCTCGACGCGCAACCGGGTCGCGCGGTCCATCCTGGACCACGGCCCGTCGACCGTGACCGACCTCGCGGGCCGGCTGGGACTGACCCAGGCCGCCGTGCGCCGTCACCTCGACGCGCTCGTCGCCGACGATGTCGTGCAGCCGCGCGAGCAGCGGGTCTACGGAGCGCGTACGCGCGGCCGCCCCGCCAAGGTGTTCGCCCTGACCGACTGCGGCCGGGACGCCTTCGACCAGTCCTACGACAAGCTCGCCGAGGACGCCCTGCGCTGGATCGCCGAGCGCGAGGGCGGCGACGAGGCCATCCTGTCCTTCGCCCGCGCCCGGATCGCCGCACAGGCCGAGGTCTACCGCGAGGTCATCGAGGCCGCGCCGCCCGAGGAGCGCACCGAAGCCCTGGCCAGGGCGCTGAGCGCCGACGGGTACGCTGCTACGGCGCGCAGCGCACCGGTCGGGGAGCAGCTCTGCCAGCACCACTGCCCGGTCGCTCATGTCGCCGAGCGGTTCCCGCAGCTGTGCGAGGCGGAGACGGAGTTCTTCTCCCAGCTGCTCGGCACGCACGTGCAGCGGCTGGCCACCATCGCCCACGGCGACGGTGTGTGCACGACGTTCATCCCCAAGATTTCCCACACAGCTCATAACGCATCTGCAAGCACGGCCGGGAGGAACCCCGCATGACGCTCCCCACGGAGACTGCTCACCCCGAACTCGAGGGCCTGGGCAAGTACGAATACGGCTGGGCCGACTCCGACACGGCCGGCGCCTCTGCCAAGCGCGGCATCAACGAGGACGTCGTCCGTGACATCTCCGGCAAGAAGAACGAGCCGGAGTGGATGACCAAGCTCCGCCTCAAGGGCCTGCGCCTCTTCGAGAAGAAGCCCATGCCCAACTGGGGTTCGGACCTGTCGGGCATCGACTTCGACAACATCAAGTACTTCGTGCGCTCCACGGAGAAGCAGGCGGAGTCCTGGGAGGACCTGCCCGAGGACATCAAGAACACGTACGACAGGCTCGGCATCCCGGAGGCGGAGAAGCAGCGCCTCGTCGCCGGTGTGGCCGCGCAGTACGAGTCCGAGGTCGTCTACCACCAGATCCGCGAGGACCTGGAGGAGCAGGGCGTCATCTTCCTGGACACCGACACCGCTCTCAAGACGCACCCGGAGCTCTTCAAGGAGTACTTCGGCACGGTCATCCCGGTCGGCGACAACAAGTTCGCGTCGCTGAACAGCGCGGTGTGGTCCGGCGGCTCCTTCATCTACGTGCCGAAGGGCGTGCACGTCGAGATCCCGCTCCAGGCCTACTTCCGTATCAACACGGAGAACATGGGCCAGTTCGAGCGGACGCTGATCATCGTCGACGAGGACGCCTACGTCCATTACGTCGAGGGCTGCACGGCGCCGATCTACAAGTCGGACTCCCTGCACTCCGCGGTGGTCGAGATCATCGTGAAGAAGGGCGCCCGCTGCCGCTACACGACCATCCAGAACTGGTCGAACAACGTCTACAACCTGGTCACCAAGCGCGCCGTGGCGTACGAGGGCGCGACCATGGAGTGGATCGACGGCAACATCGGCTCCAAGGTCACCATGAAGTACCCGGCCGTCTACCTGATGGGCGAGCACGCCAAGGGCGAGACCCTGTCCATCGCCTTCGCGGGCGAGGGCCAGCACCAGGACGCCGGCTCCAAGATGGTCCACATGGCGCCGAACACCTCCTCGAACATCGTGTCGAAGTCGGTGGCGCGCGGTGGCGGCCGTACGTCCTACCGCGGCCTCGTCGAGATCGGTGAGGGCGCCCACGGCTCCAAGTCGAACGTGCTGTGCGACGCGCTGCTCGTCGACACCATCTCCCGCTCGGACACCTACCCCTACGTGGACGTCCGCGAGGACGACGTGTCCATGGGCCACGAGGCGACCGTCTCCAAGGTCTCCGAGGACCAGCTCTTCTACCTGATGAGCCGTGGTCTGACGGAGTTCGAGGCGATGGCGATGATCGTGCGCGGCTTCGTCGAGCCCATCGCCAAGGAACTCCCCATGGAGTACGCCCTCGAGCTCAACCGGCTGATCGAGCTGCAGATGGAGGGCTCGGTCGGCTAGACCGCCCTCCTCACCAGCAGCCAGCGAAACCTGACGTAGGAAGAGAGCAGACCGACAGCCATGGCTGAGGCCCTTAACATCCCGGTGGGATCCACCACCGCCGGCCAGATCGCGGTGGCCGCCGAGTCGACCGTCGCCACGCGCATGAGCGCGCCCCCCTCCTTCGACGTGGCGGACTTCCCCGTCCCCCACGGCCGCGAGGAGGAGTGGCGGTTCACCCCGCTGGAGCGCCTGCGCGGGCTGCACGACGGCACGGCGGTCGCCACCGCCGGCGCCGTGAAGGTCGCCATCGGCACCCCCGACGGCGTCACCGTGGAGACCGTCGGCCGTGACGACGAGCGGCTCGGCAGGGCGGGCACGCCCGTGGACCGCGTGGCCGCGCAGGCCTACGCGTCCTTCGAGACGGCCTCCGTCGTGACCGTCCCCAAGGAGACGGTCCTCACCGAGCCGATCCGCATCGTCGTGCACGGCGAGGGGGGCACCGCCTACGGCCACCAGGTCGTCGAGCTCGGAGCCTTCGCCGAGGCCGTCGTCGTCATCGACCACACCGGTGACGCGGTCCTCGCCGCCAACGTCGAGTACATCCTCGGCGACGGCGCCAAGCTGACCGTCGTCTCCGTCCAGGACTGGGACGACCGTGCCGTGCACGTGGGCCAGCACAATGCCCTCATCGGGCGGGACGCGACCTTCAAGTCCTTCGTGCTGACCTTCGGCGGCGACCTCGTCCGGCTGCACCCGCGGATCGCCTACGCCGGCACCGGTGGCGAGGCCGAGCTGTTCGGCCTCTACTTCACCGACGCCGGCCAGCACCAGGAGCACCGTCTCCTGGTCGACCACAACACCCCGCACTGCAAGTCCAACGTCATGTACAAGGGCGCGCTGCAGGGTGAGGGCGCCCACGCGGTGTGGATCGGCGATGTCCTCATCGAGGCCAAGGCCGAGGGCACGGACACGTACGAGATGAACCGCAACCTGGTTCTGACCGACGGCGCCCGGGTCGACTCGGTGCCGAACCTGGAGATCGAGACCGGTGAGATCGTCGGCGCCGGCCACGCCTCCGCGACCGGCCGCTTCGACGACGAGCAGCTCTTCTACCTGATGGCCCGCGGCATCCCGGCCGAGGAGGCCCGCCGTCTGGTGGTCCGCGGCTTCTTCGCCGAACTGGTCCAGCAGATCGGCGTCGACGACATCGAAGAGCGCCTTCTCGCGAAGATCGACGAGGAGCTGGAGGCGTCGCTCTGATGCCCGGCACCTTCGACCGTGCCCGCTTTGTTCGGGCCTGTGGGCTGAGCGAGCTGGAGGAGGACACCCCGAAACGGGTGGAACTCGACGGCACGCCGGTCTCGGTCGTGAAGACCGAGGGGGAGGTGTTCGCGATCAACGACATCTGCTCGCACGCGAACGTCTCGCTCTCCGAGGGCGAGGTGGAGGACTGTCAGATCGAGTGCTGGCTGCACGGCTCCGCCTTCGACCTCCGCACCGGCAAGCCGTCCGGCCTTCCCGCGACGCGCCCCGTCCCCGTATACCCCGTACAGATCGAAGGGGACGACGTGCTCGTCTCCCTCAACCAGGAGTCCTGAGGAACCCATGGCAACGCTTGAAATCCACGACCTGCACGTCACCGTCGAGGCCGACAACGCCACGAAGGAGATCCTCAAGGGCGTCGACCTGACCGTGAAGCAGGGCGAGACGCACGCCATCATGGGCCCCAACGGCTCGGGCAAGTCGACCCTCGCCTACTCGCTCGCGGGTCACCCCAAGTACACGATCACCGGCGGCACCGTCACGCTCGACGGCGAGGACGTCCTGGAGATGTCCGTCGACGAGCGCGCCCGCGCCGGCCTGTTCCTGGCGATGCAGTACCCGGTCGAGATCCCCGGTGTCTCCGTCTCGAACTTCCTGCGCACCTCCGCCACCGCCGTCCGCGGCGAGGCCCCCAAGCTGCGGACGTGGGTGAAGGAGGTCAAGGAGACCATGGAGCGTCTCTCCATGGACCCCTCCTTCGCCGAGCGCAACGTCAACGAGGGCTTCTCCGGCGGTGAGAAGAAGCGCCACGAGATCCTCCAGCTGGAGCTGCTCAAGCCGAAGATCGCGATCCTCGACGAGACCGACTCCGGCCTCGACGTCGACGCCCTGCGCGTCGTCTCCGAGGGCGTCAACCGCGTCCGTGAGTCGGGCGACGTGGGCACCCTGCTCATCACCCACTACACGCGCATCCTGCGCTACATCAAGCCCGACTTCGTCCACGTCTTCTCCGGCGGCCGTATCGTCGAGTCCGGTGGCGCCGAGCTCGCCGACAAGCTGGAGAACGAGGGCTACGAGTCCTACGCGAAGCAGGACGCAGCCGACGCGAAGGGTGGCGTATCCGCGTGACACAGCTGCCGGGCCTCCTCGACACCGAGGCGATCCGCAAGGACTTCCCCATCCTGGACCGACAGGTCCACGACGGCAGGAAGCTGGTGTACCTGGACAACGCGGCGACCTCGCAGAAGCCGCGCCAGGTCCTGGACGCCCTGAACGAGTACTACGAGCGCTACAACGCCAACGTCCACCGCGGTGTGCATGTGCTCGCCGAGGAGGCCACGGCGCTGTACGAGGGCGCGCGCGACAAGGTCGCCGCGTTCATCAATGCCCCGAGCCGCGACGAGGTGATCTTCACCAAGAACGCCTCCGAGTCGCTCAACCTCGTGGCCAACATGCTCGGCTGGGCCGACGAGCCCTACCGTGTCGACCACGAGACCGAGATCGTCATCACGGAGATGGAGCACCACTCCAACATCGTTCCGTGGCAGCTGCTCTCGCAGCGCACCGGCGCGAAGCTGAAGTGGTTCGGCCTCACCGACGACGGCCGTCTCGACCTGTCGAACATCGACGAGGTCATCACGGAGAAGACGAAGATCGTCTCCTTCGTGCTGGTGTCGAACATCCTGGGCACCGTGAACCCGGTCGAGGCGATAGTGCGCCGCGCCCAGGAGGTCGGTGCGCTGGTCCTCATCGACGCGTCGCAGGCCGCCCCGCACATGCCGCTCGACGTGCAGGCCCTCCAGGCCGACTTCGTGGCCTTCACCGGCCACAAGATGTGCGGCCCGACCGGCATCGGCGTCCTGTGGGGACGACAGGAGCTCCTCGAGGACCTCCCGCCGTTCCTCGGCGGCGGCGAGATGATCGAGACCGTGTCGATGCACTCGTCGACGTACGCGCCGGCGCCGCACAAGTTCGAGGCGGGCACACCGCCGATCGCGCAGGCGGTCGGTCTCGGCGCGGCGATCGACTACCTCTCGTCCATCGGCATGGACAAGATCCTCGCCCACGAGCACGCCCTCACCGAGTACGCGGTGAAGCGGCTCGCGGACGTCCCCGGACTGCGGATCATCGGCCCCACCACGGCCGAGGACCGCGGCGCGGCGATCTCGTTCACGCTGGGCGACATCCACCCGCACGACGTGGGCCAGGTCCTCGACGAGCAGGGCATCGCGGTCCGGGTCGGTCACCACTGCGCCCGTCCGGTCTGCCTGCGGTACGGAATTCCTGCGACCACGCGAGCGTCGTTCTACCTGTACTCCACGCCGGCCGAGATCGACGCTCTGGTCGACGGTCTGGAGCACGTACGGAACTTCTTCGGCTGAGGGGCTGGCTGAGAACGTGAAGCTGGATTCGATGTACCAGGAAGTCATCCTGGACCACTACAAGCACCCGCACGGGCGCGGTCTCCGGGACGGCGACGCCGAGGTGCACCACGTCAATCCCACCTGCGGTGACGAGATCACGCTGCGGGTGAAGTACGACGGCGAGCGGATCGAGGACATCTCGTACGAGGGTCAGGGCTGCTCGATCAGTCAGGCCTCGGCCTCCGTACTGAACGACCTCCTCGTCGGCAAGGAACTCACCGACGCGCAGAAGATCCAGGAGACCTTCCTGGAGCTGATGCAGTCCAAGGGCCGGATCGAGCCCGACGACGCCATGGAGGAGGTGCTGGAGGACGCGGTCGCGTTCGCCGGTGTCTCCAAGTACCCGGCTCGGGTCAAGTGCGCCCTCCTGAGCTGGATGGCGTGGAAGGACGCGACGGCCCAGGCGCTGGGCGACGAGCCGGAGAAGGCTGTGAGGAAGACGGCATGAGCGAGAACACTGTGACATCGGGCGAGAGCCTGACGACGAAGCCGGCCTCGGAGGAGGAAGTCCGCGAGGCGCTGTACGACGTCGTCGACCCCGAGCTGGGCATCGACGTCGTCAACCTCGGCCTCATCTACGGCATCCACATCGACGACGCGAACATCGCGACGATCGACATGACCCTGACGTCGGCGGCCTGTCCGCTCACCGACGTCATCGAGGACCAGGCCAAGTCCGCCACGGACGGCCTCGTCAACGAACTGCGCATCAACTGGGTCTGGATGCCGCCGTGGGGCCCGGACAAGATCACGGACGACGGCCGCGAGCAGCTCCGGGCGCTCGGCTTCAACGTCTGAGACTCCGGTACCTCGTAGGTCCGGTACTCCGGTACCTCGTAGGCCCCGGTTACTCCGGTACTTCGCAGGGGGCGACACCTTCGGGTGTCGCCCCCTCGCGCGTTTCACGGACCCCTGTCCCGGGGCGCTCCCCGGGGAAGTCACGGGCCGTCCGGGCCGGGGGCACCCGGAGCGGCGGGAGCGGCGGGAGCGCTCGGTGTGGCGGCCACGCGCGCCAGGATGTCCGCGAGGCCCTCCCGGCGGATGCGCCGGTCGATGTAGAGCAGGGTCGTCACCAGCGGCTGGAACACGGCCGACAGGAGCTGGGTGAGGAACGTCGTGGCCAGAGTGACCGCCAGATAGGGCAACAGCTCGGGCAGCACGTCGTCGAACAGTTCCGCGGCGTCCGCCGGAGGCGCCGCCGCGGGATCGTAGGAGGAGAAGAGCGGCATCGTGAACATGAACGGCATCCGCACCAGCGATGCCAGCGTCGTCACGATGACCAGGCCGAGCAGCGAGACGCCGAACGTGCGCCACCAGGCCCCGCGCACCAGCCGGACGGACCGCCGCATCGCCGTCACGGGCGAGGCGTCCTCCAGGACGGCGGCAGCGGGGGCGAACGAGAACAGCACGTACAGCCACACCGCCGCCGCGGCGGCGACAGGCCCGAACAGGAAGAAGACCACGACGGGCAGCGACGAGCCGGCCGACAGGGCGATCGTGACGACGAGGAGCACCACGCCCACGACGACGGGGAGCAGCACGGCCAGGCCCGACAGGACCGTCACGCCGAGCACCGACGGGATCCGCTGCCGCGTGCGCCGCCACACCGCGGCGACCCGGGCGCGCCGGCCGAGCACCGCCTCGTGCAGGGTCGCCACGCAGGCCGTCTGCACCACGGCGTTGGCCAGCGGCATCGTCACCACGGCGAGGGCCCAGACGAGGCCGAACGCCACCAGCAGGGGCCTGACGTCCGACCAGTGCGCCGTGCCGTGCGCCTCGGTGAGCCGGTGGACGTGGTCCGCCACCGCGCTGTACGCGAAGGTCCCGGCGCCGGCCAGGAGGATCCCGAGTCCCAGGTAGACCGGGCCGGCAACCCCGAACAACGGCTTCGCGTAGCGGCCCATCGTGATGAAGGCGCCGCTCAGGACCTTGTCCACCCCCAGCGGAGCCAGCGGTATCACGCCCGGCTTGGGCGGTGGTGGCGGTGGCGTCCAGCCCCAGCCGCCCGGCGCACCGAAATACGTTCCCTGCGGCCCCTGCGGCCCCCACCCGGATCTGTCCGACATACCTCGTGCGCTCCATCGTCCCGGGAGTCCTGGCGACTCCGCCCCCCACTGTGATCGCGAACGATATCCGCTGGTGCGCGCGGCGCCCATGGGATTGATGGACCCGACATGTGTACGGTCGTACGCATCGATGTGTACCCTTGTACGCATGGGATACGTACTGCTCGCGGGAGCCATCGCGGCGGAGGTCGGCGCGACCACCGCGATGAAGTACACGGAGGGCTTCAGCAGGCTCTGGCCCTCGCTGCTGACCGTCCTCGGGTACGTCGTCGCCTTCGCGCTGCTGGCCCAGACCCTGAAGACCGTCTCCGTCGGCACGGCCTACGCGATCTGGGCCGGCGTCGGCACCGCCGCCATCGCCGCGATCGGCGCGCTGTTCCTCGGCGAGGGGCTCACGGCCGCGAAGGCCGCCGGCATCGTGTTGATCATCGGCGGGGTCGTCCTGCTCAACCTGGGCGGGGCGCACTGATGGCCGCCCGCAGACCCGCGGACGGCGGCCACTGATGGCGCGGCGGTACGACCCGGAGCGGCGGCAGCGGATCATCGACGCGGCGATCCGCGTCGTCGGGGCCAAGGGCATCGCGGGGCTCAGTCATCGCTCCGCCGCCGCCGAGGCCGATGTGCCGCTCGGCTCCACCACCTACCACTTCAAGACCCTCGACGAACTCCTCGTCGCCGCGCTGCGCCAGGCGAACGAGGGCTTCGCCAAGGTGCTCGCGGCGCGCGGTGCCCTGGAGGACACCCGCACCGACCTGGCCGTCGAACTCGCCGGGCTGATCGGCGAGTGGCTGGCGGGCGACCGCACGGGCGTGGAGCTGGAGTACGAGCTGTACCTCGCCGCCCTTCGCCGGCCCGCCCTGCGCCCGGTCGCCGCCGAGTGGATCGACAGCCTCGTCGAACCGCTGTCCCGCCGCACGGATCCGGTGACCGCGCGCGCCCTCGTCGCCCTGCTGGACGGCATCTGCCTCCAGGTCCTGCTGACCGGCACGGCGTACGAGGAGGGGTACGCGCGGGAGGTGCTGGCGCGGGTCCTGCCGTGAGCGGAGGCGGGCCGAACGGGCTCGGACCGCGGGGAGTCCTGCCGGGCCGGCCGACTGCCGGCCGACGGGTGCTCGGCGGCGGGTGCGGTCGCGGTGCCTTTGGGGCGCCCGGTAACGGAGACGCCCCGCGCACCGGTTCGCCCGGGCGGCCCGCGCCACGTTAGGTTTCACCCATGACCGACACGACTGCTTCTCGTACCACCGGCGCCGTCGCCGCCGGGCTCGCCACCCTCACCGCCGACGGCACCGTTCTCGACACCTGGTTCCCCGCGCCCGAACTGTCCGCCGAGCCCGGCCCGGCAGGCACCGAGCGGCTGTCCGCCGAGCGGGCCGTCGAACTGCTCGGCGAGGGCGCCGCCCAGGCGATCGGCCCGGACGCCCGTCGCGGCGTCGAGGTGGTCGCGGTCCGTACGGTCATCGCGTCCCTCGACGACAAGCCGCTCGACGCGCACGACGCCTACCTGCGCCTGCACCTCCTCTCGCACCGCCTGGTCAAGCCGCACGGCCAGAACCTGGACGGCCTGTTCGGCCTGCTCACCAACGTCGCGTGGACCTCGCTCGGCCCCGTCGCCGTCGACGACATCGAGAAGGTCCGGCTGAACGCCCGCGCCGGCGGCCTGCACCTCCAGGTGACCTCCATCGACAAGTTCCCGCGCATGACGGACTACGTCGCGCCGAAGGGCGTCCGGATCGCCGACGCCGACCGGGTCCGCCTCGGCGCGCACCTCGCCGAGGGCACGACGGTCATGCACGAGGGCTTCGTGAACTTCAACGCGGGCACGCTCGGCACCTCCATGGTCGAGGGCCGCATCTCGGCCGGTGTCGTGGTCGGCAACGGCTCGGACATCGGCGGCGGCGCGTCCACCATGGGCACCCTGTCCGGCGGCGGCAACGTCCGCATCACCATCGGCGAGCGCTGCCTCGTCGGTGCGGAGGCCGGAGTCGGCATCGCGCTCGGCGACGAGTGCGTCGTCGAGGCCGGGCTGTACGTCACGGCCGGCACGCGCGTGACGATGCCCGACGGTGAGATCGTCAAGGCCCGCGAGCTGTCCGGCGCCTCGAACATCCTGTTCCGCCGCAACTCGGTCACCGGCAAGGTCGAGGCCCGCCCGAACAACGCGGTGTGGGGCGGCCTGAACGAGGTTCTGCACAGCCACAACTGACGACCGGTCACCGGCTCCATGCCGGTGCCGCCTGATGTGCGGTCGAGGCCCTCCCGTCGTCGCGGGAGGGCCTCGACCGCGTCCGGGGGTCACCCGGTCCCGTGCCCGGTCTCCTACGCCTCGGCGGCCAGGGTGGCGGCGAACTCCCTCAGGGCGTCGAAGTCGCCCGCGCGCAGACCCAGTCGGGGGTTCACGTGCCGCAGGAGCGCGGGCGTGGGATGGCGGACGGACACGAAGTCGTCGTCCGCCGGGCTCTGTTCGTCGTCCACCCAGGCGAAGGGCCGGCCGGCCGCGTACTCCACGATGCGTTCCGTCTTCCAGTGGACGCCGTCGGGGCGCTCGACGAACAGGGCGCCCGTGAAGTCGACGTAGGGGAGTTCGGGAAGGCCGACGACGGGAGCGATCCAGCGGTTGGCGGCGTCCATCCACGTGGTCGCCCAGCACAGGTCGTAGCCGAGGCCGAGGAGCACGCTGCCGTGGCCGGGGTGCAGCCAGACACGCAGTGGCCGGCCCGGTTCCAGGGCCACCCGGATCGTCGTGTATCCCTCGGGCCGGCGCTCCTTCTGGGCCGCGTACGGGTTGAGGGGACCGTCGACGTCGAGGAACAGCAGGGGGCGGCTCACCTCGACACGGTACGACAGGGACGCCGCCAGGCCTCGGGAATTCCACGTCCCGCGCCGCCGCGGTCCCACCACGAACCCCCGCCGCCGGGGGCCCGGGAAATTCTCGCCCGGCGGAGGCATAGTGACGGGCGGCCACGCGCGTCACAGGGAGCACAGGGGACGGGTGCAGCGCCCGCCGGGGAAGAGAAGGTGACGATGGATGCCGCAGCGCAGGAGAGTTTCAAGGAGTTCGTGGCGAGCCGGTCGTCCGCGCTGCTGAAGACGGCCGTGCTCCTCAGCGGCGGCGACCGGCACACCGCCGAGGACCTGCTGCAGAACGCGCTGATCAAGGTGGCGGGCCACTGGAACCGGGTCGAGGAACCGGAGGCGTACGTACGCCGGGTGCTCTACCGGCAGCAGATCAGCCGCTGGCGGCTGAAGTGGCCGCGGCGCGAACTGAGCGTCGCCGAGACGCCCGAGGCGAGCACCGCAACGGACGCGGCGTCCGCCGCCGAACTGCGCCTCGTGATGCGGGGAGCGCTGGCCCGGCTGACCGTCCGGCAGCGCACCGTGCTCGTCCTGCGCTATTTCGAGGACCTTCCGGAGGCCGACGTGGCCCGGATCCTGGGGTGCTCCGTGGGGACCGTACGGTCCACGACGCACCGCTCACTGGCTCGGCTGCGCACCCTCGCGCCCGCACTCGCGGCGCTGGGCCCGGCCGGGGCAGAGCAGCAGCCGTCCCGCCACAACTCGCCCGTGGAGGTGCGTCCGTGAACGTCGATGAACTGGTGGCCGCCGCCTTCCGCGAGCAGGCCGCGGACAGCGTGCCCGCACCCCCGTACTTCGCCGAACGCGTCCTGGCCGTACGGCGCCGCCGCACCGGCAGGATCGCGTCCGTCGCCGTGGCCACCGTCGCCGCGATCGCCGTCGCGGTGGGCGTACCCCGCCTTATTGGGGGAGGGGACGACGTCCGGCCGGCGAGCGAGATGAACAAGAGCGACATCATCGGCCACCCGGACCAGTCGCCGCCCAAGACCCTGATCGCGGCCGGGAACACGGTGCTCTCCGCCTTCTACATCACCAAGACCGTTCACCAGCCGAACGGTGACAACGTCTTCGCGCGCCGGTACGGGCTCCTCGACCAGAAGTCGGGCACCTACAAGAAGGCCAAGTGGGCCTTCCTGGACGTCGCGCCCGGCTCCCGCACCGCCGCGGTGCTGGAGGGTGAACTGCCGGCCAAGCGCATCGGGCTGCTCGACCTGATCACCGGAAAGGTCGACCGATGGATCACGGTGGACCGGGGTGTCGCCGGCGTCGCCTTCTCGCCGGACGGCAAGAAGCTCGTGGCGACGACCTATGCGAAGAACCCCGACCGCGGCTTCGCGGACCATCGGCAGAACGTGAACGGCAAGGACATTCCCGGGCCCGTGCCGAGCCGTACCGGGTTCGCGGTCGTGGACGTGGAGTCGGGCAAGGCGGACTGGCACGAAGCGCCGTACGAGACGGACGAGTCGGGATGGCCGGGGAACTCCCGCGAGGACTTCGGCTGGAGCCACGACGGCACGCTCGTCCACACGAACACTCCGGTGAAGCCCTTCCGCCAGTACTACGGCCTGAACGGCGAGAAGGCCGCCTGGCCCGCGGACGAAAAGGTCTCCGTCTCCGTGGAGGCCGGTCTCTCGCCCAACGGGAAGCTCGCCGCCGGTGACTTCGCCGGCCGCGGTCCGGTCGTCGCCGCCGCGATCATGGACCCGCGCACCGGCAAGCAGGTGGACACCGTGCCGGTACAGCAACTCCTGTCCTGGGCCGACGACAAGCGGCTCATCGCGTGGGGCTGCGACCCCAAGCGATGCTCTGGCAAGGGGGAGTTCCACAACCAGCTGCTGCTGGTCACCATCGGTACGGACAAGGTCGTACCACTGAGCGACTTCCGTAAGGCCAGCGCCGACTATCCGGGTCGCTGGAACCCTGTCTTCAGCACGCGCTGACCAGTTGCCGATACGTGGCAAGCAGCCCGTCGGCCGTCTCACGGTCGGCGGGGCGCAGCGGGGGGCGGAGAGGGCCCGCGGGCAGGCCGAGGCGGTCGAGGAGCGACTTCGCCGTGACCGCGCCCGGCAGGCCCGCCGACATCATGCGGTCGATCAGCGGGAGCAGTCGCCGCTGGAGGCGGGCCGCGCCGGGGGTGTCACCGGCGTCGAACAGGTCCAGCAGTGAACGGAACTGACGCGGCACCACGTTCGCGACGGTGCTGACGCATCCGGCCGCGCCGAGTGCGTAGAGGGGGAGCACCTGCTCGTCGCAGCCCGCGTAGTACGCCAACTCCGTCCGAGCCAGCACCTTCTGGGTGCCGAGGAGGTCGTACGCGCAGTCCTTGACCGCCACGATCCGCGGGTGACCGGCCAGCCGGATCATCGTCTCCGGTTCGATCCGGGTGCCGGTGCGCCCCGGGATGTCGTACAGCACGAGAGGCAGGCCCGATGCGTCCGCGATCTCCCGGAAGTGCTCCGCGACCGCGTCCTGCGGGGGCCTGCTGTAGTACGGCGCGACCACCAACAGGCCGTCCGCGCCCGCCTTCTCGGCCGCCAGCGCCAGCTCCACCGTGTGCCGGGTGTCGGCGGTCCCCACCCCCGCGACGATCGACGCCCGGCCACCGACGGCCTCCCGCACCGCGCGCACGAGCGTGGCCTTCTCGGCGTCCGTGGTCGTCGGCGACTCTCCCGTCGTCCCGGAGAGGACCAGGCCTTCGCAGCCTCCGGCCACCAGCCGTTCGGCGAGCCGCTGCGCGCCGTCGACGTCCAGTGCGCCCGCGTCGGTGAAGGGCGTGACCATCGCGCAGAGGGCCCGCCCGAAAGGGGTGTCCGGCCGGGACGGCGGGAGGGTCGCCGGGAGAGGAGTGGCGGCGAGGGTCGGGGGAGTGGTCGTCGGATCGTTCATGGAAGGAGTGTCGGACGCTCGATGGTGAAGCTCCACTTAATTCTTCTACGAGGTATCGGCAATGAATGCTAATCAATGGGGAGGGTGATGCGGGTGAGGCGTCGGGGCCGTTCCTGTGACGTCCGGGCGCTGGTGCCGAACCGGGGCGTCATCGGCCGTCGGCTGGTCGCGGAGGCCGCTCTGCCTCGGGCCCGACTCGACTGTTTCCAGGGCCGGTTGGCCGGAGTCGAAGATCGGGGTCCGCAGGGGTAGCGCGGCCCGCTCCGGGTACCCGAGCCCCCGCGAGCGAGAGGAGGCGGGACGACCGTGGCAAGGACCCTGGACCGCAACCCCGTGCCGAGCAGGCACGGGTGGCCGTCCGTGGACGGTCCCACGGGCCGGACCGCTCGTGTCCCGCGCTCGCCGGTACGGCAGGAAGCGGGCCCCGCCGGGCACGAGTCGGCGGGGCGGCCCGGATGTGCCGGACGCGGCGGCCGGCCGCTCGGCGCCGCGTCCGGCGACGGCCCTGCCGGGTCGCCGACCGGGTCCGTGATGGGAGCCGCCGCGCCCTCTCCGGCGCCGCCCGCGTGGACGCCGCCGCCCTCCGCGTGGACGAAGCCGACGCCCCTGTGGGCGCGAACCGTGCCCACTCGGGGGAGGCCGATGCCGCGGTGGGCGAGGGCGGTTGACGTCACGGCGGTCGCCGCCGGTCCGCTCCGCGCGCATGCCCGGCGATGTCAGGACCCCAACGACCACGACCAGTTCGAGGAAAGGGCACACCGATGACGGAGAACGACGGGAAGGGCGCGGTCACGGGCCCGGACGCCGCGGGTACCCCGGTCACGGGGGCGGCCGGCGGCGTGGGGAGGTCCGCCGGCCCGGCCGGCACGATCGGCCCGGCCGGCACGATCGGCCCGGCCGGCACGATCGGCCCGGCCGGCGCCACGGGCGCCGACGGCCCGGAGGAACTGCGGCGCCAGATCGAACGGACCAGGAGCCGGCTCGACGCCGAGGCGAAGGAGCCGGAGGCCGGGAAGGACGTCACGTCCCGCGCCCGGGCCCACGCGGCCGAACTCAAGGAGCAGGCCGACACGGTCACGGTCCGGATGAAGGACACGGCGACCGAGGCCGGCCAGGCCGCGCAGGAGGGTGCCGTGGAGGCCGGACACGCGGTGCGGGACAAGGCGGTCCAGGCGGGGGACGTCGTCCAGGACAGGGCGGCCCGGGCGGGTCGGGTGGCCCAGGAGAAGGCCGTCGAGGCCGGTCGGAATGTTCAGGACAGTGTCCCGGAGCCGCTGCGCACCGTGGCCACTTCGGTCGTCGAGGCCGGGCGCCGCACCCCCCGCCCGGCGCTCTTCGCGAGCGCGGGCGCCGGTGCGGTGCTCGCCGTGAGCCTGCTCCGCAGGCGGCACAACGGTCGTCGAGGGCGCCGTTGACCACCGCCTGAGGGGCTGGAGGGGAGCGATGCGGCGGCGAACCGGACTCCGGTTCGCCGCCGCATCACGTCTGCCCCGCGCGCTTGTCCGGGCTCCGGCAGCCGGCAGCCGGCAGCCGGAGGGCGAGGGCGGAGGTTTGAGGGCGGTGGGTGATGGGCGGCCGGTGGGCGGAGGCGGCGCCATCGACCAGCTGCAGCCCCATCGACCACCCGCGGCCCCGTGGACACCCGCGGACGCATGGACCCGCGGACACCCGCGGACCCATGGACCCGCGGACGCATGGACCCGTGGACACCCGTGGACCCATGGACCCGCGGACGCATGGACCCGTGGACACCCGCGGCCCCATGGATCCGCGGGCCGGCGTGGTGCCGACCCGCGGCTGTGCGTCGCTGGGCCCGGAGGCGTCACGCCCTCCCGGCTGCGTCCCGTTCAGGGCCGCCCTTGCCGAGCGGGACGACACCCGTGTCCACCTTTTCCCGGGCGGCCCGCAGGGCCCGCAGGCGCGGGGGCCACTTACGGGTGTCGCGCGGTTCGACGTAGGGCTCCTCGGTGGGCAGCCGGCCGTCGCTGCCGATGGCCCGCTGGCGGGCGAGTTCCGCGTCGAACTCCAGGCCCAGCAGGATGGCCAGGTTGGTGAGCCACAGCCACACCAGGAAGATGATGGCGCCCGCGAGAGCCCCGTACGTCTTGTTGTACGAGGCGAAGCCGGCGGCGTAGACGGCGAAGCCCGCGGACGCGGCCAGCCAGATCAGGGTGGCGATGACGCTCCCCGGACTGAACCAACGGAAGCCGTGGCCATGGACGTTGGGGGCGGCCCAGTACAGCAGCGCGATCATCAGCTGGACGAACACCAGCAGGACGGGCCACTTGGCGACCGACCACACCGTGATCGCCGCGTCGCCGAGCCCGATGGCGGTGCCGGCGCGCTCGGCCAGGGGACCGGTGAACACGACGATGACCGCGCTCGCGCTGAGCAGCAGCATCAACGTGACGGTCAGCGCCAGCCGCAGGGGCGTGACCTTCCAGACCGGGCGGCCCTCCGGCAGGTCGTACACCGCGTTGGAGGTGCGGATGAAGGCGCCGACGTAGCCGGACGCGGACCACAGCGCCGCGCAGAGTCCGACGATCGCGAGCACGCTGCCCGTACCGCCGCTGTCACCCAGCTGCGTCACCGCGTCCTGCAGGATCTGGCGGACGGGCCCGGGGGCCAGGTCGCCGATGTTGTCGAGGAGGCGGTTGGTGACGCGCTGGCCCATGACGCCCAGCAGGGACACCAGAACGAGGAGGGCGGGGAACAGGGACAGGACGCCGTAGTACGTCAACGCGGCTGCCCGGTCCGAGAGTTCGTCGTCCTGGAACTCCTTCGCCGTGCGCCACGACACGGCCCACCACGATCGTGCGGTCAGTCTGGCGGGGCCGTCCTTGTCGGCCCGTCCCGCCGTGTCCGTCCCGGGGTCCGGGCGTGGATCCGTGCGGGTGTCCGTGCCCGCGCCCGCGTCCGCGTCCGCGTCCGCGTCCGCCCCCGTGTCCGGAAGAGCTCGCTGCTTCGATTCCGGTCGCTTCTCGTCCATGTCCGGCGGGTTGCCCGAATCCCGCCGCTGAAGCCACCCGGGAGCCCACGGAAGTCGACGAGTGCCCCCGTGGGAGCGGTCGGAGAGACCGGGGACAGGGGTTCCCGGGCGAACCACCGACCATTTCACCCGTCTGGACAAAAAAAGTAGTCGGTGGGAGAGTGGAGTCATGTTGGACGTGACCGTGATCGAGGACGCCGGGGCCGCCGCCGTTTCGCTGGACCCCATCCGGGCCCGGTTGCTGGCCGAGCTGGCCGCCGGCCCCGCGTCGGCAGCCATGCTGGCCGGCAAGGTCGGACTGCCCCGGCAGAAGGTGAACTACCACCTCAAGACGCTGGAGCGGCACGGCCTGGTCGAGCTGGCGGGCGAGCGCCGCAAGGGCAACGTCACCGAACGGCTGATGCGCGCGACCGCCGCGTCGTACGTCATCTCGCCGCTCGCGCTCGCCGCCGTGCAGCCCGATCCGGACCGATTCCGGGACCAGTTGTCGGCCCGCTGGCTGCTCGCGCTCGGGGCCCGGCTCGTCCGGGACGTGGGCATGCTGATCACCGGCGCGACCAAGGCCCGCAAGCGACTGGCCACCTACGCCCTGGACGGCGAGGTGACCTTCGCGTCCGCCGCCGAACGAGCCGCGTTCATAGAGGAGTTGACGGCCGGTGTGGGCGCGCTCATCAGCAAGTACCACGACGGGGACGCGGCAGGCGGGCGCCCGCACCGGATCGTCGTCGCCGTCCACCCCACGGTCCGTCCCGAAGCGGCGGCCGACGCCGTGACCGCGGATGGAGCCGAAGCCCTCGCCGGGCCCGACACCGAGACCGGACCCGACCCCGTGGACGAAGGCCCCGCGAGGCCCGAGACCGCCCGCTGACGACCCAGGAGCCATCACCATGTCCCAGCAATTCGAGATCGCCCGCGAGTACGAGGTGGACGCCACGCCCCAGCAGGTGTGGGAGGCGATCACCGACGGCAGTGGCGGCTGGCTCTGGCCGATGGAGTACGAGGCCCGCGAGGGCGGCGCGGGGCCCTTCGGCAGCACCATCACCGCCTGGGACCCGCCGCACCGGCTGAGCGTGCGCACCGAGGACGTCGGCTTCCCGGGGCAGAGCCTCAACCAGATCGACCACACCATCGAGGCCCGGGGCGAGGGCCGCAGCTCCTGGGTGCGCTACGTGCACAGTGGCATCTTCACCGACGACTGGGACAACCAGTACGACGGAGCCGGCAAGCACACCGACTTCTACCTGCACACCCTGCGCGAGTACGTGACCCGCTTCGCCGGCCGTCCCGTCGCCTTCGCCACCTTCGACGGACCCGGCGCGTCCACGGCGGCCGGTTCCTTCGCCGCGGTGGGACGGGCGCTCGGCCTCACGGACGACACCGCCGCGGGCACCCCGGTGCGCGCCCAGGGCCCGGGCGGAGAGGCCTTCGACGCCGTGGTCGACTACCGCAACCCGTACTTCGTCGGCCTGCGCACCGACGACGCCCTCATCCGCTTCTTCGGACGCGACCACTGGGGCGCGCCGGTCGGCATCAGCGTCCACGACTTCGCGCCCGGCGCCGACGCCAAGGCCGACGAGCACGCCTGGAAGGGCTGGCTGGACGGCGTCTTCACCGGCTGACCCGCTGCGGGCCGGCCGGCCCGCAGCCTCCGGCGCGCGGCGCACGGCCTCCGGACGGCGAAGAGCCCGGCCCCCCGGACGACGGGGCCGGGCTCTCGCGCACCCGAGCGACTACGGACGGAACCGCAGCACCTGCGGGTCGTGGTCGCTGATCTGGTCGGAGAACTCCGAGTTGATGTGGACGCTGTCGTACTTCAGGTCGCAGCCCTTGCGGATCGCGGGGCTGACCAGGATCTGGTCGAGGACCTGGGCGTTGCCCTGGTAGTCGTACGTGTAACGCTCGCTCTTCGGCAGCGACTTGATCGCCGACCAGAGTTCGCCGTCGCCCTCCAGGATCTTGGCCGTGTCGGAGAACTCGAAGTCGTTGATGTCGCCGAGCGTGACGACGTCGGCGTTCTTCTGCGCCTTCAGGATCTCCTTGACGAAGCCGTTCACCGCGGTCGCCTGGGCGTGCCGCTGCACCTCCGAGCTGCGCGTCGGGGGCTGGTACTGCGCGGTCAGCCCCTGGTCACCGCCCTTGGAGTTCAGGTGGTTGGCTATCACGAACACCGTGCGGCCACGGAAGACGAACTCGCCCGCGAGCGGCTTCCGGCTGTTCGCCCAGGCCGTGTTCGCCGGGTCCACGCGGCCCGGGGACGCGGTGAGCTGCGCCTTGCCGTGCGTCTTGGTGACCCCGACGGCGGTCGTCGAGTCACCGCCCGCGCGGTCGGTGAAGGAGACCCGCTCGGGGTTGAAGAGGAAGACCTGGCGGATGTTGCCGCCGGGCTCGCCGCCGTCCTGGTCGTTCACCGGGTCGATGGAGCGCCAGTCGTACTTCGGGCCGCCCGCCGCGACGATCGCGTCGATCAGCTTGTTCACCGTCAGGTCGGCGGCGACCGTGCCGTCGTCCGTCGCGCCGTTGTTGTCCTGGATCTCCTCCAGGGACACGACGTCGGGCGACTGAAGGTTGTTCACGATCGCGGACGCGTGGGCGTCGAACGTGGCGTCGGCCGGGTCCAGGTTCTCGACGTTGTACGTCGCCACCGCCAGCTCGTCCCGCGCCTGCTTGTGCGTGGTCTCGCGCTCCAGGCCGCCCTTCTCCAGGCTCCCGAGCTGGTTCGCGACGAGGGTGTAGCCGCCGAACTGGTTGTAGTCGAGCGGTCCCGCCGTGGTGCCGGTGAGCTCGTCGCCGACGTTCGCGGTCGGGAAGTCGGCCGTCGCGCCGAGCGACTGGATCTGCAGCCGTCCGGTGTTCTGGGAGGTGTACGAGCCGTACAGCGAGCCACCGCGGCGGGTGTCGTTCTCGTGCGGCTTCACCGTGACCCACAGTTCCGTATACGGGTCGGTGGCGGTGATCACGCGGGCGTCGGCGACCTGGACGGCCATGCCCTCGAGGGACTCGTAGTAGTCCAGGGCGTACTTCTTCGGCTCCAGGGTGAGGCCGTTGACCGAGCCGGCCGCCGCGGCGTCGCCGGCGGTGGTGTACGCGTTCGGTACGGACCGGGCGTCGACGACCGTCGCGGCCGGGACGGCGTTGCCGCTGGAGACCACGGTGACCGTCGCCTTGGTGATCTCCGTCACCGACTGGCCGCCGGTGGAGGCGCCGCCCGGGACGTACTCCGAGACGGTGCCCGTCACGGTGACGGCGTCGCCGACCGCGACCTTCGGGGTCGAGCTGGTGAAGACGAAGACGCCCTCACTGGTGGCCGGGTTGTCGTCCGCGTCGGGGTCCTGGAACCAGAAACCCTTGGACGAACCGTAGGTCCGCACGCCGGTGACGACGCCGGACACGTCCGTGACCGCCTTGCCCGCCAGCGGGGAGGTCCGGGTGGTGCCCTGGATGTCGTGGATGCGGACGGAGTCCGCGTGGGCCGGAGTGGTGAGCACCACGGCGGAAAGGGTGGAACAGACGGCGGCAACGGTCAGCGCGCCGATGCGCGACGTTCTCTTGCTCGGCAAGGGAGTCCTCCGGGGGCGTTCTTGGGCGCCGGGACGAGGGTGGGTTGTGCTGGACGGAGCGCGGCCCGATTCCGGGCCGGTGACGCGCGTAGAAGTGGGCGGTCCGCACGGCCGTTGAACTTCTACGCGCGTCAATCTCGTGTGTGGCGTGGGGAGTTGTCAAGGTTTCAGCGGTGTCCTGGAGGTGTCAGGGACATGAACCGGGCGGCATGGGTGGAAATCCGTCTAGGCTGAGCTGTTGGCACGGACGTCCCCGGCGGACTTCGGATCCTCGGGTCCGGGAACGCCCTGCGAGGTCCGGCGCCCGTCGCGGCCGACGGTGGCCCCACCGCCCGGCGCGGCCTCGGGCGGCAGCCCGCCTGAACCGCTTGCCCTGCTTGTCGTGGTTGTTCGGAGGAGAACCAGCCGATGTCAGACAGCTCCTTGCCGCCGGTGCGGCTGCTCTCCGAGGCCCAGCTGGCGCGGGACGCGCTCGCGGCGCCCCTGCTCTCCCGGGCCGCGCGCCTGGCCCGCTGGGCCGGCCCCGCCACCCGGGTCGGAGCGGGCGGCGAACTCGTCGAGGAACAGCTCCCCGAGGCCGCCGAGGTCCTCGCCCTCACCGGCGACGACGCGGCGGCCTTCGCCAGTGAGGCCTGGCGGGTGGCGGTCGACACCGGCCTCGTCGAGGTCCTCGACGAGGAGGAGGGGACCGTCGGTGCGGGCGAGGACCTCGCCGTGCTCACCTCCGGGGCCCCGCAGGACGTCCTCGCCGTGTGGCTCGGGGCCCTCGACACCGTCCTCGCCGACGCGAGCGTGCCCGACCTGGACGACCTCGTCGACGCCATGGACGAGAGCGGCGAGATCGACCTCTCCTCCCTGGACTGGGATCCCGAGGCGGAGGCCGAGTTCCTCGACGGAGTGCTCGGCAACCTGTACCTGCTCACCGTCGGCGAGGACACGGCCGGCGAGGTCCCGGTGCCGCTGCCCGCGCTCGCCGCCTCCATGATCGTGCCCGACGACATGGGGGAGCCCACCGACGACGTCCTGGAGCAGGTCTCGGACGCCATGATGCGGCTCGACGACCAGTTCCGGCTGCTGGAGCCCATCGGACTCGTCGCCTTCCAGCCCGTCGACGAGGCACTCATGGCCGACGCCGACGAGGAGCCGGCCGCCCCCGTCGACGACAGCGACATCGCGCGTTACGGCGTCGTCCGGCTGACCCCGCTCGGCCTCTACGGACTGCGCGCGCGACTGGCCGAGGCAGGCTTCGACGCCCCCGCCGTCGGCGACCTCGCGGACAAGGGCGCCGACACGCTCCTCGACGGCACGGCCGGATTCCCGCCGGCCGCCGCGCAGGCCGAGATCGAGCAGTGGCTCGCCCGGCGCGACGCCCTGCCCGCCGCCCAGGAACTGCTGTCCGCGGCCCGCGGCGCCGACGCGGGCGCGCCGCTGCGCCGCCTGCACTGCCAGCAGGCGCTCTCCCTGGTCGGCGCGGAGGCCGAGCCCGCGCTGCGCGCCGTGCTGGAGGACCCCGAGCTGGGGGGCCTCGCCCGCGTCTGGCTCTCCGAGAACGGCGCCCCCGACGTGCCCCCGCCGTCCGAGGACCTCGTCTTCTGGCTCACCATCGACACGGTCGCGGCCCAGCTCGCCGCCGAGGGGAACTCCGACGAGCTCCAGGCCCTCGTGGAGGGACTGGCCCAGCAGCACAGCGGCTTCTTCGACACCGCCTGGCGCGTCGGCCACCCGGCCACCCCGGACGTCCTCGAAGCGATGGGGCGCCTGCACCCCGACAAGAAGATCGCCAAGGAAGCCCGCAAGGCGGCGTTCAAGGCGCGGTCGCAGCAAGCGGGATGACGACCGGGCCCGGGTGCCCCCGCCGGGCGGCCGGGCACCGGTCCGGTCCGCGGCCACCGCGTCGGAGCGCCCCTACCGGCCGGGGGTCCCCACGGGCGAGGCCCGCCGCCCCGACGTCGGACCCGTGGTTGCCCGGCACGCTCCGCACCGGGCGACGGCGCCGATACGAGGCCCTGTTCCGGTGCGGATTCGGGGTCTCGTGGGACGGGACGAGCGGCCGGGTCGCCGCGGGAGGGCGTGCGGGAGCATCCCCTTCCGGGGCGGCTCCGGCGCGGAGCTGCGTGTTCCGGATGCGCCGGGTGGGTGGATTCATGGAAGCGGGACCCCTGAAGTCGGCGCGCGTTCAACTCGCGTTCAGGCGGGGGCGGGACGGTGTGGCCGCGTACGAGGTCGCCACCCGGCCCCCACGGCAGCCCGAGTCCACCGTCACAGGAGACATCACATGTCGCTCACCCGCAGGGACTTCGCCAGACAGTCCGCGATCACCGGTGCAGGCGTGGCCCTGGTCGGCAGCGTAGGCGCCCTCGCCACCGCTCCCAACGCGCTCGCGGCCACCGAGACGGACACCGAGGCCACGGGATCCGCGGAGGACCGGCACGGGCACGGACACGGCGTCGGCTACGGGCCGCTCGTCACCGACCCCGAGGGCCTGCTCTCGCTGCCCGCCGGGTTCACCTACCGCGTGATCACGCACAGCGGGAAGACCAGGCTGGAGTCGGGCGAGTTCACCCCCTCCAACCACGACGGCACGTCCACCTTCAGCGGCCCGCGCGGCGCCACCCTCCTCGTCAACAACCACGAACTGGCCGGCCCGCGCGACAAATGGCCCTACCCCGTGCCGCTCACCGAGGGCCTCGTCTACGACCCCGCCGCCGCGGGCGGCTGCACGGTCGTCGAGGTACGCCGGGACAAGGTGGCCGAGTGGGTCGGCATCGCCGGCACCGCCACCAACTGCGCGGGCGGCAACACCCCTTGGGGCACCTGGCTCACCTGCGAGGAGACCGAGGACAAGGCCGGCACCAACGGGTTCACCAAGGACCACGGCTACGTCTTCGAGGTCGACCCCGAGGACCGCCGCCGCAACCGCGACCCCAAGCCGGTCAAGGCGCTCGGCCGCTACGCGCACGAGGCCGTCGTCGTCGACCCCAAGCGCGGCCGCCTCTACCTCACCGAGGACGCGTCGGGCCCCAACGGCCTGCTGTACCGCTGGACGCCCCCGCAGGGCTTCGAGCACGGCCACGGACAGCTTCGTACGCTCGGCGACACCGACGGCTCGCTCCAGGCCTTCAAATGCTTCGACTCCGGCGGCCGTTACGTCGACGACCTCTCCCGCGCCTCGAAGATCGGCACCGTGTACGGCGTGGACTGGGTCGACGTCCCCGACCGTGACGCGAGGACGGTGTCCGTCCGCAAGCAGTTCACCGACGGCCAGGTCACCCGTGCCCGCAAGCTCGAAGGCATGTGGTGGGGCGACGGCGGGATCTACATCGTCTCCTCCTACGCCCGCACCGAGAGCCCGGGCCAGGCCCACGACGGCGCCGTCTGGTTCTACGACCCCACGCGCCGCACCCTGACGCTGAAGGTCCTCATCGGCGTGAACCCGGACCCGTCCGTCGACGGAAACTTCGACGGGCCCGACAACATCACCGTCTCCCCGTACGGCGGCCTCGTCATCGCCGAGGACGGCGAAGGCGTCCAGCACCTCTTCGGCGCCACCGAGAGCGGCCGTACGTACCCGATCGCCCGCAACGAACTCAACATCGGCACCGCCGAGGACCCCGAGTACAGCGAGTTCACCGGCGTCACCTTCTCGCCCGACGGCCGGACCCTCTACGCCAACATCCAGGTGCCGGGCATCATGGTCGCCATCACGGGGCCCTGGAAGCGGCAGAAGCGCGGCTGAACTCCCGCCGTATTCACCGGCGTTTAATTCGCTCGCCCGAATCGCGGCCGCCTGCCTAAAGTGATGAACGTCCAGGTGCGAAGGCAGGACCTACTTCCACTGATAATGGGGCGGCCGCGGGTTCGAGTCCCGTCACCGGCACAACGCGCCGGTGTAGCTCAGGGGTTGGAGCACCTACGTCGGTTCCGCCGACCTGAACTCTGGACACCACAACTTCATGCACCTCCCGGTGCGCGGGCTGCGGCTACTTCTCTTCCAAAGAATCCACGCCGCCGCCGACTTGATCTCGGGAGGCGCAGCTCATGGTGGGTGCCCGGTGCGCAGGCAACGGTTACTTCTGGATCGGACGGTTGCGGGTTCGAATCCCGTCATCGACTTCGGGTCGGTGTAGCTCAAACGGTAGAGCATCTGGCAATTTCCGTCGCCGACTCCTGATCTCGGGCACCCTCCCTTTTCTGTGCCTCCCTCCGAAACACTTCTGAATTCGGGGGAATTCACCATGGCACGCTTCAACATCCGCACCGCGAAGACACAGCCCGCCTCGCGCGTGACCTCCACCGGCCGCATCCTGCGCACACACCAGGGCGGCCGGGGACACGAGCGCGACGCGCGCTCCGAGCTCTTCCTGCTCGCGATCGGCAACTTCGTTTCGCAGCAGACCTTCTACGAGACCGGCTCCGCCCGCGACGACCGGTTCGCCGCGCTCGTACGGGAGCTGGCCGTCTCCGACCCGTCGTGGACGGCGGCCCTGCTCGGCTGGCTGCGCGCCGACGGCAATCTCCGCACGGCCTCGATCGTCGGCGCCGCCGAGTACGTCAAGGCGCGCCTCGACGCGGGAGTCACCGACGGCCCCGCCAACCGGCAGGTCGTCGACTCCGTACTGCGCCGCCCCGACGAGCCGGGCGAGCTGCTCGCCTACTGGACCTCCCGGTACGGCCGCAACGTGCCCAAGCCCGTGAAGCGGGGCGTCGCCGACGCCGTACGCCGTCTCTACGGCGCCAAGTCCCTGCTGAAGTACGACACCGCGTCCAAGGGCTACCGCTTCGGGGACATCCTCAACCTCGTGCACGCGGCGCCCGATCCGGCGAAGCCGTGGCAGGGCGACCTGTTCCGGTACGCGCTGGACCGGCGCCACAACCCGGACCGGGCCGAGGTCCCCACGTCACTGTCCGCGCTCGTCGCCCACCGCGAGCTGATGGCGCTGCCGTCCGCCGAGCGGCGCGCGGTGGTCACCGGTCCGGACGGCGCGCGGCGGCTCGCCGACGCGGGCATGACCTGGGAAGCACTGGCCGGCTGGCTCCAGGGGCCCATGCACAAGGCGGCCTGGGAGGCCGTCATCCCCTCCATGGGTTCGATGGCGCTCGTCCGCAACCTGCGGAACTTCGACGAGGCGGGTGTGAGTGACGAGGTGGCGGCGCGGGTCGCCGCGAAGATCAGCGACCCGGTGGAGGTCGCGCGCTCGCGGCAGTTCCCGTTCCGGTATCTGGCCGCGTACCAGCACGCGCCGTCGCTGCGCTGGGCGTATCCCCTGGAGCAGGCGCTCGGGCACTCGCTGGCCAACGTGCCCGCGCTGCCCGGGCGGACGCTGGTGCTCGTCGACCGCTCGGGTTCGATGTTCTACTCGCGACTGTCCGACCGCTCCGAGCTCAACCGGGCCGACGCGGCGGCGATCTTCGGTACGGCGCTGGCGCTGCGCGCTGCGGACGCGGATCTCGTCGAGTTCGGCACCAGCAACAAGCGGGTGCCGTTCCGGGCTGGGGAGTCGGTGCTGAAGGTACTGGAGCGGTTCGGGGACCTGGGGGGTACGAACACGAGTGAGGCGGTGCGGGCGCACTACCGGTCGCACGACCGGGTGCTCGTCGTCACCGACGAGCAGGCCGCGCACAGCTCGTTCGGTGACCCGACGGAGCAGGTGCCGGCGGATGTGCCGGTCTACACGTGGAACCTCGCGGGGTACCGCGCGGGGCACGGACCCTCGGGCCGGGGCGGTCGCAACCGGCATGTGTTCGGCGGGCTCTCGGACGCGGCGTTCCGGGTCGTGCCGCTGCTGGAGTCGGCGCGGGACGCGGACTGGCCGTGGGCGGTGGCCTGAGGCCGGCCCCGGCCCGCCCCCTCCCGCCGGACGCCGGGGGCGGGAGGAAAACTCAGCCCCCCGGCGTTTGAGGAGCGGGGTCCGGGCCCTGAGCCGGTGGGGTCGGAGGGGGCGCGAGAAGGTCCGGGACGGGGGACCCACCCCGGGGTCGAGGGGGATGACCTGCCGGGGTGGGGCCGGGGTCAGAGGGCCTGGGCCGCGGGCTTGACCATGCCGCGGACTGTGCGTCCCTTGACGAACTCGCCCATGGCGGTCATCTCCCACTCCCCGGAGAACTGCTTGACCAGCTTCGCCATCATCACGCCCGTCTGCGCCTCGGCGTTGGTGAGGTCGAAGCGGACGAGCTCCTCGCCGCTGGCGGCGTCGATGAGGCGGCAGTAGGCCTTGGCGACCTCGGTGAACTTCTGGCCGGAGAAGGAGTTGACCGTGAAGACGAGGCCGGTGACCTCCTGCGGGAGACGGCCGAGGTCGACGGTGATCACCTCGTCGTCCCCGCCGCCCTCACCGGTGAGATTGTCCCCGGAGTGCTTGATCGCGCCGTTCACGATCGACAGCTTGCCGAAGTAGCAGCTGTCGATGTGGTTGCGCTGCGGACCGTACGCGATGACCGAGGCGTCCAGGTCGATGTCCTTGCCGCGGTACGCGGGCTCCCAGCCGAGACCCATCTGGACCTGGGAGAGCAAGGGACGGCCGCCCTTGACCAGGGACACCGTCTGGTTCTTCTGGAGGCTGACCCGGCCCTTGTCGAGGTTGATCTTGCCGGCGCCCGGTGCCGCGGCGGGGGGCGCCGGGGGCGCGGCCGGGGCGGGCGGGGCGGAGAGGCGGGGGTCCGCGGCCGGCGCCGGGGGCGTCACGGGGGCCTGCGGTGCGGGGGCGGGCTGGGCGGCCGGAGCGGGCTCCTCCACGCTCACGCCGAAGTCGGTGGCGATGCCCGCCAGGCCGTTCGCGTACCCCTGGCCGACGGCGCGGGCCTTCCACACGCCGTTGCGGAGGTAGACCTCGACGATCACCAGGGCCGTCTCGGTGCCCAGCTGGGGCGGGGTGAAGGTGGCCAGCACCGCGTTGTCGTCCGCGTTGCGGATGGTCGCGGTGGGCTCGATGCCCTGGAAGGACTGGCCCGCGGCGTCCGGGCTCGCGGTGACGACGATCTTCTCGATGCCCGGGGGGACCGCGGCGGTGTCGACGATGATCGCGTCCGGCGCCGTGCCGCCGCCGGAGCGGTAGGTCACGCCGGGGCCGGTGGGCTGGTTGTAGAAGATGAAGTCCTCGTCGGAGCGCACCTTGCCGTCGGCGGTGAGCAGCAGGCTCGACACGTCGAGCCGCACCGGGGCGGTGACGTCCACCGTCACGCGCGAGACGGGGAGAGGGATGTTCGAGCCGGGGGTCATAGCTGTCATGACTGGGGTAACGAGCGGAGGCGCTTTACCGTTCCCTTACCCAAGAGTGAGTTGCGGGGGCGGCTCCGCGGGCGCCCCCGCCGCTCCGGTCTCCGGTCAGGGCACGACGACGATCTTCCGTCCGACGCCCGAGGCGAACTGCTCCAGGGCCCCGGGATAGCTGGTCAGCGGGAGGCGGTCGCTGATGAAGACCGACGGGTCGAGGACCCCCGTGGCGAAGAGCTCCGCCGCGCGCTCGAAGCTGTGCAGCACGGCCATCGAGCCGGTGATGGTGATCTCCTGGTTGTAGATGCGGTACGGGTCGATGGTGACCCGGGTGGCGTAGTCGGCCACGCCGAACTGGAGGAAGGTGCCGGCCTTGGCGACCCGGTCCAGGCCGTCCTGGATCGCGGCGGCGTTCCCGGTCGCGTCGATGACCAGGTCCCAGCCCTGCGGCCGGTCCAGCTCGTCGGGGTTCGCCGCCGACCCGGAGACGCCCAGCTGCCGGGCGGTGGCGAGACGCTCCGCGTTGAGGTCGACGACGTCGACGCTCGCGGCACCGGTGCGCTTGGCGAGCTCCAGCATCATCAGGCCCATGGTTCCGGAGCCGTAGATCAGGACGTGGGCGCCGAGCCGGGACTGCAGGACGTCGTAACCGCGCACGGCGCAGGAGAGGGGTTCGACGAGGGCGGCGTCCTGGGTGCGGACGTGCTCGGGGAGTTTCACGCAGTTCGCGACGGGGGCGGTCGCGTACTGGGCGGCGCCGCCCGCGGTGGTCACGCCGATCGCGGCCCACCGTTCGCAGAGGTTGTTGTGGCCCGTACGGCAGTAACGGCACTCGTAGCAGTACAGGGACGGGTCGACGGCCACCCGGTCGCCGACGGCGAGTTCGGTGACCTGGGTGCCGACGCCGACGATCTCGCCCGCGAACTCGTGGCCGGGCACGATCGGCAGCTTGGGCGCGAACTCGCCCTGGAGGATGTGCAGATCGGTCCCGCACAGGCCGCAGGCGGCGACCTCGACCACGACCTCGCGGGGGCCGGGCGTCGGGTCCGGGACCTCGGCGACGACGGCTCGGCCGACGGACTCGATGACTGCGGCCTTCATTTCACGGCTCCCAACGACAGGCCCTGGACCAGTTTGTCCTGGGCGGCGAACCCCGCGGCGAGTACCGGCAGGGAGACGACGAGCGACGCGGCGCACACCTTGGCCAGGAACAGGCCCTGGCTGGTGATGAATCCGGTGAGGAAGACGGGGGCGGTCTCGGCGACCACACCCGTGAGCACCCGGGCGAAGAGCAGCTCGTTCCAGCTGAAGATGAAGCAGATCAGGGCGGTCGCGGCGATGCCCGGCAGGGCGATGGGAGCGACCACGCGGGCGAGGACGGTCGGCAGCCGGGCCCCGTCGATCTGCGCCGCCTCGATCACCGCGACGGGGACCTCGGCGAGGAAGGACTGCATCATCCACACCGCGATCGGCAGGTTCATGGAGGTGTAGAGGATGACCAGCAGCCAGATGTTGTCCAGCATGCCGGTGTTCTTGGCGAAGAGGTAGATCGGCAGGAGGCCCGCCACGACGGGGAGCATCTTGGTCGACAGGAAGAAGAACAGGACGTCGGTCCACTTCTTCACCGGGCGGACGGAGAGCGCGTACGCCGCCGGGAGGGCGAGGAGCAGTACGCACAGGGTGGAGACGACCGATGCCACCGTGGAGTTGAGGAGCGCGGGCCAGGGGCTCGCGCCGCCGCCCGTGCCGAAGAAGTCCCGGTAGCCGTCGAGGGTGAGGGCGGCGCCGAACGCGGGCGGGTTCTTGGCCGCGTCGGACTCGGAGTGGAAGGACGTCAGCGCCATCCAGGCGATGGGCAGGAAGAACACGATGCCGAGTGCCCAGGCCGCCAGGCCCAGGCCGGCTCCCTTGGCGCGGCGGGGGCGGGCGTTCGTCGCGGTGCTGCTCATCAGCGGGACGCCTCCTCGCGGAACAGGGACGACACGACGCGCAGGGCGAAGGTCGCGATGATGATCGAGCCGATGACGACCAGGACGCCGGCGGCCGAGGCGAGGCCGTTCTCGTGGGCCTGGTAGAAGCTCTGGTAGACGGTGTAGGGCAGGTTCGCGGTGCCCAGGCCGCCCGAGGTGAGGGTGAACACCGCGTCGAAGTTCTGGACGATGTAGATCGAGCCGAGAAGCGCGCCCAGTTCGAGGTAGCGGCGCAGGTGCGGCAGGGTCAGGTAGCGGAAGACCTGCCAGTTGCTCGCTCCGTCGACCTGGGCGGCTTCCATCTGCTGGTGGTCGCGGCTCTGCAGGCCGGCGAGCAGGATCAGCATCATGAACGGCGTCCACTGCCAGACGAGCGAGGCCTCGACCGCGAGCAGCGGGGTGCCCGAGATCCAGTCGGGCTGAGGGCCGCCCACGTAGTGCAACAGCCCGTTGAGCAGGCCGTATTCGGGGTTGTAGAGCACGTGCTTCCACAGCAGGGCCGCCGCGACCGGGACGACCAGGAACGGGGCGATCAGCAGCGTGCGGACGATGCCGCGGCCCCGGAACTTCCGGTCGAGGAGCAGGGCGAGGGCCAGACCGACGACGAGGCTGACCAGGACGACGGTGACGGTCAGCAGGATCGTCGTCCAGACGGAGTGCCGCAGGTCGGCGTCGGTCAGGACGTCCGAGTAGTTGCCGAGGCCGGTGAAGTGGCGGGCCTTCGGGTAGAGCGCGTTCCAGTCGAAGAACGAGATCACCAGGGTGGCGACGAACGGGAGTTGGGTCACCACGATCATGAAGATCAGGGCCGGGAGCAGCGGTCCGCGTCTGGCCCAGGCGCGCAGCCGGGCCGACGGTTGTCCGAGGGTGCGTACGGGTGGCGCGGCCACGCGGGCCGTTGTCGTGGCGGTCATCGTCCCTCGTACTCCTTGGAGATCTTCTCGGCGAGTTTCTGGGACTTGCTCAGGGCCGCGTCGACGGACTGGCGTCCGGCGATGGCCGCGCTGATCTCCTGCGAGACCTTGGTGCCGAGGTCGGTGAACTCGGGGATGCCGACGAACTGGATGCCGGGAGCGGGGCGCGGCTGGACGCCGGGGTCCTTGGGCCGGGCGCCCTCGATGGCCTCGCGGGTCATGTCCTGGAAGGCCGCGGCCTCCTTGCGGTAGGCGGCGTTGGTGTAGGTCGAGGCGCGCTTGCCCGCCGGTACGTCGGACCAGCCGGCGGTGTCGCCGACCAGTTGCTCGTACTGCTTGCCGGAGGCCCAGGAGACGAACTTCCAGGCCTTGTCGGAGTTGTGCGACGCCTTCTGCATGCCCCAGGCCCAGGTGTAGAGCCAGCCGGACGACGCCGTCTTCTCGACCGGCGCGGGTACGTAGCCGAGCTTGCCCTTGACCGGGGAGTCCTTGGCCTCCAGCAGGCCCGCGGCGGAGGTGGCGTCGTACCACATGGCGGTCTTGCCCTGCGTCATGTTGTTGAGGCACTCGGCGAAGCCGGCCTGGGCGGCGCCGGACTCGCCGTGCTCGCGGACGAGGTTCACGTAGAATTTGGTGGCCTTCTCGAACTCGGGTGAGTTCAGGCGCGCTTGCCAGTCCTTGTCGAACCAGGTGCCGCCGAAGGTGTTCACGACGGTGGTGAGCGGCGCCATGATCTCGCCCCAGCCGGGCAGGCCGCGCAGGCAGATGCCCTTCATTCCCGACTCGGCGCCGTCCGCCTTCGCCGCGAGGTCGCCGACCTGCTGCCAGGTGGGGTGCGCGGGCATCTTCAGGCCCTTCGCGGCGAACACGTCCTTGCGGTACATGAGGAAGGACGACTCACCGTAGAACGGCTGCCCGTAGAGCTTGCCGTCGTCGGCGGTCAGCGACTGCCGCATGGGCTTGAGGACGTCCTGCTCGTCGTAGGCGCCGTCCTCGGCGACGTAGGAGTCCATCTCGTGCAGCCAGCCGTTGCGGGCGTAGATGGGTATCTCGTAGTTGGACAGCGTGGCGACGTCGTACTGGCCGGCCTGGTTGGCGAAGTCCTGGCTGATCTTGTCGCGGACGTCGTTCTCCGGCAGGACGGTGAAGTTCACCTTGATGCCGGTGTCCTTGGTGAAGTGGGCCTTGGTGAGCTTCTGCAGCTCGACCATCTGCGGGTTGTTCACCATCAGGACGTTGATGGAGTTCCCGCCGGAGCCCGCCCCGCCCGCCCCGGCCCAGCAGCCGGAGAGGAGCGGGGTGAGCAGCGTCCCTGCGGCGGCCGCGACGAGCAGTGCGCGCGGCCTCCGTCGGCTCGGGGTTCGCATGGATCACTCCTGGAGGAATGGGGAGACAACGGGCGGTGCGAGGCATGGGGGTGCCCCGGGGGGATGGATGTGGAGCGCGGTCGTTCGGTTGTCAGACGCGGAGGACCTGGGGGCCCTGGAGCGAGTAGCGGTGCGCCTCGGACGCCGGGAGCAGCGTGCTCGTGACGATCGCCTCCAGGGCGCTGATGTCGGCGAACCGGCAGAAGCTGACGGCGCCGAACTTGGTGTGCACCCCGGCGAAGACGGTGCGCCGGGACGCCCTGATCGCCTGCGCCTTGACCTCGCTGACGGCCGGGTCGGGGGTGGTGAGGCCGTGTTCGCGGGAGATGCCGTTGGCGCCGATGAAGGCCAGGTCGATGACGAAGCCGGCGAGCATCTTCGTCGTCCAGTGGTCGACGGTGGCGAGGGTGCCCGGCCGGACCCGGCCGCCGAGCAGCAGGACGCTCGTGTTCTCGGCCTCGGCGAGCGCGCCCGCGGTGGCGAGGGAGGCGGTGACGACGGTCAGCTGCCGGTCCCGGGGGAGTGCCTCGGCGATGAGCTGCGGGGTGAACCCCTCGTCGACGAAGACGGTCTCGGCGTCCCCGAGCAGTTCGGCCGCCGCGGCGGCGATCCGGCGCTTCTCGGGCACGTGGCTCGTGGTGCGGAAGGCGAGGGTGGTCTCGAAGCCGGCGCTCTCCACGGGGTAGGCGCCGCCGTGCGTGCGGCGTACCAGGCCGTGGTCCTCCAGGGTGCGCAGGTCGCGCCGTACGGTCTCCTTCGCGACGCCCAGGGTGCCGGCGAGTTCGGTGACGTCGACCGATCCCGTGCGGCGCGCGACCCGGACGATCTCGCGCTGCCGTTCTTCCGCCGTCATCGCCGTCATGGCCCTCACCCGCTCCCTCGCGCTCCGTCGCGCACTGCCCGTTCGGGCCCGGTGGAGCCCTTGAGGGAAGTTCTACAGCGGGTGTCGGCCACTGACCAGGCCTGTTGCCTGCCCGATCCTGCCCGGCTGTGCCCGTTCGGCCTCGTCGTCACCGGCGGTCGACCTGGGGCGGAGCGTGCGAAGGGGTGTGATCGGGCAGGGTCCGTGCCCGAACAGGGAGGCGGGCGGGCCCGTTCGGTGCCCGCCCGCCGTCTCGCCCACGGCCGCCGGTGTCAGTACGGCCAGATCGGCGGGTGCGTGGTGAAGTGGCCGCCCAGGTGGGCGTGGTCCGGGTTGTCCGGGTCGAGATCGCCCTGCTCGGCGATGAGTTTCTCGGCGTACGGTTCGGAGTCGTCGCGCGGCTCGTAGCCGAGGGCCCGTGCCGTCGAGAGGTCCCACCACAGGCGGGTGTTGGCGGAGGAGCCGTACACGACGGTGTGTCCCACGTCCTCGGCGGTGAGGGCGGCGTGGAAGAGCCGGGCGCCGTCCTCGGGGCTCATCCAGACCGACAGCATGCGCACACTGCTGGGCTCGGCGAAACAGGAGCCGATGCGCACCGAGACGGTCTCCAGGCCGTGCTTGTCCCAGTAGAGCTGGGCGAGGTCCTCGCCGAACGACTTGGACAGGCCGTAGAAGGTGTCCGGGCGGCGCGGGGTATCGACCGGGATCAGCGGATCGTCGCCCTGCGGGCGCGGGGTGAAGCCCACCGCGTGGTTGGAGGAGGCGAAGACGATCCGGCGTACGCCCTCCTCGCGCGCCGCCTCGTACAGGTTGTACGTCCCCTCGATGTTGGCCTGGACGATCTTGTCGAAGGAGGCCTCCAGGGAGATCCCCGCGAGGTGGACGATGGCGTCGACACCCCGTACGGCCTCCCGCAGCGCCGCCCGGTCCGCGAGGTCGGCGGTGATCGCACCGGGTTCGCCCTCGACGGGGAGCATGTCGAGCAGCCGAAGCCCGTAGCCGTACCGCGGCAGCAGTCCGCGCATCAGGGTGCCGAGTCCGCCGGCGGCGCCGGTGAGCAGAACGGTGCGGGGAGCGGGCATGCGGGGGTCTCCTCGGTGCGGGCCGGTGTGCCGGGGCGGGGGCTCCGTCGGGCGGTCGGCGGGGTGTCCGTCCGGCAATCGTATTCGTGTACGAGATTCACATCCGTGGACACGCTAAGGATCGCTGACGCGCTGCGTCAAGTGTCGCGCGGACGGGGGAAATCCGCCTCCGTGTTGCGCGTTTGCGCGCTTGACCGGCCCGGAGGTGGCGGCTTAGCGTGGGCGCGTTCAGAAATATAGACGTGGATCAGAAGCGTGCACTCGGTGGGCACCTTTTTAGGGAGAGTCCGTGACGTCAGCCCCTCTCGCCGCCCGGCTGAAAATCCCCAGCGGGCCGCTGTTCTTCCCCGTCACCGCGTACGGTCCCGACGGCGCCGTCGATCTCGACGTCTACCGGGAGCACGTGCGGCGCGGTGTCGAGGCCGGAGCCGCGGCCGTCTTCGCGGCCTGCGGCACGGGCGAGTTCCACGCGCTCACGCCCGAGGAGTTCGAGGCGTGCGTGCGGGCCGCCGTGGAGGCGACCGCGGGACGCGTGCCGGTGATCGCGGGCGCCGGATACGGCACCGCCCTCGCCGTCCGCTACGCACGCCTCGCGGAGGCCGCCGGGGCCGACGGGCTGCTCGCCATGCCGCCCTACCTCGTGGTCGCCGGGCAGGAGGGCCTGCTGCGCCACTACCGGGAGGTCGCCGCCGCCACCTCGCTCGACGTCATCGTCTACCAGCGCGACAACGCCGTCTTCACCCCCGAGAGCGTGGTCGAACTCGCCCGCACCGACGGGATCATCGGCTTCAAGGACGGCCTCGGCGACCTGGACCTGATACAGCGGACCGTGAGCGCCGTCCGCAGCGAGGTGCCCGGCGAGTTCCTCTACTTCAACGGCCTGCCGACAGCCGAACTGACCGGACTCGCCTACCGGGGCGTGGGCATCACGCTCTACTCCTCGGCGGTCTTCTGCTTCGCCCCCGAGATCGCCCTGGCCTTCCACCGGGCGCTGAACTCCGGGGACGACACGACGGTGAACCGGCTGCTGGACGGCTTCTACCGGCCCTTCGTCGACCTGCGGGCGCAGGGCCGCGGCTACGCGGTCGCCCTCGTCAAGGCCGGGGTCCGGCTGCGCGGACTGGACGTCGGCGAGGTACGGCCCCCGCTGCACGAGCCGACCGAGGACCACGTGAAGCAGCTCGCTCAGCTCACCGACCGCGGTTACGCGCTGCTGGAGGAGATGTGAGGGCGTCCGCGTTCCTGTACCCGTGGGACGTCAACGGAGATCCGCAGGCCGCGTCGAGGACCGCCGCGCTCGGCGTACGACAGGTGACGCTGGCCTCCGCCTACCACTCCACGCGCGCGCTGACCCCCCGCCACCCCCGGCACCGCGTCGTCACGGCCGAACACGCCGCGGTCCTCTACCCGTTGGACGAGGACCACTGGGCGGAACGCGCCCTGCGCCCCAACCCGGCCGGGGACTGGGCGCCCGGTGACGCGTACGGCGAGGCCGCAGCCGCGCTCTCCGCCGCCGGACTCGACGTGCACACCTGGGTCGTCCTCGCGCACAACTCCCGTATGGGGGAGGACCATCCGTCGACCTCGGTCGTCAACGCCTACGGGGACCGCTACCCGTGGGCCCCCTGCATCGCCCAGCCCGGCACCCGCGCCTACCTGACCGGCCTGGCCAAGGAGGCCGCGGTCCGCCCCGGTGCCGCCGGTACGGAACTGGAGTCGCTCGGCTGGTACGGACTCGCTCATCTGCACGCCCACGACAAGACCGGCGGCGTCCCGCTCGGGGACTCCGGCCACTACCTCATGTCACTCTGCTTCTGCGCCGCGTGCGCCGACGGGTACGACCGACACGGCCTGGACGCCGAGGAGTTGGCGTCCTTCGTGCGGAGCGCGCTGGCCCCGGTGTGGCGGGGCGCCCCGTCCGACGGCGGCTGGGCCGGAGTGGAGAAGCTCCTCGGGGCGGAGACGGCCGCGGCCACCCGTGCCTGGCGTGACGCGGTGGCCCGCTCGCTCCAGGAGGAGACGGTGCGGGCCGTACGCTCCGCCGCGCCCCCGGGCTTCCAGGTCCTGCTGCACGCCGACCCCGTCTCCTTCCACTGCGGCGCCAACGCCGGTGTCGACCCGCGGCACGTCCTCTCCGTGGCGGACGGCGTGGTCGTGCCCTGCGCCGGAGGCACGGGCCTGCTCGCCCCGTTCGCGGAGACGGCCGCCCCCGGGCAGGTCCTCGCCGCCAACTTCACCGTGGTGTCCGGAATGGGCGGTCACCCCGACACCCTCGCCACCGACGCGGCCCACGCAGTTGAACAGGGCGCGACCGAACTGCGCCTGTATCACGCGGGTCTGGCATCGGACCACGACTTGGAGACGGTGAGGCGAGCACTGACCCGCCGGTGATCCGGCGGGACGGTTCGGGCGGGCGATCCTGCCCCTTCGGCGTCCCGGGAGTGGGGTCCGGGGCAGAGCCGGGGGAGGGGAAGGGCAGGGGCGGACAGGGCGCGACACCGCCGTGCCCTCACCCGCGGACCGGCGCGGGAACACCCCGGACGAGGGGCCCGAGCGTCACGAGCCGAGCCACCCCCAGCACGGGCAGCAGAACCCGGTAGTCGACGAGTTCGACCAGCCCCGCTCCGAGGGCGAGCCCGACGGCGTTGGGCGCGTACAGCAGCGTGTTCAGGGACGCGGACGCCCGCCCCAGCAGGTCCGCCGGTGTCTCCCGCTGCACAGCCGTGAACGCGGCGACGAGCACACACGGCAACCCGACCCCCACCGCCGCGCTGCAGGCGAGCGCCACCGCGTCGAGGGGAACGGCCCGCAGGACGACCGCGACGGCGGTGAGCGCGATCCCGCAGGCGGCGAACCGCCGCTCGCCGAGCCTGCGCAACAGCGTCCCGGACAGCAGCCCCACGGCCACGGACCCGGCGCCCTGGGCGACGTACAGCAGCCCGACGTAGGCGGGGGAGTGACCGAGCCCCTCGGCCACCGCGTACACCGTGGCGCCGTTGATCCCGGCGAAGAACATGGTCGTCCCGCCGGCGAGCACCAGCCGCCACAGGCCTGGGTGCCGCCGCAGATGACGGACGCCTTCCACGGTCCGGGCCCGCAGACCCTCGGTGGGCCCCGGCTCCCTCGACGGCGGCGTCTCACGCACCCGCAGCAGCGCGTACACCCCCGCCGCCAGCGCGAACGTCACCGCGTCCAGCAGCGCGACGCGGGGCCCGCCGTACGCCGTGTAGAGGCCCGCCCCGACGAGCGGGGCCAGCAGCTTCATGCTCTCGTTGGCCGTCATGCGCAGGCCGTTGAAGTCCCCGAGGAGGACCCCGTCGAGCGCCGTCGCCAGCAGGGCGGACTCGGCGGCGTCCTGGACGACGCCGACGGCGCCGTAGACCAGGAGCACCCCGAACAGGATCCACAGGCTGCCCCGGCCGTGCACCGCGTACAGCACCGGCAGCAGGGCGGCCAGCAGGAGGTTCGTCCCGAGGAGCAGCGGGCGGCGGCGGGTGCGGTCGGCGAGGGTGCCGAGCGCGGGACCGGCCAGGGTGGGCGCCCAGAGGGCGAAGACGCAGAGCGCGGCCAGCCCGTCCGAGCCCGTCAGGTCCTTCACCCAGATGCCCGACACCAGCCACATCGCCGAGGTCCCGAAGCCGGAGACGACGACCGCGGCCAGATACAGGCCGGCGTCGCGGTCACCCAGAACACGCGCTCCTGTCCATGTCATGGCAGGTGATCGTGGTCCTAAGGCGACCGCGCCGGGATCGGGCAACTGCCTTATCCCGAGGGCCGCGGAGCCCTCAGTCCCGCAGCAGTGAGCAGACGAAGTCCTCCTCGACCTTGCGCAGCTTCGCCAGCAGTTCCGGCTTGGTCTCCTTGTTCACCTGGGTGGTGAGGGAGAACGTGAGCGACCGCCGGCCGTCGGGCGTCGCCGCGATCAGCTGGGTGTAGCCGGGGAAGTTGCCGGTGTGGCCGAGGACCACTCCGCAGCGGGTGGTGTAGCGGAAGATCGCCTCGCCCGCCGCGTTCCTGCCGGGGCCCGCCGGCTCCGAGGCCCCGTCGACCCAGCGGCGCTGCTCGCGCAGGGTGGCGGGCGAGATGAGGGACCCGCTCGCGTAGCCGCGGACGAAACGCGTCATGTCCGCCGGGGTCGAGACGATGCCGCCCGAAGCCCACACGCCCGAGGCGCTGAGCGCCTCGCTGACGTCCTCCGGAGGGTTGGGAGGCTCGACGTCGTAGCCGTGCATGTACGGCTCGGGCAGCCGGTAGCCCTGCGGGAGGCTCGTGTCGCGCAGGCCGAGAGGCCGGTAGACGAGGCCGCGCAGCAGATCCTCGTAACGCTTGCCGGTCACCGCCTCGGCCATCAGCGCGACGGCGATGTTGTCGGAGTTCGAGTATGCGTACCGGGATCCCGGACGGAACAGCAGGGGTTCGCCGGCCACGTAGTCGAGGAGCCGCCGTGAGTCGAAGCGGTGGTGCGGATCGGCGGTGAGGATCCGGAGGAACTCGGGGCTCCGCGTGTAGTCGGGCAGTCCGCTGGTGTGGTTCAGCAGCTGGCGCAGGGTCACCGCGTGCCACTTCTTCGGCAGGGACGGCAGCCGGCGCCCGATGGTGTCGCCGAGCCGGAGTGCGCCCTTGTCCACCAGGCGCAGCGCGACGGCGCCGCTGAACGCCTTCGCCGTACTGGCGATCCGCATGTGGTCGTCGGGAGAGATCGGACGGCCGCTCGCGATGTCCGCCACACCGGCGCGCACGACGCGGGCGTCGCCGTCCCGGCGCAGGACGGCGATGACACCGGGCGGCCCGCCGGGGCTGCGCACCAGGTCGTCGAGCTGCTTGCGCAGCGCGCGGTCGTGGTCACGGTCGGTCGACGCGGTGGCGTCCGCGGGTGCGGACACGACGCCGGTCAGGCAGGCGGCGGCCAGCAGCGCGCCGAGCGGCACACGCAACCGGGGGCGGCGGGACAGGGGTGACGAAGGCATGGGGGTTCTCCCGAGTCGGACGGAGGCCGGAGCACGCTCAGCTTCGATCCCGTCCCCGCCGTCCGCCCGCGCCGCTGCTGCATACGGCGGAGCGGCCCGTCGGCGTCGAGCGTCCGGCCGGCTCCCGGGAGGTCCGGGCGGGGGGCCGTCGCCGGCAACCGATGAGTTCCGCGTGCGGACGGGGTCCACATCAGGAGTGGACCCACGTTCCCGGAGACCCCGGCAACGTACATACCAAGGAGAAGCGGATGACCGGCCAGACCTTCGACCTCGGGCCGCAGGCCCTGATCGTGGCGCGTCTCGCGGAGGGCGTCACGGACGCCCACCTCGACGGTGCCACCCCCTGCCCGGACTACGCGGTGCACCACCTCCTGGGACACCTGACGGGCCTGTCCGTCGCCTTCCGCGACGCCGCCCGGAAGGACCTGGGCGCGTCGACCGACACCGCCCCCGACTCCGCGCTGCCCGACATCGGGCCCGATTGGCGCGAGGCCCTGCCGAAGGCGCTCGACGAACTCGCCGACGCCTGGCGGGACCCGGCGGCCTGGACCGGCACGACCCGGGCGGGAGGAGTGACCCTGCCGGGCCCGGTGGCGGCTGCCGTGGTCGCCGACGAACTGGTCGTGCACGGCTGGGACCTCGCCCGCGCCACGGGCCGTGAGTACGTCCCCGACGAGGCGGCCCTGCGGGCCGCGCACAGCTTCCTCGGCGCCGTGGCCGAGGACCCGACGGGCGGCGGAGGCATCTTCGGCCCCGTGGTCCCGGTGCCCGACGGCGCGCCCCTCCTGGACCGCGTGATCGGCCTCAGCGGCCGCGACCCGGGCTGGACTCCGTAGGGCGCGTCCGCGACGTCTCGCCTGCCCGCCGACGTCGGGCCCGCCCTGCGGGCCGGCGACGCGACTTTTCGGACGTCCCAGCTCGTTCCGGATTCCCCAACCGGTTTTCCTGTCGCAAGTGTTGACGGGGCCAGGCGCCTCTCCTACTTTCAACGCGTCGTACTTCGTACGTCATATATGAGACGCGATATGTGAGATACGAGAGGCGCGCATGACGGCTGTGCCCACGCCCACCCCGATCCCGTCCCGCACCCAGGTCGTGCTGGACGGGATCAAACACCGCATCCTCACGGGGCAGTTGCCCCCGGGGGCGGCCCTGGTCGAGACCGACCTCGCCGCACAGTTCGGTGTCTCGAAGACACCCGTGCGCGAGGCGCTCAAGACCCTGGCCGGCACCGGGCTCGTCGTGATGAACCAGTACAAGGGCGTCACGGTGCGCATGGTGGACGCCGACATGGCGCGCGAGGTGTACGACGTGCGGCTGCTCCTCGAACCCGAGGCGCTGCGCCGGTCGGTACGCCTCGGTGCCACCCTCGAAGCCGCCCGGGACGCGCTGACCCGCGCCGACGACGCCACCGACACCGCCGAACGCTCCCTCGCCAACCGGGAGTTCCACCGCGCCCTGTACGTGCCCTGCGGCAATCCGCTGCTCGGCCGGATGCTCGACGAGGTCCGCGACCAGGCGGCTCTCGTCTCGGCGGTCGCCTGGGCGGCCGACCCGTCCTGGGAACGGGAGGCGAGCGAGCACCGGGAGATCCTGCGGCTCGCGCTCGACGGCGACGCCGACGGTGCGGCCGGAGCGCTGCACTCCCACATCGCGTCGTTCGTGCAACGGGCCTTCCCGCAGGGCCGGGCGGAGGACGGACAGGAATGACAGCGACGTTCGAGACCCAGCGGACGGCCCTCGCCGAGGTCGTGGCGATCCCGGTGACGCCGTTCGCCGAGGACGGCACGATCGACCGCGACACCCACCGGGCCCTGCTGCGCCGGCTGATCGACGGCGGAGTCCGCACCCTCACCCCCAACGGCAACACCGGCGAGTTCTACGCCCTCACGCCCGAAGAGCGGCGGATCGTCCTGGAGTCGACGGTGGAGGAGGCCGGTGACCGGGCGGTCGTGCTGGCCGGTGTCGGCCACGACGTGCCGACCGCCGTCGCCTCCGCCCAGCACGCCGCCGTCCTCGGTGCCGGGATGGTGATGGTCCACCAGCCCGTCCATCCCTACGTCTCCGAAGGCGGCTGGGTCGACTACCACCGGGCCGTCGCCGATGCCGTACCCGGCCTGGGCGTCGTGCCGTACATCCGCAACCCGCTGCTCCCGGGCGAGCGGCTCACCGAACTCGCCGACGCCTGCCCGAACGTCATCGGAGTCAAGTACGCCGTCCCCGACGCCGCCCGCTTCGCCGCCTTCGCGCGGGACGCCGGGCTGGAGCGGTTCGTCTGGGTGGCCGGACTCGCCGAGCCGTACGCGCCCTCGTACTTCTCGGCCGGTGCCACCGGCTTCACCTCGGGCCTGGTGAACGTCGCCCCGACCCTCTCGCTGAACATGATCGAAGCGCTCCGGTCCGGCGACTACCCGGCCGCGATGAAGGTCTGGGAGCAGATCCGCCGCTTCGAGGAACTGCGTGGGGCGAACGCCTCCGCGAACAACGTGACCGTCGTCAAGGAGGCTCTGGCCTCGCTCGGTCTGTGCCGCCGCGACGTGCGCCCGCCGAGCCGGCCGCTGGCCGAGAGCGAGCGTTCCGAGGTCGCCGCCATAGCCGCCGGATGGCCCCTGTGAAGCGGCCGGAGGACCTCCGCAGCCACCAGTGGTACGGCACCGACGGGCTCCGCTCGTTCAGTCACCGGGCCCGTACCCGCCAACTGGGCTACCTGCCGGAGGAACACCTCGGCAAGCCGGTGATCGCGATCCTCAACACCTGGTCCGACATCAACCCCTGCCACGTCCACCTGCGCGACCGCGCGCAGGCCGTGAAGCGGGGCGTGTGGCAGGCCGGGGGGTTCCCGCTCGAATTCCCCGTGTCCACGCTCAGCGAGACCTTCCAGAAGCCGACCCCGATGCTCTACCGCAACCTCCTCGCCATGGAGACCGAGGAGTTGCTGCGGTCGTACCCGGTCGACGGGGCGGTGCTGATGGGCGGCTGCGACAAGTCGACCCCCGCGCTGCTCATGGGGGCCGCCTCGGTCGATCTGCCGACGGTCTTCGTGCCGGCCGGGCCGATGCTCCCGGGCCACTGGCGCAACCAAGTCCTCGGCTCCGGCACCGACATGTGGAAGTACTGGGACGACCGGCGTGCCGGGCTCATCGGCGACTGCGAGATGGCCGAGCTGGAGAGCGGGCTCGCGCGGTCACCGGGACACTGCATGACGATGGGTACGGCGTCCACCCTGACGGCCGCGGCGGAGGCGCTCGGCGTCACCGTGCCGGGCGCGTCGAGCATCCCCGCCGTCGACTCGGGGCACGAGCGGATGGCCGCCGCGGCCGGACTCCGGATCGTCGAACTCGTCCACCGGGACCGCCGGTTGAGCGACATCCTCACCGCCGACGCCTTCGAGGACGCCGTGACCACGGTGCTCGGTCTTGGCGGTTCGACGAACGCCGTGATCCATCTGATCGCCATGGCCGGACGCGCCGGCGTCACCCTCACGCTCGACGACTTCGACCGGATCGCCCGGACCGTGCCGGTCCTCGCCAACGTCCGGCCCGGCGGACGCACGTACCTCATGGAGGACTTCCACTTCGCCGGCGGGCTGCCGGGGTTCCTGTCGCGGATCACCGATCTGCTGCACCTGGACCGGCCCACGGTGTCCCACGACAGCCTGCGCGAGCAACTGGCGAACGCGCGGGTGCACGACGACGACGTCATCCGCACCCGGGACAATCCGGTCGCGCCCGAGGGAGGGGTGGCCGTCCTGCGCGGCAACCTCTGCCCGGACGGCGCCGTCATCAAGCACATCGCCGCCGAGCCGCACCTGCTCCGGCACAGCGGTCCCGCGGTCGTCTTCGACGACTACCGCACCATGCAGCGGACCATCGACGACCCGTCGCTCGGCATCACCGCGGACAGCGTGCTGGTGCTGCGGGGCGCCGGGCCGAAGGGCGGCCCGGGGATGCCCGAGTACGGGATGCTGCCCATCCCCGAACACCTGCTCAAGCAGGGCGTCCGGGACATGGTGCGGATCTCCGACGCCCGTATGAGCGGCACGAGTTACGGCACGTGCGTGCTGCACGTGGCACCCGAGTCGCATGTCGGGGGCCCGCTCGCCCTGGTGCGGACCGGCGACACGATCAGCCTCGACGTCGAGGCACGGTCACTCCGGCTCGACGTGGACGACGCCGAGCTGGAGCGCAGACGGGCGGAGTGGACGCCGCCCCCCGTCCGGTACGAACGCGGCTACGGCGCGCTCTACACCGACCAGATCACCCAGGCGGACACCGGCTGCGACTTCGCGTTCCTGGCCCGGCCGGGCACGGTGCAGGACCCGTACGCGGGCTGAACGACCCCCGGCCGCACGCCCCGAGGCGGCCCACGCACGGTGAACAGCGCGAACGGCCGGCCCCGGACGTTCCGCACCCGCACCTCCTCGCACGGCGAACCATCGAGCAGCGAAGCGAACGAACCGGCACGCCGAACCGCCCAGCATCTCGAACCGCCCAGCACCTCGAACCGCCCAGCACCTCGGACGACCCAGCACCTCGAACGGCCGACATCCCGAAGACCGTGACCGCGGTGCCCGACCTCTGTGCAGACAGCAAGCGCTTCCTGTCGGTCGGGCAACCGCTCCACGGCACCGCCAGAACGGAGAACAGTCATGGCCCAAGCCGCAGCCGTGGCGAAACCGCCTGCGCCACCCCGGCGGCGCCGTGCCTCCGCGACCCCGCGCAGGCTCCCGTATCTGCTGATCGCCCCGGCGGCGCTGCTGATGCTGGGCTTCATCGCCTACCCCGTCATCAGCGTCTTCTACTACAGCCTGCAGAACTACAACCCCACCAAACCCTGGCGCAACGGATACGCCGGCTTCGACAACTTCGTGCACGCCTTCACCGCGGACCCGCAGTTCTGGGACACCCTCACCTTCAGCGCGAAGTGGGTCGTCGTCGAGGTGGGGCTCCAGCTGCTGTTCGGCCTGGCACTCGCGCTGATCGTCAACCAGACCTTCGTCGGACGGGCCGTCGGGCGGGCGCTGGTCTTCTCGCCGTGGGCCGTCTCCGGGGTGCTGACCTCGGCGATCTGGGTGCTGCTCTACAACTCCCAGACGGGCATCACCCGTTACCTCGCCGACGCGGGCATCGGCTCGTACGGCACGAGCTGGCTGTCGGACACCGCCACCGTCTTCCCGGCGGCGGTGGTCGCCGACCTGTGGCGCGGTGTCCCCTTCTTCGCGATTCTGATCCTCGCCGACCTCCAGTCCGTCTCCAAGGACCTGTACGAGGCCGCCGAGGTCGACGGGGCGAGCCGTGTCCGGCAGTTCCTGCACATCACCCTGCCGCACCTCAAGGACGCGATCATCCTGTCCACTCTGTTGCGCGCGGTGTGGGAGTTCAACAACGTCGACCTGCTCTACACCCTGACCGGCGGCGGACCCGCGGGGGAGACGACGACCCTGCCGCTGTACATCGCCAACACCAGCGTCGACGCCCACAACTTCGGCTACGCGTCGGCCCTGACCGCCGTCGCGTTCGTGATTCTGCTGTTCTGCTCGATCGTCTATCTGCGGCTGAGCAAGTTCGGAGGCGGGGACAAGTGATCACCAAGGACGCCGAGACGATCGCCCCGGCCGCACCCGCCCCGCCGGCGGAGGAGCCGCCCCGCCCCGACGCGCGGACCAGGCATCGCGCGTGGGACGAGGTCCCCCGGTGGCACATCTACGTCCCGCTGGGCATCTACCTCCTCTTCACCCTGATCCCCTTCTACTGGATCCTGCTCTTCGCGCTGCGCCCCGCCGGCTCGACCTCGCTCGTGCCCTGGCCCATGACCTTCGACCACTTCGACAAGGTGTGGACCGAACGCAGCTTCGGGACCTACTTCCAGAACAGCGTGCTCATCGCCGTCGCCACCCTGGTGATGACGACCCTCGTCGCGCTCGCCGGCGGCTACGCGCTCGCCCGGTTCGACTTCAGGATCAAGCGCGGCTTCCTGCTGGCGCTGCTCTGCTCCCAGTTCGTACCGGGCGCCCTGCTCCTGGTCCCGCTCTTCCAGATCTTCGCCAAGCTCCAGATGATCAACTCGCTGGCCAGCGTGGTCATCGCCGAGACGGTCTTCCAGCTGCCGCTGTCGATGATCCTGATCAGCGGTTTCATCCGGAACGTGCCGTACTCCCTGGAGGAGGCCGCCTGGGTGGACGGCTGCAACCGCTTCGACGCCTTTCGCATCGTCGTCCTGCCGCTGCTGCGACCCGGACTGATCGCCGTCGGCTCGTTCGCCTTCGTGCACGCCTGGAACCACTTCCTGTTCGCCCTGATGTTCCTCAGCGACCAGAGCAAGCAGACCATCCCGGTGGGACTCAACACCCTGATGAGCTCCGACAGTGTCGACCTGGGAGCGCTCGCCGCGGGCGGCATCATCGCCGCCGTCCCCGTGGTCGTCGTCTTCGCGTTCATCCAGAAGTGGCTGATCACCGGGTTCAGCGCGGGGGCGGTGAAGGGATGACGTCCGCGGCGCGGCCCGGCGGGACCGGGCAGTTGAACGCAGACACGGAGCGGCGCACGCCCGCGAGCGGCACGGCGCCCCGGCGGGCCACCGGACTCCCGCTGCCCGTCGTCCTGGCCGGTGCCCGCGGCCACGGCCGCCGGCATCTGGACAACATCCGCCGGCTCCAGCGCGAGGGCCTCGTACGCCTGGCCGGCGTGTGTGAGCTGACCCCGCTCGGCACGGAGGAACTCGACGGGCGGCACGTCGAGCAGTCCGCCGACCTCGGGGCCCTGCTCGACGTCACCGGCGCCGCGATCGCGGTGATCTGCACGCCCATCCCCACCCACACCGACCTGGCGCTGACCGCCGCGCGCCGCGGTGTCCACCTGCTCCTGGAGAAGCCGCCCGCGCCGTCCTACGCCGAGTTCCGGCGAATGGCCGACGGCGTCGCCGCCGCGGGCGTCGCCTGCCAGATCGGCTTCCAGTCACTCGGCTCGCACGCCGTGCCCGCCGTCCGGGAGCTGATCGCCCAGGGCGCGCTCGGCCGGGTGACCGGCATCGGCGCGGCGGGGGCCTGGGCCCGGGACGAGGCGTACTACCGGCGCGCGCCGTGGGCGGGCAGGCGGCGGCTCGACGGTGCGGACGTGGTCGACGGTGTGCTGACGAACCCGCTGGCCCACGCCGTCGCCACCGCCCTGGCCCTGGACGGCTCGGCCCGGGCCGAGGACGTCACCGGCGTCGTGACGGAACTGCTGCGCGCCAACGACATCGAGTCCGACGACACCTCGTGCGTGCGTGTGACGACCGCCGGGCGCGCCATCACCGTCGCGGCCACGCTCTGCGCCGAGAACCCGGGCGAACCGTACGTCGTCGTGCACGGCACGGGGGGCCGGATCACCTTCTGGTACAAGCAGGACCGGGTCCTGGTGCAGCGGTCGGGGCACGGCCCGGAGGAGATCGTGTACGGCCGTACCGACCTGCTGGAGAACCTCGTCGGACATCTGACGGACGGCGTCGAACTCCTGGTCCCGCCCGCGTCGACCGGCGCGTTCATGAAGGTCCTGGAAGCGGTCCGGCGGGCGCCCGAGCCCGTCGCGCTGCCGCCGGACGCCTGGGACCTGCTGCCCGGCGAGAACCGCCGTGCCGTACGCGGCATCGACGCGCTCGTCGCGTCGGCAGCCGACACCCTCGCCCTCTACTCCGAACTGGGCGCCCCCTGGACGCTCCCGAAAGAGGTGAGCACCGGATGAATGACACCGAGCTCGTCCTGAGCGCCGCGGGCCGCCCCGTCGGCCGCTATGTCACCCGGCCCGAACTGCCCGCCCGGCTCTCCCCGCGCCCGTACCTCCACCCCGTCACGACCCTTGCCGGCACGCCCGTCACCGAGCTGAGTCCCGCCGACCACGCCCACCACCTCGGCGTCGGGGTCGCGGTCCCCGACGTCGAGGGGCACAACTTCTGGGGCGGGCGCACCTACGTCCGCGACCAGGGACCCACCGAGCTCGACAACCACGGCGCCCAGCGGCACGCCTCCTTCCAGGAGAGCGGCCCCGGCGGCTTCGTGGAGGAACTGCGCTGGACGGCCGCGGGCACCGAGCTGATGAGTGAACGCCGTACGGTCCTGGCCGTCGAACTCACCGACTCAGCCTGGGCGTTGGACTTCACCTTCGCGCTCACGAACGTCACGGCGCGAGCGCTCTCCCTCGGCAGCCCGGCCACCAACGGACGGTCGGACGCGGGATACGGCGGCTTCTTCTGGCGGGCACCCAAGGAACCGGACGCCCCGCGCGTGTTCACCGCCGACACCGAGGGCGAGGACGCCGTGCACGCCCGCCCCGCGGAGTGGCTCGCGCTCGCCGGCGCCGGCTGGACGCTGGTCCTCGCCGGGGCGACCGTGGGGACGCGCCGCGACCCGTGGTTCGTGCGCACCGCCCAGTACCCGGGCGTCGGTTCCTCCCTCGCCCACCGGAGCCGGCTCACGGTCGCGGCCGGTGACACGCTCGTACGCCGGATCGTCACCGTCGTCGCCGACGGCACGCTCGACCGGGCCGGAGCCGCGGCCCTGGTGCGCAAGGCGGTGAGCACCTGATGGCCCTGCCCTCCGCCGACCTGGGTGACGGCACCTACCGCAACCCCGTCCTCGACGCCGACTGGTCCGACCCCGACGTGCTCCGCGTGGGCGACGACTTCTATCTCACCGCGTCCAGCTTCGGCCGCGCGCCCGGCCTGCCCCTGCTGCACTCCCGCGACCTGGTCAACTGGACCCTCGTCGGCCACGCGCTCCAACGCCTGGAACCGGCCGCCGAGTTCGGCCGGCCCCGGCACGACCGCGGGGTGTGGGCGCCCTCCCTGCGTCACCACGACGACCGCTTCTGGATCTTCTGGGGCGATCCGGACCACGGCATCTTCCAGATCAACGCGCCCGCGATCAGGGGCCCTTGGACTCCTCCGCACCTGGTGAAGGAGGGTAAGGGGCTCATCGACGCCTGCCCCCTGTGGGACGAGGAGAGCGGCGAGGCGTATCTCGTGCACGCCTGGGCCAAGTCCCGCGCGGGCGTGAAGAACCGGCTCACCGGACACCGGATGCGTCCCGACGGCACCGGGCTGCTCGACGAGGGCAAGGTGATCGTCGACGCCGACCGCATCCCCGGCTGGTTCACCCTCGAAGGCCCCAAGGCCTACCGGCACGACGGCTGGTTCTGGATCTTCGCGCCGGCCGGGGGAGTCGAGACCGGCTGGCAGGGCGTCCTCCGTTCACGCGGCTTCTTCGGGCCCTACGAGGAGAGGGTGGTGCTGGAGCAGGGGAACACCCCGGTCAACGGCCCGCACCAGGGCGGCTGGGTGCGCACGGCGACGGGCGAGGACTGGTTCCTGCACTTCCAGCAGCGCGGCGCCTACGGACGAGTGGTCCATCTGCAGCCGATGCGCTGGGCCGGCGACGGCGCCGGCGGCGAGGACTGGCCCGTCCTCGGTGACGCGGCCGTCCCCGTGGCCGTCCACCGGAAGCCGGACCTGCCGTCGCAGCCGCCGTCCGCGCCCGCCACCGACGACGACTTCCCCGGAGGCCGCTTCGGACGTCAGTGGCAGTGGACCGCCAATCCCCAGGACGGCTGGGCGCCCCAGCACTCCGGCGACGGACTCCGGCTCAGCTGCGTCCGCGTGCGCGACCGTCGCGACCCGCAGGATCCGTGCGACGTACCCGACCCCTACGACCTCCGCACCCTGCCGCACGTCCTCACCCAGCGGCTTCCCGGCGGGGCCGCCACCGTCGAGGTCGCACTGCGTCTCGACAGCGAGGAGCCGGGTGCCCGCGCCGGGCTCGCGGTGCTCGGCGACGCCTACCGCTGGATCGGGCTGCAGCGGGAGCCCGACGGATCGGTGCGGCTCGTGCACCGGTTCGCCGAGCCGGTCGCCCCCGGGGCGACCGCCGCACCCATGGAGCAGCGGACGGCCGAGCGGGACGCCGCCCCGGCGTGCGAGGCGCCGGACGGCCGGGCCCGGCTGTGGATCGAGATCGGTGCCGGCGCCCGCTGCCGCTTCTCCTGCGACGTCGGCGGCGGCAGGCAGCCCTCGGGGCAGGTCTTCGCCGCGACGCCCTGGCGCTGGGTCGGCGCCCTGCTCGGGCTCTTCGCTCTCGCGCCGGACGGCGGGGGGCACGCCGGCGCCGCCACGTTCACCCGGTTCCGGGTCACCGCGACCCGCTGAGAGTCACTTCCTGTCGTCCGTCCGCCTGTTGGGAGCCGCAATGACGCACCTCCGTAGCAAGCGCTTGCCGGATGCGGAGGGAAGGGCACGCCCCTTCCGGAAGCAGCCGTGTGCCGACCGTCCAGAACAACTCGTCCACCGCACAGCCCTGTTGGAACCGGAAGAAGAGAGCCGACCGATGAAGACCAGCTCCCTGAGGAACAGCACACCGAGGACCGGCCGGTCGTGGACCGGCAGCCGTGGCGGCCGGCGCACGGCCGTGGCGGTCGCGCTCGGGTCGGTGCTCGCGCTGACCGCCACCGCCTGCGGCGACGACGGCAGCGGCAGCGCGGGGGACAAGGGCACCGAGGGTTCCGGCAAGGGCGAGATCACCTTCTGGGACAACAACGGCGGTGTCCGCACGGACATCTGGAAGCAGATCATCGCGGACTTCGAGAAGAAGTACCCCGACATCAAGGTCGACTACGTCGGGATCCCGGCGGCGAGCGCCCAGTCCAAGTACGACACCGCGATCCAGGGCGGCGGGCTGCCCGACGTCGGCGGCGTGGGCACCGCGATGCTCGCCGAGGTCGCCGTCCAGGGTGCGCTGGAGCCGCTGGACAGCCGGCTCGGGAAGAGCCCACTGAAGGGGAGGCTGAGCGAGAACCTCCTCGACGTGAGCCGGGCCGCGGGCGGCGGAGACACGCTCTACCAGGTGCCGACCTCCGCCAACAACGGCACGCTCTGGTACCGCACCGACCTGTTCGAGGCGGCCGGGCTGGACGCGCCGACCACCTGGTCGAAGTTCTACGACGCCGCCGGGAAGCTCAGCGACCAGGGGAAGAACAAGTTCGGCTTCACCATCCGCGGCGGTGAGGGATCCATCGCGCCGGCACTGGACGCCGCGTACGGACAGTCCGGCATCACCTCGTTCTGGAACGGCGAGAGGTCCACCGTCAACGACCCGAAGAACGTGGCGGCCCTGGCGAAATACGTCGCCCTGTACAAGAAGGTCACGCCCTCCGCCGACGTCAACAACGACTTCACCAAGATGGTCGCGCAGTGGGACAGCGGCACCATCGGCATGCTGAGCCACAACCTCGGCTCCTACCAGGACCACCTGAAGGCGCTGGGCGCGGATGCGTTCCGCGGCATCCCGAACCCCACCCAGGACGACGGCACGCGCGTGCAGGTGTCCAACCCGGTCGACGGTCTGAGCCTCTTCAAGTCCGGCAAGAACAAGGCGGCCGCCTGGAAGTTCATCGAGTTCGCCGTCTCGGCGGCGGAGAACTCCAGGTTCAACGAGTCCGCGGGGCAGGTGCCGGCGAACACCGACGCCGCCAAGGACCAGTGGATCCAGCGGGCCGAGCCGACCCGGCTGGCCGCGGAGGCACTGAACGGCAGCAGCACCAAGATCGTGCAACTGCCCTACTACCTGCCCGACTGGAACACCATCTCCAAGGCCGACAACGAGCCCAACTTCCAGAAGGTGCTCCTCGGCAAGATGAGCGCGAAGGACTTCCTGGACACGTTGGCCGACCAGCTGAACACGGCGCAGGCCGACTGGAAGGCCCACCAGTAGGACCTGTCGGGGGGGGGGCGGCCCCCCCCCCCCCCCCCCACCCCCCCCCCCCCCCCACACACCCCCCCCCCCCCCCCCACCCACCCCCCCCCAACCCACACACCCCCCCCCCC
>NZ_JBIWLU010000021.1:0-45423 GCF_044766365.1 Streptomyces sp. NPDC102279 | reverse complement strand
CCCGCCTCGTGGAGGGCCGGCCTCTGGGGGCCGGGGGGCCACCCCCGCCAGCCCCGGCGGCCGCGGGGGGGGCCCCCCCCCCGGGGGGCGGGGGGGGGGGGGGCCCCCCCCCCCCCCCCCCCTCCCGCGTCCCCCACGGCGCAGCCCTGCGCCCATCCCGTCCAATCCACCGAGCCGAAGGAAAGAGAGAGCCGCATCATGAACACCCATGCATGGCATGCACATGGCAAAAATTGGCGTACGACCGCCCTGCGGCGGACCGCCGCACTGATCGGCTGCACCGCTCTCGTCTGCGCCGTCACCGGCGCCACCGCCCAGGCCCGGCCCCGCGACCCCGCCCGGCAGGCGCTCGCCGCCCGGGACGGGTGGGCGTCCCAGGGGGCCGGCACCACCGGCGGCTCGGCCGCCGCGCCGGCGCAGGTCCGCACGGTCACGACGTGGGCGCAGTTCAAGGCCGCGCTCGCGGCGGGCGGCAGCGCGTCGAAGATCATCAAGGTGAGGGGCACGATCGACGCCAACGCCGACGGCTGCGACACCTTCGCCGCGCCGGGCTACGACTTCGCCCGGTACCTCGCCGACTACGACCCGGCGGTGTGGGGCTACGACCAGGTGGTCAGCGGGGAGCAGGAGGACCTGCGGGCCGCTTCGGCCGCCCGCCAGGACACCGCCATCAAGGCCAACGTCCCCGCGAACACCACCATCGTCGGTGTCGGGCGCGACGCGGGGCTCAAGGGGGTGAGCCTGCAGATCAAGGGCGTCGACAACGTCATCGTCCGCAACCTCTCCTTCGAGAGCCCCCTGGACTGCTTCCCGCAGTGGGACCCGACCGACGGCGACACCGGGAACTGGAACTCCGAGTACGACAGCGCCGTCGTCCACGGTGCCACGCACGTCTGGCTCGACCACAACACGTTCACCGACGGCGCCCACCCGGACAGCTCGCTGCCGACGTACTTCGGCCGGATCTACGAACAGCACGACGGCGAGCTGGACATCGTCCAGGGCGCCGACTACGTGACCGCGTCCTGGAACGTGTTCGCGGACCACGACAAGACCATCCTGGTCGGCAACAGCGACAGCGCGGCGACCGCGGCCGTGGACCGGGGCCATTTGAAGGTCACCTTCCACCACAACCTGTTCACCGGTCTCGTCGAGCGCGCGCCGCGGGTGCGCTTCGGCCAGGTCGACTCCTACAACAACCACTTCGTGGCGGAAGCCGGATACGCCTACAGCTACGGCATCGGCATGGAGTCCCAACTCGTCACCGAGCACAACGCGTTCACCCTGGCGGACGGCATCGGAACCGGGACCGTCCTGAAGAAGTGGAAGGACGCGCCGCTGACCGCCGCCGACAACTTCGTCAACGGCGTACGCACCGATCTGATCGCCGTGCACAACGCGGAGATCCCCGCCGAGACCCTTCGGTCCGGCGCGGGCTGGACACCCGTCCTGCGGACGAAGGTCGATCGCCCGCAGGCCGTTCCCGGCATCGTCGACCACGGCGCGGGCGCCGGAGGAATCCACTGACCCCGAGCGAACTCCCCTTTGTCCGTGGCCTGTTCGTCGCGGTGGGTGCGGAAGCCGGCGCGGCTCCCGTACCCACCGCGACGTACGTCACCTGTGGAGTGTGTATCGATCGGGCAACGGGCCTCGCATCCACGGGGGTGACGCGCGTAGAAACTTGCCATGCATAAGCCACTGCGTATCGCGGCCGTCGCCGCCACCTGTGCCGTCGCCGGTGCCGCCCTGTTCGGGTCCGGTGCCGCCACCGCCCATCAGTCGACGGCCAACTCGACGCACGAGCCCTACAACATCGGGGTCCTGGTCAAGGACATCGACACCTACTACGGTGCCGCGCTCGACAGCGACGGGGTGTACCAGGCGTCCCCGAGCAGCCAGTACGCCAAGGACCTCGCGCGCATCGACGCCGCTGCCAGGAGGGACATCGACAAGGCGGCCCACACGGCCCACCACCGGGGTCAGAAGCCCGCCGTCGTCTTCGACATCGACGACACCCTGCTGCTCTCCTTCGACTACGAGAGGAAGACCAACTACACGTACAACTCGACGACCTGGGCCGACTACGTCGCGAAGGCGGACCGTCCCGCCGTCTTCGGCAGTCCCGAACTCGTCGAGTACGCCGAGTCCAAGGGCGTCGAGGTGTTCTACAACTCGGGCCTGAAGGAGTCGCAGCGCGCCTCCGCGGTCGAGAACCTGAAGAAGGTCGGCGTCGACGTCAACCTCGACTCCGCCCACATGTTCCTCAAGGACGCCGCCAACCCGCCCGCCTATCTGAGCGGTTGCGCCACCGCCACCGCCTGGAACTGCACGACCGTGCAGTACAAGGCCGGCACCCGCAAGCACATCGAGGACCTCGGCTACGACATCGTCGGCAACTTCGGCGACCAGTACTCGGACCTCGACGGCGGCTACGCCGACAAGACGTACAAGCTCCCGAACCCGACGTACTTCGTGAGCTGATCCACCGCCGCTCAGGAACGCCCCCGCCGGTCGTCACCGGCGGGGGCGTTGTGCTGCCGGCCGCGAGGGGGGCTCAGGCCGGCAGGTCCACACCGTGAAGGACGTCGAAAACGAACATGTGGTTGTTTCCCGGGTTCCGTAACACAGCGAAAACCTGAGAGTGGTTGATGAAGGGAACAATCCAGCCAGCATCCGCACACCAGGCACGCAGGTACCGAGGAGTATGGTCATGTCCGAAGCGCAGAAGGTCGACGACCGGCCAAGTGCCGCACCACCGGCGGCAGACGGGATCGACGGGTTCTTCAAGATATCCGCGAGGGGCTCCACCCTCGGCCGGGAGATACGCGGCGGATTCGCCACGTTCTTCACGATGGCCTACATCCTCGTCCTGAACCCGATCATCCTCGGCAGCGCCAAGGACAAGTTCGGTCACCAGCTCGACGCCGTCCAACTCACCACCGCCACCGCCCTGGTGGCCGCGGTCATGACCATCATCATGGGCGTCGGCGGCAACCTCCCGCTCGCGCTCGCCGCTGGCCTCGGCCTCAACGCGGTCGTCGCCTTCCAGATCGCCCCGCTGATGAGCTGGGACGACGCGATGGGCCTGATCGTCCTGGAGGGCCTGCTCATTTGCGTCCTGGTCGTGACCGGTCTGCGCGAGGCCGTCATGCACGCGATACCCCAGGCGATGAAACAGGCGATCAGCGTCGGCATCGGCCTGTTCATCGCCTTCATCGGCTTCGTGGACGCCGGCTTCGCCACCCGCATCCCGGACGCCGCGAACACCACGGTGCCGGTCCAGCTCGGCGGCACCGGCGCGCTCGCCGGGTGGCCGATTCTCGTCTTCTGCCTCGGCGTCCTGCTGACCATCGGACTGCTCGCGCGCAAGGTCAAGGGCGCGATCCTGATCAGCATCGTCACCATGACGGTCGTCGCCGTCGTCATCAACGCCGCGGCCGACGTCAAGAGCTGGGGCCTGACCACCCCGAAGGTGCCCGACGACATCGTGGCCTCACCGGACTTCGGACTGCTCGGCCACTTCAGCCTGTTCGGCGCGTTCGGCGAGACCAGCGCGATCACCGTCGTCCTGCTGGTCTTCACCCTCATCCTGTCCGACTTCTTCGACACGATGGGCACGGTCGTCGGCATCAGCGCCGAGGCCGGTCTGCTCGACGAGGAGGGCAAGGTGCCCAACCTCGGGCGGGTGCTGCTCATCGACGGCGCCGCCGCGGTCGCCGGCGGCGCGGCCTCCGCCTCCTCCTCGACGTCGTACATCGAGTCGGCGGCAGGCGTCGGCGAGGGCGCGCGCACCGGCTTCGCCAACCTGATCACCGGTGGCATGTTCGCGCTCGCGCTGTTCCTGACGCCGATCCTCACGATCGTCCCGCTCCAGGCCGCCGCGCCCGCGCTCGTCGCCGTCGGCTTCCTGATGATGACCCAGGTCAAGCACATCGACTGGGACAAGTACGAGATCGCCATCCCCGCGTTCCTGACCATCGCCGTGATGCCGTTCACGTACTCGATCACCAACGGCATCGGCGCGGGCTTCCTCGCGTACGTGCTGATCAAGACGGTGCTCGGCAAGGCCAAGGAGGTCCACTGGCTGCTGTGGGCGGCCTCCGCGCTGTTCCTCGTCTACTTCGCGATCGACCCGATCGAGCAGCTGCTCGGGGTGAAGTGACCGCAGCGCGCGGTACGACACACGCGGGGACGCCCTGACGACAGGCCGCCCCGACGACGGGACGGCCCCGCACCGAGGAGGTGCGGGGCCGTTCGCCGTACGGACCTGTCGCGCGCCGCTGTGGCCGCCGGCTCAGTTCTTCAGGGCCGCCTGCATCATCGCCTTGGCGACCGGGGCCGCCAGACCGTTGCCGCTGACCTCGGAGCGGGCCGCGTCGGACTGCTCGACCATCACCGCGACGGCGACCTCCTTGCCGGTGGAGTCGGACGTGCCGTACGACGTGAACCAGGCGTACGGCGTCTTGCTGTTCTTCTCGCCGTGCTGGGCCGTACCCGTCTTGCCGCCCACGGTCACGCCGGGGATCCGGGCGTTCGTGCCCGTGCCCTGCTCGATGACCGTCTGCATCGCCGACCGGAGCTGTTGGGCGGTGTCCGAGGTGACGATCCGCTTGCTCTGCGTGTCGTCGTCGTAGTTCTTCAGCACGTCGCCGTCGGCGTCACTGGTCTGCGACACCATGTGCGGCGAGACGAGCTTGCCGTCGTTGGCGATGGCGGCGGACACCATCGCCATCTGGAGCGGGGTCGCGGTGACGTCGTACTGGCCGATGCCGGTCAGCGCCGTGGACGACTTGTCCATGTCCGAGGGGTACACGCTGGTGTACGCCCGCACCGGCACGTCCTGCTCCGTGTCGTTGAACCCGAACTTCTCCGCCATCGCCTTCACCTTGTCCTGCCCGAGGTCGACGGCCATCTTGCCGAAGACGTTGTTGCAGGAGTACTGGAGGGCGACCCGGATCGAGGCGTTCTCGCACGGGGCGGACGCGCTCTCGTTCCTCAGGGGGGTGTGCGTGTTCGGCAGGGTGTACGGATTCGGGCTGTCCGTCTTCGCGTCCACGTCGTCGTACAGACCGCTCTCCAGCGCGGCGGACGCCACGACCAGCTTGAACGTCGAACCCGGCGGCAACGGCTGCCGCAGCGCGCGGTTGACCAGCGGCTTGTCGGGGTCCTTGGTGAGCTTCTCCCAGACGCTGCCGTTGCCCGCGCTGATCGACGTCGGGTCGTACGACGGGGTGGAGACGACGCCGAGGATCCTGCCCGTCTTCGGGTCGATCGCGACGGCCGCGCCCTTCTTGTCCCCGAGCGCCTCGAACCCGGCCTTCTGTACCGCGGGGTCGATCGTCGTGACCACGTCACCGGGGTCGGCGCGCTTGTTGGTCAGACTGTCCAGGGGGTTCTTCAGCTGGATGTCCGAGCCGTCCAGGAGGTCCTGGTAGATGCCCTCCAGCTGGGTCGCCCCGTACACCTGCGAGCTGTAGCCGGTGACCGCCGCGTACAGGCTGCCGTCCTTGTACGTCCGCTTGTACTTGAGGTCGCTGCCTTTCGTCTGCGCGGAACCGGTGATCGCGTCGCCGGCCACGATGATGTTCCCGAGCGGGTTCGCGTACAGAGAGATCGCGTTCCGTCGGTTGTCCTTGCCGTCCGCCAGTGCCTTGCCGTCGTAGAACTGCACCCAGGTCGCCCTCACCAGCAGTGAGAGGACGAGCAGCAGTGTGAAGACGGCGGCACGCCTGATCGTCTTGTTCATGCCGCACAGAAAGACGAGCGGAAGGGCCTGATTCGTTCCCGTCCGCACTCACTTCTCATGTGCCCTTCATCGAACGGGCACCCGCGCGGGGAGCCGTCAGAGCCGGCGCGTGGCCAGGGTGAGCCGGTCACGGGCGTCGAACAGCGCGTCCTTGACCATCTGCTCGTGCGCGGGTGTGAGCCGTGCCACCGGCACCGAACAGCTGATCGCGTCACGGGCCGGCGTGCGGTACGGGATCGCCACGCCGAAGCAGCGCAGGCCCAGCGTGTTCTCCTCGCGGTCCACGGCGAAGCCCTGCTCGCGCACCTGGCGCAGCTCCTCGATGAGCTTCTCCCGGTCCGTGATCGTGTGCTCGGTCAGCGCGGGCAGCGTCTCGGGCAGCATCTTGCGGACCTGCTCGTCGGTGTGCGTGGCCAGCAGCGCCTTGCCGAGCGAGGTGGAGTGGGCGGGGAGCCTGCGGCCGACCCGGGTGAAGGGGCGCAGGTAGTGCTGCGACTGGCGGGTGGCGAGGTAGACGACGTTCGTGCCGTCCAGGCGCGCGAGGTGGATGGTCTCCGTGGTGTCGTCGGAGAGCCGGTCGAGGGTGGGGCGTGCCGCGGCGACCACCTCGTCGCCGTCGATGTACGAGGTGCCGACCAGCAGGGCCCGTACGCCGATGCCGTACCGCGTGCCCGTCGCGTCCGTCTCGACCCAGCCGAGTTCGACGAGCGTGCGCAGCAACATGTACAGGCTGGACTTGGGGTAGCCGACGGCCTCCTGGACCGCGGCGAGGGAGTGCATTCCGGGGCGGCCGGCGAAGTACTCGAGCAATTCCACGGTCCGTACCGCGGACTTGACCTGTGCCCCGCCGCCTGTCTCGCCTGCCGACATCGCCCTTGACCCCTTCGTTGGACGGGAAATAGTCTCCAACAGCATATTCACCATCAGAGACAGCGTTCAGCATATCGAACGCCCCTGGTGAGTGACACAAGAAATGCGGCATCACATCTGGAGGGACCCGCGGTGGCAGCAGCACCAGTCTGGAGTGTCGACCCCCGTACCGGGAAGCAGCGGGAACAGGTTGCGGTGGAAGCCACAGCCCAGGAGGTGGACGAGGCCGTCCGTGCCGCACACGCCGCGCGCCCCACCCTCGCCGACCGCACCGTCCGCGCCGCGTTCCTGCGCACCGCCGCCGACCTGCTCGAAGGCTCCAAGGAGCACCTCGTCGAGGTCGCCGACGCGGAGTCCGCGCTCGGCCCCGTCCGGCTGAACGGCGAACTCGCCCGCACCTGCTACCAGTTGCGCGCCTTCGCCGGGATCGTCGACGAGGGCGCCTTCCTCGACGTCGTCATCGACCACCCCGACGCCACGGCGACCCCGCCGATCCCGGACCTGCGCCGCTACAAGGTGTCCCTGGGCGTCGTGGCCGTGTACTCGGCCTCCAACTTCCCCTTCGCCTTCTCCGTCGCGGGCGGCGACACCGCGAGCGCGCTGGCCGCGGGCTGCCCCGTCGTCGTCAAGGCGCACCCCGACCACCCCGGCCTGTCGGAACTGGTCGCCTCCGTGCTGCGCCGGGCCGCCGCCCGGCACGACATCCCCGCCGGGGCCGTCGGCCTCGTCCACGGCTTCGAGGCGGGCGTCGAACTGGTCCGGCACCCGCTGATCGCGGCAGCCGGGTTCACCGGTTCGGTCCGGGGCGGCCGGGCCCTCTTCGACGCGGCGGCACAGCGTCCGGTGCCGATCCCGTTCCACGGCGAGCTGGGCTCCCTCAACCCCGTCGTGGTCACCGAGGCCGCGGCCGCCGAGCGAGCCGAGGAGATCGGCGCGGGCCTCGCCGGCTCGATGACCCTCGGCGTCGGCCAGTTCTGCGTGAAGCCGGGCCTGGTGCTCGCACCGGCCGGCGCGGCGGGCGACCGGTTCCTGAAGTCCCTGACCGACGCGGTGAGCGACACCGACTCCGGCGTCCTGCTGGACCATCGGATGCGCGACAACTTCATCGCCGGGGTCGCCGAGCGGGCCGCGCTGCCGGACGTGGAGTCGCCCGTGACGCCGGGTGCCGGCGGCGAGCACACGGTGAGCCCCGGCTTCCTGACCGTGCCCGCCGAGCGGCTCACGGCGGAGGGCGAGCACGACCTGCTCCTGGAGGAGTGCTTCGGGCCGCTCACGGTCGTGGCGCGCTACACCGACGCGACCGAGGCGGGTGCCGTCCTGGCCCGGCTGCCCGGCAACCTCACGGCCACGGTGCAGCTCTCCGCCGAGGAGGCCGCGGGTGAGGGCCGCGGCGCCGAGATCCTCGCCGAGCTGACGCCGCTCGCGGGCCGGGTGCTGGTCAACGGCTGGCCGACCGGCGTCGCCGTCGCCCCCGCCCAGCACCACGGTGGTCCCTACCCCGCGACGACCTCGACGTCCACGTCCGTCGGCGGTACCGCCATCGAGCGGTGGATGCGGCCGGTGGCCTACCAGGGCGTGCCCGAGGCGCTGCTGCCGCCCGAGCTGCGCGACGACAACCCGCTGGGCCTTCCCCGGCGTTACGACGGACACCTGGAGCGCTGAGAACCACGCGGGGACGGGTGCACGCCCGTCCCCGCGCCTGTGCCCGGCCCGTACCCGCCGCCCCTTCCCCGGCGCCGCGGCCCACCTGAGAGACTCGCACCATGGACGTCTCACTCCCCGAACTGCCCTTTCCCCTGCGCACGTACGGCCCCGACGGCCACTGGTCGTACGAGGACGACGTGCTCACCGGCTGGGCCGGCCCGCGGCAGGACCGCTTCGTTCCGCCCACCGGTGAAGGGCTCGACCCGGCGTCCGACGCACCCCGGCTGCTCGGCTCCCCGGAGGGCGACTTCCAGCTCATCGCCCGCGTGACGGTCGGCTTCGGGGCCTCGTTCGACGCCGGCGTGCTCTACGTCCATGTCGGCGAGCGGGCCTGGGCGAAGCTGTGCCTGGAGTACTCCCCGGACGTGGCCACCGTCTGCACGGTCGTCACCCGCGGCCACTCCGACGACGCCAACTCCTTCACGGTGGACGGCAGTTCCGTGTGGCTCCGGGTGAGCCGCACGGGCCGCGCCTTCGCCTTCCACGCCTCGCGCGACGGCAAGCGCTGGACGTTCATCCGCCTCTTCACCCTGGCCGACGAGAAGGAGACCGGGGCGGCACTGGTGGGCTTCATGACGCAGTCCCCGATGGGGGAGGGCTGCGTGGTCACGTACGACGACATCGAGTTCCGGCCGACCTGGCCCCGCGACCTGCGGGACGGCAGCTGAGGGCCGCCCGCGTACCGGGTGCGGCGCCGTCCGTCACGGGACGGTCCTCGGCGGCGGCTGGTCTCCTTCCACGCGGCGGCGCGTCCGGAGGCCCGGGGCAGCCGTCGCCGTGAGGGCGAGCAGGGCCGAACCGAGGACCAGGCCCACCCGCAGGCCCGTCTCGAAACCGTCCGAGACGAGGAAACCGAACACGGCGATGGCGAGTCCGCCCGCCACCCGGCGGGCCGAGTTGAGGACGGCCGCCGCGAGACCTGCCCGGTCGGCGGACACCGCGTCCATCATCGCCGTGGTCAGCGGCGGAACGGTCAGGGCGCGGCCCGGGGCCATCGAAACCAGCAGCAGCGCGACCAGGACGGTCGGCGTCGACGCGTCCACGAACAGCAGGAGCGGCAGCCGTCAGCCCTGTCGCGCCGCCCTCGATGACCGCGAAGGTCGGGGCGGTGAGCGCCGGCACCGCCGTCAGCCGGCCCGGCGGGTCGAGTGGCGCAGGCCGGGGCCGTGTGCGCGGCGTCCGGACCGGCAGCGCGAGAGCCACGACCCCCAGCGGCACGTTGATGAAGAGGATTCCCCGCCAGGACCAGGTGGCCCGGGCCTGCGGACTCGGCACCGCCGACTCGCTGCGCGGCCAGCTGGTCCGCCGCACCGGCCTCACCCCCAGCCCGTTCCGCGTCCGGTTCGACCGCCGCGGAACCGCGTCGTCCGCCCGGACGTCCTCGGCTGTGTGATCGAGGACCGTGTGAACCGCGCGCGACGGATGATCAGGACCGTGCTGCCCGCAGAGGCGGCCGTCGTCGCCGGGTTGCACGCTCGGGCCCGGGCGACGTACCACCCCGAGGGCGTGCCGGAGGACGGCACGGACTGGCCGGAGGCCTGGCGGGGCGCGATCGAGCGGCCCCAGGGACATGTCCTGTGTCTCGTGCTGGACAGCCGGATCGTCGGCATCGCTGCGTTCCGCACGGCCGAGGGCGCACCCTCCGACACCGTCAGGCTCTTCCAGTTCCACGTCGAACCGGACCGGTGGCGGGCCGGCCTCGGCTCCGCGCTGCACGCGGCCTGCGTGGAGGAGTGGCAGGCGGACGGGAAGCGTACGGCGACGCTCGACGTGCGGGGCGACAACCGGCGCGCCCGGGCCTTCTACACCCGCCTCGGCTGGAGCCCGGACCCGGAGCGGCCGCCCGCCGAGGCCGATCGCCACCTGTCTCTGCGGTACGCGGTCGGGGAATGAAGCCCGCCGATTGAACGTTCACACATCGACGGCCCGGGAGGGTGTCCCGTATCCGCACGACCTGGAGAGAGCCGAAGAATGCGCGTCGAGATCTGGTCCGACATCGCCTGCCCGTGGTGCTACGTCGGGAAGGCCCGCTTCGAGAAGGCGCTCGACGCCTTTCCGCACCGTGACGAGGTCGAGGTCGTGCACCGCTCGTTCGAGCTGGACCCCGGCCGTGCCAAGGGCGACATCCAGCCCGTGCTCACCATGCTGACCAAGAAGTACGGCATGAGCGAGGCGCAGGCCCAGGCCGGCGAGGAGAACCTCGGCACGCAGGCCGCCGCCGAGGGCCTGGACTACCGCACCCGGGACCGCGACCACGGCAACACCTTCGACATGCACCGCCTGCTGCACCTCGCCAAGGAGAAGGGCCGCCAGGACGAGCTGATCGGCCTGTTCTACCAGGCCAACTTCGCCGAGGAGCGGACCGTCTTCGGCGACGACGAGCGGCTCGTCGAACTGGCCGTCGCCGCCGGGCTGGACGCGGACGACGCCCGCCGCGTCCTCGCCGACCCGTCCGCCTACGCCGCCGAGGTCCGCGCCGACGAGCGCGAGGCCGCCGAGCTGGGCGCGAACGGCGTCCCCTTCTTCGTCCTCGACCGCACCTACGGCGTGTCCGGCGCCCAGCCCGCCGAGGTCTTCGCCCAGGCGCTGACCCAGGCCTGGGGCGAGCGCCCGCAGCTCACCCTCATCCAGGACGGGAAGAGCGGCGAGGACGCTGCCGAGGCCTGCGGCCCGGACGGCTGCGCCGTACCCCAGAACTGAAAGACGCAGGTCGGGGGCGATCCATAAGCGCTTCTTGGGTGAACCACGCAGAAATCAGCAATGGACCTGGACATCCTCCGGGCCCAGAGTGGTCCCCATGGAGACCTTCGAGACCCTCGTCCGTGCCGAGTTCGCCGCGAAGAACACCTATCTGAACACCGCGAGCACCGGTCTGCTGCCGGCCCGCACGGTGACCGCGATGCGGAGTGCCGTGGACTCCGTGGCGGCGGGGCAGCCCGCCGACATGTTCGCCGACGTCGAGGCGGCCCGCGCGTCGTTCGCGCGGCTCGTCGGAGTGCCCGGGCGCCGGGTCGCGGCGGGCGCCTCGGTCGCGGTATACAGCGGACTGATCGCGGCCTCGCTGCCGCCGGGCGTCGAAGTCCTCACCGCCGAGGCCGAGTTCAGCTCGGTCGTGACCCCCTTCCACGTCCGCGGTGACCTCAAGGTCCGCGCCGTACCGCTGGAGCGGATGGCCGAGTCCGTGCACTCCGGCACCGCGCTCGTCGCCGTCAGCGCCGCCCAGTCCGCCGACGGCCGGACCGCCGACCTGGACGCGATCCGGGAGGCCGCGCGGGAACACGGCGCCCGGACGTACGTGGACGCCTCCCAGGCCGCCGGATGGCTGCCGCTGCGCGCCGGCGCCTACGACTTCGTCTCCTCCGTCGCCTTCAAGTGGCTGGTCTGCCCGCGCGGCGTCGCCTTCCTCGTCGTCCCGGAGGACTTCGGCGGACTCACCCCCGTGTTCGCCGGCTGGGTGGCGGGCGAGGCGCCCTGGGACAGCTGCTACGGCCCGGTCGAGGAACTGGCCCACTCCGCACGGCGGTTCGACGAGAGTCCCGGCCTCTTCGCGTACGCCGGAGCCCGCCGTTCGCTGGAACTCCTCGAGGAACTGGGCGTGGAGCGGATCCACGACCACGACCTCGCGCTCGCCGACCGGTTCCGCACCGGACTGCGCGAGCGCGGACACACACCCGTCCCCGCCCCGGACTCCCCGATCGTCTCCGTGCCGGGACTCGGCGGCCTCCAGGGCGATTTGAGCCGCGCCGGGGTGGAGGTCTCCGACCGCGCGGGCAACCTGCGGGCCGCGTTCCACCTGTACAACACTCCGGGCGACGTCGACCGGCTCCTCGACGTCCTGCCCCGCTGACCCGCACGCGGCGAGGGCCGGGGCCCCTCCTCCCGTACGCATCACGTACGGGAGGAGGGGCCCCGGCCCATGGCCGGGCGGCGAAGGGGGTCAGCCCACCGGCGTGAAGTCCCGCGCGCCGATGAACTCCGGCCTGCGCACCGGAGCCGAGAAGGGCTCCACCGCGGTGTTCTCCACGCTGTTGAACACGATGAAGACGTTGCTGCGCGGGAACGGCGTGATGTTGTCGCCCGAACCGTGCATGCAGTTGCAGTCGAACCAGGTCGCCGAACCGGCCTTGCCCGTGAAGAGCTTGATGCCGTGCTGGGTCGCGAGGCGGGTGAGCGCCTCGTCCGAGGGCGTGCCCGCGTCCTGCATCTGCAGCGACTTCTTGTAGTTGTCCTTCGGGGTCTCGCCCGAACAGCCGAGGAAGGTCTTGTGCGACCCCGGCATGATCATGAGACCGCCGTTGGTGTCGTAGTTCTCGGTCAGCGCGATCGAGACGGACACCGTCCGCATGTTCGGCAGACCGTCCTCGGCGTGCCAGGTCTCGAAGTCCGAATGCCAGTAGAAGCCGCTGGCGCCGAAGCCGGGCTTGACGTTGATCCGCGACTGGTGGACGTACACGTCGGAGCCGAGGATCTGCCGGGCGCGGCCCACGACCCGCTCGTCACGGACGAGCTCGGCGAAGATCTCGCTGATCCGGTGCACCTCGAAGACGGACCGGATCTCCTGCGTCCGGGGCTCGATGATCGAGCGGTCGTCGGCACGGATCGCGGGGTCGGTGACGAGCCGTTCCAGCTCCTGCCGGTAGACGGCGACCTCGTCCCCGGTGATCAGCTCCTCGACGGGGAGGAAGCCGTCGCGCTCGTACGTCTGGAGTTCGGGCACGGTGATGGGGCCGGGTCCACCCGGCGCACCCCACAGGACCGGGTCCTGTCGGGGCACGGCCACTTCGGTGGTGCCTCGGCTGGGGTACAGATCGGTGAGCGTGGTCATCGGTGTGTCACACCTCCTCGGGTTCGGTGAGCAGCGGGTAGACGCCGTTCTCGTCGTGGTCCTCCCGCCCGGTGACGGGCGGGTTGAAGACGCAGACGCACCGGAAGTCGGTCTTGGGACGCATGGTGTGGCGCTCGTGGCCGTCCAGCAGGTACATCGTCCCGGGCGAGATCCAGTGCTTCTCGCCGGTCTCCTCGTTGGTGAGCTCGGCTTCGCCCTCCACGCAGAGCACGGCCTCGATGTGGTTCGCGTACCACATCTGCGTCTCCGTACCCGCGTACAGGATCGTCTCGTGCAGCGAGAAGCCGACCTTCTCCTTGGCGAGGACGATGCGCTTGCTCTCCCAGGTGCCGGTCGCCGCCTTCACATGCCGGTCGGTGCCTTCAACATCCTTGAACGAACGGACTATCACGGTGGTGCGATGCCTCTCTCTCGTGCTTCTCGTGGTGTGCGGCGCTCTGGTCAGACGGTCTCGCGGACGGCCCGGGCGAGGGTGCGCAGGCCCTCGTCGAGCTCGTCGGGGGTGATGGTGAGCGCGGGCAGCAGTTTCACGACCTCGCTCTCGGGGCCGGACGTCTCGATGAGCAGGCCGAGTTCGAAGGCACGCTTGGCCACACGCCCGGCGCGGGCCTTGTCCTTGAACTCCAGGCCCCAGACGAGGCCGCGGCCCCGGTACTCCTTGACGTCGGCGAGGTTCTCCTCGGTGATGGAGATCATCGCCTGCTCGATCTGCTCGCCGCGGGAGCGGGTCTGCTTCTCCATGGCGGAGCCGTCGGCCCAGTAGGCCTCCAGCGCTGCGGCGGCCGTGACGAACGCCGGGTTGTTGCCTCGGAAGGTGCCGTTGTGCTCGCCCGGCTCCCAGATGTCCAGCTCCGGCTTGAACAGGCACAGCGACATCGGCAGCCCGTACCCGCTGATGGACTTGGAGACCGTCACGATGTCGGGCACGACCCCGGCCTCCTCGAAGGAGAAGAACGCGCCGGTCCGGCCGCAGCCCATCTGGATGTCGTCGACGATCAGCAGCATGTCGCGGCGCTTGCACAGGTCGGCGAGCGCGCGCAGCCACTCGGGCCGCGCGACGTTGATGCCGCCCTCGCCCTGCACGGTCTCGACGATCACCGCGGCGGGCTGGTTGAGGCCCGAGCCCTGGTCCTCCAGGAGCCGCTCGAACCACAGGAAGTCCGGGACCTGGCCGTCGAAGTAGTTGTCGAACGGCATCGGGGTGCCGTGCACCAGCGGGATACCGGCGCCGGCCCGCTTGAAGGCGTTGCCGGTCACGGCGAGCGAGCCGAGCGACATGCCGTGGAACGCGTTGGTGAACGACACGATCGACTCGCGGCCCTTCACCTTCCGCGCGAGCTTGAGCGCGGACTCGACGGCGTTGGTGCCCGTCGGGCCGGGGAACATCACCTTGTACGGCAGGTCGCGGGGCCGCAGCACCAGGTTCTGGAAGGCCTCCAGGAAGCCGCGCTTCGCGGTCGTCGACATGTCGAGACCGTGGGTGACCCCGTCACGCTCCAGGTAGTCGATCAGGGCCCGTTTGAGCACGGGGTTGTTGTGCCCGTAGTTCAGCGACCCGGCACCGGCGAAGAAGTCGAGGTACGCGTGGCCGTCCTCGTCGTACATGCGGCTGCCCTGGGCGCGGTCGAAGACGGTGGGCCAGTTGCGGCAGTAGCTGCGCACCTCCGACTCCAGGGTCTCGAAGACGCTCAGGTCGGGCTGGGTGATGGTCACGGATCGCTCCTCGAAGCGTGGGGGGCGGAAGAACAAGGGGGCGAGGGGAGAAGAAGTTCAGAGGGAGAACGGCCCGATGCGGTAGAGCACCTCGGGGTCGTGCGGTCCGTCGGGGAACTGGTCCGTCTCGAACAGCACCTCGCGCTCGACGGCCGCGCCATGACGCTGTGCGTACGACAGGAACAGGCGCTCGGAGGCGGTGTTGCCCGGGGAGATGGTCGTCTCGAGGACGGACAGTCCGCGCTCGGCGGCCACCCGTGCCGTCAGCCCGTCGAGCAGCCGCGCGGCCAGTCCGCGTCCGCGGTACGCGGCGTCGACGGCCACCTGCCACACGAGCAGGGTGCGCGGACGCTCCGGGCGTACGTACGCGGTCACGAAACCGACGGGGCGCCCATCGGCGTCACGTGCCACCGCGGAGGTGCCGGCGAAGTCACGGCACCACAGCAGGTAGCTGTACGAGGAGTTCAGGTCGAGAGTTCGGGAGTCCTTGGCGATGCGCCAGAGGGCGGCCCCGTCGGCCACCTCCGGACGGTCGATCCGAAGGCCCTCCGGCATTTCCAGGAATTCCGCTGACAGGTCTGGGTGTGCGGCGGTCATGCGGATTGAATTTACCGACGGAAAGCTGAAATTGCATCGTCGGACGGGGTTACGTACAGCGCCTTCGTGTGTTATCACGCGCCCGTGAGAGAGTGGCCGCGCGCACAGCTTTATGACCAGTTTTGCACGGAAAATACCACAGAAAACGGGCGCGTTGTGGAGTGCGTCACAGCAACGTAATGTGCCGGAGATCCGCCCGAATTACGCCGGTTGGCGTTCGCGAAATCTTTGCGTTTAGGTACGGAGATCGCGGGCAGAAGAATACGGGATGCTATTCCGGAGCAATTCGGCATCCGAATTAACGGCAGGATAAGCGCGTGGAGAGGATGTGCAATTCCCGGGGCGCCGTTGGTTCGGATCGCCGTGCGCGCGGACCACTCGCGTGCGCGCCGCACGGCCCCGCGTGCTCGCGGCGCGGCGCCCGAGGGTGCCGGAGCGCCGGCGGAGGCGCGCACGCCCCCGCCGGGCGTCCCGGGCCGGGATCAGCCCCAGGCCTGCGCCACGGCGCGGCGCGCGCCCTCCAGATCCACCGGGAAGCCGGACTCGGCCAGCGCGGCGCCCAGGCCCGCGAGGCTGGAGTGGACGGCGCCCCGGGTGGCGTCCGGGCCGTAGTGGTTCACGCGGATCATCGACTGCGCGAGCGCGCCGCCGCCCGCGGCGAGCGGCAGCACCGGATCGGCCGCGAGGGCCTTGGCGACCAGCGCGGACGCGTCCGCGCCCGCCGGCACCCGCAGCGTCGTCGCGACGGGCGCGGCGTCGGAGGCGTCGTGGACGTACGGCTCCAGGCCGCCGCCGAGGGCCACGGCGCCCGCACGGGTCGCCGCGGCGGCCGAGGCGTGCCGGCTCATCACCGCGTCGAGGCCCTCACCCTCGATCCGCTCGACGCACGCCTCGAGCGCCAGCATCTCCAGCTGCGCCGGCGCGTGCAGCAGCGCCTTGCGGCCCCCGTCGACCCAGCGCTCCTTCCAGTCCAGCAGGGAGAGGTAGGAACGCCGCGGCGCGGCGGGGTTCGCGGCCATCCGCGCCCACGCCCGCTCGCTCACCGACACCGCGGACACGCCGGCCGGGCCACCCATCGCCTTCTGCGCCCCGATCACGCACAGGTCGACGCCCCAGGCGTCCGGCAGCACGGGCTCCGCGCCGATCGACGCGACGGCGTCCAGGTAGAAGAGCGCGCCGTGCTCCCGCACGACCTCGCCGATCTCCGCGACCGGGTTGGTGTTCCCGGTGGCGGCCTCGGCGTGCACGAGCGAGACGAAGTCGATCTCCGGGTGCTCGGCGAACGCGTCACGGATCTGTCCGGCGGTGACCGCGGTGTGGAAGGGCACCGCCAGGTCGATCACGGTGGCTCCGCAGTCCCGCAGCCAGTTCCCGAAGGTCTGCCCGTACGGCCCGGTGATGACGTTGAGGGCGGTGGTGCCGGCTCCCGCGGTGCCGCGAATGGCACCCTCCAGGGGCAGCAGCGCCTCGCCCTGCATGATCACGACGTCCTGCTCGGTGCAGAGCAGCCGGGCGACGCGGTCCTCGATCGACGCGAAGTGCGCGGCGCTCAGCGGCGCCAGGTCAAGAAAGGGGTGGGTCACGGCGGTGCTCTCTTCGCTCTCAGGGGTCGACGATCAGAGCGTATCCGGCGGCTCTCGCAGCGCTCGGACCGGCGAGTTCTGAGGCCGTACAGCCCAGTGGCCAACGGATTGATTTGAGGAACCCAAACATCTTCTTATAATCGGAACCCTCCGCTCCCCCCACAGGAGGTCCCCGTGAACCCCGTCCTCGGACGCAGGCCCCGCATTCTGGCCGCCACCACCGCCACGGCAGGGCTGCTGCTCGTGGCCGGCTGCTCCTCGGGCGGCGGGGGCGGCAAGTCCACCACCGCCGACGGGGTCCCGCTCGTCAAGGCAGGTCAGCTCACGACCTGCACCCACCTCCCGTACCCGCCCTTCCAGTCGGAGGTCGACGGCAAGGTGCAAGGCTTCGACGTGTCCCTCATCGACCTGGTCGCCAAGGACCTCGGTGTGAAGCAGGACATCGTCGACACCCCCTTCGAGAACTTCAAGACGGGCGCCTTCCTCAACTCCGAGCAGTGCGACCTCGCCGCGGCCGGCATGACGATCACGCCCGAGCGCGCGAAGAACGTCGACTTCTCCGACCCGTACTTCAACGCCACCCAGGCCGTCCTGGTCGACAAGAAGAGCGGCATCGGATCCTTCGCGGACCTCAAGGGCAAGAAGGTCGGCGCCCAGGCGCAGACCACCGGCGAGGAGTACGCGAAGAGCAAGGGACTCGACCCCGTGTCCTTCGAGTCCTCCGACGCCGTCCTCAACGGCCTGCGTACCGGCCAGGTCCAGGCTGTCGTCATCGACTACCCGGTCGTCCAGAGCTGGCTGAAGGACAAGGCCAACGCGGACGCCTTCAAGGTGGTGGACAACCTCAACACCGGTGAGCAGTACGGCTTCACGGTGAAGAAGGGCAACACCAAGCTCACCGCCGCCATCAACAAGGCGATCAAGGACGCGAAGGCCGACGGGACCTACAAGAAGTTGTACGAGAAGTGGATCGGCCCGTACGACGCCGCCGCGGCCTCGGCTTCGCCCTCCGCCTCATGAGTGATACCGACACCCAGGTCCAGCCCCGCCGCTCGGGTCTCAGCAGGCGGCAGAAGCGCTCGCTGTCGCGCGGCGCCCAGTACGTGGTCTTCGTCGCCGTCGTGGTCGCCTTCGCGGTCACGGCGGACTGGGGCCGTCTGAAGAACCAGTTCGCCCAGTGGGACCTGGTCAAGCAGATGTTCCCGGACGTCATCACGCTGGCGCTGAAGAACACCGTCCTCTACACGGTGTCCGGCTTCGCCGTCGGTCTCGTGCTGGGCATGGTCATCGCCCTGATGCGGCTGTCGTCGGTGGGCCCCTACCGCTGGGTCGCCGGGGTCTACATCGAGATCTTCCGCGGCCTGCCCACCCTGCTGATCTTCGTCTTCGTGGGCGTCGCGGTACCTCTCGCGTTCCCGGGCACGGAGATCCCCGGCGGAACGTACGGCAAGGTCGCCATCGCGCTCGGTGTGGTGGGGGCCGCGTACATGGCGGAGACGTTTCGCGCCGGCATCCAGGCGGTGCCCAAGGGGCAGATGGAGGCGGCCCGTTCACTGGGCTTCTCGCACGGCCGGGCCATGGTCTCGATCATCATCCCGCAGGCCTTCCGGATCATTCTCCCGCCGCTCACCAACGAGCTCGTGACCCTCTTCAAGGACTCCTCGCTGGTGCTGATCCTCGGCGTCACGCTGGAGGAGCGCGAACTCTCCAAGTTCGGCCGCGACCTGGCGAGCACGTCGGCCAATTCCACGCCCATCCTCGTCGCCGGCCTGTGCTACCTGCTGGTGACCGTGCCGCTCGGATTCGTCGTCCGGCGTCTTGAGGCCAAGGCCGGGGAGGCCAAGTGAGCACACCCGAGATCCAGGTCAAGGACCTCCACAAGTCCTTCGGCGACAACGAGGTCCTGCGCGGCATCGACCTGGAGGTCGGACAGGGCGAGGTCATCTGTGTCATCGGCCCGTCCGGCTCCGGCAAGTCGACCCTGCTGCGCTGTGTGAACCTCCTGGAGGAACCCACCAGGGGCCGGGTGTTCGTCGGCGGCGCGGAGGTCACCGACCCCGACGTCGACATCGACGCCGTACGCCGCCGCATCGGCATGGTCTTCCAGCAGTTCAACCTCTTCCCCCACCTGTCGGTGACCGAGAACCTCACGCTGCCGCAGCGCCGGGTGCTCCGCCGGGGCAAGGCGGAGGCGGCCCGAGTCGCCGCCGAGAACCTCGAGCGGGTGGGGCTCGCGGCGAAGGCCGACGCGTACCCGGCCTCGCTCTCCGGAGGTCAGCAGCAGCGCGTCGCCATCGCCCGGGCCCTCGCCATGGGCCCCCAGGTGATGCTCTTCGACGAGCCGACCTCCGCCCTCGACCCCGAACTCGTCGGAGAGGTGCTCGCCGTCATGCGGATGCTCGCGAACGAGGGCATGACGATGATGGTCGTCACCCACGAGATGTCGTTCGCGCGCGAGGTCGCCGACCGCGTCGTCTTCATGGACGGCGGCGTGATCGTCGAGGACGGCACCCCGGCGCAGGTCATCGGAGACCCGGCCCACGAGCGGACGCGGCACTTCCTGTCCCGGCTGCTCGACCCGGCGATGGCCGACGTCGAGGAGGACGCGAAGGACCCGTCGGACACGCCCTAGGGGGAGCCGCCTCGCCGAAGGGGACCCTCCCGGGGGCGAGCCGCCGCGCCGGGATGCGGCCTCACTAAGGTGCAGTGCATGAGCGAAGACGCTGTGCTGCACGTGAAGGGGCGGGTCCTCGTCGGACCGGACGACGTCCGCGACGAGCTGTGGGTCGTCGGCGGCCGGATCGCGTACGAGCGTCCCGGCGGCGCCCGTGATGTCCGCACCGTCGAGGGCTGGGTCCTGCCGGGTCTGGTCGACGCGCACTGCCACGTCGGGCTCGACGCGCACGGTCCGGTCCCGGACGAGGTCTCCGAGAAGCAGGCGCTGACCGACCGCGACGTCGGCACCCTTCTCGTGCGGGACGCCGGCTCCCCCTCCGACACCCGCTGGATCGACGACCGCGACGACCTCCCGAAGATCATCAGAGCCGGCCGGCACATCGCGCGCACCCGCCGCTACATCCGCAACTACGCCCACGAGATCGAGCCCGAAGACCTCGTCGCGTACGTCGCCCGGGAAGCCCGGCGCGGCGACGGCTGGGTGAAGCTGGTGGGGGACTGGATCGACCGCGGCACCGGCGACCTGAGCGCGTGCTGGCCGCGCGATGCCGTCGAGGCGGCCATCGCCGAGGCCCACCGGCTCGGCGCCCGCGTCACCGCGCACTGCTTCGCCGAGGACTCCCTGCGCGACCTGGTCGAGGCGGGCATCGACTGCATCGAGCACGCCACCGGCCTCACCGAGGACACCATCCCGCTCTTCGCCGAACGCGGCGTCGCGATCGTGCCCACCCTCGTGAACATCGCCACGTTCCCGCGGCTCGCGGACGGCGGCGAGTCCAAGTACCCGACGTGGTCGGCCCACATGCGCCGGCTGTACGAACGCCGCTACGACACCGTGCGCGCCGCCTACGACGCCGGGATCCCGGTCTACGTCGGCACGGACGCGGGCGGCACCCTTCCGCACGGCCTCGTCGCGGCCGAGGTCGCCGAGCTCGTCACCGCCGGCATCCCGCCCGTCGAGGCGCTGTCCGCCACCGCCTGGGGAGCGAGGCGCTGGCTCGGCCGCCCGGGACTCGACGAGGGCGCGCCCGCGGACCTCGTGGTCTACGGCGAGGACCCGCGCGCCGACGTACGGGTCCTGGCGGCTCCCCGACGGGTGGTCCTCGACGGACGGATCGTCGGCTGACGGGGATCATGCGACCGACACGCGGGCGCGGTTGACGGAACGTGACGATCCGGACGCCGCGCTCGTTACGCACTCCACGGCCGCTCCGGCGCGCGGCGCGGCGCGTCAACCAGCGTGTTCGTCCAGTGCCGTTGATCGAGTGACGGTGGGGAACAGCCGTGCCGTCGGATTCGAAGACTTGCGCGGGAAACCCACGTCCGGGTGAACTCACGCCAGGTCGCTGACTGTTCACTCTCAGTGCGTAATTCTTTCCGGGTCCCAGGCTTTCTCTTATGGGGGTCCCACCCTTGAACAGCATCAACTACCGTATGCCCGCACGCCGTTTCGCCGTCACGGCGGCGGCCACCGTCCTCGCCGCGGGTCCCACCGCGCTGGCCGGCGCGGGTTCCGCCCACGCGACCACCGACCAGGGTCGCGCGAGCGCCGTCGTGCTCCGTACCGGACTCGACGTCTCCCTCCTCAACAAGACCGTGAACGTCCCGCTCGCGGTCTCGCTGAACGAGGTGCAGGCGCCGCGGAGCGCCGAGAAGACCGCGCTCACAGCCCAGTTGGACGGCGTCGACCGCGGACGCCCGTTCAGCGTGCTGCGCGCGGACGTCGCCAGTGCCAAGGCCACCGTCGCGGACGGCAGGGCCGAGGGCTCCACCCGCCTCGCCCACGCCGCGGTCCATGTCCCCGGACTGCCGCTCCTGTCGCTCATCGAGCTGGAGGCCGTCTCCTCGAAGGCGACCTGCGAGGTGGGCAAGAAGCCCGTGGCCACCGCCAACCTGCTGGGGTCCGTCAACGTCCTCGGCAAGAAGGTGACGTTGACCGCGGGCGGCCCGACGGAGGTGAAGGTCCCGGGCGTCGGTGAGGTGCGGCTCGACCTGTCCAAGACGGAGACCACGACCCGTACGGCCGCCGCGTCGGCGCTCGAACTCAAGGTGTCCATCAATCCGTTGAAGCTGAACGTGGCCGAGGTCGAGGGCACCCTGACGCTGGCCGGGGCCACCTGCGAGACGCCCGCGGCGCCGGCCGCCCAGCAGGCGGAGCCCTCCGAACCCGCCGAGCCCGCGGACTCCGCCGAGCCGGTGACCGAGGTGAAGCCGCAGGGCGCTCCCGCCGAGGCCGGGCTCGCCGAGACCGGCGGCAGCTCGACGACGCCGTACATCGCGGGCGGCGCGGTGGCGCTGCTCGCCGCGGGCGGCGGAGCGGTCGTCCTCGCCCGCCGTCGGCGCGGCTGACCTTCCCCGCACGGGGGCTCGGCCCCGGACCCGCTCCCCGAACGCCGAAGAGGCCGAACCCGGCCGCCGCGGCGATCGGGGAGCGGGAACCGTCCGGGATCAGTCCCCGCCGGCCGTCACCGCCCGGTCCAGGGCCTGGAGGAAGCGGTTGACCGTCGCACGGTCCCGCACCGCGATCCGCAGCCACTCCTCGCCGAGCCCGGGAAACGTGTCCCCGCGGCGCACCGCGAAACCGAGCCGGCGAAGGCTCCGCCGCACGCCCGCGGCCCGCGGCAGCCGGATCAGCACGAAGGGGCCCTCCGCGGGCTCCACCACCCGCAGCCCGTCGGAGCAGCCGAACTCCCGCAGCCCCGCCACGAGATGGGCCCGGTCCGTGGCGATGCGATGCGCCGCGTGCGCCGCCTCCGCGAGCGCCTGCGAGGACATGCACGCCTCGGCGGCCGCGAGCGCCGGAGTGGACACCGGCCAGAGCGGCTGCGCGCGCTCCAGCGCGCCGATCGTCTCCGGATCGGCGAGCGCGTACCCGATCCGCAGGCCGGCCAGTCCCCAGGTCTTCGTGAGGCTGCGCAGCACGACCAGCCCGGGTACGTCGGTGCGGCCGGCCAGCGCCTCGCGCTCCCCGGGCACCGCGTCCATGAACGCCTCGTCGACCACCAGCACCCGCCCGGGGCGAGCCAGTCCGGCGACGGCGGCGGCCGGGTGCAGCACCGACGTCGGGTTGGTGGGGTTGCCGATCACGACGAGGTCGGCGTCCTCGGGAACGGCGGCCGGGTCGAGCCGGAAACCGTCCTCCGCGCGCAGCAGGACGCGGCCGACCGTGTGCCCGGCGTCCCGCAGCGCGGCCTCCGGCTCGGTGAACTGCGGGTGCACGACGACCGGCCGCCGTACCTTCAGGGCGCGGGCGAGCAGCACGAAGGCCTCGGCGGCGCCCGCCGTGAGCAGCACCCGCTCCGTCGGCAGCGCGTGCCGCGCGGCCACCGCGGCCCGCGCTGCCCGGCCGTCCGGATAGGCCGCGAGGCCGGTCAGCGACCCGGCGATCCGTTCACGCAGCCACCGGGGAGGGGTGTCCGCGCGGACGTTCACGGCGAGGTCGGTGAGCGCGGAGCCGTCGTCACGCACCTCGGCGTCCCCGTGGTGCCGCAGATCGTGCCCGCCCTCGGCGGCCTCGTCAGTGCGCATGGGAGTGTGTGTGGCCGCCGTGGTGGTGCCCGTGCCCGTCGTGGTCGCCGTCGTCGTCCGGGTGGAAGTGCGGCTGCTGGGGGAGCCCCACCTTGTCCTCGAAGCCGGGCAGCGCGATGCGGTAGACGCAGGAGTCGCAGTTCATCCGCAGGTCGCCCCGGACGGCCTCCCGGTAGCGTTCCATGACCAGGTCGAGGAGCTCCGGCTCGGGGCCGATCACGTCGGCGGAGCGCACCTCGACGTCCGGGTGGGCGGAGGCCCAGCCCTCGGTCTGCTGCCGCACCCGCTCCGGGAGGATGCCGGTGAACAGGAAGTAGGGCAGCACCACGATCCGGCGCGCGCCCAGCTTCACGCAGCGGTCGAGGCCGGACGGCACGTCCGGGGCCGCCAGCGACACGAACGCCGTCTCGACGCCCGCGTATCCGCGGCCCTCCCACAGCAGTCGGGCCGCCTTGTGCACCTCGGCGTTGGCGTCCGGGTCGGTGGAACCGCGCCCGACGAGCAGCACCGTCACGTCGGCGCGGTCCGCGGGCGTGCGGGCCGTACCGCCGAGCGCCTCGTCCAGCCGACGCTCCAGGACCGCGAGCAGCGAGGGGTGCGGGCCCAGCGGACGCCCGTACGTGTACGAGATGCCGGGGTGCCGTTCCTTCTCGCGGTTCAGCGCCGCCGGGATGTCGCCCTTGGCGTGCCCGGCGGACACCAGCATCAGCGGGACGGCGGCGAACCGGCGCACCCCCCGCTCCACCAGTTCGGTGACGGCGTCGCCCAGCGGAGGCGGCGACAGCTCGATGAACCCGCCGGCGACCGGCAGTTCGGGATGGCGACGGCCCAACTCCCGTACGAAGGACCGGAACGCCTCGGCTCCGGCCTCGTCCCGGGTGCCGTGGCCGGCGATGAGCAGCGCGGGGGCAGGGGTGGTCACGATGTCTCCTTGACAGGCGCGGTGGCCTCGGTGGTCGTCGAGGCCTCGGCGGCCAGGGGGGTGGGGGTGGGGTGGTACGGCAGGGGGTCGACAGCGGTGGCCGTTACCGCCGAAACACCCTTCTCGGACACGCTGTTGACGGCGGGCGGCCGGCTCGCGCGGAGTGCCGCCTCGGGTCCGGCCGCACCGACGAAACGGGCGGGCGGACCGATGACGAGCACGGGGTCGGCGTCCAGCCGCGGGCGCGGCCGCCGGAACGACTCCTGCTCGACGGGGTGCACGACCCGGCTCTCGGGGAACACCTGGCTCACTCCGGCTCCTCCTGCCAGCGGTAACCGCGCGGCGTGACCATGCGCCCGGCGATCTCACGCGTCGCCGTGTTGCCCACGGTCACCACGGTCATCATGTCGACGATCGCCGGATCCAGGGACCCCAACGTCGTCACCCGGCTCGACTCGTCCGGCCGGGAGGCGTTGCGGACGACCCCGACGGGCGTCACCGGCTCCCGGTACCCGGCGAGGATCGAGAGGGCCTTCGGCAACTGCCAGTCCCGGCCCCGGCTGCGCGGGTTGTAGAACGTCACGACGATGTCGGCCTCGGCCGCCGCGCGGACCCGACGCTCGATGACCTCCCACGGCGTGTGCAGGTCGGACAGGCTGATCGACACGTGGTCGTGGCCGAGCGGCGCGCCCAGGATCGCTCCCGCGGCCAGCGCGGCGGTCACCCCCGGCACCCCGACCACGTCGATGTCGTCGGACGCCTCGGCCAGCGCGGGCGACGCCATCGCGTACACGCCCGCGTCGCCGCTGCCGATCAGCGCCACGGCCTGACCGCGCCGGGCCTCGGCCACCGCCGTGCGCGCCCGCTCCTCCTCGGCGCCGAGCCCCGACTCCAGGACGAGGGTGCCGGGCCGCAACAGATCGCGGATCTGGTCGACGTACTGGTCGAGCCCGACGAGCACCGCCGCCCGGCGCAACTCCCTTGTGGCGCGCGGGGTGAGCAGGTCGCGGGCGCCGGGGCCGAGGCCCACGACGGCGAGCCGTCCACGGACCGGCCGGCGCACCACCGCGACGGTCGCCATCGCGGGCCGGCCGTCCGCGCGCACCGACTTCCGCTTGGGGACGAGGAGTTCGCCGCCGCCCACGAGCGCGGCGGCCTCCGCCACGGACGGGGTGCCCACCGCGGCGAGCGGCGCGTCGGAGGGGTTCGGGACCGTGACCGCCGCCAGTTCCCCGGCGGTGCGGGTGACGAGGGGGACGCCGAGCCGGGCGGCGGCTCCGAGGATGCCGGGCTCCTCCGACTTGGCGTCCACGGTGGCGAGTTCGGCGACCGACCGGACGCAGAGACCGGCGTCCGCCAAGGCCTCCTCGACGAGCCCGAGGACCTCCTCCACGGGTGCGCCCCGCGAGGCGCCGACGCCGACCACGAGGGACGGCGGACGCAGGACCACCTCGCGCGCGGCGGGACCCTGAGCGCGGTCGGAGACGCGGATCACGGCCGCGCCGTCCCGGGCGGGGGACCCGACGTTCGGCGGCAGCGCGGGCAGCGGCCAGACCGTCTCCGTGTCCAGCACCACCGGTTCGCCGTCGAGCACCGCCCGCGAGACCCCGGCGACGTCACCCTCCACGGGCAGGCCGAGCGTGTCCAGGCCGGGCATGCCGACCGCGTCGGTCGCCGTCGTCACCACCGGCTCCGCGCCCAGCAACCCGCCCACCTCCCGGGCCAGTTCGTTGGCCCCGCCCGTGTGGCCCCCGACCAGCGACACGGCGAAGCGGCCCGCCTCGTCGACGCACACCACTCCGGGGTCGGACGCCTTGTCCGCGAGCAGCGGCGCGACGAGCCGTACGACCGCGCCGGTGGCGAGGAAGCACACCAGCTGGTCGCACTCGGCGAAGGCCCGCCGTACGGCGTCCGCCACGGTCCCGTCGTACACCCGGGTACGCGCGGGCCATGCCGCGGCCAGCCGGTCGCGGGCCGCCGCGCCCGCCGCCGTGGCGGAGATCAGGCCGATCACTGGGGAACTCCTTCGGTACGGGCCGGGGGCCGGACGCCCCACAGCACGAAAACGGGATTGGTCGCCGCGAGCCGGGAGACCTCACCCGGCAGCGGGGCGAGCCGCGACGACTGGAGCAGCACGCCGTCGCAGTGGAACCCGGCCGCCGTCAAGGCGTCGCGGGCGGCCGGCACCCGGTCGAGCGAGGCCATCGCGATGACGACGGCGCGCCGCGCCCGGCGGGCCGACGCCGCGACGATGGCGGGCAGTTCACGTCCGCCACCACCGATGAAGACGGCGTCCGGATCGTCGAGGTCGGAGAGCACGGTCGGCGCGGCCCCGTGCACGACGTGCACATCGACGCCGTGCGCGGCGGCGTTGGCGCGGATGCGTTCGCAACCGTCCAGGGTCTTCTCGACCGCGGTCACGGCCGCGCCGAACCGCGCGCACTCGACGGCCACTGAGCCGGAGCCCGCCCCGACGTCCCAGACCAGCTCGCCGAGCCGCGGTCCGATCCGGGCCAGGGCCAGCGCGCGGACCTCGAACTTGCTGATCATCGAGTCGCGGTGGGCGAACTCGCCCTCCTCCAGGGCCCATCGGGCCGGTCCGGCCGGCGGCCCGGCGACGGTCCGCACGGCGGCGAGGGCACGGGCGGGGTCCAGGCAGAGAACGACGCTGACCGCAGCGCCCCAGTCGCGGGCGGCCGCCTCGGCGGGCGTGACCCGCTCGACGCGCTCGTGCTCCGGGTCGCCGAGCGCGCTCGCCACGACCAGGACGCGGTCGGCGCCGCGGTGGACGAGGGCGGCGCCCAGTTCGGCCGGCCCGGCCCCGGGGCCGGTCAGCACGCCCACCTTCGGCTGCGACCGGCAGACCTGGACGGCCGTACGCAGGTCGCGGCCGTGCGCGCTGACGACCACCGCGTCGTCCCAGGGCAGCCCGGCCCGCGCGAAGGCGGCCGCCACCGAGGAGACACCGGGCCGCACGTCCAGCCGCTCGGCCCCGAACCGTTCGGCCAGCGCCCGGACGATCCCGAAGAACCCGGGGTCGCCCGAGGCGAGCACCACGACCGGCCCCTCGGGCGCCCCGGCGTCCGTGTACCGCTCGATGTCGTCGAGCGCCGGTGCCAGCGGGCCGAGCACGATCCGCCCGGTCCGGCCCGCGAGCGGGGCCGCCGCCAGATGCCGCCGGCCGCCCACGACAAGACCGGCCCCGGCGAGCACCGCCCGCGCCTCCTCGGAAAGCGGCGCGCCCGTGCCCGTACCGACGACGGTGATCACCGCGGAGCGGTCCGCCGACGCGGGCCGCACGGCTCCGTCCTCCGCGCCGAGGACCTCCACGCTCACGACGCGGGCCCCTGCGCGGCGCTCCGGCGTGCCGCGCGCAGCTCCGCGCGCGCCTGCGGGTCGGCCTTGCGGAACCCGTGGAAGTGGCCGGGGTGGTAGAGGTGCGAGCGGGTTCCGCTCGCGTCCAGCGCCGGGCCGACCAGGAAGAGGGTGTGCTTCCAGAGCTTGTGCTCCTTGACGGTCTCCTCCAGCGTGCCGATCGTGCACGTGACGATCAGCTCCTCCGGCCAGGTCGCCTGATGGGCGACGACGACCGGCGTGGACGTCGGATAGCCGCCCTCCAGCAGCTCCCGTACGAGCTGGCCGCTGCGGGCCGCCGACAGGAACAGCGCCATCGTCGTGCCGTGCTTGGCGAACTCACGGACCTCCTCGCCGGGCGGCATCGGCGTCTTGCCGCCGCCGAGCCGGGTGAGGATCACCGACTGCGCGACCTCGGGGATCGTCAGCTCGCGTCCCGCGAGTGCCGCCACCGCCGAGAAGGACGAGACACCCGGCACGATCTCGGTCGCGATGCCGAGGGACGCGCACCGGTCCATCTGCTCCTGCGTACCGCCCCACAGCGCCGGGTCGCCGGAGTGGATCCGCGCCACCCGCAGACCGTGCTCACGGGCCCGCTCGTACACGGCGACGACGTCCTCCAGCGACATCGTCGCCGAGTCGAGGATCTCGGCGCCCTCGCGCGCGTGGTCGAGGACCTCGGCCTGCACCAGGCTGGCCGCCCAGATCACCACGTCGGCCTCGGCGATGGCGCGTGCGGCACGGAAGGTCAGCAGGTCGGCGGCGCCGGGGCCGGCACCGACGAAGGTCACTTTGCCGGTGGGGGCATCGGCCATGGGAATCGGTCCTCTCCTACGGAAAAACTGGGGTGATGTGGCACATCAGTGGGCACGGGGCCGTCGCCGAAGGTGCGCGAACGGGGGTTGATCGGATAGCAAGGGCCTATGGCGGTCCTCGTCGCGCTCGGCGCGTTCCTGATGACGCTGGCCGGCGGCTGGACGGCACAGCGGGTGACCGACCGTCGTCATCTGGTCCTCGGACTGGCCGGCGGTCTGATGCTCGGCGTGGTCGGCCTCGACCTGCTGCCGGAGGCACTCGCCACGGCGGGCCGGGAGGTGTTCGGCGTACCGGCCGCGCTGCTGCTGTTCGTGGCCGGCTTCCTGCTGGCCCATCTGGTCGAACGGCTGCTCGCCCACCGGCAGGCCGCGCACGGCGGTGACGAGCACGACGGACGCGCGCCCGAGGTGGGTCTGACGGCGGCGGGCGCCATGGTCGGACACAGCGCGATGGACGGCGTCGCGATCGGCGCGGCCTTCCAGGTCGGCGGCGGCATGGCCCTCGCGGTCGGCCTCGCCGTCGTCGCCCACGACTTCGCGGACGGATTCAACACCTACACGATCACCAGCCTGTACGGGAACGCCCGCCGCAAGGCCCTGTTCATGCTGTTCGCGGACGCGGCGGCCCCGGTGGTGGGCGCCGCCTCCACGCTCCTGTTCACGATCCCCGAGGGCCTGCTCGGCGGCTATCTCGGGCTCTTCGGCGGCGTGCTCCTCTACCTCGCGGCCGCCGAGATCCTCCCCGAGGCGCACCACGACCACCCGGCCCGCTCGACCCTGCTGTTCACGGTCGCGGGAGTGGGCTTCATCTGGCTGGTGGTGGGCATCGCGAGCTGAGCCCGCGCCGCCCGCCGGACGTGCCGGCGGGGTGCGGCTCACAGCTTCCCGCCGCGTTTCCCGTCGCGGGGCGCGGGCGCGATGAGCGTCGAGAGGTACGGCAGCGGCGCACCATCGAGGTCGTCGGCCCGCCGGATCGACTCGCCCTCCAGGCCGAGCGCCGACCCCCAGACCGCGTCGTCGATCCGCCCGCTGTCCCGCAGCGCCTCGGCGACCTCCCGCGCCTGCCGCCCGAACTTGTACGCGACGACCGTGCCCGGCCCGTTCAGCGCGTCCTTCAGCACCGCCGCGCCCGCCGTCACCGGGACGAGCGTGAGCGGCTCGGTGCCCTCGGTGAGCACGGCGCCCGAGCGGGCCGCGAGGTCCTGCATGGCGGTGATGCCGGGCACGCTCTCCACGACCGTGCCGGGGACCAGCTCGCCGATGGTGTGGGCGAGGTAGGTGAACGTCGAGTACACGTTGGGGTCGCCGATGGTCGCGAAGGCGACCGTGGAGTGCCGGGCGAGGAGCCCCGCGACCCGCGCGCCCGCCGCGTCCCAGGCGGCCTCGCGCCGCGCGTGGTCGCTGCGCTCGTTGAGCGCGAAGACCACCCGCAGGACCTTCTCCTGCGGCACGTAGTGCAGGACGGTCGCCTCGGCGCGCCCCCGTTCACCGGTGTCCATCACGGGGACGACGACGACCTCCGCGGCCCGGAGCGCGTTGACGCCCTTGACGGTCACCAGCTCGGGGTCGCCGGGGCCGACCCCGACTCCGATCAGCTTGCTGTTCATGACGTCAGGCACCTCTCCACGAACCGACGGGCCACACCGGGCTCGGACGCCCAGTGCGTGTGCAGATAACTCGCGTGCACGCCGTGCTGCACGAAACCTTCGACGCGCCGCTCGGGCGCGAGCACCCCCCAGGCGGGGGCCGGACCGGCGCCGGGCTCGACGACGGTCCGGTGGAACTCGTGCCCGCGCATCCGCGTACCGGCCGCGGCGAGCACACTGTCGCCGACGGCCACGGCGTCCCGGTAGCCGAGGGTGAGCCGCTCGTGCATCCGGGCCGTGGCGTCGATCACCCCGCACATGGGCTGCCCGTCGAGCTCCCGCGCCAGGTAGAGCAGCCCGGCGCACTCGGCAGCGACCGGCGCCCCGGCGAACGCCAGCTCGGCCACCGCCTTGCGCAGCGGCTCGTTGGCGGACAGCTCGGGCGCGTACACCTCGGGGAAGCCGCCGCCGATGACCAACCCGCCCGTCCCGTCGGGAAGTCGCTCGTCCCGGAGCGGGTCGAAGACGACGACCTCGGCCCCGGCCGCGGTGAGCAGTTCGGCGTGTTCGGCGTAGGAGAAGGTGAAGGCGGGACCACCGGCGACGGCGACGCGCCGCATCCCGAACGCGGGTTCCGGCGCCGTCGAGGGGTGGGCCGTGCCGTCCGCCGTCGGAGCGCGGCCGGTCGTCGCGGTGTGATGCGCCGCGGCCGACGGGCGGATCGCCCCGGCCGCGTCCCACGCGACGCCCGGCAGGTCGCCCGCACCGCGTGCCAGCGCGAACAGCGCGTCCAGGTCGCACCCGGCGCGTACCTGAGCGGCCATCGCGGCGACCGCGTCGACCGCCTCAGCGCGCCGCTCGGCGACCGGCACGAGCCCCAGGTGCCGTGACGGGGTGCCGACCTGCGGGGCCCGCCGCAGCGCGCCGAGAACCGGTACTCCGGAGGCGTCCAGCGCCTCGCGGAGCATGGCCTCGTGCCGGTCGGAGCCCACCTTGTTGAGGATCACGCCGGCGACCCGCACCTCGGGGTCCCAGGAGGCGAAGCCGTGCACCAGCGCGGCCACCGACCGCGACTGCGAGGACGCGTCGACGACCAGCACCACGGGCGCGCGCAGCAGCTTCGCCACCTGCGCCGTGGACGCGAGTTCGCCCTCCCCGGCGGCGCCGTCGTAGAGGCCCATCACGCCCTCGACGACGGCGACGTCGCAGCCGCGCGCGCCGTGCGCGAACAACGGCCCGATCAGCTCGGTGCCGCAAAGGTAGGAGTCCAGGTTCCGTCCCACGCGCCCGGTGGCGAGGGCGTGGTAGCCGGGATCGATGTAGTCGGGCCCCACCTTGTGCGGAGACACGGCGAGCCCCCGCGCGGCGAAGGCCGCCATCAGCCCGGTGGCCACGGTGGTCTTGCCGCTGCCCGAGGAGGGCGCGGCGACGACCAGCCGGGGGACGGAGGACATCACCACTCGATGCCCCTCTGGCCCTTCTGGCCCGCGTCCATCGGGTGCTTGACCTTGGACATGTCGGTCACCAGATCGGCCAGCCCGACAAGCTTCTCCGGTGCGTTGCGGCCGGTGATGACGACGTGCTGGGTCCCGGGCCGGTCCCGCAGCACCTCCACCACCTCGTCGGTGTCCACCCACCCCCAGTGCATGGGGTACGCGAACTCGTCGAGCACGTACAGCTTGTACGTCTCCGCGGCGAGGTCCCGCTTGACCTGCTCCCAGCCCTCGCGGGCCTTGTCCTCGTTGTCCATCTGCGCGTCGCGCTGGACCCAGGACCAGCCCTCGCCCATCTTGTGCCAGTCGACGGTGCCGCCCTCGCCGGAGGCCCCGAGCACGCGCAGCGCGTTCTCCTCGCCGACCTTCCACTTCGCCGACTTGACGAACTGGAACACCCCGATGGGCCATCCCTGGTTCCAGGCGCGCAGCGCGAGCCCGAACGCGGCCGTCGACTTGCCCTTGCCGATCCCCGTGTGCACGACGACCAGCGGACGGTTCCGTCGCTGACGAGTCGTCAGGCCGTCGTCCGGTACGACACTCGGCTGTCCCTGCGGCACTACGCGGCCCTCCTCGAAGTCCCCTGCACGTCCCGGACGAGCCCGGCGAGGGAGTCCGCCCGCAACGCGTCCAACGTCACCGCCGTACCTCCCAGTTCACCCGCGAGCTGCCCCGCGAGCCCGAGCCGCACCGGCCCCGACTCGCAGTCGACGACCACCGACGCGACCCCGTCGGCCGCGAACAGCCGCGCCGCGCGCCCGGCCGTCGCGACCGGCTCCGGCCCGCCCGTGGCCCGCCCGTCGGTCACCAGGACGACCAGCGGCCGCCGCGCGGAGTCCCGCAGCCGCTCGACGCGCAGCACGTCGTGCGCCCGCAGCAGTCCGGCGGACAGCGGGGTGCGGCCACCCGTCGGCAGCGACTCCAGCCGGGCCGCCGCCGCGTCCACCGACGACGTGGGCGGCAGCGCGACCTCGGCGGCCGAACCGCGGAACGTCACGAGCCCGACCTTGTCCCGCCGCTGGTAGGCGTCGAGCAGCAGCGACAGCACCGCGCCCTTGACCGCGCTCATCCGCTGCCGGGCGGCCATGGAACCGGAGGCGTCCACGACGAACAGCACGAGGTTGCCCTCACGGCCCTCCCGCGTCGCCTGCCGCAGATCGTCCCGCCGCACGACAAGACCGCGTCCCGACCGCCCCCGCGCCAACTGGTGCGGGGCGGCGGCCTGGACGGTCGCTGCCAGGTGCAGCTTGGTGAGCGTCCCCCGGGGACGCCGCGAGCCGGTCGTCCGGCCGTGCTCGGTCCGCGCGCGCGAACGCCGGCCGGCCGCGCCCTCACCGAGGCCGGGCACGCTCAGCACCTTCGTGCGGAAGGGTTCGGCCGACCGCACCGGCGACTGCTCGCCGGCGCCCTGGCCGGCCGGGGCCTGCCCGTCCTTTGACGGCTCGCCCTGCGCGGGCACGTCACCCGCGGGGGAGCCGTCGTCCGGCCCCTCCTGCGGCGGCTGGCCGCCGCCCGGCCCGTCCGGGTCCGGGTCGTCGTCGGGGCCGCCGTCGCCCTCGCCGTCCGAACCGCTGAACTCCTCCAGCGTCTCGTCGAGTTTGTCCTCGTCGAGTCCCGGCGCGTCGAAGGGATTGCGCCGCCTGCGGTGCGGCAGGGCCAGCAGGGCCGCCTGCCGGACGTCCTCGGCGAGCACGTCGGTGCGCCCCGCCCACGCGGCGAGCGCGGTCGCCGTACGCGCCATCACGATGTCGGCGCGCATGCCGTCCACCTCGAAGGCCGCGCAGGTCGCCGCGATCTGCCGCAGCGCGCCGTCCCCGAGCCGCACGGACGGCAGCAGCGCGCGGGCCGCCACGATCCGGCCCCGCACCTCCGCCTCCTCGTCCGCCCAGCGCGCCACGAACGCCGCCGGGTCGTCGTCGTGGGCGAGCCTGCGGCGCACGACCTCGACCCGCTGGTCGGGCTCCCGCGACGCGGCGACCTCGACGGTCAGCCCGAACCGGTCCAGCAACTGCGGCCGCAGCTCGCCCTCTTCGGGGTTCATCGTCCCGACGAGCAGGAACCGCGCCGCGTGCCGTACGGACACACCCTCGCGCTCGACGTAGGAGGCGCCCATCGCCGCCGCGTCCAGCAGCAGGTCGACCAGATGGTCGTGGAGGAGGTTCACCTCGTCGACGTACAGGATGCCGCGGTGCGCGTCGGCGAGCAGGCCCGGCTCGAAGGCCTTCACGCCCTCGGAGAGCGCCCGCTCGATGTCCAGGGCGCCGACCAGTCGGTCCTCGGACGCGCCGACGGGCAGTTCCACCATCCGGGCCGGACGGGTCGTGGTCGCCTCCACCTCGTGCGGCCCGTCGGGGCAGGCCGGGTCGGGGGCGCCCGGATCGCAGGAGAAACGGCAGCCGGTGACCACGTCGACCGCCGGCAGCAGCGCCGAAAGGGCGCGTACGGCCGTCGACTTGGCGGTGCCCTTCTCGCCGCGGACGAGCACACCGCCCACGGCCGGTGACACGGCGTTCAGCAGCAGCGCGAGCCGCAGGTCGTCCTGGCCGACCACCGCCGTGAACGGGAACGGAGTACTCACTGGTCGTCGCCCTCCAAGTCGCCTTCGAGCTCCAGATAGGTGGTGCGCAGCCGCTCCAGCGTGTCCGCGTCCGGCTCGGCCCACAGACCGCGGTCGGCCGCTTCGAGGAGCCGCTCGGTGATACCGCGCAGCGCCCACGGGTTGGACTTCTTCATGAAGTCCCGGTTCTCCGCGTCGAAGACGTACTCCGCGCTGAGCTTCTCGTACATCCAGTCGTCCACGACACCGGCCGTGGCGTCGTACCCGAAGAGGTAGTCGACCGTCGCCGCCATCTCGAAGGCTCCCTTGTAGCCGTGCCGCCGCATCGCGGCCATCCAGCGCGGGTTGACCACCCGGGCGCGGAAGACACGGTGCGTCTCTTCGCCGAGCGTGCGGGTCTTCACCTGGTCGGGCACGGCCGAGTCGCCGACGTACGCCTCCGGGCTGGCGCCCGTCAGATGGCGCACCATCGCGACCATGCCGCCGTGGTACTGGAAGTAGTCGTCGGCGTCGACGAGGTCGTGCTCGCGGGTGTCGACGTTCTTCGCCGCGACCGCGATGCGCTTGAACGCGGTCTCCATGTCGCCGCGCGCCGCCCGTCCGTCGAGCCCGCGCCCGTAGGCGTAACCGCCCCACACCGCGTACACCTCGGCGAGGTCCGCGTCCGAGCGCCAGTTGCGGGCGTCGATCAGCGGCAGCAGCCCGGCGCCGTACGCTCCCGGCTTCGAACCGAAGATACGGGCGGTCGCGCGCCGCCGGTCACCGTGCTCCGCGGTGTCCTCGTCGGCGTGCCGGCGCACGTAGTTGCGGTCGGCGGGCTCGTCCAGCTCGGCGACCGTGCGCACCGCGTCGTCGATCAGCCCGACGACGTGCGGGAACGCGTCCCGGAAGAAGCCCGAGATACGGACCGTGACGTCGATGCGGGGGCGGCCCAGCTCGTCGAGCGGGACGACCTCGAAGCCGGTGACGCGCCGCGAGGCGTCGTCCCACACCGGGCGGCAGCCCAGCAGCGCGAGGATCTCCGCGATGTCGTCGCCCTGCGTACGCATGGCGGACGTGCCCCAGACCGTCAGCCCGACGGACGTCGGGTAGTCACCGGTGTCCTGGAGGTAGCGCTGCACGAGCGAGTCCGCGAGGGCCTGGCCGACCTCCCAACTCAGCCGGGACGGAATGGCCTTGGGGTCGACGGAGTAGAAGTTCCGGCCCGTCGGCAGCACGTTGACGAGTCCGCGCGTCGGTGAACCCGACGGACCCGCGGGGACGTAACCGCCGTTCAGCGCCTTGAGGATGTGCGCGATCTCGTCCGTCGTCCGGGCGAGCCGCGGCACGACCTCGCGGCACGCGAACTCCAGCACGGCCACGGCGTCGGGGAGTTCGGCGCCCAGTACCTCCCGTGCGAGGGCCGGGACGGCGGCCGCGTCCCAGCCGCGCTCCTCCATGCCCAGCGCCGCCCGCCGGCACAACTGCTCCAGCAGGTCGATCGCGTCGGCCGCCGTACGGCAGGGGCCCTCCACGAGGTCGCTCAGCTCGACGGGCACTCTCACCGGGGCACCCGGCTCGGCCAGCAACTCCTTCTCCACCAGACCGAAGTGCTCGGCGAGAGCGGCCCGCAGACCGGGCAGCGCGTTCGCCGCGCCGCCCCACACCTGCGAGGCGCGCAGCACGGCCAGCACCAGGTTCACCCGCGGCTCGGCCTCCGGACCGCCGCCCAGGATGTGCAGGCCGTCGCGGATCTGCACGTCCTTGATCTCGCACAGATAGCCGTCGACGTGCATCACGAACGCGTCGAAGTCGCCGTCGTCCGGCTGCTCGTCGAGGTGCAGGTCGTGATGGAGCTCGGCCGCCTTGACCAGGGTCCAGATCTGCGCGCGGACCGCCGGGGCCTTCGTCGGGTCCAGGTCGGACACCAGCGCGTACTCGTCGAGGAGCTGTTCCAGCTTCGCGAGGTCCCCGTACGTGTCCGCGCGGGCCATCGGCGGCACCAGGTGGTCGACGACGGTCGCGTGCCCGCGCCGCTTGGCCTGCGTGCCCTCGCCCGGGTCGTTGACGATGAACGGGTAGACCAGGGGGAGTTCACCGAGGACGGCGTCGGGCGCGCAGCCACCGCTGAGCCCGAGACCCTTGCCCGGCAGCCACTCCATCGTGCCGTGCTTGCCCATGTGCACGACGGCGTCCGCGCCGAAGCCCCCCTCCGATGTCGCGGCCTCCAGCCAGCGGTAGGCCGCCATGTAGTGGTGCGACGGCGGCATGTCCGGGTCGTGGTAGATCGCGATCGGGTTCTCGCCGAAGCCGCGCGGCGGCTGGATCATCACCACGACGTTCCCGAACCGCAGGCACGCCAGCACGATGTCGTCGCCGTCCACGTAGAGCGAGCCCGGCGGCTCGCCCCACGCCTCCAGCATGCCGGCGCGCAGGCCGGGGTCGAGCGTGTCGAACCAGGCCCGGTAGTCGGCCAGCGGCACGCGCGCCGACGCGGCGGCGAGCTGGTCCTCGGTCAGCCACTCCACGTCGTGGCCGCCGGCCGCGATGAGCCGGTGGATCAACTCGTCGCCGTTGTCCGGGTATTCGGTGAGGGCGTAGCCGGCGTCGCGCAGTGCGTCGAGCACCCGCACCGCCGAGGCGGGCGTGTCGAGGCCGACCGCGTTGCCGACCCGCGAATGCTTGGTCGGGTAGGCGGTGAAGACGATCCCGAGCTTCTTCTCCGCGTTCGGCTTGTGCTTCAACAGGGCGTGCCGCAGGGCGATCCCGGCGACGCGCGCGGCCCGCTCCGGGTCGGCGACGTACACCGGGACGTCGTCCGGGCCCTGTTCCTTGAAGGAGAACGGCACGGTGATCAGACGGCCGTCGAACTCCGGGATCGCGACCTGCATCGCGGCGTCCATGGGGGACAGCGCGGCGTCGGACGCGTCCCAGGCGCTCTTCGACGAGGTCAGGCAGAGCCCCTGCAGGACGGGGATGTCGAGGTCGGCGAGGGCCCCGATGTCCCAGGCCTCCTCGTCGCCGCCCGCGGACGCCTGCGAGGCGTGCGTGCCGCCCGCCGCGAGGACGGTGGCGACGAGCGCGTCGGCCCGGGCGAGGATCTCGTACAGGCCCGCGTCCGCGTCGCGCAGCGAACCGCAGTACACGGCAAGGGCGTTGGCCCCACGCTCCTCGATCGCGTCGCACAGCGTGTCGACGAACGCGGTGTTCCCGGACAGCTCGTGCGCCCGGTAGAACAGCACGCCGACGGTCGGCCGGCCCTCGACGAACGCGCGTTCGCCGTGGACCCCGAACTCCGCGGTCTTGTGCGGCTCCTCGAACCCCTCACCCGTCAGCAGCACGGTGTCGGAGAGGAACCGGGCCAGCTCGGCGAGGTTGGCCGGGCCGCCCTCGACGAGATAGCGCAGCGCCTCCGCGACCACCCCGGCGGGCACCGACGACTCGGCCATCAGCTCGGCGTCCGGGACGGACTCGCCGCCCAGCAGCACGGTGGGGATGCCGGACGCCTTCAGGAAGGCCAGTCCGTCCTCCCAGGCCCGCTTGCCGCCGAGCAGCCGTACGACGGCGAGGTCGGCGCCCCGGGCGAGCGCGGGGAGTTCGTCCACGACGTCCACCCGGGTCGGATTGCCGATCCGGTAGGCGACGCCGGAGGCGCGGGCCGCCAGCAGATCCGTGTCGGCGGTCGACAACAACAACACTGTGCTCATGCGGGCGCTCCCGGTGGGATGAAAGGCAGTCCTTGCGGCGCGCCCGACTCGATGAGTCGCCACAGCGCGTCCGTGTCCGCGTGTTCCTCGATCAGGTCGCCGAGCCGGTCGAGCTGCTCCTCGCGCAGCGCGGCGAACGACGTGTCGGCCGCCGGTACGAAGCGGCGGCCGGCGGCGGCGGCCACCGCGCGCAGAAAGGCCCGGCGGAAACCGTCCGACTCCAGGGAGCCGTGCCAGTGCGTGCCCCAGACGGCGCCGACCCGGCACCCGTCCAGGAAGGGCTCACCGCCGGTCACTTCGGCGACACCGTGATGGATCTCGTACCCCTCGACGGGCTCGCCGAGGGCCTCGCCGGCCGGCCGGGTCAGGGTCTTCTCCCGTGCGAACCGCACACGGACGGGGAGGAGTCCGAGCCCGTCGACCTGCCCGGCCCGCGACTCGACCTCGTCCTCGATGTGCTCCCCGAGGAGCTGGAAGCCGCCGCAGATCCCCAGCACCGGGCGCCCCTCGGCGGCCCGGCGGGCGATCGCGTCCGCGAGGCCCCGCTCGCGCAGCCACGCCAGCGCCTTCACGGTGCCCCGGGTCCCCGGCACGACGACCAGGTCCGCGTCGGCCAGCTCCTCCGCCCGGTCCACGAAGCGCACGACGACGCCCGGTTCGGCGGCCAGCGCGTCCACGTCGGTGAAGTTCGACATCAGCGGGACCGCGCACACGGCGACCCGCAGGATGTCCTCTCCGACGGGGGAGGAGACGGCCGATTCACGGACCGTGCCGCGCAGCGACACCCGCAGCCCGTCCTCCTCGTCGATCCCCAGCCCGTGCCGGAAGGGCAGCACCCCGTAGGTGCGGCGCCCGGTGAGACCGTGCAGCATGTCGAGCCCGGGTTCCAGCAGCCCGACGTCGCCGCGGAACTTGTTGACGAGGAACCCGGCGACGAGCGCCTGGTCCTCGGGCGACAGCAGGGCGACGGTTCCGAAGAACGAGGCGAACACCCCGCCCCGGTCGATGTCGCCGACGACGAGCACGGGCAGCCCCGCGTTCCGCGCGACACCCATGTTCACGATGTCGGTGCGCCGCAGATTGATCTCGGCCGGACTGCCGGCCCCCTCACAGATCACCGCGTCATACGTGCCCCGCAACTGGGCGAGACAGTCGAGAACGGTCCCGAGCAGTGCTTCCCGACGGCCCCCGTGCGGGGTGTCTCCGCCGGACGCGCCGGCCGACCGCGGGTCCGGCGGCCCCCCGAAGAACCCGCGGGCGCTCATCTCGCCCACCGGCTTTCCCATCAGGACGACCTGACTGGTGCGGTCGCTGCCCGGTTTGAGCAGCACGGGGTTCATCAGCGCCGTCGGCTCCACGCGGGCGGCCTGTGCCTGCATGGCCTGCGCCCGTCCGATCTCGGCGCCCTCCCGCGTGACGAACGAGTTCAGGGACATGTTCTGCGCCTTGAACGGCGCGACCTTCACGCCCTGGCGCACCAGCCACCGGCAGATCCCGGCGGTCACGACGCTCTTGCCCGCGTCGGAGGTGGTTCCGGCGATCAGCAGTCCGCCGCTCATGCCGTACGTCCCTTCCTGGTCAGCAGTACGCGTCCGGCCGCACTCACGCCGAGGGCCAGCCAGCCGACGCGACGGGAGAGCCGTACGGCCCGTTCGATGTCGGCGACCCGGACGGGGCGCCCGGTGTCGTTCAGCACGGGCCGGTGCTCGACCCGGCCCCCGTACGAGAGGGTCCCGCCCAGCCGCACGCCGAGCGCGCCGGCGAAGGAGGCCTCCACCGGACCGGCGTTGGGACTCGGATGCCTGCGCGCGTCGGCCCGCCAGGCCCGAGCGGCGCCCCGCGGGTCGGGCCCGGCCACGGTCGCGAGGGCGGCGGTCAGCCGGGCTCCGGGCCAGCCGGCGACGTCGTCGAGCCGTGCTGAAGCCCAGCCGTAGCGGCGGTACTTGGGGGACCGGTGCCCGACCATCGCGTCGAGCGTGTTGACGGCGCGGAAGGCGACCAGTCCGGGCACACCGGCGGCGGCACCCCAGACCAGAGCGCCGACCACCGCGTCGGAGGTGTTCTCGGCGACCGACTCGACGACGGCCCGCGCGACACCGTCGGCGTCCAGCGCCTGCGGGTCGCGCCCGCACAGATGCGGCAGCCGCTCCCGCGCGACGTCGATGTCCCCGGCCGCGAGCGCGCCGCCGATCGCCCGTGCCTCACGGCCGAGTGAGGTCCCCCCGACGACGGCCCAGGTGGCGGCGGCGGTCAGGGCGACGGACGCGGCGCCCGAGGAACGCAGGGAACGGCCGGCGAGCGCGGCGAGGCCGGTGGCACCGCCCACGCACACGGCTGTGTGCAGCGCGCCCCACCCGCGGTGGTCACGCCACAGGGTTCGCTCGACGGCCCCGGCAGCCCGGCCGAACGCGGCGACCGGATGGGCCCGGCGGGGATCGCCGAGCAGCAGGTCGCCGAGGAGGCCGGCGGCGGCACCGTACGCGAAGACGCGATCGGCCCGCACGGGGTCAGCCCGCCGTGGGGTGCGGCAGAACTCTCACGGACGTCAGGACCGGCAACAGGCAGCCGCGCATGGCGATATGTCCTCACTCAGGGTGTCCACGCCCTGGTTCGACGAGACCGGCGGCGAGAGTTCCTGGCTCCCGGGGAGTTTCCTCCCCGATGACAGTGGCGGGACCGCGCCGGATTCGCACCGGCTTCCTCTCATGCCGCCGTACTTGGCTCCGGCAGTCCACCACGGGGTGAGAACGGCCGTCAACTTGCTGTTGACCTGCGGAGGGAGAGTGTGCGAAGCCCCACACAGCACTGGGGTGCGGGACGGAGATCCGTCCCGCACCCCAGGTGAAGTGCTGCCCGAGAACGGCCCGTTCGGGGCCGTTCGTGCCGGGTTACTTGCTCATGATCAGTGAGATGCCGTACGCCACCGCCGCGGCGCAGGCCGCGAAGCAGACGTAGGCGCCGGTGGCCGCCGCGACGGCGGAACCGCCCTGGCCCGACTCCTTCTTGGAGAGTCCGGCGACGCCGAGGGTGAAGAGGCCGACGAGGACGACGGTGGCTCCGAGACTGACCCCGAAGACGGACCCGAGGGCTGACCAGTCGATGTGCATGCTGTTTCTTCCTTCGGTTCTCAGGCCACGCGCGACGGCGCCGACGGGTTCGCCGTGGGCTCGGCGGGTGCGGGGATGGTGGCCGTGAGTTCGTCGGTCACGGTGCCGGCCGGGGGCGGGGTGACGGCGGCGATGGCCGTGGTGACCACGCCGGCGGGCTCCTCGGCGTTCACGTTGGTGTGGTCGATGACCTCGCGGCGCGAGCGGCGCCAGATCGCGAGGCTGGAGGCGACCAGGAAGACGGCGACGAGCGTGGTGCCCCAGGCGCCGAAGCCGGTGACCCACTCGGCGAGCGCGCCGACCAATGCGGCGGCGGGCAGGGTGAGCGCCCAGGCGACGAACATCCGGGTGGCGGTGGACCAGCGGACCACACCGCCCTTGCGGCCGAGGCCCGCACCCATCACGGAGCCGGAGACGGCGTGGGTGGTGGAGAGGGAGAAGCCGATGTGTGCGGAGGCGAGGATGACCGTCGCGGCGCTGGTCTGGGCGGCGAAGCCCTGCTGCGGCTGGAGGTCGGTCAGGCCCTTGCCCATGGTGCGGATGATGCGCCAGCCGCCCCAGTAGGTGCCGAGCGCGATCGCGAGACCGGCGGAGAGGATGACCCAGACCGGCGGGTCGGAGTCGGGGGCGACGGCGCCACCGGCGACCAGCGCCAGGGTGATGATGCCCATCGTCTTCTGCGCGTCGTTGGTGCCGTGGGCCAGCGAGACCAGGCCCGCGGAGGCTATCTGGCCGGCGCGGTACCCCTTCTCGGTGGCCTTGCCACCGGCGTTGCTGCTGAGCTTGTACGACAGCCGGGTGGCCAGCATCGCGGCCAGACCGGCCACGATCGGGGCCGCGACGGCGGGTATGAGCACCTTGCCGACCAGGACGTCCCCGTGCACCGCGCCGGTGCCGGCCGAGGCGATGGTGGCGCCGACCAGGCCACCCATGAGGGCGTGCGAAGAACTGGACGGGAGTCCGATGAGCCACGTCACCAGGTTCCAGAGGATCGCGCCCACCAGGGCGGCGAAGATCACTTCGGGCTGGATGCCGGACTCGTCGACGAGGCCTTTGGAGATCGTGTTGGCGACCTCCACCGAGAGGAAGGCGCCGACAAGGTTCAGCACGGCGGACATGGCCACCGCGACCTTGGGCTTGAGTGCGCCGGTCGAGATGGTGGTGGCCATCGCGTTGGCGGTGTCGTGGAAACCGTTCGTGAAATCGAACACGAGAGCGGTAACGATCACGATTCCGAGGAGGAGCGTGATGTGTTCCATTTACCCAGGCTTCTGTTGGACGTCAGTGGCAGGTGGACCGTAAGCAACCTGGATGAACGGAAGGTGAACTGGGTCGGGCTTTGTGGTGTCCCGAACGGCGAATCCGCGTTCCGCTTGTCTCCGGGGGAGATGTCGGGGTTCGAACGGAGGCGGAATGTCGGGCTCCAGGACGGGTCGCTAGCCGCGCGCGAGTCGGTCGAGACCGGCCGGGGACCCGTGGAAGAGATCCTGGTCACCCGGCACGCTGCCGGTGGTGTCGTGCTGCCAGAAGGTCCAGGTGGACCAGCCTGCGGGAAGTACCCCCGGGGCGGCCGCGTCGTAGCGCGCCGGCCAGAGGGCGTGCCGCGCGGCGAAGGCGCGGCTGGAACCGGTGCGGGTGTTCCACCAGTGCGTGGTCGCGTAGACCGGCGTCCGGCCCGTCTCCCGCTCGACCTCGTCGCTGAAGTCCTTGATCCAGCGCACCATGGCGGCCGGGCTCAGCCCGTAGCAGGCGCGGCGCCGGGCGTACGGGTCGTACTCGATGTCCAGCGCGGGCGGCAGCGTCCGGCCGTCCGCGCGCCAGGCTCCGCCGTTGCGCACGAAGTACGCGGCCTGGGCGTTGCCGGACGACGTGTCCGGCAGCGCGAAGTGATAGGCGCCCCGCAGCAGGCCGGCCGCTCCCGCTCCGTCGTACTGACGGGCGAAGTAGGGGTTGCGGTAGGCCGTGGACTCGGTCGCCTTCACATAGACGAACCGGGCGCCCTTCGTCTCCGCGCTCCGCCAGTCGACGTCCCTCTGATGCGAGGAGACGTCGTGCCCTTCGACGCCGGCGGCGGGCCGGCTCGGGCTCTGGGACCGGGGCTCGGCATCGGGACGGGCGGGTGCTTGGGCCTGGGGCGGGGAGGGCGGCGAGAGCGGCACCCCCGACGGTGAGCGCCGCCGCGACGGCGGTCACGACGGCCCGGGCGCGCCGACGGAACAGATGGTGATCACGGGCCATGCGTCGTCCCCCCGGAACGGCTGCGTACGCGGCAAACCCCCGGAGGCTACTCGAATATCGGGTGACGCTTCCCATACCGGTCGATCTCGCACGATCTCCTCCGATCTCCTCCGATCTCCTCTGATCTCCTTCTCTCGCCGCGCAAGGCGTGACGAACGGAACACGAGCAGGTGCCCGGGCTCCCGAGCGCGCGGACGCCGTTCGCTCCGAAGTGGGTTCGCCCGCGGGGCGTTGACGCCGTCGACTGGCAGGATCGCGGCATGCCCGAACGGACCGGCGAGGCGACGGACGGGACGGCAGACGGACAGCTCAAGCGCCGCGGGCCATGCGGGCGGGACGACGGGAGGACGCACGGATGACGGATCGGCGTGACGGGCAGGACCGGCGCGATGAGGCCGGGCGCTACCCGGCTGACGTGCACGGTGAACGACTCCAGCGCGGTGACGCGCGGGACGACCCGCCGGCCGCGGTCACCGAGGCCACTGACGTCCCGGGGGAGGGGCGGGACGCCGTGATCGCGGCGGCATGGGACGAGCTCGTCGCGACGGCCCGCCGCACGGTGGCCGACGGGCTCGTCGTCGGAACCTCGGGGAACGTGTCCGTCCGCGTCGGAGACACCGTCCTGGTCACCCCCACCGGCGTGCCCTACGACCGGCTGAACCCCTCCGACGCCGTCGGCGTCGACCTCGACGGCCGCCGGGTCCTCGGGTCACTGCGTCCGACCAGCGAGCTGCCGATGCACCTCACCGTCTACCGCGAGACCGACGCCCGGGCCATCGTCCACACCCACGCCGCGCACGCCACGGCCGTGTCGGCCCTCGTCCCCGAACTGCCCCTGATCCACTACATGGCCGGTGCGCTCGGAGGCCCGGTCCGCGTCGCCGACTACGCGACCTACGGCACCCCGGAGCTGGCCGCGAACGTGCTCCGGGCGCTCGACGGCCGCACCGCCTGCCTCCTGCAGAACCACGGCACGCTCGCCCACGGAGCCTCACTGGACCAGGCCTACGACCGCACGGCCCAACTGGAGTGGATGTGCCGCGTCTGGCTCCTGTCCTCCTCGGTCCCGGGCCTGACCCCCCACCTGCTCTCACCCGCCCGGCTCCAGGAGGCCGGGGACCGCCTGCGCGGCTACGGACAGCAGGGCTAGCGGGCCTGCGCGGCACCGGGCGGACGCGTGCGCGGAGCACGCACGAGGAGCACGCACGAGGCCTCGCACCGGGCGGATCCGGACCGGCCGCGAGGCGAGGGACCCAAGGGCCGGAAGAACCCTCGGGACGAACCGGCCGCCGCGAGAACACTCCCGAGAGGGCCGTCACCGCCGGCCCCCTCCCACTGGCCGATGGCGGGCTCCACCGGGAGACTGGTCGGGTGCGCACCCTAAGAGCGACGGCCGCGGCCGTAACTGTCGCCACAGCCGTCGCCACAGCCGCCGGCGCGGCCTCCGTGGCCGCGGGCCGGTTCGCCAGCGACGCCGCGCTGAAAACGCGTCCCGGCAAGCCCCTGCCCACCGAACCCCGGCTCACCGTGCACGCCACGACGGCCGGCGGGATCACCCTGACCCGCGCCCTGGCCTCGCGGCGCCCCGGCACCTACGGCCTCGCGGGCGACGGCACCCACGCCGTCGTCGGCCCGGTCCAGGACGCCACCCCGCACACCGCCGACACCGTCGTCCGCCGACTGGACAGCGTCACCCACGGCTCCCTGGAACCCGGCGACAAGGTCTGGCTCGTCCCGAACCTGTACGTCGGTGACCCGCAGTCCGCCCTCGGCCTGGAGCACGCCGACGTCGACGTACCCGGCGAACTCGGCGCACTGCCCGCCTGGTTCGTCCCGGCCGTGCGCGACACCTGGATCATCACCGTGCACGGCCTGGGCGCCACCCGGGAACACCCGATGAACGTGATGAGGTTCCTGAACGAGCGGCACTTCCCGGTGCTCGACCTCGCCTACCGCGGCGACCTCGGCGCCCCGCGCTCCCCGGACGGCCTGAACCACCTCGGCGAGACCGAGTGGCGCGACCTCGACGCGGCCATCCGCTACGCCGTGCGATACGGCGCCCGGCGGATCATCCTGTACGGCTGGTCCACCGGCGCCACCATGGCGCTGCGCGCCGCCGCCCACTCCGCACTCCGCGAGCGGATCTCCGGCCTGATCCTGGACTCCCCGGTCCTCGACTGGGAGGCCACGCTGCGCGCCCTGGCCGGAGCGCGCCACACCCCGAACTTCCTGCTGCCCCTGGCCGTACGCGCCGCCCAGGGCCGCACCGGGGTGGGGGGGGGGGGCGGCCCCCCCCCCCCCCCCCCCCCCCCCCCCCCCCCCCCGCCCCCCCCCGCCCGCCCCCCCCCGCCCCCCCCCCCCCCCCCCGGCCGCCCAGCGCGCTGTCGGCGCGCCCGGCCTCC